>JBAVIP010000029.1:0-179882 GCA_049687015.1 Methylotenera sp. | reverse complement strand
GTTATGCTTGGCGGCCATAGCGGTTTGGACCCACCCCTTCCCATCTCGAACAGGGCCGTGAAACGAACCAGCGCCAATGATAGTATGCTCTTCGCATGCGAAAGTAGGTCACCGCCAAGCTATTTATTTAATTAAAAAACCTCACTATCAAAATAGTGGGGTTTTTTAGTTTTAGAGCATTGTATGTTAAGACCTACTTGAGTTTACGACCAAAAGGCTTTGCATTTTGGCAGTGGAGACTAACCTTCTAGGTTATGTCGTAACTACAATCCTCTTATTAAAACTCATAGAAAACAGTCAGTATTTAACACAAAGCTATGCTTAAGAATAGAATAAGGCTTGCAGGGCAGAGTTGTAGCGTAGGCTAACCTTTAGGTTAAACGAGCGTAGCGACATGGCCGTAGCCAAAGTGGGTCACCGCCTAGCAATTTATAGCTAACCATCGCTAGAATGGTTTATTTAGAAAACCTCATGACGAAAGTTGTGGGGGGTTTTTAATTTACGCCGCATGCTCCATATGCATTCCAATTGCTTGAATTTATTGGTATAATGCGACTATAATTCGATGGGCTTTGTGCCCATTTTTTGTTTCTGCTGCTTATGTTGGTATAAGCGCAGGCCTAAGGAATAAGTGGTAATGCAAGATTTGAATGGGTTAATTGATAAAACGGTAACTCAACTAGGGTTTGAGTTGGTAGATCTCGAGATTTCAAATCGAGGCAAGTTGTTGCGCGTGTTTATTGATAAGCTCAACCCGAAAGATACTAAAGACAGCGTGAATATTGACGATTGCGTGCTGGTGAGTAATCAACTGGGTAATGTGCTGACAGTAGAGCATGAGATTGATTACGATAGGTTGGAGATTTCTTCGGCTGGCATAGATAGAGTATTAAAAAAAGAAAAAGATTTTGTTAGATTTACCGGTGAACGCGCGCAGATTAAGTTGCGTGTGGGCATAAAAGATGAAAGTGCTAATGCTACGGAAACCACGCTGCCACGCAAGACCTTTTTAGGTATTTTAAAGGGTGTGGAAGATAGCAATGTGCTGCTGGAGTTTGAAGGTGTTATTTATAAAATGGCTTTGAGCAACATCGATAAAGCGCGTTTGAGCCCGGTATTTTAGTTTGAAATAATGACAATAGTTTAGAATATATTGATAGTCGGAGATTGCAATGAGTCGTGAAATTTTATTATTGGTAGACGCTCTCGCCCACGAGAAAAACGTGAGCAAAGAGGTGATATTTACTGCTTTAGAGCTGGCATTGGCTTCTGCCACTAAGAAAAAATACGATGAAAATGCAGATATTCGTGTGTCGATTAATCGTGAAACTGGCGAATATGAAACGTTTAGACGCTGGCAGTATGTGGAATACGATTTACTGGAAAACTCTGCTTATCAGTTCGATGAAGAAGATGAGCGTGCTAAAGGCCGCCAAATTGGCGATTATTATGAAGAGCCGCTGGAAAGTATTGAATTCGGCCGTATTGGTGCGCAAGCCGCTAAGCAAGTGATTCTGCAAAAGGTGCGCGAAGCGGAGCGCGAGCAAATTCTAGAAGACTTTCTGGCGCGGGGCGAGAATTTGGTTACCGGCGTGATTAAGCGCATGGAAAAAGGCAATGCGCTTATAGAGGTTGGCCGTATCGAGTGCTTATTGCCACGTGAAGCGATGATTCCTAAAGAGAATCTGCGCGTAGGTGATCGGGTACGTGCTTACCTGTCGCGCATTGAGCGCGGTGGCCGTGGCCCGCAATTGATTCTATCGCGTATTGCACCAGAATTTTTAAAGCGTTTATTTGAGCTGGAAGTGCCAGAAATTGAAGAAGGTTTGCTGGAAATTAAAGCGGCCGCACGCGACCCAGGTTTGCGCTCTAAAATTGCAGTAAAAACCAATGATCAACGCTTAGACCCAGTGGGCACTTGCGTGGGCATGCGCGGCTCGCGCGTACAAGCGGTAACTGGCGAGTTGGCTGGTGAGCGTGTGGATATTGTGTTGTGGAGCATGGAGCCGGCACAGTTTGTGATTAATGCGATGGCACCTGCTGAAGTATCCAGCATTGTGGTGGATGAAGACGCACACAGTATGGACGTGGTAGTAAATGAGGAGCAATTAGCCCTGGCGATAGGTCGTAGCGGCCAAAACGTGCGCTTGGCTTCAGAATTGACTGGCTGGACATTAAACATTCTGACCGAGGAAGAAGCTGCCAAGAAAAACCAGGACGAGTACGCCAGCGTAAGTCATCTGTTCATGGAGAAGCTCGACGTCGACGAGGAGGTGGCGGATATTCTGGTACAGGAAGGTTTCAGCACTTTAGAAGAAATTGCCTATGTTCCACTTGCTGAAATGGCCGAGATAGATGCGTTTGACGAAGATACGATTAACGAACTTCGTTCGCGCGCGCGCGCCGCCTTGTTAACCGAAGCGATTGCTAAAGAAGAAAAGGTAGAAGAAGCTGCAGAAGATTTGCTTACAATGGAAGGCATGGACGATAAGACCGCGCATCTATTGGCCTCTAAGGGCATAGCCACCATGGAAGATTTGGCCGAGCTGGCTGTGGATGAATTGGTGGAATTATCCAATATGGACGCAGAACGTGCAAAAAACCTAATTATGGCGGCACGTGCGCCCTGGTTTAAATAAAGACTAAGGTTAAATAGTAATCAGGGTTTAAATAGTAAAAGTAGACAGACTCAAAGTAGAAAGACAAGGACAGTAAATGGCACAAACAACCGTTGCACAATTCGCCGCAGAGCTAGGGCTGCCAACTGCTTTGCTGCTAGACCAACTTAAAAGTGCTGGCGTTAGCAAATCTGCTGTTGAAGATAAATTAGAAGAAGCAGACAAAGCGGCACTGCTGGAATATTTACGTAAAGAACATGGCGCTGCGCAAGCACCGAAAAATAAAATCACCCTGACACGCAAATCCAGCACAGAAATTAAAAAAACTGACAGCATGGGCAAGGCGCGTACTATTCAAGTTGAGGTGCGCAAGAAGCGCATACTGGTGCGCAGTGAAGAGCCTGAAGAAACAGCACCAGAGCCGATAGTTGAAGAAGTGTTGCCGCTAGAACCGACAGTGGTCGAGGCGGAGCCTGTGACGGAAGTAGTCGCAGCTGAAGAGCCTGCGCCAGTAGTTGTTGAGGCAGAAACAAAATCTACAACTATTAAAAAACAAGTATTAACGCCAGAACAAATTGCACTGCGGGAGCAAGAAGCAAAGCGCCATGCAGCCTTGGCAGCTATGCAAGCAGAAGATGTGCGTAAAAAGCAAGAGCTTGCACAGCGTCGCGCCGATGAAGAAGCCAAAAAATTAGCAGAAGCAGAGGCTGCAAAAGCCAAAGCTGCGAAATTATCAGAAGGCACGCTGCATAAGCCTGCTGCTAAAGAAGGTGCCGCGAAACCTGCTGCGAAAGACGCGAAGAAGAGCAAAGGCAATAATAAAGATTGGAACGAAAAAGAAAGCAAAAAGCGCGGCTTAAAAACCCGCGGAGATGTTAGCGCTGGCCAAGGCTGGCGTTCACCAAAAGGCAAACACAAGTCACATCGAGACGATGACGACCAAGAGCATGCTTTTAACGCGCCAACTGAGCCAATTGTGCATGAAGTGTTGGTGCCAGAAACGATTTCTGTGGCTGATTTAGCACACAAAATGTCGGTTAAAGCGGCAGAGGTGATAAAAGTGTTAATGGGCATGGGCATGATGGTGACAATTAACCAAGTGCTCGATCAGGAAACGGCAATTATTCTTGTAGAGGAAATGGGACATAAAGCCCAAGCTGCAGCGCCAAATGATCCGGATGTATTCTTGGAGGAAGCCGAACATGCAGAGGCGATATTAGAATCGCGTCCTCCAGTTGTTACTGTGATGGGTCACGTTGACCATGGCAAAACCTCATTGTTAGATTACATTCGCCGTAGCCGAGTAGCTTCTGGCGAAGCAGGCGGCATTACACAGCATATTGGCGCTTATCACGTCGAAACGCCGCGCGGCATGGTGACTTTCTTGGATACTCCAGGCCACGAGGCATTTACTGCCATGCGCGCACGCGGCGCAAAAGCGACCGACGTGGTAATTTTGGTGGTCTCCGCCGATGACGGCGTGATGCCACAAACCATTGAGGCGATTCACCACGCCAAGGCAGCCGGCGTGCCTATAGTGGTAGCGATTAACAAAATTGATAAACCTGATGCGCAGCCTGAACGCGTAAAAATGGAGTTGGTAGCTCAAGAGGTGGTGCCAGAAGATTTTGGCGGCGATACCATGTTCCGTGAAGTGTCGGCAAAAACAGGCAAGGGTATCGACGAATTGTTAGAAGCGGTGTTGTTACAAGCCGAAATTTTAGAGCTGAAAGCACCTAAAAATACTCCGGCTAAGGGTTTAGTTATTGAAGGCAGGCTTGATAAAGGTCGCGGTCCAGTAACAACGGTATTGGTGCAATCCGGCATGCTCAAGCGTGGCGACATGATTTTAGCAGGCACTACTTTTGGTCGCGTACGCGCTATGCTGGATGAGGCCGGTAATGATATTAAAGAGGCTGGGCCATCTATTCCAGTCGAAATTCTGGGCTTGTCTGATGTGCCTAGCGCGGGCGAAGAGGTAATCGTGCTTAACGATGAGCGCAAGGCACGCGAAATCGCAAACTTCCGCGCAGGCAAGTTCCGCGATGTTAAATTGGCCAAGCAGCAAGCGGCCAAGCTTGAAAACATGTTCGACCAGATGGCGGAAGGCGAAGTGCAAACGCTCAATCTGATTATTAAATCTGACGTGCAAGGTTCATACGAAGCCTTGGCGACCAGCCTGCAAAAACTTTCAACTTCAGAAGTGAAAGTGAACATTATTCATACCGGTGTGGGCGCGATTAGCGAATCGGATGTTAACCTGGCCAGTGCCTCAAATGCCGTGTTAATCGGCTTTAATGTACGCGCCGATGCTGGCTCACGCAAATTGATTGATAATTTGGGCGTAGATGTGCGCTATTACAACATTATTTACGAAGCGGTAGATGAAGTAAAAGCGGCGCTTGGCGGTATGTTAGCCCCAGAGCAAAAAGAAAGCATGATCGGTACAGTAGAGGTTCGTGAGGTATTCCGCATCTCTAAAGTAGGTGCGATTGCTGGTTGCTATGTGCAAGATGGTGTGATTAAGCGTAACTCCAAAGTGCGCGTGTTGCGTAACAATGTCATTATTCATACTGGCGAGCTGGATTCACTGAAACGCTTTAAAGACGACGTAAAAGAAGTGAAAAATAACTTTGAATGCGGGTTATCACTCAAAAACTTTAACGATATTGAAGTGGGCGATATCTTAGAAGTTTATGAAGTTGTCGAAGTCGCCCGTACGCTCTAATGGCAAAAGAATATTCCCGTAGTCATCGCGTTGCTGAGCAGATGCAGCGCGAGCTGGCGGATCTATTGCAGTTTGAGGTGAAAGACCCGCGTATTGGCATGGTGACGATTACGGCGGTTGAGGTCACCGGCGATATGGCGCATGCCAAAATCTTCTACAGCGCAGCAAAAGCCAGCGATAGCCTGCAAAAAGGCCTGGAAAAATCGGCAGGCTTTTTGCGTACGCAGCTGGCCAGGCGTATGCTGCTGCGCACCGTGCCACAATTGCATTTTGTGTACGACGCATCAATTGATATCGGCATGAAAATGGCGCAATTGATTGAAGCCGCACGCGCTTCGGACAAAAAATCGGACAACACTTAAAATATTGCAATTCAAACGCATCAAAAGAAACGTTAACGGCGTTTTAATACTCGATAAGCCGCTCGGCTTTTCATCCAATCAAGCGCTGCAGAAAGTGAAATGGCTGTTCCAGGCAGCCAAGGCGGGCCACACGGGCACGTTGGATCCGCTTGCCACTGGCTTGCTGCCTATCTGTTTGGGCGAAGCCACCAAGTTTGCGCAATACGTCACGGATGCCGATAAAACCTATATCGCGACCATTAAACTTGGCGTAACGACTACAACTGGCGATGTCGAAGGCGAAGTGTTGACGACATTGCCAGTCAATGTTGCCCAAGCGCAGCTTGAAGCAGCATGCCAACAGTTTTTGGGCGAAATTAGCCAGATACCACCAATGTATTCTGCCTTAAAACATGAAGGCAAAGCCTTATATGAATATGCCAGAAATGGTGTGAATATTGCCCGACAGCCACGTTTAATCACCATAAAAAATATTGTTGTAAATGAGTTTTTGGGTGATGTTGCACAAATCACCGTTACCTGCAGCAAGGGCACCTACATCCGCACACTGGCAGAAGACATAGGCGCTGCACTTGGCTGTGGCGCGCATCTAATCGGCTTGCGCCGTACAGAAACTGCAGGCTATGTGTTGCCCCAGGCAATCACCCTAGAACAGTTAGAGGCGATGTCAATGGAAGCACGCGATGCACAATTATTGCCAGTTGATTCTGCCGTTACTTATTTGCCAAAAGTCACACTTAATGATGATGCCGCACATTTTTTAATGCAAGGCCAAGCAGTATGGCTGGCTGGAAAAGCGCTAGCAGGCGACCTAAGACTTTACGATGAAAATAACAGCTTTTTAGGCTTAGGTTTTTTGCAGGATGATGGCAAAATTGCACCCAAGCGATTAATTCAAAAAAGCACTTAAAATATATGTAAAATATTAGTTAAATCAGCTTGTTAAGCACAAAGCGCTTGTT
This sequence comes from Methylotenera sp., assembly GCA_049687015.1. Taxonomy (GTDB): domain Bacteria; phylum Pseudomonadota; class Gammaproteobacteria; order Burkholderiales; family Methylophilaceae; genus Methylotenera_A. The sequence goes on along the minus strand of JBAVIP010000029.1, from coordinate 173,212 downwards.
AAATAGTGATTAACAAGTTAGAATGCTCGGTTCATTGTAAATGAATGCATTCGCGGGCTAAATATCCAAATCACCTGCTTTTGCATTGACGCTAACTAGAGGAAAAAAGATGGCAACTACAGCAGCAGAACGCGCCAAAATTATTGGTGATTTTCAACAAGCAAAAGGCGATACTGGCAGCCCGGAAGTGCAAGTAGCGCTACTTACCAGCCGCATTGCTTACTTGACAGAGCATTTTAAATCAAACAAAAAAGATAATCACTCACGCCGTGGCCTATTGGCAATGGTAAGCCAACGTCGCCGTTTGCTGGATTATTTAAAACGTGAAAATACAGCGCGTTACCAAACACTGATTGAGCGTTTAGGTCTGCGTAAATAATTGTTATAAAAGTGGCTGATTTGCTAATATTAGGCGCGCTTTTATAATTGGAGTAAAAAGCCGATTGCGATATGCGTCGGCTTTTTTTATTGTGAAGTTGGTTAGAAAGCTGTAGTTGTTATTGGGTAGTGAATAGCAACTAGTTGATAGATAAAGGAAAATTAATGTTTAACAAAGTGAAAAAAAGTATTCAATACGGCGCGCATGAGCTCACCATTGAAACAGGTGAAATAGCCCGTCAGGCGGACGCCGCGGTGATGGTAAGTTATGGCGATACGGTTATTTTAGTTGCGGTAACGAGTAAAAGAGAAGTAAAAGAAGGTCAGGATTTCTTCCCGCTGACTGTGGATTACATGGAAAAAACTTATGCTGCCGGTAAAATTCCTGGTGGTTTTTTCAAGCGCGAAGGCCGTCCTTCAGAAAAGGAAACGCTTACATCGCGCCTGATAGACCGTCCATTGCGCCCTTTATTTCCAGAAGCGTTTTATAACGAAGTGCAAATTGTGGCGACGGTAATGTCGTCCGACCCGGAAATTGATGCGGATATCCCAGCAATTATCGGTGCATCTGCCGCCATGTCCTTATCAGGCATTCCGTTCTTTGGCCCATTAGGCGCGGCGCGTGTGGGTTATATTAATGATGAATATGTATTGAATCCAACCAAAGCACAGTTAGAAGAAACTGCATTAGATTTAGTGGTGGCCGCAACTGAAACCGCCGTCATGATGGTGGAATCAGAAGCAAAAGAATTGTCAGAAGAAGTGATGCTGGGTGCGGTGGTATACGGCCACGAGCAAATGCAGGCCGTGATTAAAATGATTAACGAGCTGGTCGTAGAAGCTGGCAAAGATGCCTGGGATTGGGTTGCGCCTGAGCCTGACACAGCGTTGATTGAGAAAATGAACAAATTGGCGGCGGCCGATGTGAATGCCGCATTCCAAATTAAAGCTAAAGGCGCGCGCTCAGCCAAGTTAGAAGAAATTAGAAATCGCGTTATGTCTGAGCTGATCAACGAAAATACCAGCACCGATGAAGCGAATAAAATTAAAGGTGAATTCTTTAATTTAGAAGCCAAAACCGTGCGTAGCCAAATTTTAAATGGCGAGCCACGTATTGATGGCCGCGACACACGTACCGTGCGCCCGATCACCGTGCGTACGGGCGTATTGCCGCGCACACACGGTTCTGCATTGTTCACACGTGGTGAGACTCAGGCATTGGTGGTTGCAACGCTTGGCACTGGCCGTGATGAGCAGGTGATAGACGCGTTGCAAGGCGAGTTTAAAGACCGCTTTATGCTGCATTACAATATGCCGCCGTTTGCCACTGGCGAAACTGGCCGTGTAGGCACACCTAAGCGCCGTGAAATTGGTCATGGTCGCCTGGCAAAACGCGCATTAATTGCTGCATTGCCAACACCTGAAGAGTTTGGTTATACCGTGCGTATCGTGTCTGAAATTACCGAATCTAACGGTTCCAGCTCAATGGCATCAGTTTGTGGCGGTAGTTTAGCCATGATGGATGCTGGCGTGCCGCTGAAAAATCACGTGGCAGGTATCGCTATGGGCTTGATTAAAGAAGGCAACCGTGTTGCGGTGTTAACCGACATCTTGGGTGATGAAGATCACCTGGGCGACATGGATTTTAAAGTAGCAGGCACAGAAGATGGCATTACCGCGCTGCAAATGGACATTAAAATTACCGGCATTACCTCACAAATTATGCAAGTGGCATTAGCGCAAGCCAAAGAAGGCCGCGAACATATTTTAGGCATCATGAAAAAAGCCATGAGCACGGCAAACACTGAGATGTCGGCTTTCGCACCACGTATTATCACTATGAAAATTAATGCTGATAAAATTCGTGATGTGATTGGTAAGGGTGGCGCGGTGATTCGTGCGCTAACCGAAGAAACTGGCACCAGCATTGATATTGAAGATGATGGCACCATTAAAATTGCCTGCACAAGCGCAGAACAAGGCGCAGAGGCACAACGCCGTATTGCAGAAATCACTGCAGAAGTTGAAGTAGGCCAAATTTACGAAGGCCCAGTGGTGAAAATTCTTGATTTTGGCGCAGTGGTAAGCTTGTTACCAGGTAAAGATGGTTTGGTGCATATCTCGCAAATTGCTCATCAACGCGTCAATGCGGTGAGCGATTTTGTAAAAGAAGGTGATATCGTTAAAGTTAAAGTGGTGGAAATTGATGACAAGGGCAAAGTGCGATTAAGCATGAAAGCCTTGATTGATGCACCTGTGAAAGAAGAAAAAACGATAGAAGCCGATGAGTAAGATTCGTTAGCATCAAAAAAAGCGTCTATATTAGGCGCTTTTTTCATTATATAAACGATGGCCATGGAAGGCGCATGGATATTGGCTTGTAGGACAGTGGTTTTGATAAAGAATGGCACGCATGTAACAAAAAAGCCCGATTAATCGGGCTTTTTTGTTTGGAGTGAGTTACTAACTACTTGGCGACTTGTTTTTAGCTCCGACGTAACCTAAAGGTTAGTCTGCACTGAAAGCAGCTCGCTATTTGGCAACCTGCTTTTCACGCATTTCGTCCAGCGTTTTACAATCGATGCAAAGCGTTGCTGTAGGTCGCGCTTCAAGACGTTTTAAGCCGATTTCAACGCCACAGGCTTCGCAATAACCGTATTCGTTGCCATCAATATTGCGTAATGTTTCATCAATCTTTTTAATGAGTTTGCGTTCGCGATCGCGGTTGCGCAGCTCCAGCGCCATGTCAGATTCTTGGCTGGCGCGGTCGTTCGGATCGGCGAACATGGTGACTTCGTCTTGCATGGTATGCACGGTGCGGTCAATGTCGTGGCTGAGTTCAGATTTCCAGCCATTTAAAATGGCGCGAAAATGTTTCAGTTGATTTTTGTTCATATACTCCTCATCAGGTTTTGGCTGATAAGGAGTAAAAGTTTTAGTAAGAGTTTCTGCCATGTTGTATCCAGCTAAGTTGCTATTAAATTAAGTTACTAGTAAATAAACCACTTGTAAAAAGTAAATTTAATGTTAATGAAATTTTCATCGCGCGAGTTTACACTTAATGAAAGCGATATGCAAAAGCTTATTATTTCTTGCTTAATTCAAGCGCTAACAAGGTATTTTCCATCAGCGTCGCTACTGTCATCGGCCCAACGCCGCCCGGCACCGGGGTAATGTAGCCCGCACGTTCTTTTGCCGCATTATAATCAACATCACCGCAAATAGTGCCATCAGCCAAACGGTTAATACCGATATCGACCACAATCGCGCCAGGTTTAATCCAATCGCCTTCAATAAGCCCCGGCTTGCCAGCGGCGGCCACGATTAAATCGGCGTGTTTGACTTTGTCAGCCAAATCTTTGGTATGGCGATGGCAGCTGGTAATGGTGCAGCCCGCTAACAACAGCTCTAGCGCCATCGGGCGGCCTACGTGGTTAGAGACGCCAACAATCACTGCGTCTAAGCCCATTAAATCGATATTTGAAGCCTCAAGCATCTTTATCACACCAAATGGTGTGCAAGAGCGCAATGTAGGCTGGCGCACAGCCAGACGGCCGATATTGTAAGGATGAAAGCCGTCCACATCTTTGTCTACACTGATGTGCTCAATAATATGTTCGTCTTTGATCTGTGGCGGTAATGGTGATTGCACCAAAATGCCATCTACCATCGGGTCGTTATTCAAGCTATCGATTAAAGCAATTAATTCGGCCTCGCTGGTGCTTGCTGGCAAATCATGTGCAATTGAGCGAATACCTACTTTTTCGCACGCCAGGCGCTTATTGCGTACATAAATGGCGGACGCTGGATCTGCACCTACCAAAATCACGGCCAGACAGGGCGCGCGTTTACCAGCGTTAACACGGGCTTCAATTTTAGCTTTGATATTATTCAGTAAGTCTTCTGCAATGGCTTTGCCATTGATGATTTGTGCTGTCATGCGGCTTTATTCAATTAATTATTAAAAATAAAGTGGCATTTTAACATATTAGAATTGACCAAATGCCTTGTTTGCGCTATATTTCTGCCTCTTCGGCGTGTAGCGTAGTCTGGTAGCGCGCCTGCTTTGGGAGCAGGATGTCGGGAGTTCGAATCTCTCCACGCCGACCAGTTTTTTTGGTCTTGCCTTTAGTCGTAATGTGTAACCATATCTGCCCGTAGCTCAACCGGATAGAGCACCAGCCTTCTAAGCTGGGGGTTACAGGTTCGATTCCTGTCGGGCAGGCCACTTGTTTTAATGAGTAGTTTGTTTCAATGGTGGTTGTAGCTCAGTTGGTAGAGTCCAGGATTGTGATTCCTGTTGTCGTGGGTTCGAGCCCCATCAGCCACCCCATTTTCTGCTTGTACTTCCTCTCAAAGTTAGTTGATAGCCTGCTTTTTAACGGTTATAGTGTCTTTATAAACAATAATAATCGTTTTAAATTAAAAGGAAAAATCAATGGCTGAGCTTCGTCCTGTGCTCATCATTATTGATGATGACCCGCTCATTACCGATACCCTGCACTTTGTGCTAAGCAAACATTTTGAAGTGTGCGTAGCCGATTCACGCGCGCAAGCCAAGAGCTTGCTGCGACAGCTGGAAGAGCCGCCATCACTCGCTTTGGTCGACTTAGGCCTGCCGCCTATGCAGCATAAGCCTGACGAGGGTTTCAAGATGATTGGTGAGTTGCTGGCGCATTCGCCCAGTATGAAAATCCATGTACTTTCTGGACAAAGTGATGATGTGAATGTGAAGCATGCGCTGGCGCTAGGCGCACTCGATTTTATTCCTAAACCTTGTGATGTTGAGCGCTTAAAAGAGCTATTACTTAATTCATTAAAAGTTCAAAGTGTAGAGCTTACCGAAAAACCCGAAGACAAAAATGGCGGCATGATAGGCGAAAGCTTGCCTATGCAAACGCTGATTACGCAAATTCGCCAATTCGCCGATTCGCCTTTTCCAGTGCTGATTGAAGGTGAATCTGGTAGCGGTAAAGAGCGCGTAGCAAGTAACTTTCATCGTTTCAGCAAGCGCGCTAAACAGCCATATTTGTCGATAAACTGTGCGGCCATTTCACCCATGTTGGCGGAATCCATTTTGTTCGGCCACGCCAAGGGCGCGTTTACTGGCGCGAATACTGCGAATGCGGGTTATTTTGAGGATGTAAACGAAGGCACGTTGTTCTTGGACGAAATTGGTGAATTACCATTGGAAATGCAGGCCAAGTTATTACGCGTGTTAGAAAATGGTGAATATACACGTGTTGGCGAAACGCAGGTGCGCAAGAGCAAAGCACGCGTTGTGGCTGCCACTAACCGCGATTTGCGTGCAGAAGTGCGCGCGGGTAATTTCAGGTCGGACTTGTATCATCGCCTAGGAGTTTTTGCCGTTAAGGTTCCGCCTTTGCGAGATTTGGGTGAAGATAGCCTGATATTGCTGGAACATTTCAATGCGTTTTATGCGCGTGAAACCGGCCAGCAACCTTTTAAACTGGACGAAAAAGCCAAAGCGCGCTGGCTAAGTTACCATTTTCCAGGCAATGTGCGTGAGTTACGCAATATCATTATTCGGCTGATTGCAAAATACGCCGGCCAAACCGTCAATGAAACACAGCTTTCTGCTGAGCTGGATTTATCGCGCCAAAATGAGATGGATAGCGGCACGGCTATTGTCACTAACAGTGGTGATTTATCAAGTTATGCCATGCAGCACTTACAAAACGAAGCAAATGTGAGCTTGGATCAAGTACTAAAATCATGGGAGAAAGCCTACGTCAGTGCCGCTATGCATATTACCCATGGTAATTTAAGCCAGGCTGCTAAAATGTTAGGCATTAACCGCACGACCTTGTATAGCCGCATACAGCTTCAAGAAGAAAAATAGAGAGGGTGTTGAATGTATTACGCCCATTTTGGCTTAAAAGAGCCGCCATTCAAAATCACCCCCAACACAGAAGTTTTTTATACCGGCGGCAATCGCGGTGCAGTGTTGGAGGCCTTAATCTACGCCATTAATAGTGGTGAGGGCATTATCAAGGTGGTGGGTGAAGTGGGCAGCGGCAAAACCATGTTATGCCGTATGTTGCAGACCATGCTGCCCGATAAAATCGAGAGCATTTACCTGGCTAATCCAAGCGTCGCGCCAGAAGATATCCTTCACGCCATTGCCTTTGAGTTGCAACTTAAACTGCCTAAAAATGCAGACCGCTTAAAAGTGATGCAAGTGCTGCAAACGCATTTACTGGCGCGGCACGCGGCAGGTAAACAAGTAGTGATTTTTGTAGAAGAAGCGCAAGGTATGCCGCTAGCGACCTTAGAAGAAATTCGTTTGCTTTCTAACTTGGAAACCAAGCATGATAAGTTGTTACAGATCGTGCTGTTTGGCCAGCCAGAACTTGATGGAAATTTAAATCAAACTAATATTCGGCAGCTGCGTGAGCGCATTACGCACAGCTTTAATCTGGTGCCTTTGCAAACTAAGGAAATCGGTGAATACCTTATTTTTAGGCTGCGCGCAGCGGGTTATTTTGGCCCACATTTATTTTCAAACACGGCGATTTCTAAAATCGCATCCTCAGCTGAGGGGTTGGTGCGGCGTGTAAATATTTTGGCCGATAAATCATTACTCGCCGCTTTTGCAGATAATGAGTATCAAGTGACACCTAAGCACGTGCAGGCCGCTATTGCCGATAGTGAATTTGGTGTAGAAAAATTAAAACAGCAGGCAAAACAATCTCAAGTATTAATGTGGGCGGCCCTGCTGGCATTGGGTCTAGCGCTTGGCTATGCGGTGAGCATGTGGGCACATAAATCTGCAAATCCAGGGTCAACTAATTTGGCCAAGCAGCCCGAAATTGTGGTGGTACCCGAAGGTATGCTAAAAGAAACCAAACCGGGAGTAACTGTGCCAGCAATTGAGGCCAAGCCCAGAGAAACGCAGCAAGCAAACCCTTACAGCAACCCGCCAGCAAGCGCGACGATAAACCCGCAGGCGGATATCTTAACGCAACGTTTAGACGCCACCTCGGCTTGGCTCTCTAGCCAGGCACCCAGTACGGTGAGCATTCAATTGATGGGCGCAAGCAGTGACTCGCAGCTTAAAAATGACCTAGAGAGATTAAGCCAGCAAATGGAGCTGGATAATATTTATGTGTACAGAACTAAAGTCAATAATCAGCCATTTCTAACCGTGTTGTATGGTAGTTTTGCCAATCGTTTTGAGGCAACACAGGCCTTACAAAAATTGCCAGCCGAGTTGCAAAAAAATCGTCCGCAACTGCGCACTATTGCTGGGGTGTTGCAAGAAACTAAATAAATTTGTTAAAAAGGTAAATTTAAGTAAATTTATAAAAGTTTCAATTAGTTAGTATTGCAATTTAATCTAAATTATGCGATAACAATCGAAGTATAGAAATCTTTGGGGGTAGGCACGTCGTGCTTAACAATAATATTAAAGTTTATTTGGCTAAATATAGTTTAGTTACTTTTATTGGTTTATTGTTTACTGCCTGTGCGCATCAGTCAGGCATAAAGCCCTCCGCTGGCCATATTGATGGCAAAGCTGCTACACAAGATGATAATAAAACAGCCGCAGCTGCGCCTATTCCCAAGCTGGTAAGAAGCAGTCCGCAGTTACCACCCCCTAAAGCCACGACAAAAGCGCAAACCTATAGCGTGGTGGTGAACGAGGTGCCTGTAAAGGAGATTTTGTTTGCACTAGCGCGTGAAAGCAAAATCAACGTGGACATACACCCCTCTATCCAAGGCCGCGCCACGCTGAATGCGGTTGATCAGACCTTGCCAGCCATTTTAGAGCGTCTGGCTAAACAGGTGGATTTAACTTATAAAATGGATGGTAATGTGCTGTACATAGCACCTGACCAGCCAGTATTACGTAATTACAAAATAGATTACGTGAACATGAACCGAGACACCAAAAGCTTTATCGGCGCCGATGGCCAAATATCCAGCTCTGCACAAATAGGCGATAGCACTACTACTAATGGTAATGGTGCTAATAATAGCTCACGCACCTCCGTAGATAGCACTTCAAAAAACCATCTTTGGGAATCTTTAATTCTAAATATTAAAGATTTATTGGCAGAAACGGATAAAGAGGTGATTGTGACGCGCATCGGCACTGCCGGGCAATCAAACAATCAAGCCGACGTGAAACCTGCAAATGCCAACGGTACGACAATCACCATTAACACGCAGTCAGATGCCGCAAAAGCGGAAGCAGAAGACCGCGAACGTGCGAAATCAGAATATAAAACCTTATTTGCAGCCAATGTGATCGCCAATGCTGAAACTGGCGTGATTAGCGTGCGTGCTACCAATAAACAACACCAAAAAGTACAAGAATTTATCGATAAGGTGATGGGCAGTGCAAGGCGCCAAGTGCTGATTGAAGCGACGATCGTTGAGGTGAGATTAAGCGACAGTTTTCAAGCCGGGATTGATTGGAGCCGCTTAAATAATGGGCCAACAAACAGTGGCTTTGTTTTTGGGCAAACGCTTGGCTCTAAGGGGTTTAATTTCAACCCAAAAACAGGCGCGGTCAGTCAGGGCGGTGCGAACGCACTTGGTATAACATCAACAGCAGGCTTATTTGCAGGCTATTTAAATCCAGCCAGCGCCATTGGTAACATTGCGGCTTCTATCACTTTGCTCAAACAGTTTGGCGATACCAAAGTGTTATCCAGCCCTAAATTGATGGTATTGAACAATCAGACTGCTGTACTTAAAGTGGTCGACAACTTGGTTTATTTTACGGTGCAAGCGCAACAATCACAGGCCTCTGTTGGCGGCAGTGTGTTGTCAACCATTACAACCACGCCGAATACCGTTCCTGTGGGCGTAGTGATGAGTGTGACACCGCAGATTAATGACACGGGCAATGTCAATATTAACGTACGCCCGACCATTTCCAGGGTATTGAGTTTTGTACGCGATCCGAACCCACAATTACTTACGATTCCCAGTCAGATTCCACAAATTCAGGTGCGTGAAATGGAATCAATTTTACAGGTAAGCAGTGGCAGTACAGCCGTGCTAGGCGGTTTGATGCAGGATGAAATACAACGTAATTCTGATAAGGTGCCGGGTTTGTCCAACATTCCTGGCATCGGTAAATTGTTTACTGGTAAAAATGATGCCAACCAAAAAACAGAGCTGGTGATTTTCTTGCGTCCAACGGTTATCCCCAGCGCCAGTTTAGAAAGCGACGAATTGCAAAGCTATAAACAGTATTTGCCAGAACAGCAATTACAAAATGTGTTAGAAGAAGCAAATTAATTAGTGAATCGGGTGATGCATGAGTCTGCTAATTAAAGCACTAGATAAAGCCCAGAACGCTAAAACTGAGCAGGTACAAGCCGAAAATAAAACCCAAAACAAAGTTCAGAGTAAATCAGGTTCAGATTTAGAGTTATCACTTAGCCCAGCAGGCAACTCAATTGTGGAGCCTGGCACGACCGTGGCCAGCGGTGTTGCTAAGCAAAACAGCAGCAATACATTGGGTACTTCAACTGCTTCAAATTCATCACCAACCAATTTATCATCAAAAAGTGCAGCTAATGTATTTTCTGCTAAAGGTGTCGAAGCAAGTAATCAAAATACAAGGCTGGCGTTAATAGCGGGGGCTGGCTTGTTAGCATTGCTTGGGGTGGGGCTTTATTATTACCAGTTTATTGATAGCACGCCGGATGTTGTGATTCCACCACGATCTCTTGCACAACCATCTGTTGTTCAACAGGCAGCTACGCAGCCGGAAAATAACACCAGTGCAACTATGCCAGAGATGCCAGATGCACCAGCACAGACAGCAATGCCGGCAGTATTTGAGCCTGACAACACCATGCAGATCGCTGAAAAGCAGGAAAGCCCCATTAAAAAACGGGCTAAAAAAATGCCGAAAGAACAAGCTCAAGCCGTGGATGAAGAGTTTGCAGTGGCTGAGAATGCAGTAGAGGCAGGCGAGTCATCTGTCTCTACAAAAGCCAACAAAAAAAGTGGTAAATCAAAAAAATTGCAATTTGGTGAATCTATCGCTTCCCCCAGCGCTTCTATAAGCGTGACTAAAAGCAAGCCACAGCCGAGTGTAAATCCAACCTTAATGAGTGCTTACGAGGCTTACAATGCGGGTAAAGATGCTGATGCGCAAAAGCTTTATAAACAAGTATTGCAGCACGATGTGCGGAATGTGGATGCATTGCTGGGCATGGGCGCGATTGCAGCGCGACAGGGCCGCGTGGCAGATGCAAATGGCTGGTATAGCAAGGTGTTAGAAGTTGACCCGCGGAACAGCATCGCACAAACGGCTTTGCTAGATAATCAGTCGCAAGGCAATGAGCAAAACAGTGAAAGCCACCTTAAAAGCATGCTGGCCAAGCAGCCTGACGATGCAAACTTACACGTGGCACTGGGCAATCTGTATGCCGAACAAAATCAATGGCCAGCTGCGCAACAGGCTTATTTTGATGCCTACAGTTTAAATCCCAGCGCAGATAATGCCTTTAATCTGGCGGTGAGTTTAGACCAAATGGGTAAGCCAAAATTAGCATTGCCATATTATCAGCGCGCGCTAGAGCAGGCTTCCAGCACAAGCAGCATAGACAAAGCCGCGTTAGCAGCGCGTATTGCGGCAATTCAATAATTAAGATAAACAATGGCAGAACAAAGACGTAAGTTACGCTTAGGCGAATTAATGATACAGCAGGGCCTGATTAGTCAGGATCAGCTGCGCATCGCTTTGATCGAGCAAGAGCAAAACAATATTCCGCTTGGTCGTCAGCTGGTGCGTTTGGGTTTCGTATCCGAAAACATGGTGCGCGATCTGGTCGCGCACACCATTGGTCAGGAAAGCATCGATTTAACCACTGTGGTGGCCGATGTAGACGCTTTAGGCATGGTGCCAGAAGACTTTTCGCGGCGCTATCATCTGTTGCCGGTGGCCTATGAAGACGCAACCAAAACCATGATTGTGGCGATGGCGGATATGTTTAACGTGGTGGCGTTAGACCAGCTGCGCGCCATGCTGGGTGGGCAAATTCAGCTTAAACCGGTATTGGCCGCCGAGGCGCAGCTTGAAGAGCATATTGACCAATTTTATGGCTATGAGCTCTCGGTTGATGGCATTTTACGTGAGATAGAAACTGGTGAAATCGACTATCAAAGCCTAACTGCCGAAGGTGACGAATACACGCAACCTGTGGTGCGGCTGGTAGGCGCATTGTTGATGGATGCGGTTAAGCGCGGCGCATCGGATATTCACTTTGAGCCAGAATATGCTTTTTTGCGTATTCGCTACAGAATTGATGGTGTGTTGCAACAGGTGCGCAGCTTGCATAAAAGCTATTGGCCAGGTGTTGCTGTGCGCCTAAAAGTAATCAGCGGCATGGATATCGCTGAAACGCGTGCGCCGCAGGATGGCCGTCTAAACATGAATCTATGCGGTCGGCCGATTGACTTCAGGGTGTCTTCACACCCTACCATTCATGGTGAAAATATCGTCTTGCGGGTACTGGACCGTGAACGATCGATTATTCCGCTAGAGCGCATGGGACTACGCACAACCACTTTAGCACAACTTAAGCTGATGATGACGCGGCCTGAAGGTATATTGGTGGTCACAGGGCCAACCGGTAGCGGTAAAACCACGACGTTGTATTCATTGCTATCGCATCAAAATACAGAGTCTGTCAATATTATGACCTTGGAAGACCCGGTGGAGTATCCTGTAACGCAGATGCGGCAAACCTCGGTGGCGGAAGTGAATAAGGTAGATTTTGCCAACGGCATTCGCTCGATTATGCGGCAAGACCCGGACATTATTCTGGTGGGCGAGGTGCGCGATGCGGATACCGCCACCATGGCTTTTCGTGCGGCTATGACAGGGCATCAGGTTTTTACCACGTTGCACACCAATTCGGCTTTAGGCGCGTTTCCAAGGTTGACTGATATTGGTATTTCGCCCGATATTATGGCCGGCAATATTATTGGTGTGGTTGCGCAACGTTTGGTGCGCGTGCTTTGTCCGCACTGCAAAGAATCTGCCAAACCAAGTGATGAAGAGCGCAAGATTCTGGGCGTTAAGCGCAATGAGGCAATTCAGATATTCAAGCATAAAGGCTGCAAACGCTGCAACCAAACTGGCTACCGTGGCCGTATGGCCATTATGGAGTTATTGCGCATTGATAGTGATATGGATTCGCTCATCGCACGGCGCGCGCATTTTGATGAACTACGCAAAATGGCACTTGAAAAAGGCTTTTCTACTTTGGCGGATGATGGCGTGCGGCGAATTTTAGAAGGTTATACCAGTGTCGAAGAAGTGATGCGTGTGATTGATCTCACTGCGCGTATCTTTCATTAGTTAGATTTGGCATTAAGAAAATTAGAATCATAATCAAACCGTGGCTACCTTTAATTACAGGGCAATTGATCAAACTGGCCGCCATGCGCAAGGGCAGATAGACGCTATTAACGAGGCGGATTTAGAGATTCGCCTTGAGCGCATGGGTTTAGATTTAATAACCTTTAAGTCGACCGAAAAATCTAAAAAAGCTTTCTCACAAAACAAAGTTAGCAACCGTGATTTAGTCATGTTTTGCTTTCAGCTTGAGCAGCTTACCAGTGCTGGTGTGCCAATGTTAGAAGGTTTAAATGATTTACGCGAAAGCACTGCAAATCCATATTTTCAAAAAGTGTTGGGTGCGCTAGCAGGTGAGGTAGAAGGCGGTAAAATGCTCTCGCAAGCAATGGCAGAACACCCTGATGTATTCGATGAAGTATTTGTAAACCTAGTGGCTGCCGGTGAGCAAACGGGCCAATTGCCTACGGTGTTTGATAACTTATGTAACACCTTAAAATGGCAGGATGAATTATTAGGGCAAACCAAGCGGCTGCTTGCCTATCCATTGTTTGTATTTGTAGTAGTGATGGCAGCAGTCACTTTTTTAATGATTTACTTAGTGCCGGAAATGGTGAAATTCTTAAATAGTCTTGGCCAAGAGCTGCCTTTAAATACTAGGATTCTAATTTTTATTTCCAATGCTTTTGTAAAATACTGGTGGCTGATTTTAACCGTTCCGATTGTGGTCATTGCCGGCCTGGCAGCCTATATCAGACAAAGCCCCGAGGCGCGCTACCGTTTTGATTACATCAAACTCAAGTTACCATTAACGGGCGAGATCCTGCATAAAATTATTATGGCGCGTTTTGCGCGTTATTTTGCCTTGATGTACCAAACGGGCATTCCCATTTTGCAGGCGATTAAAACTTGCGAGAATATCGTAGGTAATCGTGTGATCGCCGATGCGCTCAGCCGTGTGCATGCCCAGATTAACGCAGGCGACAGCATGTCTGATAGCTTTCACAATGCAGGCCTGTTCCCGCCCCTGGTGGTGCGTATGATCAAAGTTGGTGAGAACACCGGCGCGCTGGATAAATCACTGCTCAATGTGAGCTATTTTTACGATAGAGATGTGAATGAACTGATGCAAAAAATGCTTAAACTGCTAGAGCCCGCGCTCACCGTAGTTTTGGGGCTGATTTTAGCGTTTATTATGATGTCAGTGCTAGGCCCCGTGTACGATTCGTTTGGTAAAATGAAGCTCTAATGAATGAGTGCTTATGTTGAAAGCTTATGTTAAGTAATCCGAAAAAATTAATTTTATGCGCCACCAACACCAGCCTAACTGCTGGCTTGTGGTATGGCACAAAATTGCAAACTTATGCTGTTTTCAGCAATTCAAATCAAGATTACACCGCGTTCAGCGAATATTTAGCACAACATGGCAACACCAATATTTATTTAATCGTTGATGCGATTGAAGAAGACTACAAGCTGGAAAGCCTGCCACACACTACAGGCGGCGCGCGGCGCGAAATTGTCGATCGCAAGCTTAATCAATTTAACCGCAATAGCATATATCGTGCAGCGCACTTTATCAATCGCGCAGCTGATAAGCGCAAAGATGATAATTTTTTATTTGTGGCGCTAAGCAATGCCGATTTTTTACAAGGCTGGATGGATGTTATTCAAGCTAGCCATGCTCCACTGGTAGGTGTGTATTTACTGCCGATGATAAGCCAGGTGGCGGTGCGCCAAATGAAACTGATGGCGCCGCACATTTTGTTATGTGAGCGATTATCCTCCGGCTTGCGTCAAACCTATTTGCATAACGGCCGTTTGCGCATGAGCCGTTTGGTGCCCATGAAAGACGTGAAGCCTAACCAGCTTGCCTATTTTTACTTGGTAGAAATTGATAAAACGCAGTTATATTTACAGAGTCAGCGTTTAATTTCAAGTGAAACACCGTTGCAATTGGTTATGCCAGCGGTAGATGGCTCAAATGAAGAAATTGCTAAAAGCATCAGCCAGGAACAAGGCCTGGAGTGTAAGACAGTGGATATTTTGGCCTACGCCAAAAACGTGCATATTGCTGCTGATCTGGTTAAGACGCATCCTGAATTTTTGCATATGCAGTTGTTGGCAAATGGCAATGTGCCCGATAACTTAGCACCAGTAACGTTTAGCAAAATGCACAGCCTAAACAATCTGCGCCGTAAAATAAACATAGCAACTGCAGGTGTAGTAACGGTTGGCGTGGTGCTGGCCGCATTTTATGCATGGCAAGGCTATCAACAAAAAGACCAGTTGCAACTTATTGCTGCACAAACTCTGCAACAACAAAGGCAATATGAAGAGGTTGCGAAAAATTTCCCAACCACGCCAATCCCCAGTAACGAGCTGAAAATTGCGGCTGAATTGGCACAAACAATAAAAAATAATAATCAATCACCGCGCCAATTAATGCAGGTATTGAGCGGCGCTTTTGAGGCTTCACCCGAGATTGCCTTAAGCAGAATACGCTGGATACAAACCAGTGATAAAGAGATTAAGGATGAGGAAGGTAATCTAAACCCAGCGCAAAGCCAAAACAACCAGCCAGTAGCTGCTAACAATGACCCGACAAAACTCATTCAGGTTGGTTTTATCAATGCGGAAATCAAAAGCTTTACAGGCGATTATCGTGCGGCGTTAAACAGTGTGAATGTGTTTGTGAATCGCCTGCGAGAAAACAACCTGGTTGATCAAGTGGTGGTGTTACAAGAACCTGTTAACGTGAGCTCGCTGGCCAATTTGCAAGGCAGCACTACCGATGAAAATGCCACCACAGAGCGCCCGCCCGCGATATTTAAACTGAAAATAGTGTTAAAAACCGCCAATTCAGGAGCTAGCTCATGAGCTTAAGTCAGCAAGATTGGCGCAAATTACAGTTTCCGATAATCGGGCTGGGAGGCGCACTAATACTGGTGGGCTTGCTGGTGAGCTTTGCGGACCAATACCGTACTAAAAATGAAACGGCCTTACAAACGCAGCAGAATATGCTCAACCAGGCGCGTCAAAAATACCAGTCTTCGGGCCTGGAAAAAGAGATGATTATTCAGTATTTGCCAATCTATAACGATTTGCTGGCAAAGGGCTTTATTGGCGAAGAACGGCGTATCGAATGGATAGAAACTTTGCGTAAAATCCACGCGCAGCACAAATTATTCAGCATTGATTACAATATTGGCCTGCAAGAGAATTACAAACCCGGCTTTTTGCCTAATCTGGGTAGTTTCAGGCTAAATCGCTCTGTGATGAGCCTTAAATTAGACATGCTACATGAAGGTGATATATTGGCGCTGCTAGACGGCCTGCATGAGCAGACCACACCATTTATTGTGCGCGATTGTGAAATAAAGCGCCCAATTGGTGCGGTGGTGAATAGCAAAAATATAGCGGCAAACATGCAAGCCAATTGTGAAATAGATTGGCTGACCTTGCGCGACCCACAACTGTCGGGGGCTTTATGATGAAAATTTTCGCATTAATTTTCGCCATGACCATTTTTATGGCGTTTAATCAATTAACAATCGCAGCCGAGCCGATTGGCCGCCTGTTTACCTCTCCCGCAGAACGCAGTAACCTGGATTATTTAAGGAAAACCAAAAAATTAAATGCGCAAGTAAAAGTAGAAGAGCCTGTTGAAACAGCTGAACCCGCGCCAATTGTGCTGCCCAATGCTGTGAATTTGCAAGGCTATGTAAAACGTAACGATGGCAAACATGGCACCATATGGGTGAATAACCAAGCCCTGCAAGAAAACTCAGGCAATAAAGATGTACAAGTGGGCAGATTGTCAGAAGATAGCAATCGCGTGCCAATCAAATTATCTGCCAATGGCAAGCGCCTTAACTTAAAAGCTGGCCAGGTTTACGACCCCGAAACCAATCGAGTGCGCGAAGCACGCAACCACGGTGCACAAGGCGATAGCGGTACGATTGGGAATCAAGGTTTTTAGACATAAGTTGTATGCAAAAACCAAATAAGTTATTTACCAAACAAAAAGGCGCAGTGCTAATCTTAATGGCCTTTATTATTGGGTTGGGTGTGCTTGCTTATTTGCTACATGCTTTTAACCCGGAGAGATTGAGGCTAGAACAAGATAAAAAAACTTATCAATCACTTGCTTCAGCCAAACAGGCATTGATTTCTTGGGCAGTGAGTCACCCCAATACTCCTGGGCAGCTTCCTTTTCCTGATAGAGGCACTGGCGGTGGATTTGATGGGAAGAGTGATTGTTATACAGGCGTTTTTAAATATGAATTTTTAATTGGAGAGTTGCCCATATATGGGCAGACTAACCCGTGTGTTTTACCTCAAACAGGCTTGGGAGGTGATTGGCAAGACGCTCAGGGCAATCGTTTGTGGTATGAGGTATCTAGAAATTTGGTGCATCATTACCAAGCGCCAGCATCTGACCCAGTGATTAACCCTAGCATTATAAATAATCCAGCTTACCCGTGGCTTACCGTGAAAGATAGAAACGGTGTAGTCATATCTAACCGAGTAGCTGCTGTTATTATTGCTCCTGGCGAGCCAATTGGCGGGCAAGATAGATCGGGAGGCGTTGCAAATCCAAATCAATATTTAGATAAAATTGTGATGGCAGATAATACGCCATATAAGAATTATTTGTACCCAACAAGTGATATTAACGTGCAGGAGTTTATCGCAGGAGAAGATTTTAGAGTAGTAGCTAAAAATGACCCAACCTACAAAGATCAATCGGTAGAACCCTATAGTTACAATGATAAATTAGTTTATATTACGATTGATGAGTTAATCGCAGCATTAGAAGAGCGTGCTGTGATGGAAGCAAAATTTCTTTTAAATAGTTATAGGGCTAAAAATGGTTATTTCCCTGATGCTGATTTACTTGGTACTGCTTCTAATATTTCTGTGCTCGGCAACAGAGAGGGGCAGTTGCCAATAGACATAACCGATAATTGTTCATGCAGCGCCAGCAATCTTTGTGCTTGTAGTTTCAAACCGATTATTAGTGTTGCTTTTAAGCGGAGTAGCGGAACATGGTCAGCATCCAATATTTCAGGAGCATGTACACGTACTACAAGTACAGTTTGTACCTGTACAGGTGCGGGTTTTTGTAAAAATACAGCAGGAACAAGCAATTTTACCTGCACTGCAGCAGGTGTTTGCACGCATAACGTTATTGGCACCTATACTTACACGCCGCCAGCGTACGCAGACATATATTCAACCTCAGACTTGGCTGCTCCAGGCTGTGTAAAGTCTGGGGGTAATGCAGCGTGTAATGCGATTGGTTCATTTACAATAGGCTTAAAAGAACCAATCTGGTTTAAAACAAATTTATGGCAAGATTATTTTTATTATGAGTGGTCACCTACCGCTAATATTCAGGCTGGAGCTAAAGCTGGGATAAGTGCATTATTAATTGGTGCTGGTTCTGCACTACCGACAACCGAAGCGCTACCAGCTATCCCTCAGAGTCGCCCATCAAACAATATCGCTGATTACTTAGATAGCACAGAAAATGCAGATGGAGACTTTACTTTTGATGCTACCAACAAACAAAAAACTAGCAATTACAACGATCAAACTACGATTGTAGCGCCATGATAGAATTAAACATAAGAATGAAGCAAATAGGCTTCACATTAATAGAAATGGCCATGGTGTTGGTCATACTAGGTTTCGTACTCGGAGCGCTACTTCTACCTTTGCAAGCGCAGCGACAGCAATTGGCACAGGCACAAACAGAAAACACCTTAGAGAATGCCAAGCAAGCTTTGTTAGGTTTTGCACAACGTAATGGACGGTTACCTTGTCCAGCAACAAATAATGGTACAGCCACTTTTCCCGATGATACAGGGACAGCTAATCCAAATGCCAGTGGGGCATGCACTCAACTTGTGGGGTTTTTGCCTGCTACAAGTTTAGGCATTCAGCCAACTGATGCTCAGGGATTTGCAATGGATGCCTGGAATAACAGAATTCGCTATGCAGTTACAAGTGCAAATACAAATGCTTTTACTACAAATAATGCAATGAATACAATAGGGCTTGCAGCATTAACGCCAGATTTTCGTGTGTGCGCAACATCTACTGCAGCCAATTGCACTGCTACAATCAATTTAATAAATGAAGCAGTTGCTGTGATTTATTCAATGGGTGCAACTTTTACACAAGGTTCAGGCGGTGCAGATGAAAATGCCAATTTAAATAATGATGCCGTTTTTGTAAGTCATGATGTAACTGCGGCAGGTGCAGCAAATGGGGAGTTTGATCACATGGTTGTTTGGATTTCGCCATTCGTTCTTTACAACGCTATGATTCAAGCTGGTCAGCTTCACTAAACTTTAGCCATGAATGACAATCAACTTCTACGCTACAGCCGTCACATTCTATTGCCGCAAGTGGGGTATGAGGGCCAGGAAAAACTCACTCAAAGTCATGTGCTGATAGTTGGGGCTGGTGGGTTGGGTTCGCCAGCAGCCTTATATCTAGCGGCTTCTGGCGTGGGTAAATTAACCATCTGCGATTTTGACAATGTCGATTTGACCAATTTGCAGCGGCAGATTATCCACACCACTGCAAGTGTGGGTATCAATAAAGCGGTTTCTGCCCAGCAAACCATTTATGAAATTAACCCCGATGTTATGGTGCAAACCATTCAGCAAAAGTCTACCGAGGCCGAATTTAAAGCCTTAGCCGAGCGAGCAGATGTGGTGATTGATTGTTCTGACAATTTTGCTACCCGCTACACGTTGAATCGAATCTGTGTGCAGCTTAAAAAACCACTGGTTTCAGGTGCGGCGATTCGATTTGAAGGACAAATTACAGTATTCGATTTTAGGCAGGAAACCAGCCCGTGTTATCACTGCTTGTATCCTGATGTAGGCGAAGACCAGGAAATGCGCTGTGCGGACAATGGCGTATTTGCGCCATTGGTGGGCATGATAGGCACCACCCAAGCAGCGGAGGCCCTAAAGCTAATATTGAATATAGGTGAGAGTTTGCAAGGCAGATTGTTGTTGCTGGATGCGCTTTCTATGGAATGGCGCACTATTAGGCTGAGTAAAGATCCAGCTTGTTTGGTGTGTGGTCGCTTTTGACCCCTCCAGCCCTCCCCCTAGTAGGGAAGGAATCGAGCTCTTATTTGCCACCCACTAAAGACTTTACTGCACCAACCAAATCGCCCGGCATGACAATAATTTTACTGTTTTCAGAAGCTGACATTTTTTGCAAAGCAGTGATGTAGCGGTCGCCCAATAAAAACATGGCGGACGCATTATTTTCTTTTACCGCTTCGGTGATAAATTTAATCGACTCAGCGGATGCTTTGGCAGCCACCATTTGTGCTTCAGCATCTTTACGCGCAGCCTCCAGGCGTGCTTCTGCGTTTAATATCAGCGATTGTTTGGCACCTTCAGCTTCGGTTACTACAGCTACGCGTTCACGCTCGGCGGCAGCTTGTCTCTCCATGGCATCCTGCATGTTAGATGAAGGTTTAATATCTTGAATTTCTACCGATTTTACCGTTAAACCCCAGTCCAGCGCCTCATCTGCGATTGCTTCTTTCAGTTCAGCTTTAATGCGGTCGCGCGAGGTGAGTGCTTGGTTTAAATCCATGCCGCCAATAATTGACCTAAGTGAAGTTTGCACCATGTTGCGCATTGCTTCACGGAAATTTTCGATACCGTACACAGAGCGTTCAATATTCGAGACTTTAATAAATGCGATTGCGTTAGCTAATATCACAGCGTTGTCACGCGTAATCACTTCTTGTTCAGGCACGTCTAAAATAATGTCTTTGGTGGTGACTTTATAGCTCACTCGACTAAAAACGGGGTTGATTACATGTAAGCCAGGGGTGAGTACGCCAGCAAACTTACCCAAGCGTTCCACTACCCATTCCTCACCCTGCGGCACAATGCGCACGCCTTTAAATATGGCAATAACTGCTAAAAATATGAGTACAAAGCTAAATTCGGTCATGATGCTTTCCTAAGGTTAAGTTGCCTAAAAAGTTAATTGATTTTTTTAATGCGCAGCGCATTACCTTCAACGGCAATGACGGTTGCGTTGCTGTTTGCTTCGATTGCCTCATCTGCAATGGCGGCCCATTCGCGGCTGCCCATTAAGCCTTGGGTAAAGCGAATTTTGCCATTATGGGTTGGGCTGCAAGCCTTTATAACTGTGCCAATACGTCCAATCTCTTCGCCTTGCGCCTGCCCTACGCGCGAATGTGTTTCGGTTTTTTTATAATTGAGTTTCCAAATGGCGAGTGAACTGATGGAAAGGGCGGCAAACATGGCAAATTGTATGGCATGTGGAATATTAGGGAACACCCACATGGCGATAGCCACGCTTAAGGCTGAAATGCCAAACCACAGTACATAAAACGTACCAGTGGCCATTTCAACCGCCAATAAAACCAAGCCAATCGCCCCCCACACCCACATTGCATCTATCATTATCGCCTCTTTAAAATACACTTAAAAGTTACTAGAATTATCTTAGCACTAATTTAGTGGCTCGTAGAAAAATACTAACTCACTAAAATCACTTATAACAACTGCAATGGATATTCCATTGACAAAATAAAGCAAAATATACTCGAAAAAAACTTATAAAAGAAGTGTAAACTATTGATATGAAAAGAATACAGCTGGAAATATCATAATGGCAAATTTTTATAAACTCACTATACCTCCAGATCGTGTAGAGCGATTACAATACATTAGGCGTATGTTTCCACAGGCAATTGGTTCGTTTTTGGGTGACGAATGGCGCGGCGGCAGGCACGAGGCATTAAAACGCCTGAATACGATTGATATTGAGGCTTATAATCGTAATCGAAATTTTCTCAATGGCTCGGTTTCCAGGCTTTCGCCGTATTTTCGGCATGGTTGTATCACTTTAAAAGAAGCCTCTGACAGTGTGCGTAATCGTTTTGGCGCACAGGCTGAAGAGTTTGTAGGTGCACTGGCCTGGCGCGACTATTGGCGCCGTGTCTGGTATCAATTAGGCAATGGCATTTTCAACGATATCGAAGATCCAAAAATTGCACTTGGCGATAAATTATTGCCGGATTTTATTCGCCAGGGCATTACCGGCCTGCCCTGTATGGATGGTTTTATTCGTAACTTAATGCAAGAAGGCTATGTGCACAACCATGCACGTAAGTGGTTTGCAGCTTACGTGGTGCACTGGCTTAAGGTTGATTGGCGCGAGGCGGCCGATTGGTTTGAAAATCATTTGCTCGATGGCGACAAAGGCTCCAACCACCTTTCCTGGCAATGGGTGGCCTCATTATATAGTTCCAAGCCATATTACTTTAACAAGGAAAGTCTGGCGCGCCATACCGGAGAAAAATACTGTGCCAATTGCAAAGTGAATTGCCCTTTTGATGCAAGTCACGAGGCACTTGCCGAAAAATTATTCGACAATACTCCGCCAGAAAAAGCCAAAGCACATCGTGTGATAATGCCAGAGAGAGGCCCAATTTCAACGCACCAGGCGGTGGCCGTGTTTGTGCACGATGAAATGCTCTCCTCCGCGCATCCGCTATTACGCAAACCCATGCCTAAGATTTTCGTGTTCGATGATATGCTGCACGGCAAATGGCCGCTTAAACGCATACAATTTTTAGCGGATTGTTTAAATGAGCTGCAAGATGTGGAAGTCTGGATCGGCGATACGCGCGAAGTGCTCAAAGCGCGTGGGGTAGGCCAAGTGGTTACACAGGCAACACCAAATACACAAGTAAAAGCATTATTAGAGCCATTTAATCCAATATGGCAGCCGGAAGTTAAATTTGCAGAGGCCGAAATCAGTGAAAAACGGCTAAAACGTTTTTCACGTTATTGGGATAAAGTAGGCGTTGAGTTTTTTGGCGATAGCGTGAACAGTCGGTCGTAAATAAGTAGCATTCCTTGCCTTAATTTTTCAGGGCACGCGTTTTTGCAGGCGTCGAGGCCATGTGGGCTGTGGTAAAATTCACGCCTATGAGCATTCAAAATACACCACAAAAAGAACTGGCCAAGTCGTTTGACCCTAAAACCATTGAAAGCAAATGGTACGAATTCTGGGAGAACAAAGGCTATTATGCCGCTGGTTTGAACCCGGAAATTAAAGAAAACTTTTGCATTCTATTACCGCCCCCCAATGTCACCGGTACGTTGCACATGGGGCACGGCTTTAACCAAACCCTCATGGATGCACTCACCCGCTATCACCGCATGCGGGGCGACAACACGCTCTGGCAGCCGGGTACAGACCATGCGGGCATAGCCACGCAGATAGTGGTTGAGCGCCAGTTGGATGCACAGGGTGTATCGCGCCATGACTTAGGCCGTGAGAAATTCCTGGAAAAAGTATGGGAATGGAAAGAGCATTCCGGCTCTACCATCACCCGCCAAATGCGCCGACTTGGCACTTCGCCTGATTGGTCACGCGAGCGCTTCACCATGGATGAAGGTTTAAACAAAACCGTTACCGAGACTTTTGTGCGTTTGTATAACGAAGGCTTGATTTATCGCGGCAAACGGCTGGTGAACTGGGATGTGAAACTGGGTACAGCGGTGTCTGACCTGGAAGTAGTGCAGGAAGAAGAAGATGGCTTTATGTGGCACATCAACTATCCGCTTGCTGAAGGTTCTGGTCATTTGACGGTGGCAACGACACGCCCGGAAACCATGCTGGGCGACGTGGCGGTGATGGTGCATCCTGAAGATGAGCGCTACAAACACTTGATTGGTAAAAACGTTAAATTGCCACTATGCGACCGTGAAATCCCGATTATCGCCGATGATTATGTCGATAAAGAATTCGGCACAGGCGTGGTGAAGGCCACGCCAGCGCATGACTTTAATGACTACGCGGTTGGCCAGCGCCATCATTTAGATAAGATCGCTATTTTAAATTTAGTTGGCAATGTACCTGCTACAGCAGAAGTAGTTGCAGCTGATGGCTCAGCTAAACAATCTATAGATTTACCTAAAAACTTAATAGGATTGGAGCGTTTTGCCGCGCGTAAGCAAGTGGTCGCAGACCTTGAGGCGCAAGGCTATTTAGTCAAAACCGATAAACACAAACTCAAAGTGCCGCGCGGCGACCGTACCGGCGTAGTGATTGAACCTATGCTTACCGATCAATGGTTTGTTGCCATGAGTAAACCCGCTGCTGACGGTAAATCAATCACGCAAAAAGCGCTCGATGTTGTTGCTAGCGGTGAGATTAAGTTTCACCCTGAAAACTGGGTCAATACTTACAACCAATGGCTGAATAACATTCAGGATTGGTGTATCTCGCGTCAATTATGGTGGGGGCATCAAATCCCGGCTTGGTACGATGCTTTGGGAGGCGTTTATGTTGCTCGTGATGAAGCTGAAGCTTATCAACAGTTCGAAAAAATGCTGAGTGAGCTTAGTGAAACAGATATTGAAAAGGATGCAATTGAGGCGCTGAAAAAACGTGGTTTAACCCGTGACAATGACGTATTGGATACCTGGTATTCATCTGCACTATGGCCATTCTCTACGCTGGGTTGGACAGGCGATGAAGCAATAGATGCACAAAACCAAGCCTTACAGCAATATCTGCCTTCCAGTGTGCTGGTGACAGGGTTTGACATCATCTTCTTCTGGGTGGCGCGCATGGTGATGATGACCACGCACATCACTGGCAAAATCCCCTTCAGGCATGTGTATGTGCATGGCTTGATTCGTGATGCCGAAGGCCAGAAGATGAGTAAATCTAAAGGCAATGTGCTGGATCCGATTGATTTGATTGACGGTATTTCGCTTGATGAGTTAATCAAAAAACGCACCACCGGCTTGATGAACCCGAAACAGGCCGAGCAGATTGAAAAACGCACACGCAAAGAGTTCCCGGAAGGCATTGCGGCTTATGGCACGGATGCGCTGCGTTTTACCTTTGCAGCACTCGCTTCACCTGGGCGCGACATTAAGTTTGATTTGCAGCGCTGCGATGGCTACCGGAATTTCTGCAATAAATTGTGGAACGCCACGCGTTTTGTGCTGATGAATACCCAAAAAGAAGATGGAAGTCCCCAGGACAACGGCTTTGATGCCGCGAGTTGTGGTGAACATGGGCGCAAATTCTCGCAAGCCGATCGCTGGATTGTGAGTATTTTGCAGCGCACCGAGGCTGATGTGGAACGTGCGTTTGAGGATTACCGCTTTGACTTGGCGGCTAAAGCTATTTACGAATTTGTGTGGGATGAATACTGTGACTGGTATCTAGAGTTAGCAAAAGTGCAGATTCAAAACGGTACTGATGCTGAAAAACGCGCGACGCGTCGTACCTTGTTGCGGGTGCTGGAAACTATTCTGCGACTGGCGCATCCGATCATGCCGTTCATTACCGAAGAGATTTGGCAAACTATCGCCCCGATGACCGAGAAGCATGGCGCCAGCATCATGCTGGAAGCTTATCCAAGCGCACAGCCTGATAAACTGGATGAAGCCTCAGAAGCTTGGGTTGCACAATTAAAACAAATGGTGGATGCCTGCCGCAGCTTGCGTGGCGAAATGAACATATCGCCGGCAGCACGTGTACCGTTAATAGCAGCCGGTGATGCGGGCAAATTAGCTGGCTATGCACCATATTTAAAGGCTTTGGCCAAACTGGAAGATGTAGGGGTTGTGACTGGGTTGCCAGAGGCCGATGCTCCGGTGATGTTGGTAGATGACTTTAAGCTGATGCTAAAAATCGAGATTGATGTCGCGGCAGAGAAAGAGCGTTTAGGCAAAGAAATTGCGCGTCTGGAAAATGAGATTAGCAAAGCCAATGGCAAGTTGGGCAATGAAAGCTTTGTAGCACGCGCACCAGCCGCGGTGGTGGCGCAGGAAAAAGCGCGGTTGGCTGAATTTGGCGCGAATCTGGAGAAACTGCAGAGCCAGCTGGCCAAGCTAAAATAAAAAAAGGCGCAGAAAGCGCCTTTTTCATTAGATAAATAAATTCACGTCGGATTCACCTGCGAACTCAAAAAAGGTCGCAGCGCCACCAAACTCAATGCCATCAATAAAGTCTGTAGTTTTGAAATCAAATAAATCAACCGTCATTTGGCAAGCAATAAGTTTAACACCGCTTTCCAAACAGGCAGCGCGTAGCTCTTCAATACTGGCTACACCTTTATCTGCAATCTTTTGCTTCATCATCATGGTCGCCATACTTTCCATGCCCGGCAGCATTTGTATGAGGTTAGGCATGGGTATAGGCATCGGCATGGCAGGGTTGCCGAGCGGTGATACTTTTAAATCGCCTAAATCTTTTTTAAGCAGTGTCAAACCGTAAAACGTGAAAAAGATCTGCACTTCATAATCCAGCGCAGCAGCGGTAGAGGCTAGGATAAAGGGCGGATATGCCCAATCAAGCGAGCCTTTGGATGCGATTAAAGCGAGCTTTTTAGTCATGCTGTTTATGCATCGGCGCGTTTTTTGATGTAAAACGTAAATACACCATCAACGTCGTCCAGCTGTAATAACTCGTGGCCGGTTTGTTTGCAAAAAGCCTGAAAATCCTTAACAGCGCCCGGGTCTGTGGCCATAATTTTTAAGGTTTGCGTGGGCGCAATCTCACTCAAGCCCTTTTTGCAGCGCAAGATGGGCAATGGGCAATTGAGATTACGGGCATCTAGTTCTTTATCGAATTCCATTATTTTCCAATCATAATCAACATATTCAACAGGTTATTTTTTCTTGCTTAGTGCGTAGCCGGCCTTGCCCCAGGCTATCACACCACCAACAAGATTAAACACGTCCTTCATTCCTTTATTCACTGCAAAGTCTGCCGCATGGGCTGAGCGTATTCCGCTGTGGCAGTAAAATACCACCGTATTTGCACCCATCAGTTTTTCGTATTGTAATGGCAACATTGAGAGCTGGATATGTATTGCGCCATCAATGATGCCGCGCGCAACTTCATCATCGTTACGTACGTCAACTAAAAGTACTTTAGGCTTGCTGACAAGCTCAATTAAATCGTTTGCTTCAATTTCAGAATAGCTTTTCATGGTTACACCCTAATAAGTATGCTTATTGTACACATGAAAAATCAGATATGAATCTTCCAAGTATTAACTATTCAACTTTCTGCCTTCCAATTAAAGATAAAAAAAATTCCTCCGTAATGCCTGAATATACCCTCATATTGCTCTCTATGAATTAGCAATGAAAAAGTAGCTGTGTTCATTGAATTGTATTCAGTGGTAATTGAGATAATCGATAAGAATTCACCATAAGTGTATTAACTAAAATGAAAAATGATCGACTAGGATTACTGATGATTGCAGCCTCGCTGGTCGTGATTGCGATTATCAGCGGGTTGCTATATCAGCATCAGGTTAAACTGCATGAGGAAAAAATCCGCGTGCATGGCATAGCGCTTACCCGCGCATTGTCCGGCGTGGAGTATTCTCAATTAGTACCGGCTTCTGACAAAGGCAGCTTGATGCGCAGCCTGGTCAATGTTCAGGATAATGAAGATTTTGCCTATAGCGTGATTGTGAATCTGGCTGGGCAGAAATTAAATGAAATCACTTCGGCAGGTAGCCTGGTTTCTGCCGCAACCATGCCTGCTGAGCCTTTTGCCTGGTTTGGCGAGCATAATCTCACTTCCCCGGGCGACGGTCGCCAGATCAGGGAGTTTTTTGCCCCCCTCATGAAAGACGGACAACTGGCAGGGTTTGTCCGCGCCGGCTATTACAGCAAACCAACCAAAATGATAGGCAGCCAGATTTCAAATTTCGCCTTAATGGCATTGCCTATATTTTTGCTGACAACGCTTTCTTACTTTTTAATTCGCCGCGAGATAAAACCTTTTGGCCAATTGAGCAAAAAAATGGAGCAAGCATCACTTTCCTACGGCATCCAGGCTTCGATGCCAACACATGGCCATGATTTAGGCGACTTTATTCAGCGTTTCGATCAGTTTATCCAGCTTGTTCAATCCAGAGTGCAGCAAATAGACAAGGAGTCGGTTTCCACACAAACCGTTACCCATCTGCTTTCATATAAACAGGAAAAGGCCGAATCAGCACTGAACTCGATTCCTGATGCAGTCCTGGTGATTGATAACGCATGCATTCCCACTTTTGCTAACCAGAAAATTGAACCCATATTAGGCATTAGTCGCGATGCAATCATTGGCAGGCAACCCCAGGAATGGTGTGAAAATAAAGAGGTGTTGGCTTTTTTGATGCGCTTCAGAAGCACGCCTTCGGCCAAACGCTCAGCCAGCATTGAGTATATGCCCGAGGGTAGCTCGGACTGCAGGGTTTCAATTTCCGCATTCCCGCTTTTTTCACCACGCGATCACAGTGCTTTATTTGGCATGCTGATTGTCTTCCGCGATATCAGCAAGGAATATCTAGCCAAGCAGGCGGGTGCTGAATTTGTATCCCATGTTTCACACGAACTTAAAACTCCGCTCAATACGCTCTCGGCCTATAGCGAACTCCTGCTTGATTACGCCAGCCTGTCTGAAGCCGAACGGGTGGACGCCGTCAATGTGATTCATGGCGAAGTTGAGCGCATGGCAGGGTTGATCAATAACCTGCTGAATATTTCAAAAATGGAAACTGGCACCTTGCAGCTTGCTCGCAAGCGGGTGAAGATGTATGACCTTCTACAGGATGCCTTTAACAGCATGAGTAACCATGCGCTTGGTAAGGGCACTGAGCTTGCGCTCACGATTCCACCTGATCTCGGCTCTGTCCGGCTGGATAAGGATCTGTTCCGTATAGCGATTGATAACCTGCTCAGTAACGCCATCAAGTACAGCAAAGCTGGAGGCAAGATTACCCTTAGTGCACAAACGCTTGATGATGATCAGATACAAATCAGCGTTCGTGATCAAGGGATTGGTATATCACCCGAAGATAGCGAAAAAATATTTCACAAATACTACCGCGCCAACAATAGCGAGACTGAATCACGCTGCGGTCATGGCTTGGGTTTGTATTTAGCCAAGCAAATCATCGAGCTGCATCACGGTTCTATCAGTGTTAACAGTGAGTTAGGTAAAGGTACGGAGTTCATTATTACATTCAAAGCACAACCAGTTCAACTAGAGGAGTCACAGGCCGCATGAAACGCATTTTAATTGTTGATGATGAGCCGCATATGACGCGCGTGCTCAAGCTTTACCTCGAACGTGCCGGTTATGCCATAGAAACTGTCCAGAACGGCCAAACAGCACTGAATTCCATTTTAAAAAGCGCGCCTGACGCGATGGTGACTGATATACAAATGCCGCTGATGACTGGCAAAGAGCTTTGTCTTGCGCTAGAAGAGCAATATCCGCAGCGCATATTCCCGATTTTTGTCATGACATCCATGACCGACCGTGAACACCGCGAATGGACACAAAAGATCAATAATCTTGAGTTTTTGGAAAAACCGCTGAGTATGCGTGCCCTGACAAGGGAGCTCGATAAATATTTTGGAACTGAAAATATTGAAGGAGTGGAAGCACATGTCTAATCAAGTATTCGGGCAAATCGACTTCCCAAGATATCAGCGCTGGCTTAATCGTGCCGTTGGTTCCGAAACCATATTGCTTGTCTTTGATAAAGCAGGCAACCCGCTCTGGGGCGGCGATAACCCACATGCGAAAAAGCTTGGAACCGCCATAATATCTTCGGGCAATGTGGAGGCAAGCTTGCAGCGCCATGATTTAGGCACTAGTAAAACTGCACTATATCAATCGCTGGGTTTTACCAATGACGGCTTGCTGGGATGGGTGGCAGTTATTGTCGATTATTTTAAAAAAAACGCTACGCCCATGAAAATCGATCACTTGGCAGAATCGATAGAAGACCTTGCTGCGGGTATTTTTGACGAATACAAACATAAGGTGGAACTCGAGATAATCACAGAAGAGCTTGGTGCACGCTACGAGGAGTTGCATCTGGTATATGCGGTAGACCAGCATGTGCAGGCCCATTCAGGTGAGAATGAAAAAGTGTTTCAAAGTCTGCTGCAATCCGCTGCCGAACACCTGGATGTCGATGTGGTTGCCTTTGTACGGCCATCGAAAGAAATCTGCCAGTATGCCACTAATCTCAGCAAGGAGATTCACAACCTAGACCTGGTGCTGGTCGAGATGCGTGGCGACCTTTATCGCTTCATTCAGTCTTCTGGCGAAACAGTCGTCCTTAATGCGGCAGATGATCCGCGCCGTGCCTACATTTTCACTGACATGCCCTATAAGGTTGTGGCGTGTCCGGTGCATGCCGACAGCAAAGTCGATTCCCTAGTGATATTGCTCAACCACCAGCACAAACCCGACTTTACCAATAGTGATCGCAAGCTGGCGGAGGTGCTGGCCAACCAGTTATCCAGTCTGAGCAACACTTATTTGCTGCTCGAAAGCATGAAAGAATTCAATCAGCAAATGGCTATGACGCTGATTGAGGCTGTTGAGGCCAAAGACCCCTACACGCGCGGCCATAGCGAACGGGTGCACCATCTGTCGATGGAAATCGGCAGGGCAATGGGCCTGCCAGCAGATGAACTGGACGATTTGTTCTGGGGTTCATTACTGCACGATGTCGGCAAAATCGGTATCCCCGATGCGGTGCTGTGTAAACCGAGCCGGTTGACCAAGGACGAATACACTTTTATTATGGTACATCCGGAGCGTAGCTATGAAATTCTGCGCCATATCAAGCACTTAGACAAAGCCGTGCTCGGTGCGCGCCACCATCAGGAAATGTATGATGGCAAAGGCTACCCGCATGGTCTTAAGGGCGAACGCATTCCGTTACATGGCCGCATCATCGCTGTGGCAGATACCTACGATTCTATTACCAGCTCGCGTGCCTATAGAGCAGGGCGCAGCCACGAGGTCGCCATGAAAGAAATCGAGCGGGTAGCCGGTACGCAGCTTGATCCTGCGATTGTGGAAGTATTCAAAAAAATAGTAGCTGTCGAACCAGAGTGGCTGCAACGCTTTAGTGTCAGACGGGAAAAGGCCGCAGCATAATGGCAGAAGAAATTGCACGCAGCGTTATCGGTGCGATGACTTATCTTGCGCCAAGCGAGCCGCTCGTTAATGAGGCTGCTTGCAAGGCGTTGGAAGAAGCCATTTCAGATTGCATTTCATCCAACCAGATCCATCTCATTCTGGATTTGGAGCGCATCTCCCTGCTGGGTGGCCGTGCGCTTGAAATTATCCTAGATACCAACACCATGCTCGCGCATAGTGGCGGCTCACTCAAATACGTCAACCCGCCAGCTTTAGTGAAGGACATTCTAATCGTCACCGGTCTGGGCGATCAGGCCGCATTAAATTCAGCAGGTTTTGGTGAGCTGCATGCGGTTGGTGAAGACTTTTCTACGTTACCGCCCATGAAACTCGGTGAAATTCTGCTGGAAATGGGGGTTGTCACTGAGGCTCAGTTAGAGGCAGCGATGAGCCTGCAATCTAAAAGCAGCAAACGCATGGGTAAAATCCTTGTTGAAAATGGCTCGATTACAGATAGCGACCTGCTCACGGCGCTCAGCCGCCAGTTAAGAATCCCGTACATTCCACTCAGAGTTGGCCTGTATGAGAGCGCTGCCACTGACCTAATTCCAAAGGATGTGGTACGCAGGCTGGAAGTATTGCCCATGTTCAAGGTGCATGACACCCTGACACTGGCAACCACAGACCCGCATGCGATTCCTGCACTGGATGAAATACAGGACATTACCGGCTGCAAACTGCGTCTGGTGCTCGCCAAGCGTGAAGAAATCCTCAAACACCAGATTGATGCCTATAGCGGCAATGATTTCAGCCCTGAAATGGTTGAAAACATGGCTGACGACATCGAGCTGGTTGAGCAGCAGCAAACCGACTACATGCGCATCGATGAGATGGCCGGCGGCAGCCCGGTGATCAATCTGGTCAACGGCCTGATTCAGCGCGCGGTGCGCGACGGCGCCAGCGACATTCATATTGAAAGCGGGCGTAACCGCTCGTTTGTGCGCTTTCGTATTGATGGCGTGCTGTATGAAGTGCTATCCACCCGTGCAGACCTGCACCCCGCCATTGTTTCGCGGCTTAAGGTGATGGCGAATCTAGACATTGCCGAACGACGATTACCGCAGGATGGCCGCATGCAGGTAACCACGCAAGGCCGCAGTGTAGATTTGCGCTTCAGTTCGCTGGCTGGCATCTATGGTGAAAAAGTTGTATTGCGCGTGCTGGATAAAAACAACTCTATCCTCGATGTTGAAAAACTCGGAATGAGCTACCCGAACCTGACGTTACTGAAAAAACTGCTAGGCCGCAGCTATGGCCTGATTCTTGTCACTGGCCCTACCGGCAGCGGTAAAACTACCACGCTGTATGCCTCTATCAACCAGTTAAAAAGCATAGAAAAAAATATCGTCACCATCGAAGACCCGGTGGAATACCAGCTCGATATTATTAATCAAAATCAGGTGAATGACGCCATTGGCCTGCCTTTTGCCAAAATGCTCAAACACGTGCTGCGGCAAGACCCGGACATTATCATGGTGGGTGAAATTCGTGACCGTGAAACAGCTGAAATCGCCGTGCAGGCCGCGCTCACCGGCCATCTGGTGCTTTCTACCTTGCATACTAACGATGCCGTGGGTGCGCTCTCGCGCATGACGGATATGGGCGTAGAACCTTACCTGCTTTCATCTGCATTGGCTGGCGTGGTGGCGCAGCGACTGGTGCGCGGCGTATGCCAGGCCTGCAAAACTACTTATCTGCCGCCGCCAGAACTCGCAGCAAGATACAAATGGCCTGAAGGCGCAAGGCTGACCAAAGGGCGCGGTTGCCCGGCCTGTTACGATTCCGGTTACCGTGGGCGCTTAGGCATACACGAAATTATTGAATCCACTGACGGCCTGCAGCAACTCATGGCGAAGAACCCGACCAAAGCGGAGCTGTTGGCATTTACCGCGGCTGAAGGCTACCCGACCTTGTTTGATGACGGCATGCAGCGCGCCCTTGAGGGACGCACCACCGTTGAGGAAGTCTCGCGCGTCATACATTCGAGTTAATCCTCGAGATAATATTAGGATAATTAATCGTCATGGCTATCAATATCAATTCATCACCAGCAGCGGCATCCACCCAAGCGCAAGCCAGCAAGCCAGCCACGCGCAACTGGAACATGGAAATCCGCTTTGGCGCGCCCAAGATCAGCCTTGACCAGCGCATGATATTCACCGAGCGGCTTTTGATGCTGCTGGAAACCGGCGTCAGCTTGCTGGAAGCACTGAAAGCCATGCAGCAGCAAACTGAAGAGCCGTTGCTGGCAGAGATTATTGGCTCACTGGTTGACACGATTAATGAAGGCAAAAGCTTTTCTGTTGCCTTAGAAAAACATCCGGAAATGTTCTCGAATACCTACACCAGCCTGGTATTTGCCGCTGAAGAAGGCGGCTTTCTGCCGCAGGTGCTCGGTCAATTACTCAGGATGGATGAAAAAAATAGCCAGTTGCGCAGCAATATCACCTCTGCCTTATCTTACCCGGCGTTTTTGATTGTGTTTTCTATTCTGGTCGTGGTCTTTGTGCTGGTCGTCATCTTTCCTAAGTTTGAAGTATTGTTCGCCTCCATTCACGACCAGCTGCCCATCACTACCCTCTTTCTTATGGCGCTATCTGCCTTTGTGCGCCACTACTGGATACTCATACTCATAGCCCTCGGCGCCGCGGCATGGGCGGTAATTACCTGGGTGAAAAGCCCGGCGGGCAAGCTCATGTTCGACCAACTCAAAATGCGCGCGCCCATAGTTAAAGAAATTTACACGCAAATCTATTTAAGCCAGACGCTCAGCGTACTTGGCCTGTCGCTGAGCAATGGCGTGCCTATCACGGTGGCGCTCAAGGCCAGCCAAGGCGTGGTGAGTAATTTAATATTTTCAAGATTGATTGATGACATTCGCACCCACGTCAATGAAGGCCGCGGCATCGCCATCGGCTTTACAGAATCACCCATTATTCCGCCCATGGTGCGGCAAATGGTGTCAACCGGCGAGCAAACCGGCAACCTGGGCATGGTGATGACGCGTGTGGCAGATTTTTACGAGCGCGAGCTTACCAAGCGCATCACCATACTTTCAAAGTCAGTTGAACCAATTATGCTGATTTTGATGGGGGTGGTGGTCGGCATGATCGTCATTTCGCTGATTCTGCCTATATTCAAACTGTCGCGTGCGATTCACTAAGCTGCAAATGGATAATTAAGATGCTTTTTAGGCTTTTATTCGACTCAAGAAAATGCAATGCCTGCCGTTAATATTATTACCACTATTTGAAAGGATTTAAAAATGTACTCAATGATAAACAAACCTATGAAACTGATCCAACGCGGCTTTACGCTTGTTGAATTATTAATCGTTGTGATTATATTAGCAATTTTGGCGGCCATCGTGATTCCGCAATTTTCAAGCGCAACTGTTGATGCACAGGAATCTGCTTTGGACTCCAACCTGAGTGCATTACGTTCGGCCATTGAGCTATACAAGGCGCAACATGGTGGAAAATACCCGGGAGATGTAATCACTGCTGCCACCTGTACCGGCGGCACTAAAGGTCTCGGAACAGCGGGCCTGCCTCAGCTATTTATAGATCAGATGACCATGTATACCGATGCTAGTGGCGGCACCTGCGACAGATCCGTCACAGCTGAAAAAATGGTGCTTGGTCCATACTTGCGTAAAGGCGTTCCAGCTGAACCTATTAACAACAAAGGTTCTATTGCGGCAGAAATTGTAATGCAACTTACTGGCGCTCCCCTTCCAGTTCCGGCAACAGGCGCAAACGGTTGGGCTTATGATACCAAGTCAGGTCAAATCTACATGAATAGTCCCGCTAACGACAGCAAAACCAAGGCTTATTCAACTCACTAGGCCAAACCACAGCATCACACCAGGGAGGTTGATATGAAAAAAATCGCCGCACGCGGTTTTACCCTGGTGGAAATGCTGATTGTGATTGCCATCCTGGGGATTGTCGCTAAAGTGGCAATCCCTTTGCTTTCGTCTAATGACCCGCAAAAGTTGAATGTAGCAGCTGAAGAAACTGCCAACACTTTGCGTTTTGCCTTTAGCGAGGCCAAGCGCACCAATGGCTACGTGCTAGTGGATGGTAAAACTACGGCTGGGCATTTGCAGCTTTACTACTCCGATGTTAATGCTAACTTGGGTGCAACTATCAACGACCCACTCACCAAGCGTCCATTTGACCTGAATGTGGCAAGCAGTGCTTTTTCGCAAGGCGTCACGCTCACGCCACAATTCAGAGCTGGTGGCTCTGCACGAACGCAGCTACTCATCGCGCCTAACGTCACGCAAATGTGGGGGTTTGATGGTATTGGTGGCAACCAAGGTACGCTGCAAGCCAATAGCGGCGTGCTGCTTACGCTAGGCTCGCAAAGTGTTTTAGTGCGTATTAACGAAAATACTGGGCTGGTGACTTTGCCATGACGTTGATGGAGAAGCTGCTCAATACAAGCCATTCCAACCAACGCGGCTTTTCTTATACCGAGGTGTTGCTGTCGGTCATATTGTTAGCGATATTGCTGGTGCCGGCGATGCAGGCGCTTAACAACGCCATCATGGGCGGTTCCAATAACCTTGCCGTGCAGCAGCTAAATCTGCGCAGCAAGATGGAAGAAGTGCTGAGCAAACCCTTTGGCAAGTTATATGCAGAAACCTACCTGACTGGCGGCAATACTACAACATCCATCAGCACCAATTATTCCGATGCCTCTGGCGCCACCAATCGCCGCATAGTCGTGTTATACCGTTTTGACGCTGCTACCAACGCGCTCAACAGCAACGACACCGGCCTGCTTTATGTCAGTGTTTATTACGAGGCCGAAGGCAGCACCAATGCAATCAATACACTGGTTGGCAGGTGGTGGTGAATGATACGTAAGCCATCATCTCAACATGGCGTGACACTGATCGAGCTGGTGCTTGCCGTGGCGATTAGCGCCATTCTCATGGGTGCGCTCAATGGGCTGGTCAAGCTTGGGCTGGACGCGCAAATCGCCGGCCGTGGTGCAAATGAATTGGCCTACCAAGGCCGTTTTGCCTTAGAGCGCATGACAGACAAAGCGCGTGTACTACCACCTAGAAACTTAACCACAACACCCGCTGCCAACACTACTGGGTACTGGTTTTCGATAACGGACACATCCTGCGTGAGTACTAGTAGTTGTGTGATGTATTGCCGCAATGCCAGCAGCAACCAGTTAATAGAAACTACCACTAGCGACACCGCTTGCACAGGCACCACGGTGATTGCCAGCAATGTCAGCGCATTTACTGCCACCCTGCCAACCAACATGGGCGCGGTTGACAGGTCGATTGTTGTTATCAGCCTTACTTTAAGCGATGCAAACAACAACACCGCAAGCTTTTCAACCAGCATACGATTAGGCGGAGGTTCGCTGTGAGACAACGCACTATCAAAATGGCTGGCTTTACCTTATTGCCAGTGGTGCTGGCCATGAACCTGATTGCGGCGATTGCTTTTTTGCTTAACCGCGACAATGGCATGAACACCGACATGGTGGTCAATCAAATGAATACAGACCGCGCGCGTTATGCCGCCGAGGCTGGCTTGCAGGCGGCCAATGCACGCGTGCAGAGCTTCAGTTGTGCTGGGGGGTTTCCGGTGATAGGTACGCCTATCACTAACAGCAATTTCGGTGGCGCCAGCTATTCGGCTTATGCGACGACTTCATCAGGCAATACTACTAACCTGGTCTCAACCGGCACTTATAACGGCACCTCAGTCAAGCTCACGCGTAACAATATTTACGTTTACCAGTCCACACCTAAGACCTATACCTTGCAGCCCAACGCAGCGGCAGGCATGGATACCTATATCATAACCAACAGCGCCACGAATAATGGCGCATCCGGTTCCTTAAATCTCACCGCCACAAATTTTCCGCTGATTAAATTTGACCTCTCCATGTTCCCTGCGGGCAGCCGACCTGTTTCCAGCACGTTATCGCTTTATGCCAATGGTGGTTTTTTGGGATATACGCATCTATACCGCATGACTGGCAACTGGCAGGAAGGCACGGGCGCGAGCGGGAGCGGCGCTAACTGGACAACCAGCAATGGCACCACGCTTTGGCTGACGGCGGGGGGTGATTACCACCCGAATGTAATGACTATTGTTAATGGTAGCCCCGGGAACTGGCTTGATTTTGAAACTACTGACTTGACTTCAAGCTGGCTGAACGGCAGCTATCCCAATTATGGCGTGCGTTTTACGCCGAGCACTGTGTTTGGATCCCTTACGTTTACCAGCAGCGACAATAGTGATGCCGCACACTGGCCAAAAATGACCTTTAATTACATGCTGCCCTGCAGCGCGACCGGCCCATCGGACCCGACAGGCGGAACAGTCACCCTGAGCCCCGCTGCCGACGGTTATGACGACACCATTGCGTTGGCAGCCAATGATGGCGCGGCACCTACGCTCAGGTTACTTCACAGCTCAACACGGGAAGCCCGCAGCCTTATACAGTTTGATACCAGCAGCATTCCGGCTGGCTCTACAGTGCAAAGTGCAAAATTACGCATGTATGTAAACTCCATAGCAAGCCCTACTACTAACCTGAAATCAATATGGGTCAATGCGCTCAATGAGCCATGGGTAGAAGGCACGGGCGCCAACAAGGTCTGTCCAAGTAAGCCAACAGCTGGCAGCAGCTGGAACTACCGCACCGACTGCACCAACTGGTCATTCATTCATCCGCCCAATACTGCACAGGCTTGGACAACCATGGCTAAAATGCCAACCGCGAGAACCAACCATATGGTGGCTACCGTCAATAACAAAATCTATACCATTGGTGGCTATAACCCTGTTGGCGGTTATTTCAATACCGTAGAAGAATACGACCCTGCCACCAACACCTGGACAGCCAAGGCGCCCATGCTCACTGCCCGCTCGGATGCAGCAGTAGCGGTGGTGAATGGCAAGATTTATGTGTTTGGAGGCTCCACTGGTTCAGCATCAGATAAAACTGAGGAATATGACCCAGCTACTAATATATGGACCACAAAGAAAAAAATGCTCTCAAAGAGAATGTATCTAGCTGCAGCAGCAGTTAATAACAAAATATATGTTATTGGTGGGGCAGCTAGTACAGCCGCAGTCAAAACTAACGAGGAATATGACCCCGCCACCGACACCTGGACTACCAAAACCCTGATGACGACTGCCAGAATGTATCTTTCAATACAGGCAGTGAATGGAAAAATCTATGCCATTGGCGGCTGGACAGGCGCAGCAAGTTTAACCAATAACGAGATGTACGACCCAAGCGCCAACACCTGGACGGCCAAAGCAGTACTTTCGAACGGTACAGATTCTATGGCCTCAGCAGTATTGGGCAACAAGATTTATCTCATTGGTGGCATGCGAGGCAGTTCTGCAACCAATGCAGTAGTGATGTACGATACTCTGAACAATGCCTATACTGCCCAGCTCAATTATCCTGTGGCAACCGATGTGCCGGCTGCAGCGGCAGTGAATGGCTATATCTACAGCATGGGCGGTGACGATGGCGTCTCGGTTGTATATCAAAGTCATTACAAATTTGACCCTGGCATTCCCACACCTGTTGCCACTGCTTCCGATGAATCAACCGCCGCAACGCCACTGGCCGCAGGCTTTACCAGCGGCTGGATCAATTTTGACCTGAAACCTTTGGTGCAGGAGTGGGTAGATGGCGTGCGTCCCAACAATGGCGTGGTGATTTATACCGAGGTCGCAGACCAGTTCAGCATAAACAGTCGTGAGAATAGCAGCAAGAATCCCCAGCTAATCGTCACATACTAAATATAAATTTGCGCTTATTATCGGATTAACTACCTAGAGACCATGCATGAATACTGCTGTTAACAATTCGTTTAAAACCAGGCTGAAAAATTGGCTATCGCCTATATTGAGTAATGGGCTTGGTACCAAGTTTTGCATTGGCCTCGATATGGGTCTTGATAGGCTTAACTTGGTACAAATGGAATATCAGGCTGGCAAACTTCACATCCGTGCCATTGCGTCCATTTCGTATTCATGCACACGTGAAGAACTACAAAATGATTCAAAAAAACTAAAGTCTCTATTGAAACAAGCCTACGCAACACAGCCATTCAAGGGTAAGCGCGTCGTTTCTTGCTTGCCAATTGACCAAATTAAAATTATCACAATTACATACAAACATACGGAAGGCCAAGAGGACGCGGTGGCCGTGGTTGCGGAGTTACGTGAACGATATAAAAGCGAACTCGATAATTTAGTGGTTGATTTTATGACGCTGCGTCAGGAAGAAGCCAACTCGAACCAACGAGATGCATTAGTAGCATTAGCACCACGAGAAAAAGTGGTGGCTTATCTCGACTTATTGACTAATGCAGGCCTTGATGTTGAAGCGCTGGATATTGGCCCTGCAGCACTGGCGCGCCTTGTAAGCCATGCTGGTGCTATTTTGGTGCCAGAATATCCAAAACTGCCGAATGTGCTGCTGATTAATTTTGGTGCGGATTCCAGCTTTTTAACCATTATCTGGGGGCGCCGACTGATGTTAGACCGTCCAGTAGAGTTCTCCGAAAACCGCATGTTCTCTCGCCTAAAACAAGTGCTGGATATGCCAGAAGAGCTGATGATACGTTTGCTGTACGAAAAAAATTCAGACTCGGAAATTAATAATGGCAATCCAGATGAAGTCAACCAGATGGTGACAGAGGTACTCAGGCCAGAAATCGCCCTGCTCTTGCAGGAAATTAATAAAACGCTGGTGTATATGGCCTCCAAAACACGCGGAAAATCTGTAGACCAAATTTATCTGGCTGGGCGCGTGGCGCGTTACCCGGGCATATTGAATTATTTGCAGGAACAGATGCATGTCGCTGTAGATATTCTTGACCCGGTACAAGTATTTGCATCGGAAAAATATAAAGCAAGTGGTCATGGTTTAGGCACTATGGCCGGCATTGCATTAACGACTGGCCTGGCGTTAAGGGGGATTCCTGAACATGGCTAGCATGAATCTTATCCCCGATGATTATCGCCAGGGCATCGGCCTGCGTCGCACGGTGCGCAATTTTATTGTAGCGTGCATAGTAGTGCTGTGCGGCATAGGCGCAGCCAAAGCATTATTCACCTACCTGATTTGGCGGGAAAATGTGCAGGTCGTCCGCCTTGAGCAGCAAGAACAAGCGTCGCAACAAACCAAAAGCAAGACTCAAGAATTCCGCCAGCAGAAACAGGTGACGGAACAGCAGCTTGCCGCGCTGGATGAACTGCGTGGCAATGACCGCGTCACGTTGTTTTTACACGCCATTGATAACGCCAACAGTGAAGGCGTTTGGTTTGATAGCCTGCGTTTTATGCGCCGCAGCAGCACCGGCACACTTAACAATGTGCCCGGCGCAACCAACGCTGGCATTATTGTGGTGCCGAATGGCGCGGAAACGCCGCAGTCACTGGAAATTGAACATGGTGCCGAGATTATTGGCCATGCGCTCAATCACTCAATGCTCGCAGAATTCATGCGTAAGCTTGGCACCGAGCCTAGCGTTGCCGACCTGCGTTTGATTGATACCGGCACAAGGAACTACACGACCATGCAAGTCATTGATTTTAATTTGGCTTTGCAAATGCACGAGCAAATAAGCAAGCAAGTGCAGGTGGCGCCTTGATGAAAAATCTGATGAAGAACACGGTACAGGTACTTAGCAAACTAAACCCGCGCATGGTGTTCGGCCTGATGCTGCTTTTTGTATTGTTGCTGGCTTTTGAAGGCTGGACACTGTTACTGCGCAAACCTTATGCAGAATATCAGCAAATATTAACTACCAGAGAATCTTTGACAACATCTTTACGCCAGGCACCTGACCAATCCAGCGAACTAGGCAAAATAGCAACAGAACTCAAGCAATTATCAGAAAAACTAAGCGGCGAACTGCGCCTGCCTGCCTCTGACGACAAAATGGCAGCTTCATTGATGGAAGCTCTGGATCATTCGGCCAGATTACACAACGTATCGCTTGCTAGCCTGAAACCTAAAGAAAGAAAACAGGTTTCAGTGTTTGAAGAAGTCTCTTTTGAAATCAGCGCCAAGGGCAGCTACCTGCATTTATGTGGCTGGATGCTGGATTTTGCAAAAATCCTGGGCAACAGCGCAACAGTTACCGAGTTTGATATGAAAACCGCAGATGAAGGTAAGCAAGTCACTCTTTCGATGAATATCGCGCTTTATCGCCCGCTCAGACTCAATGAGGTGGCTAAATGACTATAAAGCTGATTGCAACTCTTATACGCCTGGGCTTGATGCTGATGGTTGCTGGATTTATTCCAGCTGCATTTGCCGAAGATGCATTAAAACATGACCCGTTTGCCCGCCCGCTACTCACCGCAACTTTGCCGGCCAACCCAGAAAGTGCTGACACAAACGCAGAAGCAGAAGCGCCGTGGGAGCCAACGCTTACCGCGGTGATGGTGGCCGGCAAGCATTCACTGGTGAATATAGATGGCGTCATTATCAAGCTGGGTGAAGAAAAAGATGGCTATCGCCTGATACAGGTAAAAGATCACGAAGCGGTATTTAAAAAAGGCAATAAACGCATTGTGCTGGACATGGAAATGTCGGATTTGCAAAAAAACAAAGAACGAGGT
This sequence comes from Methylotenera sp., assembly GCA_049687015.1. Lineage (GTDB taxonomy): Bacteria > Pseudomonadota > Gammaproteobacteria > Burkholderiales > Methylophilaceae > Methylotenera_A. The sequence goes on along the minus strand of JBAVIP010000029.1, from coordinate 131,779 downwards.
GGTGAATGAATATGATCAAATTCACGGTTTATACCGCATTAATGTGCTGTTTAACTGGCGGCAGCTTAATCTGCAATGCTGAACCCAAAAAAGAAGAAATCGGCGATCGGATAACACTTAATTTCCGCGAATCGTCCATTCAGGAAGTGTTCGACGTGCTTTCACGCAAGGACAAAGTGAATATCATTCTTGGCAAAGGCGTTACTGGAAATGTCTCCGTTAATCTTTACAACATCAAGGTTGGTGAAGCAATTTACCGTGTAGCTGAAGCGGCTGGTTTTGCTGTGGAATTTCGCAATGGTGATTATGTCATCATAGACCGTAAGGAAGCCGGCTTGGAACACCCCGATGGACTCATGCAGCTGCGTACTTTTAAGGTGCAATATTCTGACCCGATACAAGTTTCTGAAATTTTGACAAAATATCTTTCTCGTTATGGAAAAATCACGCCGCTCAAAGACAGGCGCATGATTGTCATTGAAGATACGCCAGAATTTGTCGAGCGTGCTAGTAAGCTACTGCTGGAGCTGGATGCTCAACCAAAACAAATATTGATTGAAGCCAAAGTGCTTGAAGTAACACTAGATGACGGCGAGTTGTACGGCGTGGACTGGAGCAAGGTTTTCGGCACGGCCAGTAAAACTCATGGCAGTTTCGGCATAAACTCATTAGCTTCAGGAAGCGCGGCTGGCGGCCCAAAACAGGCTGGCTTTTTCTTTAGTTTGGCGAACAAGAATTTGGACCTGTTTCTTGAGGCGCAATCTACCAGGAACCGCGTGCGGACGCTATCCACGCCCAAGCTGCTAGCAATGGAAAATCAAGAGGCAAAAGCAGTTATTGGCAATAGTACGGGTTACAAAGTGACCACCACCATCAATCAGGTAACCACTGAAAGCATTCAGTTTCTTGAATCTGGCGTTATTTTGAGAGTAACACCATCAGTAGATCAACAGGGTCGCGTGCTGCTGAAAGTGCATCCTGAAGTAAGCTCAACCTCGCTCAATGCGGGCATACCGGATAAAAAGAGTACGGAAGTCACTACTGAACTGCTCTGCGAAGACGGGCAATCTGTATTTATAGGCGGACTAATTAAAAAAATCAGCAGCAAGGACAAGACGGGCGTGCCAATTCTTGGTGATATTCCAGGTATCGGGCGCTTGTTTTCTACCACTACAGAAACTTTTAATAACACAGAGACCATAGTGATTATTACTCCTAAAATAGTGCAGGATCCACGCGCTGCAAGTGACTTCACCGAGGAAAAGCTTGGGCAAATCGACCATGCATCTGATTTGATTATGGATCATCAGTTAAAACTGGAGTCTTCCGTATTCAGTGAAAAGATGGTTACTACTGAACCTAAGTAGACTGAAAGAAAAGTTAACTCAAAAAAAGCCCACATCTCTGTGAGCCTTAATCTAATTGGTGGCCGGGGGCAGAATCGAACTGCCGACACGCGGATTTTCAACACAACTAAATATCATGGCTGAAAGTGCTGTAAGTCTAAAAATCGTAACGTCTTTTTCAGAAAATCGTCCAATCCTTTTGTCAAAATCGAACTTGTATATCGAACCGTAAAATTGAAAAATTCGAAATCACAGTTCCGTAACTGCAAGAAAACTAACAACTTATGATTAACATTCGTATGCCGAACTGTCGAACGCAATAGAACTTCGAAATCATCATCAAAAACTACATCAACGTGAATGCGAGATAATGGCAGAAAATCAGTTTGCGCTGATACCTCCGCCTAACCCGCCCCATGTTTGCAAGCGTATGGCACACCGAGCAGCCAAGTTGAAACAGTTTGCACTGCCCACCCGCGCTACCCGGCGACCAAACCCTCAAACTACAACTGCGTCTTTGGGTGCCTCTTTCGACTTCATCTGCATCACCGCTGAAATTTTGCTGGAAACAGAATTGGCCGCTTCCAACATGGTCTTTTCGTTGAGGTGTGCATAACGCTGTGTTGTCCTAGTATCGGCATGACCAAGGAGTTTAGAGACCTCATATAAAGTCCGTCCATTCTGGACACAGTAAGAAGCGAAACCATGTCGTAAATCGTGGCTTCTAAGGAAAGGCACTCCAGCCTTATTGCGAATACGATCCCAAGGTTTGAACGTGTTCACCCATTTCGTTCCAGTCTTACGATTAGTAAACACATATACATCAGACTCTTTTCTGTCGATCTGTTTAAGGACATCAAGTGCACTCTCCGAAAGTGGAATTGAACGAACACGTTTCGACTTGGAGTTTGCAGCGGGAACAATCCAAAGCTTATTGGCTTCGTTGATGTTTGACCACTTCGCAGTTAAGGCTTCCGACAAACGACAACCCGTAGACAGCAGATATAGCGCCAGCTGACAGATCGGGCGATTACTATCTGTATGCAGTACTTCAAGTAAGGTTTTCAGTTGCTCATCAGTGAGGATATTCTCAACACCATTGAACTCATGATAAAGCTGAATCCCTTTGGCAAAGTTGACATCCAGATAGCCCCAACGTACCGCCATGTTCCCGAGTCTGCGAAGTAGCGCCGCGTGGTAATCCGCAGTCGCAGCGGACAAACCTTCCTTGCGTAAATCCATCATAAAGCTTTGGATCTGACGAAGGTGGATATCACGCAATTTCATATAACCGAAACGCGGCTTGATGCGAATACGCCACAATTGCTCCAGCCGCTTGGCCGATCTGGGTACGGTCGATTGAGCAAATGGGTAATATTCATCCCAAAGGTCGTTCAGGGTCATCGCTTCGATCTTCAGCACGTCAGACGATAAATTGCCTTGCTTTGCAGATGATGCCTGCTGCGCCTTCAAGCGTTTTACTTCAGCACGTGCATCCGCCAAAGTGATTTCCGAGATGCGACCGATTTTACGGTGCGCGGTTTTTCCATCAATTTTAGTACGCCAGTAAAAGGTGCGTTGATTCGTGTCACTCACCAGCAGATAGAGGCCAGGCATTTCAGTATCACAATATTCAATGCGCTGTTTTCCAGCAGGACATTTTAAGTTCGCTAGATTACTTGGTGTCAATTTAATCACTGCCATATTAAGCACCTCCAAAAGATAAAATAAATGTAAGAAATAAAGACATCAATTAAGCTCCGACTTAAAATTGAGCATAGACAAGGATGCAGAATCCTTTTCGGCATCAGCTGCCATTTGGTTAACGTCTTCTTCATCTGCAGGGCTGAGATAACGTGCAAATGCATCGTCGAACTGACTACGCTCATAGCCTTTTGGTGTGTCATTTTTACCGACACGGACGGTCTTCGGTTTGATGCCGTAAATGGCAAGCTGACTGGCGATCTGCCTTGGCGACACAGGACGACCTTGGTTGTAGGTTGCCCAAGGGCTTTCCTCAATTTTTTGCAGTTCAGAAATTAAGTCAGATGTACTGATCTTGTCCCAGTATTGTTTCCCATGGGCTCTCGCCTCAAAAATCAATTGGATGTCTGCAAGTAATTCATTGCCCGTACTGACTTTTTCATTGGATTGGCGTGACAGCGTCAAAGCGGCCTTGGTAGCACGTTCAAGCCAGCATCCCCCTGCAACAGCAGCAATAGCTAGTAAGGGCTCCCAATTATCTTGGGCACGATCACTCAACTCTTCCGGTAAATGCGGACGTGCATGTTGAATAGCTTCTGCAAAATCATCAGCAGCGCGTTCCAATTTGGCACACAGTTTTGCAAATAAGCCGTCTTCTGCATAACGTAAACGTGTCACAGTTTCATCTTGTAGCTTGCGGCGCATATTGAAGACAATGCCGCGACTCATGGTGGAATCCTTCAGATGCTTATCCAGTGCAATACCAGCAATCGATTTTGCGCTGTACACAGAAAACTTGCACGGGGTAAATGAATCCCCATCCACTTCACTTCTCAGCACAAAACCGCTGGACTTGTAGCCTGCATTCACCATACCGAGCAAATCATTATTGTCTTTGAAGAAAGTGTCCGCTTCATCGAAGAAAATAGTCGGCATCCACAATTCCACCGAACGAAATAATGCTGATGGTGTGGCATTTGAAGCAGCTAATGCGCGTGCTGAAAGGTTTGCCAGTACTGTCTGAAATAATGTCTTGGCACAAGCGCGCTCAGGTGCATTGATGATGCAAATGGGCGACGTATCAAACAGACTGACGACATAGGTATGGAATACCCATAAGGCAGCGGCATCCGCCTGTATCTCATCGATGATGACAAACATGCGAAGGGTGCTTGACACATCACCCAATAACTCACCTAGATCATCAATTGCCTTGTTGTAGGGGTCGTAAACTTCGAATGGTAGATTCCGCGCTTCTTTACGTGAAATTTTGCGCCTTAAGACTTTGGCCTTCTTAGTACTGGATTGTTCAGTTTGAACTGAGATTGAAGCCTTACCGCTTGATTCTATTTTTGTGTCGATATTAGCGTCGTCGCTTTCTTTGAAAACGACGTCTGGCAAAACCGACGTTGATTTAAAAATTTTATTTTCCATAGTTAAATATCCTTATTCTTATTCTTAGTAACAGGTACTGTTTTAACAGTACTTTGTTCTTGTTGTTTTCTGTCGTTGGACATATGGGCTTTAATGCTTAGTAAGTAATTTTTTCTGTTGTTTAGGCTCCTTGGGCTTGATAAATATTAAGATAACTATCTGATTTATATATAAATATTATATATATGTGCAGAATATAATGTTCGCGCAGGCATGTCAAGTTTTTTGCAAATTCGGTTTTCATGGCACTTCGCCTCTCCCCAAAAGTTGCCGCCGCGCCGCAACGTTTCACCGAAAACCAAGCCCGGCTTGCAAATCGGCGTTGCGTTTTTAGTTGCCCATTTCACCACGCGAAAGCGCAACGCGGAATGCCAAGTACTGCATAGAAAGTTGCGTGTGGCAGATTTTTAATGGGGAGCGCTAAAACTAAGTTACCTAACCTGCAAATTTTTGCATTTCACCAAGATATTACATATATTATAAAATGCTTGACATATATAAAAATATATGTATAATCATACATCATCAATATCACATGGAGTCTGTATGGCCTTCTCTAAAAATGAAATGCAAAACGAACTAAAAGCATTTATGCAGGGTTTTGCCGAAAGTGTTGAGCGTCTATATGGTGGTGACGTAGCTCAAACTTTAGCAAATGAGGATTTAATTCAAAGCTCCAACTTGTGGAATGCAGTTAGCGAAATGTACGACTATGGGGTTCTTGGCATTCCTGTTCCAGGCTTAGGTGATGTTCCTGAGGTTGATGGAGTGTATGCCGATGCCGAGGTGTTTTTAAATTGCATCTCTACCAATGCGATGGAACTGTATTTTGATGAGGATCAAGTTATCTATCCGAAACTATCTATTAAAACAGTAAGGATGGCTGTTGCACGTGTAGTGCTTGAGGGTGGAGACCGTTATGCCGACTATGGCGCTGGTGAAGATGGTCTTGGTAAGGGGGATTGGGGGCATTTAACCTTGAATGAAATTGCGTTATTAGCTGATATGGATGAAAGAAGTGTAAGAAATGCAGCAAATCCCAAAGTGAACGATCCGCTTAAAACAGAAAGTGTTGGTAAACGTTCATTGGTAACGCCACATGAAGCGAAACGCTGGTTAGCAGGGAGAAAGGGCTTCATCCCAACACAAACAGGATCTAGCGTGAAAAAACAAGGGCCTAGTAAAACAATAGAAATCCCAGGCGAACTTGCTGAAATGCTGAATTTTAAAGCCGAGAGAGCGGGCCTTTCAGTTGCAGACTATATCAAAAAAGTTATCTAGGGAGAATGGTATGCAAAGCACTATGCATTCGGTAATTCGCGGGCAACAACGTGGGATTCCACCAATGATTGTAGATTTATTAATTCAATTTGGGGTTCGTGAACATGATGCCAGAGGGGCTGAGGTTTTATATTTCAATAAGCAATCGAAGAAAAAAATTGAAACCTACGCAGGTGGTCTTTTTGGAAAATTAAATGAGCACATGGATGCCTACGCAATTATTGCATCAGGAAAGTTAATTACCGTTGGAAGTCGCTTCAAACGAATTAACCATTATTAATTCAAATAGGAAAAATATGAATAAATTAACCCCAAAAGAAATTGCTCAAACAATTTTCAATAAGGCAACACCTGTCATAAAAATTCACGGCGTAGGTGGAAAAAAATGGAAGCGTAATGTTGCTAAAGGATCAAGAATTGGACCCTGGCTACAGGGAAACTACGAGATATTAGATGAACATACTTGGCGAGAGGGTGGTGCATGTTTATATCTTGTAGCTAACAGCGATTTCCATATTCGTTATGTAGGTATTTCCAGAAATGGTTTAAAGCATCGCTGGAGAACTTCACCAGCATATGATGCAACTACCATGGAAAAACTACCAGAAAACCAAATTTTTCATAGCCAATGCTGGAAACACATAGAACGTGAATCAACTACAAATCCAAAAGTTACATTTGAAATTAGATGCATTTCTGCTAAACAAATTGCAGAGAATAGTCATTTGTTTAGCCATCAAGTAGCATCCCTAGTAGACGCATTTAATGACGACGGCGAAAGTGTTGTTGCAGCTATTGAAAGATGGTTTTGTAATGGAAAATCAGGTGATTTTTTGTCATGGAATGTCGCGATGACAGGACATTAATCAATCAAACTCTGAACCTAAATTCAATTTAACATGGAGGCACTATGAAAGAAAAATTAATTTATGTAGTTTTACGTGGCAAAAATGCCGGCATTGAATTAACTCCCCACAGATATGATGATGGCACTTTTAAAGCATATAAAACAAATTCAAGAAATGATCCTGAGGGGAAAACTACAATGACAGAATCCGAGTTAATAACTCTTGTACGTGCTGGCTATCACGTTCGCATGAGCAATAGGGAGTTTGGTCATTCTACGTCTACAGTAAAGCCAAATATCGTTGTCATGAAATAATTAGCAAATTTAGAGACGCGACTATATTAATTAAACATTAAATCAATTGGTTGGGATAAATTAATTGGATAAATCTATGGTTAGTCGATAGCAGTCCTAAGAACCGTTCAATTTAAAAACTTAATACAGACAACGCCATTCCGTTAAACACAAACGCTAAAACGGAATGGATATTGGCTAGAACCAATAAATAAATTCTACTTGGTTACTGTTCCCAGCTTTCATCTGAATCTAAGCCTGACAATAACTGCGCTTGACTGATCAGAGCGTGTGGTAACGATTCATCAGGCAGATCCCATGCAAGCACGGTTTCAAGCGCGTCGGTCAGGTAATTTTGGTTGGGAATACACATAGAGATTTCTCCTAGTAAATTTGAAAATGTGAAAGAAAAAACAAAAATCCCCAAGATTTACCGCTAAAGGTCGGTATTGGGGTCGATATTGGCAGGGTTAAAAAGGGTGTAGCGTGGAAACCCTTGCAGGGCTTGGTATTGCAGAGGGTGAAAGATTTAGAGAAGCGGACTGGAAGTACAAGAAAACTAAAATCAGGCTTTATGCAGTTGCGCTTTAGTTTTGCCCGATGTGAGTTTTGCGGAAGATGACAACACAGGAATGATGTCGTCGATTTTTACGGCTGATGCTTTGCTCGTTTTAAGTGAGGTATCTTGCAATGCAACGCCTGAACTGATTAATGCTTTGATTGGCTGCATAAAGTTATCAACAGACTGCAACAGGTAGCATCTAGGGTTGTCAGGGTCATTCGCTACCAAGCCTTCTTCTTTCAATGCGGCAAATACAAAGGCGGCGGTATTGATGGACTTACCCTTAAAGAATGTCTGCAAGGCATACGAAGTAAGCGGTTGCTTGGTTGCTTGCAACACTTCAATGAGCTTGTTCAGTGCAAGCCATTCATTAGAGAACCAGCCACCTCCTGAGTTTTTAACCGCGCGGACAAAGATGCCCGAATCGTCGAGACAGCCAATTTGATATTCCAAGTTACTTTTGCCGGATAAAGATTTGCAATTGTTGATTTTGATGATGCGGATATTCTGATGATTTGTGACTTTTTTCATATTGAGCTCCATAAGTAAAATTGATGTTTGAAAATGGCCTTCATATAAGATACTAAAAAAGCCGCACTACGCGCTCCATGCACTATCTGTTGCTGCAATGTGCTCGGTGACTCTAGCAATACTCCACAGATGCTTAGGTACGTAATAGACAGGACCACCTGCATTGTTCCAGCACAACAGAAAGATGACCCATTGCGGTTCACCTACCAATTCTTGCAAGTAGCAGCAGCTATCCCAAGACATCGGCATATCGGTGACATTTGGCCAACATCCGTCATGCGCTTCTGCCCATTCAAAATCGCAGCCATGGATTTGCTTTAAATCTATTTCTGTCTCGCAAACATAAACATTTCCACCCAGAAAATCTGCATAATCAAACGCAGCTTCTGGCTGCTGGAGTAGCCAATTAATATCGCTATCAGTGATTTCTAGTGCATTCGAGACTGCTTGATGGGGGTTTTGACAAATACCTAGCATGACAGCTGCTTGGTCTTGTAACAGCCGATTGGGGATAACGCCAGATTGGAAATGCTGATATGCATCATTGAAATTGTGAATCGTAATCATAGGACTCCTTTGTATAGACGTAAAAAAGCCCGCATGAAACGGGCGCATAGGTATTGCAGGTGAAAAATGGGATTAGGTGTTATGAAGTGAAATACAGATACAAAGCGCCAAAGAAAATGACGTTGAATAGAATCACCAGAAATACACTCAATAGGCTGAAAAGGAGATAACTCAAGATTGGCCCAATAAAGCCCCATAGCAAATCTAAAAGATAAAGCATATGGTCAACCATCCAACCCGATATAACCTCAGAATTGCTAGCCTCAACGCCAGTGTCGATGAGTCGACCTACTCGGTCATTGGATCTTTCCACTGTACGGATATCTAAAAGCGAACGGGCAAGCAGAGAGCTTACGCGCTGCTGTGACTGCATCAGCTTAATATCTTCGATACCGCCAGTATGATCCGTTGCCATCCATTTGGCAGTTTTCTCAGCGCCTTTGGCTGCCGTATTGCCGGTTGAGATAATGATGCCTTTGCCTGCTGATTGTAAATTTCGCATTGCTTTAGATTTAGGTTTTGTGTGTTGTTTAGGCATTAGGCTCCTTTGGTTGTTGATGGGTTGTTGGTAGGTTGATAGACGTAAAAAAACCCGCTGACCAATTAAGGTGTAACGGGTGACTTAAAAAGCTAAATCTAAGTTAAATTTCTGGGGTGGCTTTTTTAGGTAATTGCTCATACCAGGATTGAAGATTAGCAGGCAATTTTTCCGCTGAATCAACACCAAAGAAGCTTACACCTTCTGATGTAGCAAGCACTGCAAACATTTCACCAGTTTGTTTATCAATAGCAAAAGCCGCTTGCTCTGTTTCACATGGGTCTTTATTGCATCCAAATCCTAAAAGATAATAGCTATCCATTTCAAGACCTGCTTCGGAACCTAATGCTATATTATTAAGAAACTTATCATGATGACTTCCCAATAGTTTTTTGCTGATTTGATGTATGTCTTCGTCACCCAATATTTCTAAAGGAGGCTTACCTAAATAGCTACCAAAAGACATATTGTTAACATGACCTTGTAATGATTCCGCCGGCGGCTCTCCTACAGCCATTAAAATTGCAGGCTTGATATCCAAATTACGCATTGTGCTGTCATGAACAAGTCCTTTAAAAGAAACTATATCCCCTGTTTTAAGGCTCGCAATTAATTTCTCTTCATCTGCATTGCGTGCAATCACATGCACAAATGTTCCAACTAATATTTGTCCAAATAAGTCGTTCTTATAGTGTGAATCTGTTTGAATAGTATATCCGTCGCCAGCCCGCTTAATGTCATAAACTGGTAGCTGCCACGCAATAATCTTTCCATGAATTTCATTAAATTTGTTTTCACGTTGCAGATCAGTGTTGTCGCTGCCGTAAGAAAATATCTCTGCTAGTTCACCAATTGGGGAAAGGTCAGAGGGTTGTGCTGCATCCAAGTTTTTTAGGGGATCCGACTCTGCTATGAGAGTAGATTCATTTTTATTCTCTGGTGTTGAAACAGCTTGAACCTTATTTTCTGAGCTGGAATATATGAAAAATAACCAAATGATTGCCATGAGAACATAAAAAATATGCATCGCTTTGGAGGAGGTGTTCACAGTCGCTTCATGCACCTCGGATGCAGTGTTTACATCGTTCACAGTAACCTTTGATGTGGCATTTGTATCAGTTACAGAGGAGCCCAGCATCGCTAGCATTCCTCCCACGAATGCCAGAACCATCAATACTGCAACAAGTTTTCCACCATATATAGCGCCTAAAATGGAAGAGATGACAATCAGGATGCCTGGCATCTTACTGTTCTTTTCGTTTATTGCTATGGCACCGAAAACAATTGTAAGGAAGCAGAAAAAAATACCACCCCATCCAAAAGCGATAACGCTATTAGCCCTATCTGCTTGAAATGCAGCACCCAGACCACCAAGCATCAAGGTTAAAGCCGCAGGAAGCAAGCCAAGAATCCCTGCAATGATAGCTATAATGCCGCCAGATTTCCCCATGAGATGCTTTCCCCTTTTATTATTCTTACCTTAAGCAGTGTCGCAAGGGCCGCTGCAATATAACCCTACTTTGATTGATGGTACTTCATACATATCAACTTAACAATAGCCCATTCAGCTTCTTCCTTTAACCGATAAGCACATCTGTTGCAGATGTTCTAGTAATAATTTGGTATCTTATCCCGTGGTTCTAAATACAGCAAACTTATAGCATAATTATGTGGCAAAAAAATCACCTTCTTTTTCTGGGAATCCTGCTCTTGTCGGTTTGGGAGAGGCTTTGCGTGCGGAGAGAAAGGCTCAAGGATTGTCTCAAGAAGCTTTAGCTGATAGAGCTGGTATCGACCGCTCGTATATGGGTGGCATTGAAAGAGGCGAGCACAACCTAGCAATCATGAATTTTTTGAAGATTGCCGATGCACTCGGAGTAAAAGCATCATCTTTGCTTGATAAAGCTGGAAACTAATTATTCAGAAGTAATCCAACCATGACTTCTGACGGGTTGCATCATAGCGGTTACATAAGAGGGCAGGGCGAGGCGATTTTTAGCATCCTTCTTACCAAATTTTAGCAACATCCGTGCTGGTGAGACTGAGGTGGGAAGGTGATTGGGCTGTTACTGCGGGTATTGATTATTATGACTCCGGTAGATTGAGTTGTTCTTCGGCAGATTTAAGAATATCCATGGAGTCAACAGCGATAAGTCTTGGTTGCTGAGAAGCTAATGTTTCATAATTTCCCTTAACCACAACTCTAGAATCAAGTACCGACCGAACAATGTTGTGTAACTCACCTTCATAAACACAGCGTATTGCCCCAATACCTTTAACGCCACGGATTTCAAATCGTTTAGCATCTAAATCAATTTCACGTACTACTCCTTCAAAGTCACCATAGCCTTTTACCTTAACTGGCTTAGCAAGTGCTTGAGATAAAGCTATTCTAGAGGTTGGCGTTAAATAGGCTGGTTCTCGCTCTTCAGTTTCTGGACTGTAAAAAGATACACTATCAATGCCCTTGCGTCCTGTTGGGGAAAGTCTTCTTGCAGCGACCATCACCATGTCTCTTACTGCTGGGTCTGGGAACTCTTCACGAATAGACTCATTAACTTGGTTATCATTGATATGCCGAGCAACGACTGACAAGCTGCGTACCGCACCACGTACTGAATTAAAGACTTGAGTTGACACACCATCAAACTCTAACTGATTTCCTTTTGTTGCTATCATTCCAGGTTCTGGAACTGTAATGCCAACAATTAAACTACCATGTGCAATTCCTGACAAATGGGGGTCAAGCTGCGCTGGCCAAGTAACTCTTTGGTCGGTAGAAAGGCCAACTATTGATTTAGCGATTGCTCTTATTTGTTCACGAATATCGGAAAAAATGGATATGACAATGGATACTGTTGGGTCGTAAATATCCACTGAAGGACCATTAAATCTAGCAACTAAGTCTGATGAGTCTGCTAATTGTGCAAAAGCGAACTCATTGTGGTAGAGCGAATTAAGCAAATCAAGATAAGGTCTAGATATAGCGTCAATATCACCATTATTGGCAGATGCGAGCGAACGTGCCGAGGCAAGTTGAGAGTGAATAATGCCAGCCTTAGCTTCTACCGACGCAGTCCAAATTCCCATTATAATACCCTCAAAATACCTTTTTGATGCTTAGGTTGAAGACCCTTTAGGCGGGCAGTCTTGACTCCGATATATTGAAAAAATGATGAGAAATCATTGTTCCCTGGGAGGTTAATCCAAAAGTGAACTGAATAATCCGTCTTGAGGCGTTGCTGATGCTGTTGCATAAATACTAAGCCTTGCCATTTTCTAGCATCTGGGGCATTTCGTAAATCCAGTACAACATCAGTGTCCTCTGGTACTTCTTTATCAGTAACAAAACTACCATCAAAAAAAACAGGGTCAGGGAAATGTGGCCGCAATTCCTTTTGCAAAAAAGCTAGAAAATTGCCATAAAGCGCAACTCGGTGCTGGTTCCAAGTAAAGTGGGTACTAATTTCCTCTAGCGAGCAATCATAAACACCATTCGGTAATAACCCATTACTGTCAAGATTCGGTATAGGCATACTTTGACTAGTATTTTATTGGAATAATAATATCTTATATTAACTTAATTAAAAGGCTGAGCGTTGATTTGTTTTAGTTACTAGTACACGTTCTCGAAGCAAAATCATGGCATTTAAATTGAAAAAGCCCAACATTTTGCAGGACTTTAGAACATGGTTCCTCGCCTTGGCTCGAACCTGGGACATACAGATTATTAGTACAATTCACCAGTAAGATATAAATAAGTAAGCCGAAGATTTATAAGAATTTTTAGCTGGCTTTCTTATCGTAAACCTGAAAACTAAGCCTATGCCGAACCGAAAATGAAAAAAGCCCACATCTCTGTGAGCTTTATCAATACTGGTGGCCGGGGGCAGAATCGAACTGCCGACACGCGGATTTTCAATCCGCTGCTCTACCGACTGAGCTACCCGGCCAGCGTGAAATAGTGCATAACTATTTGCAAGTCGCGCATTATAGCAAACTTAACCAATATTGGCACAATGCAGAGCAATTAAATTAAAAACTAAGGTGGTCAAAACAAAATAATTGCACTATGATGGTACTAGCGGGCTTGAAATTATCGCTAGCCTTTATTCAACTACAACCTAGTTTCATCAATCTAATAAAATAAAGAAGGAGAGCTAAATGGGCATGTTTTCATTTATTAAAGAAGCGGGAGAAAAGTTATTTGGTATTGGGGAAGCAAAAGCGACAGAAGAAGTTGCAAAAAAAGACCCAACGCCTGTGAATGTAGAGGCAGCCAATAAAGCAGCCGCAAATGCCATTGCCAATTATGTGGCAAAAATGAATTTAACGGCCGATGGCCTGGCGATTGGCTTCGATGGCGCCTCTGGCACGGTCATAGTGCAAGGTATGGCCGATACGCAAGAAACCAAAGAAAAGATTTTGTTATGTTGCGGTAATGTAGCGGGTGTTGAGCATGTGCAAGACCAGTTAGGCGTTATTCAAGCAGAAGCTGAACCACAGTTTTACACGGTGGTGCGTGGGGATACACTTTCAAAAATCGCTAAAGAATTTTATGGCAACGCTAATGCTTATATGAAAATTTTTGAGGCTAACAAACCCATGTTAAGCCACCCAGATAAAATTTATCCAGGTCAAATGTTGCGTATTCCTCCGCAATAATTTGCAAGTAGTACTTTTTTAATTAGGAGATTTTAATGAATACATTTTTACGTGCTTTATTAGTAGGCTTAGTTGCTGTGACATTTACAGTAGGATGCAGTAAAAAAACCGAAGAAGCGGCTGATGCTGCAAAAAGTGAGATGTCTGAGGCGGTAGATGCGACTAAAGACGCAGCTGCGACAGCAGCAACTGAGGCAACTGGTGCGGTAACCGATGCAGCAAAAGATGCGGCTGCAGCAACATCTGCGGCAGCGGCAAATGCCAAAGAAGAAGCGGTTGATGCGATACAAGCCGCTAAAGATGCCGCAGCGGCAGAAGCTGCTAAACAATAATTTAGTTTTTATTAAATTAGATTTAGCTTAAATTAACCCGTAAAACCGTCAGGTTTTACGGGTTTTTCATTTAAACTTTCGAACATGAATAATTTTCAAATTCCCAAATCTGAAAGCCAGCTCAAGCCTGCGCTTCAGCAAAAAATCGATCAAAAAACCAAGCCGCTTGGGTCTCTAGGCAGGCTGGAGGAAATCGCCCTTCAAATTGGGAAAATTCAAAGCACTTTAACACCACAACTCAACAAACCAACCATGCTGGTTTTTGCAGGCGATCATGGCATCGCAGAAACTGGCGTCAGTCCTTATCCGCAAGCTGTGACCGCACAAATGGTACATAATTTTTTAAATGGCGGGGCGGGCATTAATGTTTTTGCCAAACAAAATAATATGCAGTTGCGTATTGTGGATGCGGGTGTGAATTATCAGTTTGAAGCACATCCGGATTTAATTGATGCCAAAATTGCCATAGAAAATAGTCAAAGTGGTACGCGCAATTTTTTACATGAACCTGCGATGACGACTGCGCAATGTGAGCAAGCGCTTACTATTGGTGCTGCGCTTGCAAAAAAAGAAATTGATGCCGGTTGCAATGTGCTTGGCTATGGTGAAATGGGCATTGCAAATACCTCGTCTGCCAGCTGTTTAATGAGCGTGTTGTGTGGCTTACCGATTGGGCAATGTGTGGGTCGCGGCACTGGTTTGGATAAGGCAGGGTTAACAAAAAAAACCGAAATTCTTAAGCAAGCCATTCAACATCATTCTCTAAATTCAAAAGATGTTATGGAGGTTTTGGCCACCTTTGGCGGCTTTGAAATTGCCATGATGACAGGTGCGATGCTAGCTGCGGCTAAACACAAGGCAGTATTATTGGTTGATGGATTTATTGCCACGACCGCACTACTTGTGGCGAGCAGGTTGCAGCCTAATATTTTGCAGTACTGTATATTTTCGCACTGCTCAGGCGAGGCGGGGCATCGCAAGCTGTTAGATTATTTAGACGCAAAACCTTTGTTGGATTTAGGTATGCGATTAGGAGAAGGCACTGGCGCGGCGTTGGCTTATCCACTTGTGCAAGCAGCGGTTAATTTTTTGAATGACATGGCATCATTTGAAAGCGCTGGTGTAAGCGAAAAATGTTAGCCACTGCTAAAAATGAATGGCGCTTCTTTTTGCTGGCCATCGGCTTTTTAACACGCCTTCCGGTATCCAGCATTGCCAATTTTCAAGTGAACGACCTTAACTATGCGGTTAAATATTTTCCACTGGTTGGCATCATTGTCGGTTTTGCCGGTGCATTAAGTTTTTATCTAAGCAGTCTAGTTTTTCCGCAAACAATAGCTGTGTTAATCAGCATGGCCTGCACCATTTATCTGACGGGTGCATTTCACGAGGATGGTCTGGCAGATAGCCTAGATGGCTTGGGCGGAGGCTGGGATCGCGAGCAGATATTGACAATAATGCAAGATTCTCGGCTTGGTACTTATGGCGCAGTCGCTCTGTTTTTAATGCTGTTTGCAAAATTCCAAACACTCGCATTGTTACATCCGGCTTTTATCCCATCTGTGCTAATTGCAGGCCATGCGCTCAGTCGTTTATGTGCAGTCTGGTTGATGGCGACGGCAGAGTACGTTAAATCGGAAGGAAAATCAAAGCCACTCGCTACCAAAACCAAGCTGGGAGGCCTGATTGTAGCTAATCTGTTTGGCTTGTCGCCGGCATTAGCGATGACTGCTTTATTGGTAGTCAGTAATCACTCACATTTAATCATCGTTAAATTTGTGTTGATGGCTTTTTTGCCTGTGCTGGCAAGCTGGCTATGGTGGCGTGCTAAGTTATTGAAAAATCTGGGAGGATATACGGGAGATTGTCTGGGAGCCGCGCAACAAATCACAGAATTGGCATTTTATTTGGGCGTGCTAGCTTGGAGTGTGCGGCTTTGAGGCTTTATTTAATCCGCCATACTTCACTGCAAATTGGTTCTGGCATTTGCTACGGGCAGAGCGATATTGATGTTGCAGCCAGCTTTGTGAATGAAGCTAATCAACTTAAAACGAAGCTTGCTGAGGTGAGTTTCGCTGCTGTTTATTCCAGCCCGCTGCAACGTTGCTCTAAGCTCGCTCAGGTGCTGGATTTAGGAGGATACATAGAAGACCATCGCCTATTGGAGCTCAGTTTTGGCGATTGGGAAATGAGCGCATGGGACGATATTCCTCGAAATATTTTTGATGAATGGGCACACGATTACGCCAATAAAGCGCCTCCCAATGGCGAAACCTTCAGCCAATTGCAGCAACGCGGACTGCATTTTTTAGAAGAAATTTTGCAGAAACATACCGGTCAGAATATCGTTGTTGTGACACATGGAGGCATGATCCGCGCGCTGTTGGCGCATGTGCTCAATATGGAGCTGAAAGGTTTATTCCGCTTTTCGATAGATCACGCCAGCGTGACACAGTTGGATTTTAGTGCAGAAGTACCCAGGATTAGTTTCGTCAATCTTTAGACGACATTAATCGTATTATCAAGGCATTCCACAATTTGCCCTTTGCGGATTTTGGCGGTTTTGCGCAATTCAATGCTGCCATCCACTTTTACAATGCCATCTGCCACCATCATTTTGCCCTGGCCACCGCTTTGGGCAATACCCACAATTTTAAGCAAGTTACAAAGCTCAATAAATTCACCCTTTAATTCAAATTCCATAAGATTTTAACCTGGGTTAACCCTTTAATTTAAGTGACAAGCCAGCGGCAATAAATGCCACCGAATTTGCTATTTCTGCAATAGCCTGGTTTAAGCGGCCTTGTTCGTCCTGAAACTGGCGGTTGATTTCACCCAAAGGCACGATGCCCATACCGACTTCATTGCTAACTAAAATTATAGTACCCGTAAGGGTGGGCAACAGTGTTAAATACGCTTCACGTTCCCGTTGCCAGCTTGAATCTTTAGGGGGATTACAATCAGCGCATATCCACTGTGCCAGCCACACGGTCAGACAATCTACAATCAAACAATGATTTGGCTTGGCCAAGCGGCTAAGTGTTTGCGTGAGGCGATGTGGTTCTTCTACTAATGTCCAACTGGCCGGGCGTCTATCTTTGTGATGCCGCACACGCGTTTTAAACTCATCATCAAACACTTGTGCGGTAGCAATATAGGTAACAGGCAAGCCACTTTCTGTGGCCAGTTTTTCGGCATAGCTGCTTTTGCCGGAACGCGCACCGCCTAAAACCAATGTGATGTTATTCGCCATGTTTTAATAAAAAAGCCGCTTAAAATTTAAGCGGCTTTTATTGTTGTTAAGACATTAAACTTTCGATGGTTGCACAGGCTTAATGCTGCGAAACAACGCAACACTCAACCAGACAATAGCGAAGTACACCGCTGTAAAGCCCATCCAGCTTGGCAGATATTCCCAGCCATGTTTCATGGATTCAACCAGACCTTGCGCAGGAAAGCGGCCAGAGAACAGGTAATAAGTTTGGGTGGAAATCACAAATGCTACAAACGCAGTGGTTATGCTCGCTGCAGCATAAGGAGCAAGTGCAAAGGCATTTGCTTGCCTGCTTAACCACACGCCGCCCAGCCACATCGCGCCATAGCTTGGAATCAAGCCCCAGTAACCATTGGTGAGGCAAAAGCCTTGTGCAGGGTCGAGCGCGGCTGCGCCAAAATCAATGCATGTTGCCAATACAAAAAATGCCGCAAACCAACCGATGCGCTTCAACCACAAGCCGCCCAGTAAAAAAAGCGCCAAACTTGCATCTGGTAAGTTAAACGGTGTAAGTGTATGGCTGCCGCGGGTGAGCAGCATAAAAAACACGAGTGCTGCGGCAATTATTATCTGCTTGGCCACGTTCTGGTTTTTAATTAAATCCATTTTTCTCTCCATTAAAGCGTTTTAGCACTTTATAAACTGATGTTAATGATAGCACTTTTGTGAGCGAAAATTAATCTGGCTGATAACGAACATTTACAAACAGGTTAGCACCTGGTGTGTTGTAAGGAACATCGCCTATAAAAGAACTGTTAATCGCCAGGGTGTAGTCCTTATCAAGCACGTTGTTGGCACGCGCCTGCACGCTCCAATCACTGTTGATTTTGTACTGCGCTGTCAAATTGATCAGACTATAACCACCCATAGGTTTTTTATTTGCAACATCTTCATATCTTTTGGAAGAGGAGACCAATTCCCCCCCAAAGCGCCAATTGTCCCAATCGTAGCTTAAATTAAGCTTGCCATGGCGGTTTGCGCGGCGCACCAGCAAATTACCCGTTTCATCATCACGTGGAGATTGAATATCCGCGCTGGCGCTCAAGTTCCAATTGCCCCATTGCTGGCTGGCTGCCAAAGTGACACCTTGCAGCTTGGCCTTATTGACATTGAATGGTACAAAAGTAATCGGATCTAGTGCGATTAAATTGCGGACTTTGTTTTCGTAAGCCGTAATGGAAGCACTTGTATATTGGCTTTGATAGCGAAGGCTCGCCTCGATATTATCCGACTTTTCTGGCTTTAAATTTGGGTTGCTGGTGGGGATTAAAAAACCGCCAAAATTAAATGGTGGATAGTATAAGTCGTTAAACGTAGGCGCTTTAAAAGCACTACCGTAGCTCGCCGTCACACGCCAGTTGTCATTAAAACTAAAGCCATAGCCAATGCCACCCGTATGGCTGTTGTCAAAACTGGTACTGTGGTCATCGCGATAACTTAAATGCACCGTATGCGCGCCGATATTGGCGAGGTAGCTTGCCACATAGCCTTCATTGGTGCGGCGGGTTTTGTTGTATGCAGTGTTTGAATGCACCTCTTCTTCCAGCCTATCGTACATTAGCGTGAGTGTACCTACCGGCAAGCCGAGGTCATTCTGCCAGTTGATTTGTGTCTGCTCGGTATCAAAACGGTCAAAGCCCGGTGCACTAAATTCATCATAGCTTTTGAGTTTGTCTTTACTAAACCCAACGCGCAAT
This sequence comes from Methylotenera sp., assembly GCA_049687015.1. Classification (GTDB taxonomy): domain Bacteria; phylum Pseudomonadota; class Gammaproteobacteria; order Burkholderiales; family Methylophilaceae; genus Methylotenera_A. The sequence goes on along the minus strand of JBAVIP010000029.1, from coordinate 112,707 downwards.
TTAGATAGCCAAAATGATGTGAACTGATTATTGGCAAATAACGCCACCGATTGTTGATTCAGCTTGGCTTTTGAAGAAAAATCCGTGAAGTTAAAGACGTTATCAAAGCGGGTATGGCCATCGCTGTTAAAAAATTGTATGCCCAATTCGTGGCCTTCCAGCAGCGTTTGTGTAAGGTTGCCGCTAAACGATAAATTGCGATAGCCGTCGTCATCGTCTATCAAATTACTATTACTGTCCAGCGCAGAAAAACCGGCGGTATCTTGCGCAGAAACATTAAGCGCAAAGCTAGTGTCATTGATTTTACCGCGTACACCAGCCTCAGCAATTTTGGTATCGTAGGTACCATAACCCACGCTGGCGTAGAATTTGGCTTTATCCAAGCCTTTTTTAGTAAAAATTTGAATGACACCACCTATCGCATCTTGCCCGTATAGGCTGGTTGCAGGTCCGCGCAGAATCTCAATGCGATCAATTTGGTTAAGCGGTAAGTTCTCAAAAGCTGTTGTACCGCTGGTGGCAGAACTGATGCGCATGCCATCAACCAGTAATACGACATGACCGGTACTCGTACCGCGCATAAAAATACCGGAAGTTTTGCCTGCGCCACCGTTGCTGGTAATTTCTATTCCGGGTTGTAGTTGAAGCAACTCAATTAGTGTTGTTTGGCCGCCGCGCTGGATTTCTTCCGCTTCAATCACGCTTACATCGGCGATGAGCGCCTCACGTGGCTGCGGAGTCCGTGTTGCAGTAATAACAACATCGCCTAGATTAATATTTTCTGCCGCAAAAACAGGTGAAGCGAGAGCCAAGCCGATCAGGCTGGCAATGGTAGATTTTTTCATGATATGTTCCCTAAATTACACGCGTCCCCGCATGTATATTTCTAAAAACCAGGGAATAAAGAAGGATAAAAAAGGCAAAAAATGCGCTCAATAGTGCAGCTTTTGGCCACCGTCACCCCGCGGTATTCTCTAGCGATTGTGTTGCGAGGCCGGTCTCCGGGCTTGTGGGCTTTGGGTTTGGCTTAACCCATGTGTTTTGCGCCTTCCCAAGCTCGCGCTCAGTGGCTGATTGCAAAACTACACTCACTTACCGTTGCGGGGGCAGCATAGGCATTGTTTCATGTTGAAAACAAAAAAACGCACCTATTTCCCAGTTTCACCATGTTTAAAGAAAATAAACATTGGCACCTGACAACTAACCGCGATTATAACGATTTATAGGCTGATTTATAGTGCAATCATAAATTAATTTTTATGCAACAAGCATGCAAAACATGTTAAATTACTTTGAATAGTCTACGTTAGCTATTGACTATAATGAATTTTTTCAATTATAGTGGGGTTATGGAAGCTGATTTAAAAAGTTTAGAGGAAAAAATCACCAAGCTAATCACTTTGTGTAGCAATTTGCGCGAAGAGAATAATCAATTGCGCGGCGATTTATCTCAAGCTAAGCAGGATGCTAATACATTAAAAAGTAATATGCAGCTTGCCAGCGATAAGCTTGAGGTTTTGCTTGAGTCCATGCCAGAAAGCTTAGAGGCTTCATGAGTGCCGTAAAACCTGTTGATGTATCGATTATGGGGCGTGAGTTCACGGTATCTTGTGCCGATGAAGAGCGCCAAGGCTTGCTTGATGCTGTTAATTATCTCGATAAAAAAATGCATGAAATTCGAGATTCTGGCAAAGTAGTTGGCGTAGAGCGAATTGCGATTATGGCAGCGCTAAATCTATCTCACGAATTACTCAATACCAAAACTGGCGATGTTGACATTGGCGATTATAAGCGTAGGATTAGTGCCATGCAGGGTCAGATTGATGAAGCTATGGCGGCGCAAACCAAGCTTTTGTAGTAGGTTGTAATAACCATCAGTTTTCATCAGTTCGTCACAAGTCCGTTTTACTATAAACAATTATTTGCAAACTTGTTTTCTGTGGTGTTGCTTGAGCTTTATATTCCTTGAACTAGTCTTTGTTATAGGTTTCAGCTCATCAAGTCGCCGTGTGCGCGCTCTAAATTGGGCTATCTTTTAAGATACCCTTGGCGAGTGTACCTAACGCGCTTTAGGTTGTTACCACCTGAACTTTTTTGGTTCAGGATAGCGGCTCAGGCAACACCACAGCAAATAGGTTTTGTTTTTACGAGATCTTTCTTTGTTGTTTTCGGCTTGTCGTACTAGGTGTACTGCCTGCGCCTCAACGCCTCGAAATTTCTCGTAAAATTCCAAACCTAGATTCAATCAAGTGCTGTGCCTCAACTAAATTTGAAAAAGATTTTATTTCGTAACAATAACTATCTTAGCTCGTGATACTTCAAATCCGCCAAACTCACAATATCCAAGCACCTTTCATGGCAAGCTTCTAAGATTACGGGTGGCGCAAAGCCAGCTTCACTGGCTTCCAGCCAACGCGCAGCGCATACGCACCAGCGGTCGCCTGCTGCAAGCCCTTCAAAGCCATACTCCGGGCGGGGGGTGCTTAAATCGTTGCCTGCAGACATTGAAAACGCTAAAAACTCATCTGTTACCTGCACGCACACCGTATGGCTGCCTGCGTCATCCACTCCAGTTTCGCAGCAACCTGTGCGGGCAAAGCCTGTCAGCGGGTTCATGCTACAAGTTTGTAGAGTTGTGCCTAATACATTGCGTGCCATACTTTTATCCAAACATTGATAATTCAATTATCATACCTAAAATTACTAATTTAAGAGAAATGAATTGATATGCGTTACTGGCTAATGAAATCTGAGCCCGCTGATGTATCTATAGATAATTTGGCGGCTATGCCAAATCAAACGGTAGATTGGTACGGTGTACGCAATTACCAGGCTCGCAATTTTATGCGCGATCAAATGAGTGTCGGCGACGGTGTGCTATTTTATCACTCAAATTGCGATACGCCAGGCATTGCAGGCATTGCAGAGGTGAGTTCGCGCGCTTATCCGGATCGATTCCAGTATGTTAAAGGTCACAAATATTTTGATGAAAAAGCCACCCCAGAAACCCCGCGCTGGTTAAATGTAGATGTAAAACTAGTACGCAAAACGCGGCTACTAAGCCTAAAAGAAATGCGTGAAATGCCGGAATTGGCTAATTTAAGAATCTTGCAACGCGGCAATCGGCTATCGATTACGCCGGTTGACCCCAAAGATTGGGAATTTATACTAAGTAAGCTTAAGTAAAAATTTGCTCAAATAAAAAAGCCCCGAATTTCGGGGCTTTTTATAAATCAGCTACAACTTCACTTCAATCTTGTATTACTTTAATTTTGTATCCAGGCTGCCCATGGCTTTAGGGTAAGTCACCACGCCCCAGGGCATTTGCTTTACTTCCACTTGTTTAGTCGGCTCAAGCGTTTCAGCATCAATCACCACAATCGCATCCGATTTGCCGCAAGCCAGCATGATTTGTTTGTCATCGGGCGTAAAACTAAAGTGCCAGCAACGTTTTCCGGTTGGAATATCTTTCACTTTTTCATAAGTCTTTGCGTCAAATACTTCAAGCAGCTCGGCTTTATTGCTAGCTACAAAAATGTATTTACCCGTAACATCATAAGAAACGCCATAAGGCGCTAAGCCAGTATCCACGGTGCGCAGTACTTTAAAGTTTTTATTCAACACCATAAATTTATTACCGTATTCTAGGGTGGAAATGTAGGTTTTTCCATCTGGAGATACTTTGATGCCACGCGGGCGATCGCCGTAGTCATGGGTTTTGATTTTTTTAACAAGCTTACCGGTTTTAATGTTGTGTACAGTAATGGTGTTATCAGCTTCGTTGGTGATAATGAGCTGTTTGCCATCTTTACTGAATTCTATTCCCTCGGTTTCAGGGCCGCCCGTAATTTCACGTACTTTCTTGCCTTTTTTAAGGTCGATAATACCAATGCGTGCTAATTCTTTAGGTTCATCGTTGTCAACTTTGTCGGCATCTTTTGAGGGTTCTGTACCTGGTGCGGGTGGCGGGCCACCTTTGGCGCTAGGTTCGTAAGAAACGTAAGCAAAATTACCTTTTACTCGTACAAATTCAGGATTTTTACCGACAGGAATTTGTTTAACTACTTCATTCGTTGCGGTATCAATGATAGAAACGCTACCATTTTCGCGTGTGGCAACGATTAAAAATTTGCCGTCATCAGTTAGTCCTAAGCCGCGTGGGCCGTCGCCTTTCACGTCGATAGTGCCTGTGGCGGTCATGCTTTCCAGGTCGATAATAGTTACGCCGCCATCTTGGCTGGTCACATAAGCCTTGCCAGCATCGGCAAATGCGCTGCCTGCCGCTAATAGGCTGATTGTTGCAGCAATAATACTTTTACTAAAACTCATTTATTTCTCCAAAATTTAAATTTGCTAGTTTGGCAGATGTCTGCCTGTTTGGTTCATATTGCCCAACTTTAGCTAGCCCAAAAATAGTTTATAAGCCGGGTTTTCGGATTCATCCCAATACGGATAACCCAGATTTTGCAGAAACTCTGCAAATTCGACTTGTTCGTTCGGCGGCACTTGCATGCCCACCAGCACACGGCCAAAATCCGCACCATGATTACGATAATGGAACAGGCTGATATTCCAGTCGTGCCCCATAGTGTCTAAAAACTTCATTAGCGCACCAGGTTTTTCTGGGAACTCGAAGCGGAATACCACTTCATGTTCTGCTTGTGGCGCATGCCCGCCCACCAGATGGCGCAGATGCAGCTTGGCGACTTCATTATCGGTCAAATCGAGCGCGGGCAAGCCTTGCGCCTGCAAATCGGCGACCAGTTTGGCAGATTCCGCAGGATCTGTAATCGCTACGCCCACAAAAATATGTGCCTCTTTAGGGTCAGAGTAACGATAGTTAAATTCTGTAATATTGCGGTTACCCAGCAGGCGGCAGAACGCTTTAAATGCGCCCGGCTTCTCGGGAATCGTTACCGCCAGTACGGCCTCGCGCTTTTCGCCGATCTCGGCACGCTCAGCCACAAAACGTAAGCGGTCAAAATTCATGTTGGCGCCCGAGGCAATCGCTACAAGCGTTTTGTCGTGCATATTTTCGCGCTCAACATAGGCCTTTAAGCCAGCCACGGATAACGCTCCGGCTGGTTCCAGTATGCTACGGGTGTCTTCAAACACATCCTTAATCGCCGCACATATGGCATCATTATCCACTACAATCATTTCGTCCACATATTGCTGACAAAGCGCGAAAGTGTGTTCGCCTACTTGTTTTACCGCTGCGCCATCGGCAAACAGCCCCACTTGCTCCAGCACTACTCGCTCACCTTGTTTGAGCGATTCTGTCATCGCTTCGGCATCCTTGGCCTCAACGCCGATGATTTTAATCTCCGGGCGCACCGCTTTAACATAGGCTGCAATGCCGGCCAGCAAGCCGCCGCCGCCCACGCAGCAGAATATCGCTTCGATAGGCTCTGGATGCGAATTGAGGATTTCCATCGCAATCGTGCCTTGCCCTGCAATCACATTGGGGTCATCGTAAGGGTGTACAAAAGTGAGTTCTTCAGATTTTTCCAGTTCCAGGGCGTGTACATAAGCATCAGAATAACTATCGCCAAACAGCACCACTTCAGCGCCTCTGGCCTTTACCGCATTTACTTTGATGAGCGGGGTAGTGGTGGGCATTACAATCACGGCGCGGCAATTGAGTTTTTGCGCAGCCAGCGCCACGCCTTGCGCATGGTTGCCCGCGCTGGCGGCAATCACACCGCGTTTCAGCACGTCCGCAGGCAGGTTCGCCATTTTGTTATAGGCTCCGCGTAGCTTGAAGGAGAATACAGGCTGCATATCCTCGCGCTTAAGCAGCACCCGGTTATCAATGCGTGCGGATAAATTGGGCTGAAACTCCAGCGGCGTTTTTTTCGCCACGTCGTAAACGCGCGAATTTTCTATTTTTTGCCTGTAATTGATAGACATGCTGGATTTTTAATTCACCTTTAGCGGTGTATAGTTATGGTTCGGCATCATTATAAAGAATTTGTTAAGGGTTTACTCAAAATGGCATATACACAGGATGAATTAAAGCAGCAAGTCGCAAAAGCAGCGGTGGAATACGTAAAAGAAGGTATTATTGGCGTGGGCACCGGCTCAACCGCTAACTTTTTTATTGAAGAACTCGCCAAAGTAAAACACAAAATAGATGGCGCAGTGGCCAGCAGCGAGGCGACAGCCCTGCGTTTGCGCGGCCATGGTATTGAAGTGTTTGATCTGAATAACATCGACGGCATGGATATTTATGTGGATGGCGCAGATGAAATTACCGAACACCTGCACATGCTAAAAGGCGGCGGCGGGGCGTTGACGCGTGAGAAAATCGTGGCAGCCGTGGCTAAAACCTTTATTTGTATTTGTGACGAAACCAAATACGTGCCAGTGTTGGGCAAATTTCCATTGCCGGTAGAAGTGTTGCCGATGGCGCGTAGCTATGTGGCGCGTGAGTTGGTGAAATTGGGCGGTCAGCCAGTGTTACGCGATTTTACTACCGATAACGGCAATATCATTTTGGATGTGCACAACCTGAAAATTGACGACCCGGTCGCCATGGAAGCCAAAATCAATCAAATCGTCGGTGTGGTGACGAATGGCTTATTTGCGGCGCGCCCAGCCAATGTGTTGTTGTTAGCGACGGCAGATGGCGTAAAAACTTACAAGAAATAGACCTACCAAAAATAAGGTCAACATTAATTGCAGAAATAAAAAACCCGCTTTTGAGCGGGTTTTTTATTAAAATTATCGGCCTGGGAGGCAATATCCATGCGGCTTGCAGAGGCATGGTTTTAATCATTTAAATACTAAGTTTTCAATTTCATCTACGTTTAGCCTGTAGCCTTGATGCAGCAGAGCGGAATCAAGGGGTTGCATCAAGTTAACCCTCGATTTCATTACATTTTATCGAGGCTAGCTAGCCTTACGCTTAGCCCAAACTTTTTCATGTTTTCTTCAAGCGTATTTTTTATCAAATATTTCAGCGACTTTATACAGAAGTTTGTAGGTTGGTGGTGAGCGTGGCGAACCCCAACAATCACAGAAAGTGTTGGGGTTCATGAAATTCATTCACCCCAACCTACGGGCTCCAGGTATCTCATTCCAGCCAATCATTGGCGCTGAATTTGGACTTCCCGTCATAGGATAAAAATAGACAACAGTCGTACCTGACTCTGAACTAAGATCGACTTTGCGGTTATTTGTGCTTAGCAGGGCTATAGCAGGTAAGCCACTTCCTTCAAGGTGATCACATGCTCCGTCATCTTGGGGAATAGGTAGATTTTCTGGTAATGTGTATAAGTCTTTCATTGACGCCCTCGTCAAAAATTGTAGAGGTTCATAAAAACTTAACGTGAAATATACATCATTTTAAGCGGTACCTTACTGTGGCACATATCCACTGGCGGTATCCGCGCCTTCGCCAAAAAAGTATTTTTCGGTTTGTTCTGCCAGATACTTACGTGCAGCGGGGTCAGCCAAGCTTAAGCGGTTTTCGTTCACCAGCATGGTTTGCTGTTTTAACCATGCTACCCACGCCTCTTTGCTCACATGCAGGTAGATTTTTTTGCCAAGTTCGCCCGGATAAGGGGGAAAGTCCATGCCGTCGAGATCCTTGCCTAATTTAATACAGTGTACTGTGCGTGCCATGTTGGTTACTCAATTGTGCTAAAAACAGTATGATAACGCATGTTAAAATTCGCGTGATTAATTAATTGCAAAGGTAAGCATGGAAAGCCCATTCAAAAGTAAAAATGGTTTGGAACGCATTGCCAAAGCAGCAGGCTATTCGCTTGCAGGCTTAAAAGCGGCTTATAAGAATGAAGCCGCGATTCGTCAAGAGACTTGGTTAATGCTGGTGCTGATCCCGCTGGGGTTTTATTTAGGCCACACCAATATCGAGCGCATTTTGCTGGTGGGCGTGACTTTATTGGTGTTTATTGTGGAGTTGTTGAATTCTGCGATTGAAGCGGCGGTGGACCATACTTCTATCGACCACCACGCACTGGCCGCACGCGCCAAGGATATTGGCAGTGCAGCCGTGATGATGGGGATTATGTTGTTTTTTCTGGTGTGGGGTTTGGTGATTTTTGGCTAGAAGCCACCTGTTATGCTGAACTTGATTCAGCATCTTTCGATAACTAAAAGATTGCGGGTCAAGCCCGCAATGACAACGCGTTAAAAATCAGCCCGCGCGCCAATCAATAACGACCTTTCACCCGCCGGTGCTATATCTTTCAAGAAGGATGCATGCTCGCGAATTTCCTGATTCAGCAAGTTATTGGCTTTGGCAAAAAGCTCAATATTAAACTTAGTAGGTAGTTTGTACGCCACCAAAGCACTGACATCGGTGTAGCCATCTGTTTCCAGCTCGTTATCTGCGATGCGGTTTTGCCTAAAGGCGCGTAATACATCTAAGCGTGCGCTAAAGCTATTGAGCTGATACTGCAAACCTGCGCCCAAGCGCAACGGGGCGATGCGCGGCAGGTAGTCGCCGGTGCGCTTTTCTTTTGCATGGACATAATCACCATGCACGGTTAAATCCAGATTGTCGGCAATATTAAATTTTCCTTCACCCTCCAGCCCTTTAAATACTGCGGGCACGGCTCTAAATTGCGCTTCTGGAAAGCCTGAAATTGGCTCTATAGCGCCTGTATCAAATAAACCGATAAAACTGCTAAAGCGGGTGTAATATGCACCAAGACTGAATGAGTTCTTAGCGTCTTTCCAGCGTATTTGTGCGTCAATACCATTCGATTTCTCTTTGCCAAAGCTGCTATTACCAACTTCAAACTGGCCAGTAGCAATGTGCGCGCCATTGGCATAAAGCTCAAAGTAGCTGGGCGCGCGTTCATTATGCGATAAATTGCTGGTGAGCGACCAGTTGCTATTGATGCTATATAACCCGCCAAGGGCGAAGCTGCTGGGGTTAAAGCTGTTTTTTTGCCCGATACCAAAATTGGCATTAGCTTTGGAATCGACCGAGGTGTGACCTAATCTGCCGCCAAAGGTGAATTTATTGGCGTCAATAGGCAATTCCTCATATAAATACACCACTTTGTTTTGTGTATTCACGCTCGGCACAAACGCCTCATCCCCTAAAGCCTCAAAGTTGGTGTTATCGAATTGAAAGCCTGCCACGCCAGATAAATTACCAATCTTGCCGTGACCCGCTTCAATACTGCCTTCCAAGCCGCGATTTTTGAAAGTTGTACCAACGATGCCATCTTCAAGTTCTTTATGCTCATAATCGGTATGCGCGAGGCGGAATTTAACGCGGTTAATAACCGCACCTAAATCTGTGAATTCGCTGGCAATATCCCAACGGTCGCTGTTCATGTCGATGCGCACAGCTTCCTCGGCTACGGTGCCATAGTTGTTGTTAAGCGTGGAGTAAGAAGCACCTAAATAGCCATGATCAAAGGTGAGTGATGCGCCCAAAGCGCCGCCATCGCCATCCGCACTGCTATTAACTAATTTACCCTTGTTAATACGTAGTGTGCCATCGGCGCGACTTTTGCGGTTAGAAACTGCAAAGCTAGGAATATCCAAATCGCTGGTTTCGCGGGTGTAAGCATCTGCGTGAATCGCAAATTGCCCATTACCGACATCTACAACAGCCGCGCCGTTACGCTGGTTTTCTGCACCGCCAAAACGCGCTTCTGCCCGGCCTAAAATGCCTTCCAGTTTTTCGGTTGGAATGCGGTGATCGATGGCGTTGACTACACCACCGACCGCGCTTCCGCCATACAATAAGGCTGCTGGCCCGCGTACCACGTCAATCTGTTCGATAATCAGCGGGTCAATACCTACTGCATGGTCGAAACTCAAAGAAGAGGCATCTACAATACCAACCCCGTTTTGCATGACACGCACGCGTTCGGCATCTAGCCCGCGTATTACAGGGCGTGAGGCGTTGGGGCCAAATTGGGTGGCGGTAACGCCAGGTATGCCATTCAGCGTTTCGCCTAATGTGCCAGCGCGACGCAGGCTAAGCTCACGGCCTTTAAGTACAGAGACAGGCACAACAAGCTCGTCGGAACTAACACCAAGCGGGTTACCAGTGACTGACACTGGTGACAAGTCAATTTGAGTGACTTCTTCAGCAAAGGTATTGCTCGTCAATAGGCTGGCAAGCGCCAAAATAACAGGCTTAATGGCAAATGACGCGCGCATTTGCGGATATCTTAAATAATTCATGATAATTACCTCAAAAAATAGCAAATAGCCAGCAAGACGTTGCTGGAAAAATTAAAAACTAAATGCTGATTGTTTGAGGTGGGGCGCGGGCTGCGTAGGCAGTGTTGAGGTGAGGCTGAAAACTGAAATGATAGCTTGATGTTGCAATAAAGCTGGCGTTAACAATAGGCAATACAAATGTTTGCGCTTGTAAACCGCCAGCCACTTTGGCAAAACTAATACATTGTGTACATTGGCCGCTGTGAGAGTTTTTATCATGCTGACTTTGTTTTGTAATGTCTGCAAAGTGGCTAATTTCATGCGTGGCCGCACCTATTTGCACGAAAGCAAATAAGAAAATCAAAACAAAATGAACGGCAAAGCGTTTAAACATGTGGTTTAAGATAACAGAAAATTGCGACAAATAGAATATGCTATTTCTTCTTGGCTCTAGGATGTGCGGCATCGTAGGTTTTGCTTAGATGCTGGAAGTCGAGGTGCGTGTACACCTGCGTGGTGCTGATGTTGGCATGGCCTAGCATCTCCTGCACGGCGCGCAAATCGCCGCTGGATTGCAGCACATGCGTGGCAAAACTGTGGCGCAGCATGTGCGGATGCACAGAGGAGTTAATACCCTGCTTAATTGACCATTCTTTTAAGCGATATTGAATGTTTCTAGCCGAAATACGCCTGCCCTGCAGGCCAATAAACACGGCCTTCTCAGAGGGGTTGTTTATTAGTATTTGAGAGCGAGTTTGTAACCACTTTTGAATGGCTTCCATGGCATGGCTGCCCAGCGGCACGATGCGCGTTTTGTTGCCTTTGCCGGTCACTATTACGGTGCCTTCAGAAAAATCCAGCGCATCAATGTTCAGGTTTACTACTTCGCTCAGACGCAAGCCGGACGAATAAAATAGCTCCAGAATGGCGTGGTCGCGAATGCCTAAAACAGCATCATCGCTAATATCCACTAGCTTTACCGCTTGCTCGATGGATAACGCCTGCGGCAAGGTTTTAGGCGATTTTGGCGCACGCAAGCCTATAACGGGATTATTGGTAAAGCCTTTGCGATTTACCAGGAAATCAAAAAAACCGCGCCAGCTTGAGAGCATGCGTGCGATGCTCTTGCCGCCCAGGCCCTTGCTGTGCAGGCTGGCGATAAAGCGGCGTATGTGGTTGGTTTGTAGTGCACTTAACGCCGTGGAATCGGCCAATTTGATAAGCTGCGCGATATCTCTGGCGTAATTCTCGCGGGTGAGCGGGCTTAAGCCGCGCTCAAAGTTTAAGAACTCAAGATACTCTTTTAATAATTCCACATCTTTTAATTCAAGTCCATTAATTTAGTTCAAGATGTCGCGATAAAGCGGCGCTTAAAATTTCGCCAATTTTTGTGAGGAAATCGGTGCCCATTTCGGTATAAAAACGGCTGGCATCATCGCTGGCAAGCGCCAAAAAGCCAATGGTTTGTTGCAGGCGCAAAGGAATCAGCGCGATTGAAGCCGCCGGCTCAATAAACCAGTCTTCGGTCGCAATGTCAGGCTGTTTGCCGCAGTAGGGCTGAGTGAGTGCGGCAATCCATGTTTTGGCTTCTTTAGTTACAGTGCTAAACACCAAGTTTGCGCTGTTGGCTGGGTTGAGCGGCTTAGCCCAAATCCGCAGGCAAGTGTCACTTAAATCAAAGTGTTCAGGCAAAAGCGCGCTGATTAGCTGCTCGATTTCATCAAAACTCTTTGCTTTGTGTAATTCAACATTCAGCGCATGAATTTTATTAGCAATGGCGTCATTATCTTTAGCGTTCAATACAAGTTCTGCAAATCGCTCTTCCAAGGCATTGATTTTGTCACGTTGCGCTAACTGTTGGCGCTCAGCCAAAGAAATCGCGCCGCTGCCATGCGGGCTTGGCAGATAAATATTGGCAAGCAAATTGGCATGCTGCTCAAAAAAATGCGGGTTTGCCTGTAAATAAGCCTTGATGACTTCTTCAGAAACGATTGCTTCATTATCTTGCATGATTATCTCTTATTAGTTAATTTCAATTTGGCCTTCAAACACAATTTCTGCCGGGCCTGTCATCATAACGGGCTGGCCTTCGCCCTGCCATTCAATGCTGAGTTTACCACCGCGCGTGTGAACTAGCACGGGTGATTGCAATTGTCCAAGCTGAATACCGCTGACAACCGCGGCGCAAGCGCCTGTGCCGCAAGAGAGCGTTTCGCCGCTACCGCGTTCATACACGCGTAATTTAATTTCGTGCGGGTTTACGACTTGCATAAAGCCTGCATTGACGCGTTGCGGAAAGCTGGCATGCGATTCAATCTGCGGGCCAAGCTCTGCCACGTTCGCGCTTTCTACATCTTCTACCAAAGTCACTGCGTGCGGGTTGCCCATCGAAACCGCAGAAATGGCGATGGTTTGTCTGTTTAATTGCAGCGTGTAGGTTTTTTGCCGATGTTCTGCAATAAACGGAATTTCTTCCGGAATAAATATTGGCGCGCCCATATTTACGGTGACTTGATTGTCGTCGCGAAGCATCAGCGTAATAATGCCGCAGCGGGTTTCAACCGCGATTTCACGTTTTTTGGTCAAGCCTTTTTCCGTCACAAAGCGCACAAAACACCTTGCGCCATTGCCACACTGTTCCACCTCGCTGCCATCGGCATTAAAGATGCGATAGCGAAAGTCTACATTGGGTGTGATTGTTTTTTCTACAATCAATAATTGGTCGCAGCCTACGCCAAAATAGCGGTTGGCGATTTTTTTGATTTGCGCAGGCGCAAGCGAAACAGGCGAAGAATAGCCGTCAACAACCACAAAATCGTTGCCTGCGCCCTGCATTTTCGTGAATACAAGCCTCATAACATCAAGTATTTTAGTAACATATTCTTAACAATTTAAACTTACAGTATTCTAGCAAATTTGCGCCAACTATTTGATTAAAGTGTACAATGCGCGGCTCGATAGTGATTAACAATATTTGCTTTAGCCTTTAGTCGATATTGTTTTCTCTTTTTTTAATTTTTTAGTTTTCCAAGGCGCATAATGAACCAATATCTTTTTACTTCAGAATCCGTTTCTGAAGGTCATCCAGACAAACTCGCAGACCAGGTATCCGATAGTATTTTGGACGCCATCCTGGCACAAGACCCGACCGCACGTGTTGCTGCTGAAACCCTGGCCAATACCGGCTTGATTGTGCTGGCAGGTGAAATTACCACAACAGCGAATGTGGATTATATTAAAGTCGCACGCGACGCGATAAAGCGTATCGGCTACGATAACACCGAATACGGCATCGATTATAAAGGCTGCGCAGTATTGGTGGCGTATGACAAACAATCCCCCGATATCGCGCAAGGCGTGGATAACGCTAATGATGACCCCCTCGACCAAGGCGCGGGCGACCAGGGTTTGATGTTTGGTTATGCAGTCAATGAAACGCCACAACTGATGCCGCTGCCGATCTGGTTGAGCCACCGTATCATGGAGCGCCAGGCGCAATTACGTAAAGATGGCCGCCTGCCATGGCTGCGCCCGGATGCGAAATCGCAAGTGACCGTGCAGTACGTGGATGGCAAGCCACACAAGATAGATACAGTGCTGGTTTCAACGCAGCATGCTCCGGAAATGGGCTTGGAAGCCATTCGTGAAGCAACGATTGAGGAAATTATCAAGCCGATGCTGCCTAAAGAGCTCATTAAAGGCGAAATTAAGTTTTTGGTGAACCCAACAGGCCGCTTTGTCGTAGGCGGTCCGCAGGGCGATTGCGGCCTCACCGGCCGTAAAATTATTGTGGATACTTATGGTGGCGCAGCGCCTCACGGCGGCGGTGCTTTTTCAGGCAAAGATCCTTCCAAAGTAGACCGTTCAGCTGCCTATGCGGGCCGTTACGTGGCCAAAAATATTGTGGCAGCTGGCTTGGCCGATAAATGTCTGGTGCAGGTGAGTTACGCCATTGGCGTTGCGCAACCAACTAGCATCATGGTGGAAACTTACGGTACAGGTAAGGTTTCAGATGAAGTGCTAACTAGATTAGTGCGCGAACATTTTGATTTGCGCCCAAAAGGCATCGTGAAAATGCTGGATTTGTTGCGCCCCATCTACAGTAAAACCGCGGCTTACGGCCACTTTGGCCGTGATGAGCCCGAGTTTACTTGGGAAAACACCGATAAAGCTGCAGCGCTTAAAGCTGCTGCAGGGCTGTAAGCTACCTGAAGGAATTTATCGGTATTTCAGTGAAGGCTAGCCTTTAGGTTGTGTCGAAGCCAGTTGTCTATTGATAAGGCAGCAGCATTGAAAGCGGCTGCCGGTTTGTAAATGCTTAATAAAATCATGGTGTTGTTGAAGTTTAAATTTTGACAATTACCATGATTTCATTATAATCACGCTTTAAGTATCAATTAACCGAGGAACGCTGCGAGGTTGTCAGAACGATAATCCCAGGCTCGGTTTGCAAGACATTAAATAAGACTTGTCTTGTAAACGGCGTTCACCTAATCGTGCCAGACACGGGATATAGGTGGACAATGTTTGAAAATGCCACTCTAAACTCATCCCTTCTGGTCACATAGATTTCATTTTTAAGGAATAACTGTGACTGACTTCAAAGACTACGTTGTAGCAGATATCAATTTGGCCGCTTTCGGCCGCAAAGAAATCGCGATTGCCGAGACAGAAATGCCAGGTTTGATGGCGATTCGTGAAGAATACGCAAAGGCACAGCCGCTCAAAGGCGCACGCATCACCGGTAGCCTGCACATGACGATTCAGACAGCAGTGCTGATTGAAACACTCAAGGATTTAGGTGCAGAGGTACGCTGGGCGTCCTGCAATATCTATTCAACGCAAGACCATGCTGCCGCTGCTATCGCTGCTGGTGGCACACCTGTATTCGCTGTCAAGGGCGAGACTTTAGCCGAATATTGGGATTACACGCATCGTATTTTTGAGTGGGCTGATAACATTTACAGCAACATGATTCTGGATGATGGCGGCGATGCGACTTTGCTGTTGCATTTGGGGACGCGTGCCGAAAAAGATTTATCGGTGATTGCAAACCCAACAAGCGAGGAAGAAGTCTGCTTGTTTAATTCAATCAAAGCCAAACTAAAGATCGACCCAACCTGGTATTCAACAAGGCTTAGTCACATTATTGGTGTTACCGAAGAAACCACCACAGGTGTGCATCGTTTGTATCAAATGCATAAAGAAGGCAAATTGGCATTCCCGGCGATCAACGTGAATGACTCTGTCACCAAATCAAAATTTGATAATTTATACGGCTGCCGTGAGAGTTTAGTCGATGCGATTAAGCGCGCAACCGACGTGATGATTGCAGGTAAAGTGGCTGTGGTGGCGGGTTATGGCGATGTAGGTAAAGGCTCTGCGCAGGCATTGCGTGCGTTATCTGCGCAAGTTTGGGTAACCGAGATTGATCCAATATGCGCGCTGCAAGCGGCGATGGAGGGTTACCGCGTGGTGACCATGGATTATGCCTGTGAGCATGGTGATATATTCGTGACTGCGACCGGTAATTACCACGTGATTACGCACGACCACATGGCGAAGATGAAGGACCAGGCCATTGTGTGCAACATTGGCCATTTTGACAATGAAATCGATGTGGCCTCACTCGAGAAATATGAATGGGATGAGATTAAGCCGCAAGTTGATCATGTGATTTTTCCGGATGGCAAAAAGATTATACTGTTAGCAAAAGGCCGTTTGGTGAATCTGGGTTGCGGTACCGGGCACCCAAGCTACGTAATGAGTTCATCGTTTGCGAATCAAACCATTGCGCAAATCGAGTTATTTACTCGGCAAGCCAATTATCCAGTCGGTGTTTACACCTTGCCCAAGCATCTGGATGAAAAAGTTGCGGTGTTACAATTAAAAAAACTGAATGCGCAATTAACCAGATTAACCGATCAGCAAGCGGATTATATTGGTGTTTCAAAAGAAGGCCCATATAAAGCCGAGCATTATCGTTATTAATTAGGGAGTAGGCACATGAAATTACTTGCGGGTTGGTTGTTGAATGCATTGGCCTTATTGGGCGTTGCATATCTCGTGCCTGATATTCATGTGTCTAGCCTGTTGATTGCATTAGTAGCCGCCGCGGTGATTGGCCTGGCTAATATGCTGATTAAGCCGATTCTGGTGATATTGACTTTGCCGGTCACCATCCTCACTTTGGGCCTGTTTATTTTCGTGATAAACGGCGTGCTGTTTTGGGGGGTAGGGCACTTTCTGCAAGGTTTTGAGGTTAAGACGCTGACTGCGGGCATTATTGGCGCGTTGGCTTACAGTGTGATCTCCTGGATACTAAGTGCGATTGTGATTGAAAAAGATTAAGAAAATAAAGTAAATAAAAAATAATGAACAAGCATATTCCATTAAGTTTTGAATTTTTCCCACCCAAAACGGCTGAGGGCATTGCTAACCTGCGGGAAACGCGGGCGCAACTGGCCAAATTTAAGCCAGAGTTTTTCTCGGTCACATTCGGCGCGGGCGGCTCAACGCGCGACAGAACCATGGAAACTGTGTTTGAAATTCAGGCAGAAGGCTATCAGGCCGCGCCGCATATTTCTTGCATCTCTTCCGGCAAAGAAGAGATTCGCGAATTACTTACTGCCTATAAGAATAAAGGTATTAAGCGTCTGGTAACACTGCGCGGCGATGTACCCTCTGGTGAAGTGAGCGTGGGTGATTTTAAATACGCTAACGAGTTAGTGAAATTTATTCGCCAGGAAACAGGTGACTGGTTTTACCTGGAGGTCGCTGCTTATCCAGAATTTCACCCAGAAGCGCTATCAGCCGCCAAAGATATGGCGAACTTTAAGCGCAAAGTCGAGGCGGGTGCCAATGCGGCTATTACGCAATACTTTTACAATGCAGACGCTTACTTCAGGTTTGTGGATAGTTGTGTTGCAGATGGCATTACCGTGCCGATTGTTCCCGGTGTAATGCCGATTTACAACTACACACAATTAGCGCGTTTTTCTGGCATTTGTGGCGCAGAAATTCCACGTTGGTTGCGCTTGCGTTTAGAGGCTTATGCAGATGATATGCCTTCGCTGCGCGCATTAGGCGTGGATGTGGTGAGCGAGCTTTGTGAGCGCTTATTGGCCTGGGGAGTACCAAGCTTGCATTTTTATACCTTGAATCAGGCAGGTATTATTTCCAATATTATTGATAATATTGGCTTGGAATCTGCTAAAAAAACTAGTGGAAAGTAAGTCCGCGCGGATTAAACAGCGCATCTTCTACAAACAGGTAATCTTTCTCGCGGCCTTTATTCCACAGGGCAATCATGGTAATCCAGCGCATTTCTTCTATATTGATGTGTTCCTGTTTGAGCGCCATCGCACGGTCAACAATTAAATCACGCTCTACGTCATTAATGATATTGGCCTGTTGTATAAATAGGATGAACCCAATACTTTCGGTGCTGATCTTTTTAAGTTCGGAAGTCGAAAACATGCGTAAGCCGGTATCTTTGTGACAATAAACCGCAGGAGGCTCAGTCAGCATGGTTTTCATCTCGTGAAACCAATCTACTGCCCCTGAAATATCCGACTGCTCAAAGCCTGCAGCAGAAAGCTCCTGTGCCATGACATCATTATCAGGAAAGGCATGATTTGCAAAATAGTTTTCAAACATGAACACTAATACTTCAAACATAGCGGTTTCCCTCCCGTTTATTAAATCTATTCTTTTACCTGATCAGTCATACCAAACGCTGATATTTTCCGCCAGCCAGTGTTGTAATTCTGCTTTCTAATTCCAGCATCATAAGCATGGAGGAAAGCGTCTCGGTCGTCAATCCCGTAAGTGACAGTAAAGCTTCAAAATTGAGGGGATCAAATCCCATGTAAGCTAATACCGTATTGGGTTCTGTAAGTGTTGAGCTTAAATCACCCATTAGCCCGGACGGGCTATCACTTGGCAGCATATTTTTTAGCTCTTCTAAGATATCTTCAGTATTTTCAACCAGTTTCGCACCTTGCTTGATGAGCTGATGGCAGCCTTTGGTCACGGGCGAATGGATAGAACCGGGAATCGCAAATACTTCACGCCCTTGTTCGGTAGCCAGGCGAGCGGTAATGAGAGAGCCGCTGTCAATATTAGCCTCTACCACCAAACAACCTAAACTCAGGCCACTGATTAAACGATTACGACGTGGAAAATTTTGCGCTTTGGATGGCGTGCCGAGTGGAAACTCAGAAATTATTAAGCCGCGTTCGGCGATTTTGTGCGCTAAATCACGGTGTCTGGCCGGGTAAACAATATCCAGGCCAGTACCAACTACGGCAATCGTCGCGCCGTTGGCTTTAAGCGCACCACGATGCGCCGCGCCATCAATGCCCAAGGCCATACCGCTCACCACACATAGGCCGCGATTGCATAAGCTCTCCGCAAAATCCTCTGCGTTCTTTTCGCCTTGTGGCGTAGCGCTGCGGCTGCCCACCATGGCGATGGAGGGGTGGTTGAGCCAGTGCAGATTGCCGATAGCATAGAGTACCGCGGGTGGGTTGCTAATTTCTAGAAGTTGTTTTGGGTAAGCATTGTCAGCAAGTGTGACAAGGTGCGTATGGTCTTTTTTTAGCCAGTCTAACGTGGATGAGATAGCATCAATATCCACGCCTTGGTTGATTTTTTGCGCAATTTCATCATCAACAACTTCACGCAATTGGTTTTGGTTGGCACTGAAAATACCTTCAGGAGAGCCAAATTTTGCCAATAACTGGCAAAGCGCTGCATTGCCTAAGCCGGGTATTTGATTAAGCGTAATCCACTGTGCTGTTTCATCATGTTGTCTATCGCCAATAGACGGCATTTTTTAAGGCGTGCGCACCGAATCGAGTGTGTAGACAGCATCCTTCGCGCTCATTATCAAGCCATAGGACACTCTGTCAAAAGTTCTAAAAATCATCAGCAGGCCAACGCGCTCATCAGGTAATTTGACTTGGCCTGGCTCCAGCACCACTTTTGTTTGCAAAGGTTCTTTTTCGAAGTCAACAATCTTTTTACCGTTCGCATCGGTTTTAACATCAAAATTAAGCTGTTTCAATTTCTTTTCTTCAGCCACGACTTTATTTGACGCCTGGTCTTTATATTCCGGGTCTTTAATCACCTTGCCATAACGACTGATTGCCAGTACATGACCTTCTTCCAAGCCGTCATTTTTGCCACGATTAATAGAAACGACAGTGTTTGGCCCACCTTCGGCCACGCCGCCGTAAATGCGTATGATGCGGCCTCTAACATCTCCTTCTGGGGCATGTGGCACAAAACTGCTTTTAAACTCGTCTGGCGCAACAACCAGGCGATCCTTAGCAAAAATCTCTTCTTTGGCTTTTATAATGTCTCCGGTCGCCGGCGCGCCGTAACGTGCAATATTCACGTCACCTAAGTAGATTGCTTCCGTACCGAGTACTTCATTGGTATCAGGATCTCTCAATACTTCGCCTGGACGATAAATGTCCCAATGTAAACCTTGACCCTCATTGATGTTGTTAATGTATACGCGACTGCCGGGGCTTAAAATCACCCGGTTATCCGGTCCTGCAATAATGCGCGGCGCGTTATCAAGTTTGCCATTCTCAATTAACAAAGGTTGACTTAAAAATGGCCCAATAATATTCGGCGCAATGGTATATATAGCCTCCTTTTCAAGCGGCTCTATGCGAACACCAGGTTCCAGGGTGACGGTTTCGTGCAGTAAACGCAGCTGCGGGCTGGCGCCGCTCTTGTCCAGCACAATCACGTCCCCGGGATAAATCCAGTGCGGGTTTTTGATTTGCGCGCGGTTCATTCTCCAGATTTTTGGCCATTGCCAAGGGTCTTTCAAAAATTTGCCAGAAATACCCCACAGCGTATCGCCCTTTACTACCACATGGCGATCTGGGTGATTTTTTTGTAGTTGAATATCTTCTGCATTTGCATTCAAGCTTAAGCATGCAAGCACAAGCAGCGTTATAATATGTCGATTCATGCGTTGACCTCGGTCAAAATAGCGGGATTTATCCGCGAAATTGCATTAAATTTATCACGTAATTCATTCAACAATCAAGCTTTTTTGCTAAAAAACAATGACTTTATGGCAACTTTAACAATACTTAATTATCCTGATCCGCGTTTGCACACGGCGGCAAAGCCTGTGCAAGAGGTCAATGACGAAATTCGCCAGCTGGTAAATGACATGGCAGAAACCATGTATACCGCGCCAGGCATAGGTTTGGCGGCTACGCAGATTGATCGGCATATCCAGTTGATCGTGATTGACACCAGCAAAGAGCAAAATGATTTGCTGGTATTGATCAACCCAAAAATTGTTGTAAAAAGTGGTACACAAGATTACGAAGAAGGCTGTTTATCGGTGCCGGGCGTGTATGAAATGGTTACCAGAGCCGAAAAAATCACCGTTGAAGCCTTAGATAAACTGGGCAAAAAGTTTAAATTAAATGCCGAAGGCCTGCTGGCAGTGTGCATTCAGCACGAGATGGATCATTTACTGGGCAAAGTGTTTGTGGAATATCTGTCGCCACTCAAACGTAATCGCATCAAAGCCAAAATGATTAAGCTAAACCGCGAGAAAGCAAAAAGTTGAAAATAATTTTCGCTGGAACGCCTGAATTTGCGGTTTCTGCATTAGCGGCATTAATACAGGCTGAGCACGAAATCGTTATGGTGCTCACGCAGCCGGATCGGCCCGCTGGGCGGGGTATGCAGCTAAAAGCCAGCCCGGTGAAACAGCTTGCTCTGCAGCACAACCTTAACGTGTTTCAGCCGGAAAGCCTGAAGCCTGCGGAAGTGCAGGCACAAATCGAAGCCGTGAAAGCAGATGTCATGATTGTGGCAGCGTATGGCTTGATTATTCCGACCAGTGTGTTGAATATGCCCAAGTTCGGCTGCTATAACATTCATGCTTCACTGTTGCCGCGCTGGCGCGGCGCGGCGCCGATTCATCGCGCGTTGTTGGCTGGGGACAAAGAAACGGGCGTGACCATTATGGAAGTCGTACCTGCACTGGACGCAGGCGCGATGGTGAGCAAAGGCGTGGTGCCGATTCGTGACACCGATACCACACAGACCTTGCATGATGCGCTTGCCAGAATGGGCGCAGATTTAATGGTGCAGGCTATGAGCGAATTGGCCAAGAATGGTGTATTGCCTAGCGTTCAGCAGGATGAAAGTTTGGTTACTTACGCACACAAGCTCGAAAAATCCGAATCAGCCATTGATTGGCAAAAAAGCGCAGTCGAGATTTCACGCCAAGTGCGTGCGTTTAATCCATTTCCCGTTGCCACGGCGCAATTCCGCGGCGAAACCTGTCGCATCTGGTTTGCGACGGCTTTGAATCAAAAAAATAATGCAAAATGTGGTGAAATAGTGGCTCTGGGAGCTAATATCCATGCGGCTTGCGGGCAGGGTATTCTAGAAATACACGAGCTGCAGATGCCCGGCGGCAAGCGCCAAACTGCGCAACAGTTTATACAAGGTCAGCATGTGAAGCTTGGTGAAATATTCAGTTAAGTCTTGAACTTTCAGCACGTTAACAGCATATTACACAAACTAACCTCTTAACCATCAGGAGATAAAAATGTTAGGCAACTGGATTAAAACTTTCGTACTCATGGCAGGCATCACTGCCTTATTCGGCGCGGTTGGCGCGGCGATGGGCGGCCAAAGCGGCATGCTGATGGCGCTGCTATTTGCAGGCGCTATGAACGTATATGCCTATTGGTTTAGCGATAAAGCGGTGCTCAAAATGTATGGCGCGCAGGAAGTTGCGCCTGATAATGCTGAATTTCGCAGTTACTACAATATGGTGAAAGAGCTGGCCGAGAACGCGCAGCTGCCCATGCCTAAAGTCTACGTGATTAACGAGCAACAACCTAACGCCTTTGCCACCGGCCGCAATCCGGAGCATGCCGCTGTGGCCGCCACGGTAGGTATTATGCAAACTTTGAGTGAGCGTGAATTGCGCGGCGTAATGGCGCACGAGTTGGCGCATGTGAAACATCGCGATACGCTGATTTCCACCATTTCCGCCACCATGGCAGGTGCGATTTCTGCTATTGCCCAGTTCGGCATGTTTTTTGGCGGTGGCCGTGGTAGTGATGGCGAGCGCAGCGTGAGCCCAATTGTCAGCATGCTGATGATGTTTCTGGCACCGATGGCGGCCGGGCTGATTCAAATGGCCATCTCGCGCAGCCGTGAGTTTGAAGCCGATAGAATGGGCGCGGAAATCAGCAAAGACCCAAAAGCCTTGGCGAGTGCGCTCACGAAAATTAATAATTACGCGCATCAAATTCCCAACCAAACGGCTGAGATGCATCCAGAGACGGGGCAGATGATGATTATCAACCCTTTGTCAGGTATCTCGTTTGATAGTTTGTTTAGTACGCATCCGAAGACGGAGGAGCGGGTGGCGAGGTTGATGGCAATGGCGAATTTAATTTAGGCTTCGAAATGGCCAACCCACGTAGCCACGTAAAAAGAGCACACGAAAAGTTCACGGTTGGCCTGTTCCTAGATAACTTCAATCGCTGTTACCACACAGACTTCAAGGTGGTTGACGAACCGGTTTCCTGCGAAGCAATCATTCAATCCAAAAAATCAACCCGATGGGTTGAAGTTACAGATGCTTGCTTGAGCAATGAGTTTGCGACAGATATTTATTCTTACGCGACCCCAGGTGAGACACACAAGCCTAGCAGAGAAGGCTTACTTATTGGTCCCGACACACAGTTTGCTAAGCAATTCGTAACTGTCGTCAAACAAAAGCTCGAAAAATCAACCTACGAGCCATTCCGAGAAAAATATGGTCAAGGCTATCTCATCGTGTCAATCCAATATCCACTATACGGACAGGGTACATTAAGATATATCCGTCGCACATGGGATGAAATCCAAATCAATGATAAAAATTGCTTCAGGTCAATCTACATCGCATATCGTACATTCAACGGGTATAAGGTTTCACTGTGGAAACCGAATACAGCGTAATAACTGGAAAACTTTGCGCCGTATGTAAGTAGTCGCTCTCGCGCGACATGCGACCCTATTTCTTTTGCTTAGCCAAAAGAAAGAAACCAAAGAAAAGGCTACCCCGTTGCCGCTTTTATCCTTCGGTCTTAGCGCTGCATCTGGGCGGCTGCGGAACTCGCTTCGCTCAGACAGTCCTCGCCGCTATCCATCTGCCGCTCAAGCCGAAGGCGCGGCAAAGGGGGTTGAAAACCCGCTATGTGCCGTCATTCCGTGCTTGACACGGAATACAGTGGCTTTTGATTTGTACTTAGATGTTGCAGGCTACCCCCGACAAGGTGGTTATCAAGTAAAATCTATGCAATCTAAAAAACCTTGAGCATTCTTTGTATATTTCCCAACAAATCGCCGCAATCGCCGTATCAAATGTGTTATCTGGTCGCAACCTCACACTGGCTTTGCCAGAAGCACTAAGCAGTTATTCCTCTGCAACGCCACAACAGCGTGGAGCAGCGGCGGATTTAAGTTATGGCACATTGCGGTTTTATGGCGAAGTGAACGCTTACTTGACGCAATTGCTAGAAAAACCGTTGAGCAATGAGCACATTACTGCACTGTTGTTGGTCGCGATTTATCAGTTATTGCACGATAAAGCCGATGACTTCACGGTGGTGAATCAGGCGGTGAAGGCCGCGAGCTACGCAAAACCCAAATGGGCAAAGGGTTTGGTGAACGGCGTGTTGCGTAACTTTTTACGTCAAAAAGATGCGCTTGCCGAGAAAATAAAAACAGATGAAGTCGCCATTTATTCTTACCCGCAATGGTGGATTAACAAGCTCAGAAGCCAATATCCGCAGTCTTGGCAGAGCATTTTAAATGCGGGCAATGAGCATCCGCCGATGACGTTGCGGGTGAACATCAGAAAAACCAATGCACAGGAATATTGCCAGCTATTAGCGCGTCAGGATATTGAGGCAACACAACTTGGCGCGCAGGCCGTGATGCTCACCAAACCATTGCCAGTTGAGCAAATACCAGGCTTCGCGGATGGTGTGGTTTCGGTGCAGGATTACGGCGCGCAGTTGGCGGTGCATTTGCTGGATGCTCAGGCTGGCATGCGCGTACTGGACGCTTGCAGCGCTCCAGGCGGTAAAACGGGGCATATTTTAGAGTTGGCTGATGTCGAGTTGACAGCGCTGGATAACGATGCTGGCCGTTTAAACCGTGTAGAAAGTAATTTGAAACGGCTTAACTTAAGTGCGAATTTGCAGCTGGGTGATGCGAGCGCCTGGAAAGCTGATAAGCTATTTGACCGTATTCTGGCTGATGTGCCATGCACCGCATCTGGTATTGTGCGGCGGCATGTGGATATTAAATGGTTGCGGCGCGAATCGGACATTGCCTCATTTTGCGCTCAACAAGCAGTAATTTTGGCTAATTTGTGGCAATTATTGGCAAAAGGCGGTAAATTACTCTATGTGACGTGTTCGATCTTTAATGAGGAAAATCAACAGCAGATTAACAATTTTTTGCAAAGAAATGGCGATGCAACTCAATTGCCGCTTTTGCTGACTAAAGACATTGATAAAAACATTCAAATAGACCATGTTCAATATAAACCAAGCGGTCAACTTATTCCTACCAGCCAGCACGATGGCCTTTTTTACGCGCTACTGCAAAAAAATTAGTTTTTTGTTGCTTCTAGGCGCGTTTTCATTTGCGTTTGCGGCTTCAAGCAGTATCAATATCAAAAGCGCAGAATTACAGCCGCAAGACGATTATTACAGCTTGAATGCCAACATGGACATTGCTTTTGATAATGAAATTGAAGAGGCGATTAACAAAGGCGTTCCGCTTAATTTTTTAGTCGAATTTCAGATCGTAAGTCCGCGTAAGTATTGGTTCGACGATGAAATTGTGACGACTTCTCAAAACGTTATTTTAAGTTATCACGCCCTAAGTCGCCAATATTTGGTGAATCGCGGTGTACATCAACAATCTTTTGAAACCTTGGGCGAAGCTACGCAAGAGTTGGCGCGGTTAAACGAATGGAAAGTGGTAGAAAAGTCATTGCTGGAAAAAGGTGAGACTTATAAGGCGGCTTTGTTGATTCGATTAGATCAAACCAAGCTGCCTAAGGCGATTCAAGTGGATACGATTGGCTCAGAAAAGTGGAATTTATCCTCACAAAAATTTGAGTGGTCGCTAAAAGAACTCAATAAATGATGGCTTTTTAAGAATGCGATATATCTTATTTGTAAGCGTTGCGTTAGGGCTGGTGCTGTTGTATCTGCTCTCGCTTGCTAGTGCGAATGCCGCCATTTCAGGCGATTATTACAAAATTTTGTTATACATCAATATTGCTCTGGCGGGCGCCCTGATTGTGCTTATTGGTTTTCAGTTATGGCATTTAGCTAAAAAAATCAAAAGCGGGGTGATGGGCAGCCGCCTCACTTTGCGCCTTTTGGGCACATTTGCGCTAATGGCGATTATTCCTGGCCTTATTGTGTATTTGGTTTCGGTGAATTTTTTAACACGTTCGATCGAGTCCTGGTTTAATGTGAAGGTAGAATCAGCTTTAGATGGCGGCTTGAGTTTGGGTCAACGTGCCCTGGATATCATGCTGAATGATATCGAGGAAAAAGCTGAGAATATGGCAACCACTTTGGCATTTCAGCCATCTCGCGGCCAATTTGGTTTATTGAACGATTTACGCGAAAAATCAGGCATACAAGACGCTACCTTGCTTACGCTACAGGGCCGTATTTTATCGGTTTCCAGTAGTGATCCGAATAGTTTTTTACCAGAGTTGCCAAGCATTCCACAACTGCGCCAAGCGAAAAATAGAGTGTATGGAAAAATAGAGCCGATTCCAAATAAAGGGCTTTATATGCGAGTGTTAGCGCCCGTGAATGTGCAAGAGATTGCTGGCGAAACGCGTATTTTGCAATTATTGCAGCCCGTGCCTAAGTCGTTATCCAACACGGCTGAAGCGGTGCAAGAAGTGTATCGCGATTACCAGGAGCTTTCTTACAGTCGCAGCTCGCTCAAAGATATTTTTGCGCTCACGCTGACTTTGGTGCTGATGCTTGCCATGCTGTCCGCATTGGCGATTGCGTTTGTGTTAAGCCGCAGATTAACTCTGCCGCTGGCAGTGTTGGCAGAAGGCACGCGTGCCATTGCCAGCGGCGATTACAGCACCATGTTGCCCGAGCATGGCAAAGATGAATTAGGCATATTAGTGAAATCGTTTAACAGCATGACGCGCCAGCTTGATGATGCCACACAGGCTACCGAGAGAAACAGGGCGCGTGTCGAGGCAGCGCGCGGTTATCTGGAAACCATTTTGGCGCATTTATCATCGGGCGTATTGGCTATTAATGAAAATGCCGAACTGCGCACTTATAATGTAGCGGCAAGCAATATTTTAGAAGTCGATCTTGCTCCATTTGAGAACAAGCTGTTTGCGAAAATCGCAGAAAGCCAAACCTTTTTGGCGGAATTTATTCAATTGCTACAGTCTCATTTTGAATTCACTAAGAGCAAAGAGCAAGAAAAACAGGAACTGACCAGGCAGCTTGAGATTGTGCGACCACAAGGCAAGCAATTACTATTAGTGCGCGCCACTCGCTTACCAGGCAGTGCTGGCAGTGGCTTTGTGGTGGTGTTTGATGATGTGACCACCATGGTGCAAGCGCAGCGTGATGCGGCTTGGGGTGAGGTGGCACGCCGCCTGGCGCATGAAATCAAGAATCCGCTTACACCGATTCAGCTTTCTGCCGAGCGTTTGCAGCATAAACTCAGCGCAAAATTAAATGAAGATGATGCCAATGTGCTGCAACGCGCGACCGATACCATTGTCAATCAAGTGAGCGCCATGAAAAGCATGGTGAATGAATTTAGTGAATATGCGCGTGCACCATCGGCTAATTTAACCAAACTTAATATTAATAAGCTGATTAAAGACGTAACAGCGCTTTATGACAGTGCACACGCTAAAATCACATTTAATTTAATGCCCAATATGCCTGATATAAAGGGTGATGCAACGATGTTGCGGCAAGTGCTGCATAATTTGATGCAGAATGCACAGGATGCACTCAAGCAAGTGGAAAACCCGGAAATTCTGGTACAAACCACGTTTGATGAGACAGCCATTAAGCTCATAGTGAAAGATAATGGGCAAGGCTTTCCAGTAGATTTGCTTAACCATGCTTTCGAGCCCTATGTGACCACCAAAGCTCATGGTACGGGCTTGGGCTTGGCGATCGTGAAAAAAATGATCGAAGAACATTTTGGCCAGATTAAAATAGAAAATAACCTAACAGGCGGCGCCTGTATTACTATTACTATACCAATCGAAAAGCCTAATGAAACTAAATTAAAAATCGAAAATAATGTAAAAGTAAGCGCTAAGAAACAAGTCATTCATAAGACAGCAAGCAGCAGTAAACAAAAAATGGCCAGAGAAGTGTAAAAAAGTAAAGTGTAAAAAGGGAAGTATAAACATGGCATCAAGAAATATTTTAGTGGTGGATGATGAAATTGGTATTCGTGAACTATTAAGCGACATTTTGCTAGATGAAGGGCACCAGGTCTTGCTTGCTGAAAATGCGCAGGCTGCGCGTGATGCGCGCTTAAAACAACGCCCGGACATGGTGTTATTGGATATATGGATGCCGGATTGCGATGGCATTAGCTTACTGAAAGAATGGGGTAATGCCGGTTTACTGACGATGCCAGTAGTGATGATGTCTGGCCACGGTACGATTGATACTGCGGTAGAGGCCACACGCATTGGTGCATTTGATTTTTTAGAAAAGCCAATTGCCTTACAAAAACTGCTTAAAACAGTGACTGCCGCCCTGAAACATTCAGAGAGTTTGCCGAAAACTGAAATGAATTTGGCCAGTTTTGGTAAAAGCTTGGTGATTAATGAGCTAAAACAGCGCTTGGAACAGATTTCCCGTACCAAAAACGCCTTATTGCTTATCGGCAAAAAGGGCGGCAGTGTTGAAATGTGCGCGCGGTTTTTGCATACAGCGGGCACGCCTTGGGTAGGCTTGACTGAATATGAAAAACTAGCCACTGCGCCATTGGAGCTGTTAGAGCAAGCGCATGATGGTATTGTGTTTATTGATGAAGTTTCTGCGCTCAATAAAACCGAACAAAAAGGTTTGCAATTATTGCTGGCCAAAGCTGACAAATACCAGGTACGTGTGGTGTGCGCAAGCTCCTTAAGCTTGCCGCAACTTGTCGAGAATGCGCAGTTTGATAATACATTGTTGCAGGCGCTCTCAACGAGTACACTCAAGGTACCCGCCTTAAACGATCATCGTGAGGATATTCCAGACCTTGCCACCGCGATGGCGAATTTGCTGGTGGAAACTTCTGGCGCGCAATATAAAAGTTTTGATACGGCCGCTTTAAATGCCTTAAGAAATGCTGACTGGCCCGGCGATTTGGCTGAGCTGGAGGCGGTGGTGCAAAACCTGGTGTTAAGCAGCTTAGAAGAAAAAATTACGCTTAACGATGTGAGCCGTGTGTTGGAACAGTTCAGTTCCAATCCGGCTAATCAAGAGTCGAAGTTGCAATCTTTACCTGTCAATTTAGCGCTGCCGCTGCGTGAGGCGCGTGACGATTTTGAGCGTTTTTACTTTCAACACCACATGGCGGTGATTCGCAATAACATGAGCAAACTGGCTGAAATCTCTGGTCTCGAGCGCACTCATTTGTACCGTAAACTCAAGCAGCTTGGCATTAAAATAAAAGGTTAAATAAAAAGGCTAGCTTGCCGTGTTAATTGGCAAGCGTTAAAACCACAGGCGTGTGGTCAGAGGGACGCTCGAGCTTGCGCGGCGTTTTATCTATCATGCAGCTTTGACAGGCGTCTTTTAGCGCATCACTAACTAAAATATGGTCAATGCGCATGCCTAAATTGCGCCTGAAACCTGCCATGCGGTAATCCCACCAGCTAAAGTGGCCTTCGGCCTGCTCAAACAATCTGAAGCTGTCGTGTAGTCCTAACTGAGTGAGCTTTTCAAAAGCCTCCCGTTCGCGTGGAGATACTAATACCTGTCCAAGCCATGCCGCAGGGTCGTGGCAATCGCGGTCATCGGGCGCAATGTTGTAATCGCCCAATAAAACCAAATTCGGATACTTTTTAAGCTCCTCTGCAAGCCAATAGATAAGCGCTTCAAGCCAGCGCAGTTTATAGGTATATTTCTCAGAATCTACCGCCTGGCCATTTGGAATATACGCACAAACTACCCGTATACCATTTATGGTGGCGCTAATTACACGTTTTTGCTCATCCTCAAAATCTGCAATGCCTTGAGAAATATCAGTCATGGGTTGCCGCGTTAAAATCGCCACACCATTATAGGTTTTTTGCCCGCTATGAATTGCTTCATAACCTGCTTGTTTTAATTCGGTATAGGGGAATTTAACATCTTCCTGCTTGGTTTCCTGCAGGCACAGCACGTCCGGTTGGTTGTCGCGCACCCAATCCAATACGTGCGGTAAGCGCACGTTTAGCGAGTTGACATTCCAGGTCGCTAATTTCACTCGCCCATGCCGTTGTGTCTAAGAAGCGCGTCGATGCTGGGTTCGCGGCCACGGAATGCTACAAACGATTCCATAGCCGGGCGTGATCCGCCTTGCGCTAATACTTCATCCCAGAATTTTTTCCCGGTATCTGCACATAGCACACCGTTTTCTTCAAAAAGGCTGTACGCATCGGCAGAAAGCACTTCTGCCCATTTGTAACTGTAATAGCCGGCGGCATAGCCGCCGGCGAAGATGTGCGAGAAATTATTTGGAAAGCGGTTCCAACTTGGTGGGCGTACAACCGCAACTTTGTCGCGAATTTCTTCAAGCAAGGCCAACGGCGTTTTGCTGCCATTCACATCAAATGCGCTATGTAGTGTGATATCAAATAGTGAAAACTCCATTTGACGCACAGTTTGCATGCCCGCCTGAAAGTTTTTGGCAGCAACCATTTTGTCGAATAACTCCCGCGGTAATTGCGCGCCAGTTTCTATATGATGCGTCATATGACGCAGCACATCCCATTCCCAGCAGAAGTTTTCCATAAACTGGCTGGGCAGTTCCACGGCGTCCCATTCCACGCCTTTGATGCCAGAAACGCTGTAATCATTTACCTGTGTGAGCATGTGGTGCAAGCCGTGGCCGAACTCGTGGAATAAGGTGATTACTTCGTCATGCGTAAATAAAGCAGGTTTGCCACCTACCGGTGCCGAGAAGTTGCAGGTTAAATAGGCAACAGGGGTAGTCAGATTGTCATCCACAACGCGGCGCGTAATGGCTTCATCCATCCAGGCGCCACCACGCTTATTGTTGCGGGCATACAGATCTAAATAAAACTGACCAATAAGTTTACCGTTCTGATCGGTAATTTCATAAAAATGTGCATCTTTATGCCAGGTCGGCGCATCCGATTTTTTTACAAACACACCAAAAATAGTTTCTACAACTTTAAAAAGCCCTGCCAAAACTTTGTCTTCCGGGAAGTACTGTTTCACCTCTAAATCAGAAAAAGCATATTTTTCTTCACGCAGTTTTTCCGATACATAAGCCACATCCCAAGCCTGCATGTCGCTGATATTGAGCTTCTTAGCATAAGCGACCAATTCGCGCATGTCCTGCTCGGCGTAAGGTTTGGCGCGGTTTGCAAGTGTTTGTAAAAACTCAATGACTTGTGCTGGCGTGTCAGCCATTTTGGTGGCGAGAGACAATTCAGCAAAGCAATTAAAATCCAGTAGTTTTGCTGCTTCATCGCGCAGCTTAAGAATTTTCGAAATGATCGGCGTGTTATCAAACTCAGGTTTACCAAATTCGCTCGCGCGCGTGGCGTAGGCATGGTACAGGGTTTCGCGCAGATTGCGATTGTCTGCATACTGCAGCACTGGCATGTAACTGGGAAAGTGCAGGGTAAATTTATAGCCAACTTTCTTGTCGGCTTCAGCAGCTTCTTTCGCAGTCTGCAATACATCTTCCGGAATCCCCGCTAATTCGGCCGTATTTTCTATATAAAGTGCGTATTCATTGGTGGTATCGAGTACGTTTTCTTCAAACTTGGCGGCGAGTTTCGAGAGCTCTTCGTTAATGGCTTTGAAGCGCGCTTTTTTATCAGCGGGCAATTCTGCCCCGCCGAGTTTGAAGTCGCGTACTTCGTTATTGACGATTTTTTGTTGCGCACTTTTCAGTTTGACAAAATCAGCATTATTTCTAATCGCACGATATTTGGCATAAAGTCGCTCATCTTGTGCCAAATCGCTGTAAAAATCGGTTAACTTCGCCAAATTTTCATTATAGGCCGCACGCAATTCCGGGCTGTTCACCACGGCATTCATGTGTCCCACTTGTGACCAGGCGCGAGATATTTTTTCGTCCAAGTCTTCCAGTTTCAGCGCAAAATTATTCCAAGTGGGCGTTTCACTACTACTTGCCAGGGCTTCGATGGTTTGTTTGCCTTCGCTTAAAAGTAAATCGAGCGCTGGCGAAACGTGTTCTGGTTTTATCTCGTTAAATTTAGGCAAGCCTGCAAAATGCAACAGCGGATTCGACACAAAAATTCCTTCTAATTAATCAATCTCAAGCAAAATGGATAGCGATAAGTTTCGCCCTTGCTAGTAGAGATGGCGGCAATAATGCAAAAAACAACGTTAAGTATCCAAATAATGCCCATGAATAAAAAACCAATGAGGATAATGGCCAGCACGCCGGCAATAAACTGGGCAATGAGCACAGTAATTTGAAAATTAAGTGCTTCTTTGGCCTGGTCTGCAATATAAGCGTTATCGTCTTTTTTAAGTACCCACACGAGAAGCCCAGGAATAAACGAAAATACCGTACCGCCTAAGTGGGTGACGGTGGCGATATTTTTATCATCATTGCTAGGGTTTAAATTGTCAGACTCGGTAACATCGGTAGGCATGGCGATTCCTTTCAAATTAAAGCAGATTAAATTTAGCGACAAGTGGTTCAATTTTTTCGAGGTCTGATAACCCCAATACTTTGCGGGCGTCACTATTAAGTTTGGTTATTTGGCTATGCAATACCTGTTGTTTCACGCTAAGTATGTTGGATGGATGCATGGAAAGCTGGCGCAAGCCCATGCCGATCAACAATCTGGTAAGTTTAGTATCACCAGCCATTTCGCCACATACGGCCACCGATTTGCCTAATTTGGCTCCGGCTTTAATAGTAATCGAGATCAGCTTCAATACCGATGGATGCAGTGGATTATACAAGTGCGCCACTGCGTCATCAGTACGGTCAATGGCAAGTGTGTATTGGATTAAATCGTTGGTACCGATGGATAAAAAATCCAGCTCTTTAGCAAATGCCTCGGCATTAATGGCCGCTGCAGGCACCTCGATCATGCCGCCCAGCGCGATGTTTTCGTCAAACGGTATATTTTGCTTGCGTAACGACAATTTTGCGCGTTCAAGCAAAAGTTTGGTCTGGCGCAGCTCGGCCAGTGTAGAAAGCATTGGAATTAATATTTTGATGTTGCCATAGTGCGAGGCGCGTAGCAGGGCACGCAATTGCGTATGGAAAATCTGTGGCTCAGACAAACAAAGCCGCACTGCGCGCAACCCCAAAGCCGGGTTGGCGCAATCCGAGGCGCTATCAGGATTCATTTGTTTATCTGCGCCCAAATCCAGCGTACGGATGGTCACAGGCAAACCATGCATGGCCTTAGCCACTTTTTTGTATGCCTGAAATTGTTCTTCTTCATCAGGCATTTCGCGTTTATTCATAAATAAGAATTCGGTACGGTATAAGCCGATACCCGTCGCTCCAGAGGCTTTTGCTGCGTCTACGTCTTCTGGCACCTCAATATTGGCGTATAGGTCAATCGCAGTGCCATCCATGGTGACAGCCTTGGTGGACTTAATGCGTTTGAGTTTTTGTTGTTCTAATACCCACTGATCTTGACGAAGCCTGTATTCTGCCAGAATTTCTTTGGATGGATTGACAATGACCACACCCAAGCTGCCATCTACAATGATGAGTTCACCATCGTTGATTAAATCGCGCGCGCGCTGCAGAGCGACGATAGAAGGGATGTTAAGGCTACGCGCCAGAATAGCCGTATGTGAGGTTACACCGCCGACATCGGTAATAAACGCAGCAAAATGGTGCTGCTTAAATTGGATGGCATCTGCCGGTGAAATGTCATGTGCCACCAGAATGGTCGCACTTTCTTGCTGCTGCTTTTCTTTGGTCAGATTGGGCGCTTGGCTAGGGTGGCCAAGTAGTACTTTGATAACGCGTTCTACCACTTGTACAACATCGTGTTTACGCTCACGCAGATATTCGTCATCAATTGCTTCAAACTGCTCAACAATGTCATCCATTTGCTGCTTAATTGCCCATTCAGCATTGCAATATTCTTTGCGGATAATGTCTTTTGGCACTTCAGAAAGTGATTTATCGGCCAGCATCATCAAATGGGTATTGATAAAAGCGCCAAGTTCAGCAGGTGCGTTTTTTGAGAGCGCGCTGCGTATCGTTTCTAAATCTTTTTTAACGGCGAGTATGGCGTCATTAAAGCGCGTGATTTCATTATCAATCAAATGTGTTGGCAGTTGGTAATGCACTACTTCTAGTAAGGCATTTGAGACCAAATGTGCATGCCCAATGGCAATGCCGCTAGATACGCCGATACCGTGAATGCTGAAACTGGACAAAATCTATTCACCCTCGCCAAAATAATCGTTAATCAGCGCTTGCAATGCAGTCATTGCCGCCTGTTCGTCTTCGCCACTGGTTTCAAGCATAATGCTAGAGCCCTTGGCGGCGGCCAGCATCATCACACCCATAATGCTTTTGGCATTCACTCTGCGGCCGTTCTTTTCTACCCAGATTTCGCTTTTGAATTGGCTGGCTGTTTGCGTGAGCTTGCTGCTGGCACGTGCGTGCAGCCCAAGTTTGTTGATAATTTCTATTTCCTGTTTAATCATGGCATATTTTCATTGATTGGTTTTTAATCATTCATTTGTTTGTCATTATGGTCGCAGCCGCTTTTAGTAAAATGCACCACGCCGTCACGCCCGCCACTAATCGCTTTTTCCACACAGATTTTAATTGGTTTGTCGCGATAATTAAGCACGCGAACCAACATAGGTAAATTAACACCAGCAACGCCTTCGACTTGATTGGGCGAGAGCAGTTTGATCACTAAATTACAAGGTGAAGCGCCGTACATATCAGACAGGATTAACACACCTTCACCGGTATCCAGCTTTTTAACCAATTGTTGGGCGTGCGGCAGTAAATCAGTCGGGTCGTCATCTGTGCCGACGGCAAAATGCATTAATTGCGGTGGCTTCTTGCCCAGTACGTGACTCATGCAATGAACCAAGCTCTCACCCAAGTTGCCGTGCGCGATAATTAAAATTCCAATCATGCTGCTTTACCTTTTTAAATCAATACTTAACACTTAATCAAGTTCGCCATTAGTAGCTCACTTTAGTCCAGCTCGCGATGGCGAATAATCACTTTTTGTTTTTGTTGTTTAAAGTATGCGCTTAATTGTTCTACAAAATACACAGATCGGTGCTGGCCACCTGTGCAACCAATTGCTATCGTAAGATAGCTGCGATGATCTTGATCAAAACTAGGCAACCACTTTTCAACATAATGCTGGATGTCAGTCAGCATTTCAATCACGATAGCTTGTTTTTCTAAAAACAATTTCACAGCTTCATCTTTGCCTGTCAGCGGCCGTAAAATGGGGTCGTAATGCGGGTTAGGCAGGCTACGCACATCAAATACAAAATCTGCATCTAAGGGAATGCCATTTTTAAAGCCAAACGAGGTAAACAGCAATACCGGGCCATTATTTTCCCCTGTATCATCAGTTTTCAAGATGAGTTCGCGTATGTGGTTACGTAGGGTGTTGGCGCTTAAATTGCTGGTATCAATATGATGACCCAGGCCCGCCAAGCCCGCCAATAGGTCGCGCTCATGCGAGATACTTTCGGCTAAC
The DNA here is from genome assembly GCA_049687015.1 of Methylotenera sp. GTDB lineage: Bacteria > Pseudomonadota > Gammaproteobacteria > Burkholderiales > Methylophilaceae > Methylotenera_A. The sequence continues at coordinate 77,537 of JBAVIP010000029.1, read as the reverse complement.
GTGGTATTGGCATCACTCAGCGGATGTTTGCGGCGCGTTTCAGAAAAACGTTTAACCAGGATTTCTACGGACGATTCTAAAAATAGCACTTGTACTGATATGCCGCTATTTTTAAGCATTTCGATGGCGTTGGGAAGCGCTTCCAGCGCGGCGCTTCGACTATCAATGCTGATGGCGACTTTGTTCTGGTCGGTCGCATCCAGATGATGAGAGATTTGCGGTAATAACGTTGCGGGTAAGTTATCAATACAGTAAAAGCCGCTATCTTCCAGCACGCGTAGTGCAATACTTTTACCAGAGCCAGAAAGGCCAGTAACAATGATAAGTTCCAAAGTTTAGTCCCTCTTTCTTTCTACTTTTACTTTGGGGATTAATTTTTTTGGGCTTTCTTTTTGCATCATTTGTTTATGTCGTTTGCTAAATTGCTGCGTGGCGTTTATCCCGCGTATTAACAGCATGTGGTTGCGCACAGCAACTTCAACCAGCACTGCAATATTACGACCCGCCGCAATGGGAATCACCACTTTGCTGATGTCGACTTCCAACACGCGTTCATGTTGCGTTTTTACGTTGAGTCTATCCAGTTCTTGCGGGTTTTGTATATCAGCCAGTTCCAACTGAATAATTAAATCGAGCGGTTTGGTTGGCTTAACTGCATTATCGCCAAATAAGGCACGAATATTCAATATGCCAAGTCCGCGAACCTCTAAAAAATCCTGAAGCAATTCTGGGCAACGGCCTTCGACACGCTCTGGCGAGATGCGATAAAAGTCAACAATATCATCGGCAATCAAACGATGTCCACGCGAAATTAGCTCTAACGCCAACTCACTCTTACCTATAGCGGCGTTACCTTTGACGAGTACACCAAAACCTTGCACTTCCATGAATACACCATGCAAACTGGTGGATTCGGCCATGGCCTGCTGCAGGTAGTGGCTTAATACATCCATTAACTGCGGGCTTTGCATAGGCGAGGTAAATAGCGGCGTATTGTGCGTATTGGCCGCGTTAATAAGCGCTTTAGGTGGTTTCTCGCCGTTTGCTACTACCACAGCGGCTAAATCGGTAGAGTATAAATTGGTAATGGCTTGCTGCAAGGCAATAATGCCCAAACTGCGCAAATAATCCATCTCGGCACAGCCCAGTACTTGTACGCGGTTAGGGTGTACAAAGTTGAGATGCCCAATCAGCGCCAATGAAGGCTTGGTGACTTTTTCGGAATTTAGTTGGTTAGTGCCGCCATCAAGCCCGGCAACCCAGTTGAGTTTGAGCTTGTGGCGGGTTTCCCTATAAAGCTCAGTGACGTTTATTTGAGCCATAGGAGAGGATTAAAGTTAATTAACAGTTTGGTGTTTAACCGCGCCATTGGTTTTATGGTGGTTGCCATTTTTTTCTTTATGTTTCACTACTTGACGGTCCAGCTTATCCGTCAACATATCAATCGCGCTGTACATATTCTCATCTGCGCACTCGGCATGTAAATCGTTGCCCGGCACGTGTAATGTAGCCTCAACCTTTTGGGCGAGCTTTTCTACACTCATAGTAACTTTTACATCAATCACATGATCAAAGTGATTGCTGATTCTTGCAAGTTTGCTTTGCACGTAATCGCGTAAAGCGGGGGTAATTTCTAAGTGATGCCCAGTTAATTGTAAATTCATGACTTGCTCCTTTTGAAATTGTTCTAAGAGACTCATTAGCCAAAAAAGTAGGTCAATTAAATCTCATCGAACAGCTTTAGTGTACACTTTTGGCAAGTGTGTGCAACTAGCCCAAGTGGCTATTCTCATGTTTTTTTGTAATTTTTTTATAATGACTTTCTTAAATTAGCTGGCGGAATGTTCAGGGACTCCCGATATTTGGCAATGGTGCGGCGCGCCACTACAATGCCTTGTTTGGCAAGAATTTCACTAAACTGGCTGTCGGACAGAGGTTTTTTAACATTTTCTTCTGCTACCATTTGCTTAATCAGGGCGCGAATCGCGGTGGCTGAACATTCACCGCCCGCATCGGTTGCCACATGGCTGCCAAAAAAGTATTTCAACTCATAAACACCACGTGGTGTGAGCATGTATTTATGCGTAGTGACACGCGAGATGGTCGATTCATGCAATTCAAGTTCTTCGGCAATCTCACGCAATACTAACGGCCGCATGGCAATTTCACCATGTTCAAAAAAGTTACGTTGCCTATCCACAATGGCTTGTGAAACTCGCAGAATGGTTGTAAAGCGCTGCTGGATATTTTTAATCATCCACTTGGCTTCTTGCATTTGCGTCTGCAAGTATTGATTCGAGTTTTCGCGGTTACGCTTCAAAATATCCGCGTACATTTGATTAATACGCAATTTCGGAACTACGCCGTCGTTCAAAGTGGCAATCCAGATACCTTTCACCTTTTTAACCAGCACTTCGTGTTGAATAAAGTGATCTTTACTCAGCTGTGCATAATCGCTGCCTGGGCGCGGATTCTGTTGTTTGATGAGATTTTGTGCGCCCTTTAAAGCGGCTTCATCACAATTGAGCAGCTTGCGCAGCTTGGCAAAATCTTTATTGGCTAATACGGCTAAATGTTGGCTGACGATGCTTTTGGCAAGGTTTAAATATTCCGTTTCTTTTGGCAACACATTCAGCTGTAACATGATGCATTCTTGTAAATTAGTTGCACCAATACCGGGCGGGTCTAAATTTTGAATATGCTTTAACGCGGTTTGCAGCTCAACTAATTCTACTTCGAGCTCTAATGGCAGTGATTCAGCCAACTCCTCCAACGATTCTTCCAAGTAGCCATCTTCGTTAATGCTATCAATAAGCAGAAAGACCAGATTCTGGTCGCGCTCAGAAAGCGGCATGAGCTTTAGCTGGTTTAACAGGTGATCTCTGAGGTTTTCAGAAACAATCTCTTGACGCGCATAGTCACCGTCATCATCGTCGCTATTACTTTGGCGGCTGCCTTCATCCCAATTGCTGGCGCTACCGTATTCTTCATAATCTTCGTCAAAATCGGTGGCCGAGAAATCATCCCCAGCACTTGATATTTCCAGGGGCTTTTCATCAGGGGTTTCTGGCGCTGAGTTATTAGCAGTTTCTTGAAAATCGATATTGCTAAAAGGCTCAAAATCATCGCCGTCAGCTTGCAAAGATTGCTTCCCATCGGCGCCAACCGGGTCACTATCAGTGCCATTCAGTTGTTCTGCTGGTGTACTTTCATCCTCGAAATCAGCATCAGGGTTATCGCCATCTACCAGTTCTAATAAGGGATTTTCTTGCAAAATAGTATCTAGCTCTTGGTTGAGCTCAAGTGACGAGAGTTGCAGCAAGCGAATAGACTGCTGCAATTGCGGCGTGAGCGCTAGGTTTTGAGAAATTCTTAGCTGTAAATTTTGCTTCATGGCCATAAGGAAGCGCTGATTAAACCCCACATGGCCACGACAATGGCTTTGCGGGATGGAATGCGAGAAAAACGACGAGTTGAATGGTTATTCCCTTCACGAGGAGTTTGACAATGCAGGCCGCTTGCAAAGCCTTGTCCCATGGGGGTTGCGTTGAAAATGAGCGCTTGACTGCGTTGCACTCCTTGGCTTCGCACGTTAAGTACGGCCTGCGTCGTGCGCCTGGTAATCACCCCATTTTCAACAGCAATGTGGCTCATGGTGGATTTAATCAGTGCTTCCATAATCAAAGCCTAAAATCTTTGCCCAAATATACTTCGCGTACCGCTTCGTTATTCACAATTTCGGCAGGCTTGCCCGAGGCAAATACCGTACCATCATTGACAATATAGGCTCTATCGCATATGCCTAAAGTCTCACGTACATTGTGGTCAGTAATCAGCACGCCGATATTTTTTGCACTCAAAAAACGAATAATTTTTTGAATATCCAGCACAGCAATGGGGTCAATGCCCGCAAAAGGCTCATCCAATAAAATAAAGCTGGGGTTGGTGGCCAAACAGCGGGCAATTTCAACGCGTCTCCGCTCGCCGCCGGAAAGGCTTACCGCAGTATTGTTGCGGATATGTACGATGTGTAACTCTTGTAACAGTGATTCCAGCTGTTTGTGCATTTCTGCTTCGGTCAGATCTTGCAGTTCCAATATTGCCATTATATTTTCGGCGACTGTCAGCTTACGAAAAACTGAAGGCTCCTGAGGCAAATAAGCCAAACCCAGGCGTGCTCGGCTATGAATTGGTAAGCGGCTTAAATCCTTACCATCCAATAAAATGCGTCCGCCGTCCAGCGGCACTAAACCTACCATCATATAAAAGCTGGTGGTTTTGCCTGCGCCATTAGGACCAAGCAGGCCAACTACTTCACCACTTTTGATTTGCAGCGAAATATCTTGCACCACAGTGCGAGATTTATAGGATTTACGTAGATTTTCTACAATGAGTTCGCTCATATTATTTACTTTTTATTTGTTCACTTGGCTAATTCTTTTGTAGGCGCTACAGGTCTATTTTTTGGCTGGATAATCGCCTTCACGCGGCCGCTGGAAGTGCCGCCACTTTCAGACTTGGCGCCGCCGATGACTTCGGCATATTCCGCATTAGCGTCGTAGCTAATGTAATCTCCATACACAATGTCTTCGCCGCGTTTTACCCACGCTTTGGTATAAAGCTGCACTTTATCCATGCGGCCATCGTACTCGATGCGCTGAGCACTGCCTTCCATGTATTCATTTTTGCCTTCACGCTTTTGCTTAAAAGTGGTTGGGTTGCCGGTAGAGGTGCTATGTTGAAAGCCTTCTTTATCCTCGCGCACAATCAATTTGTCGGCATGAATCACCAGCGTGCCTTGCGTTAAAATGACGTTTCCAGAGTAAGTGCTGGTTTTTTTGGCATCGTTAACAGTCACCGTGTCGGCTTCAAGCTCAATAGGTTTGTCGCGGTCGGCCGCCTCTGCGAATGCATTGATGTGAATGCTTAGGCTGACACAAAGGCCAATGCTTAATAAGCTTATTCGAATGAGTTTATTCATTTTTACTCCGCGATTTCTCTTTTGAAGGTTGCTGTTTTTTTAACTTGGTTTTTACAGAAGTTGAATCTAATGATTTCTTAATATTTGTTTTCGGTTTGGCTATTATTTCTGGCTTTGCAATATTTGCTGAACCTGTATTCGAAGGTTTTATGGCTGATTTTACGTTTTTTGAAGCCACAGTATTAGGCCGCTCATAATGCACCTTCACTCTATTTAAGAGTTTTACCGTTTTATTTTTTTTGTCATATATCATGCCATTCGCGTGTATCACTGTTTTAGGTGCCTGCTTAATCACGACTGGGCTATCGGTTTTTACTAAATCCTGGTTAGGTAAGATAATTAATTTTTCGGTCAAGACTTGCATTTCGCCTTTGCCTTCAAACGCCTGGCGCACCACTTTTACATTATCCACCAGCTCGACTTCTTCGCCATTGCTGGAAACATAGCCGCGCAAAGCTTCTATCTGTGTGTAAGGTTTATTGGTGGTGTATTGTGTAAAGCGCGGGCGCTGCAGCACGGTGCTGTCGTCATCTGGATAATGCACCATCTCGGTGGCCGCCAGAACGTAGCGTAACTTTCCAGTCACATCAGTTTGCGTAGTAACAAAATTATTCATTGTATAGTCGGGGTCATGGCGATTGCTGCCATCAATTTTAGGGCCTTGCTGCTCCACGGTTAAGTTAATCCAAAACGTAATTACCGCCAGCAATATCGCTAAACCTAGCGGAAAAAATATGGTGGGACGGCCAGGCATTAATTAGAAAATCCCATTCATTAATAAAGTCTTATATGGCATCAAATATCATTTGAAAAATTGCGCCATTTGCGCTTCCAACGTGCCTTGCGCTTGCATAATCAATTCGCATACTTCACGCACCGCACCGCGTCCGGGCTGGGCTTCAGTAATATAGTGCGCGTGAGGTTTTAGTAAACGGTGACCTGTGGGTACTGTAAGCGCCAGGCCGCAACGCAGCATCGCAGGTGCATCTACCACATCATCTCCCATAAAAGCGACTTCATCTGCCTGTAAATGCATTTTTTTGAGCAAATCGTTAAATGCTTCCAGTTTATCTTCTACGCCCTGGTAAAAATGTGCGATGCCGGTAGTTTCGGCACGTTTTTTGACCACATTGCTGGTGCGACCTGTAATAATCGCCATCTCGACACCTGTGTTTTTGAGCAGTTTCATGCCTAAACCATCTATACTGCTAAAGGTTTTATACTCCTGCCCGTCATCGCCAATGCCCAGACCGCTGTCTGTCATCACGCCATCCACATCAAAAATCACACATTTAATTTTTTTGGCGCGGGCTAAAACATCATCAGAAATGGTCATTACACTACTTTCGCTTTCAGTAAATCGTGCATGTTAAATGCACCTACCAGCTTGCCGGCATCATCCACCACTAACAAGCCATTAATTTTTTTCTGCTCCATCATTTCAATAGCTTCAACCGCAAGCTGATTCGCATAGATGGTGTTGGGGTTTGCGTGCATCACATCACTAATTTTGGCACTGCTGGTATAGATGCCCTTAGCGAACGTTCGTCGTAAATCACCATCGGTAAAAATGCCTATCGGCTGCTTTGACGAATTAATAATGGCTGTGAGTCCTAAGCCTTTTTTGGTCATTTCGGTCAATGCAACAGATAATAATTCGCCATCTTTAACGCTGGGAATGGCACTGCCAGTGCGCATCACATCTTTCACGCGCGTGAGTAAGCGTCTGCCGATGCTGCCGCCCGGGTGCGAGCGCGCAAAATCTTCAGCCGAAAAATCGCGGCAGTCCAGTACACAAACGGCTAGCGCATCGCCAAGCGCCAGTGCAGCAGTCGTGCTGGCGGTGGGGGATAGCCCCAATGGGCACGCCTCTTGCGAGACCTCAGCACTCAAGTGTATATCAGACTCTTTAGCCAGCGTAGAGTTTGCCGCGCCAGTGATGCTAATGATTTTTGCGCCGAGCCGTTTAATAGTAGGCACAATATTAAGCAGCTCATCGCTCTCGCCGGAATTCGAAAGCGCAATGACTACGTCACCCGCTGTAATCATGCCAAGGTCGCCGTGACTGGCCTCAGCTGGGTGCATGAAAAATGCGGGTGTTCCTGTGCTGGCTAGTGTTGCTGCGATTTTGCCGCCTACATGACCAGATTTTCCCATACCACTCACCACAACGCGGCCCTGGCAATGTAAAATGAGCTGCACGGCGGCTTCAAAATTGGCATCAAGCCGCTTTGCCAAAGCCTCGATCTCGCGCGCTTCAATGCTCAATACATTGCGTGCCAGTTGTAACGTACTTGCTTTTGGCGCATGTTCGCGTTGTGATTGCAGAAATGTAGGTGTCATAACTACTAAGTATAAAAGGGAATCTGTCTCGAATAAAGCAAAAAACGTGGGTTTTTGGGTAAAATGATGAAAGTAGGCACAATTTTTGCCTGAACGTACCAAATCCCAAGAAAAAATTTAATAATGAATAACGATAAAAGGTCTAAATGTTTGATTCCTTAACCAGTGTTTTACTTCTGCTCACCAGCGCCGTGCTTGCGAAGGCACTTTTCCATGCGCTGCGTTTGCCAACCATGCTGGCTTATTTTGCGGTGGGCATATTACTCGGACCATATAGTTTGGATTTGTTGCCAAACTCTCAGGATGGCCGTCATGTAGCGGAATTCGGCATAGTGTTTCTAATGTTTAGCATCGGTTTAGAGTTTAGCCTGCCAAAGCTTTACGCGATGCGTAAAACCCTGTTTGGCCTGGGCGGCTCGCAAGTAATAATTACCATGACAGTAGCCATGCTGTTGGGCTGGTTGTTCGGTTTGAGTTTGACCACCGCTTTCGTGATTGGCGGCGCGCTGACCATGTCCTCGACTGCAATTGTTTCTAAAATCCTGTTAGAACGCGTGGATTTAAATTCACGGCACGGCCGCTTAAGCATCGGTATTCTGCTGTTTCAAGATTTGGCCGTGATCCCCATTTTGGTGCTAATTCCCGCTTTGGGCATGCAAACTGGCAACTTGAGCGCCACGCTAGGCTTGTCACTGATCAAGTCAGCGATACTGTTGTTTGTATTGTTCAAATTTGGCAAAAGCATTTTTAATTTCTGGTTCAGTCTGGTGGCGCGTCAACGCTCGCGCGAGTTGTTTGTGATGAACGTGCTGATGGTGACCCTGTTATTGGCGTTCGCCACCAAAATTGCCGGCCTGTCATATGCATTGGGCGCGTTTATTGCGGGTATGCTGATTTCAGAAACGCGCTATCGCTATCAGGTGGAATCTGACATCGCTTCTTTCCGCGATATTCTTCTGGGCCTGTTTTTTATCAGTGTCGGCATGCTGCTGGATTTTCGTTTTGTTATCAGTCACATAGACTTGGTGCTTCTGCTCTTGCTTGGCTTTGTACTGTTTAAGGCGATAGTGATCGCTGCATTAACGCGTATATTTGGCTTTGAAACCGGCGTGGGTATTCGCACCGGCATTATATTGGCGCAGGCGGGCGAGTTCAGTTTTGTGATTTTGGCATTAGGCCTGGAACAAAAGCTGATTGGCGGTAATGAACTGCAATTAGTGCTGGCGGCATCACTTATCTCAATGGTGATTGCGCCATTTATTATTCAATACAACGGCCGTATTGCGCGCAAACTGGTGAAAAGTTATACGCTCAGAAGTAGCCAAGTAGTAGAAGAAATTGGCAGTGTGAGTAAAGATTTAAAAGATCACGTGATTATTTGTGGTTATGGGCGTAGCGGTCAGTATTTAGGGCGCTTTCTTAAAGAAGAACATATTCCGTTTATAGCCTTGGATATCGACCCTACGCGCGTACATGATGCCGCGACAGCGGGTGAGCATGTGATGTATGGCGATGCAGGCCGCCGTGTGGTGCTGGAAGCGGCTGGTGGCGCCCGTGCTAAGGCATTGATTGTGAGTTATTCTGATTTGCGCGCTTCGATGAAAGTGCTGCATGTGGCGCAAGAGAGTTACCCCAATCTACCCGTGATAGTGCGTACTTACGACGATGTGCACATGGATGAGTTTCGCGCGGCTGGTGCGACAGAAGTCGTGCCCGAAGTGTTGGAAGGCAGCTTAATGCTGGCTTCGCATGCTTTGGTGTTGCTCGGCGTGCCGTTGAGTAAAGTGGTTAAACGCATTCGACTGTTCCGTGAAGAGCGGTACAGAATGTTTAAAGGCTATTTCCGCGGTGTTTCTGATGTGGATGCGGATGTAGCCGAATCGCAGCAAGTCAGGCTGCATTCGGTCGAGATTAATAAAAACTCATATGCGAGAAAACTGCGGTTGGACCATATCGACTTGGCCAGATTCAATGTGGAGGTGCAATTTTTGCGCCGTCCCAATATGCTGGAAGACATACCACCAAGGCCGGATATTGTGCTGGCAGAAAGCGACGTGCTGGTGCTGCTGGGCAGGCCAGAAGATTTGATCGCGGCAGAAGTATATTTGGTTTCTGGTCAATAAAATTTAGGTAATTACCTTTGTCAAAACAAAAAATTATTGTGGCGGGTGGTGGCATTATGGGCTGCATGACCGCTATGGAGCTTACTCGCCGCGGTCATCAGGTCACGGTTGTAGAGCGCAACCAGATTGCCGCACAAACATCAGGTGAATCGTCATGGGCCGGTGCGGGCATTGTGTTTCCGCTATTGCCCTGGTTTTATAAAGATGAAGTGAATCAGCTTGCGCTTGTAGGTGCAAGTTTGTATCCGGAACTCTGCCAGCAACTCTACCGCGAAACAGGCATAGACCCAGAATGCGTCAAAAGCGGCATGCTCATTCAAACGCCTTTTGATAAAGCGTTGGCGCTCGCCTGGTGCGCAAAAAACCACGTACCCATCGAGCAAAAAGCAGACGATTTATTGTTGCCGGAGGTCAGGCAAGTGCGTAACCCGCGATTGCTGCAGGCGCTTAAGCAATGGCTGATTCAGCACGATGTAACGCTCATCGAGCACACCCAGCTTGCGCCAATTAATGAGGTTCAATTAGAAAAAACTGGCCAAATTAATGCCTGGAGAGCCAATACTGGCGCGGTGCTTGAGGCAGATAAATTTGTGGTGACTTCAGGCGCGTGGAGCTTCGAGCTGCTTAAAGAAACCTCACTCAAACTCAACATCAAGCCCATGCGCGGGCAGATTTTGCTTTACCAATTGCCCGCCCAAACCTTGCAAAATATAATCTACAAAGATGGATTTTATCTAGTGCCGCGGCGTGATGGCTATTTACTGGCAGGCAGCACGCTGGAAGATGTGGGCTTCGATACAGGCACGACAGAAGCGATGAAGCAGGAGATGCAAGCCAAGGCAGAGGCGATCATGCCGGAGCTTAAAGATGCGCCTGTCATCAAGCATTGGAGCGGTTTGCGGCCTGGCACGCCAGATAACGTGCCCACCATTGCAGCGCACCCCAGCATTAAAAACCTTTACCTTAATACGGGGCATTTCAGGTATGGCGTCACCATGGCGCCCGCCAGTGCACGGCTGGTCGCGGCATTGATGCTGGGTGAAACGCCGCAGATGGATGCTGCGGCTTATGCTTGCGTTACTTAATATGCTCGTGTCGATTAGCTAATGTAGCCTTGATGCAGCGTAGCGGAATCAAGGGATACAGGTGTAATTATCCTCGATTGTATTTCATTTCATCGAGGCTACACTTGCTTTATTCGTTTTCACGACCCAGCCACCACAACCAAACAAACCCCGCCATCCCGGCCAGCAGCGATGCTGCCAATACACCAGTCTTGGCCATTAATAGATATTCTGGCTGATTAGCGAAACCCAGCTCCGAGATAAATATCGACATTGTGAAACCAATGCCACCGAGAACTGACACGGCGGCAATCTGGCTGAACCGTGTGCCGCTGGGCAACTGCCCTATACCCAAACGTAAGGCCAGCCAGCATGCGCCAGTGATACCAATAAATTTGCCGAATAGTAGTCCGAATGCGACGCCCAGCATTACTGGATGCGTTAAAGTCTCGTTCAGGGTGCCAGCCTGTAACGGGATGCCTGCATTAAACAAAGCGAAGATTGGAATCACGATAAAAGCCACTGGCAAATGCCAGATATGCACTAATCGCTGAAGCGGTGTTTGCACACCATGCACGCTTGTTTCCAGGTTCTGCACGATGGCGTACAGCTTGTCGTTCGTCATCATGCTGTCATCCTGCTGACGGCTGGCAATGAAACGATCAATTTGCTGATTAACCAGATCGGCAAATAAACTAGGGTCATATTTAGATCTTGCGGGCACCGTAAATGCGCCTAACATGCCTGCCAGCGTGGCATGTACGCCGGATTGCAGCAGCGCATACCACAACAATACAGCTACCAGGAAGTAAGGCATGATTTTACGAATGCCGGCAAAATTGAATGTCAACAGTACCACCACCAACGCAACTGCTGCCAACAGCCAGTTCATCGCCAACGCCTGCGTATAAAACAATGCGATGACCAGCACAGCGCCGAGATCATCTGCAATGGCTAGTGCTATCAGAAAGGTGATAAGCGCCTTAGGCACGCGGCCGGCCAATAGTACCAATGCACCCACGGCGAATGCAATGTCGGTAGCCATCGGTATCCCCCAGCCGTGCGCGGCGTCGCCATCGGGATTAAATGCAAGGTAAATGAGTGCGGGCATCACCATGCCGCCAATGGCAGCAATGATGGGTAATGCGGCCTGACGCAAATCCGACAATTCGCCCACCAAAATCTCTCGCTTGAGCTCCAAACCCACCACAAAGAAAAAGAGTGCCATCAAGCCATCGTTCACCCAATGGTGCAAACTCATCTTGATTCCCCAGCTGCCGATGCTGACGTTCACCGGGGTGTGAATAAAATGCAGATATGTTTCGGCAAACAATCCATTCGCCAAAAATAGCGCAATAATTGCCGTGCCCATCAGCAACATGCCGCTTGTGGTCTGGCGATGTATAAATTCATCCAGAGGGGTTAATACGCGGCTGAAAGCGTGTTCCCAAGGGGCATAGATGACGCCTTTTGCTTTCATGGGTGAAGGTTGGTGCTGGTTTGTCATAATCTTTTTTTACCGTAAGTTGAAAGTCTTTTTGATGTTTATTCCGCAAGCCAGTTGCCCGATTTTCCACCATGTTTTTCCAGCAGTTTAATCTCGCTTATCACCATGCCTCTATCCACAGCTTTGCACATATCATAAATTGTCAGCAGACCTACACTCACCGCCGTGAGCGCTTCCATCTCTACCCCGGTTTGGCCCGTGGTTTCGCAAGTGGCGGTGCAAGTAATCACAGTATTCTTTTCATCTATTTCAAACGTTACGCTTACTTTAGTTAAGGCAATAGGGTGGCACAGTGGAATTAAATCAGACGTTTTTTTGCTGGCTTGAATCGCGGCAATGCGCGCAATGCCAAGCACATCGCCTTTTTTTGCATCGCCGTTTTTAATGAGCTGCAGCGTGGCTGGCAACATTTTAATCACGCCACTGGCAACCGCAATGCGCCTTGTGGATGCCTTGTCGCCAACATCCACCATGTGCGCTTGGCCACTATTGTCGAAATGAGTCAGTTTGCCCATACAATTACTTTCTATGAATTATTTTCAATTTATCATTTGGCGTGAACTCACACCCTAAAGTAGCTATCATAGCAATAATGAAATTAAAAACTCCACTTATTACAAAATCATTGGTCTTGGTAACTTTGCTGGCCGCAAATGCAGCGTTTGCTGAAAATGCAGCGAATAAGCCGTCACAAAACTCAACAATACCCAAACCAACTTTATCCGCCAAGCCTTATGCAGGCCCGACCAATCTGGACACCAGCCTGCCCGATCTGGGCGATGTTTCGCAAACTGTGTTGACGCCTCAGGATGAGCAGCGCATAGGCGAGCAAATTATGCGCGATGTATCGGTGAGCGATGATGTGGTACAGGATATTGAGGTTATCGATTATCTACAAACACTAGGCAATAAGTTGGCTGCAGCTAGCCCAGATAAGCAGCAGAAGTTTAACTTTTTTGTCGTGCAAGATAACTCGATTAACGCGTTTGCAATGCCGGGCGGCGTGGTGGGCGTGCATACTGGCCTAATATTGGCTTCGAATAGCGAGTCGGAACTGGCGAGCGTGTTGGGCCACGAAATTGGCCACGTGACGCAACGCCACATGGCGCGTATGCTGGCGCAGCAAAAGTATGACACATTCAAAAACATCGCTGGTATTGCCTTGGCTTTGTTGGTGGCACGCTCTAACCCAGAGCTGGCCAATGGTGCAATGGCAACTGCATCGGCTGCGGGTGTGCAACGCCAGCTGGATTACACACGCGAACATGAGCGCGAGGCAGACCGCGTGGGTTTGAGCATTTTAGATAGCGCAGGTTTTGATGTGCGTGCCATGCCCGCATTTTTCACTACTTTGCAGCGCGGCACACGGTTTGTGGAGGGCAGCGCGCCCAGTTTTTTGCGCACGCACCCACTTACGGCAGAGCGTATCGCGGATGTGTCGAATCGTGTAGAAACCATGCCGTACAAGCAGGTGGCCGATAGTCTGGAATTTAACCTGGTGCGTGCTAAATTGCGCGCTTCTGATGGCTTGGCGCAAGGTGCAATTGACCAATTTCAAGACAATATTAAAGAGCGGCGATTTGCCAATGAAGCCGCCGAACACTATGGTTTGGCTGTGGCGATGCTGCGCAAAAATGATCTAGCCGGCACTGCCAATCAAGTAAAATGGCTTAAAACCAACGCGCCAAAAAATGCATTTATTGAAAATTTGGCTGCACGACTAGAAGTGGCGCGTAATAATCCGCAAGCTGCTGCCAGCCAATATGCTAAAGGGCTTGCGCTGTTTCCAGATCATCGCTCGCTAATTTACGGGTATTCCGAACATTTTTTGGCTATTAATCAGCCCGATAAAGCCATTAAATTGGTGCAAGACAAGCAAGCACTATACCCGAATGATGCTTATTTTTATGATATTTTGGCTAAAGCCTACACTGCAAAAAACAAAAACCTGTTACGCTTTCAGGCGCAGGGTGAGTCGTATTATCGGCAATATAATTTGGCTAAGGCCATTGAGCAGATGGAGTTTGCAGTGAAAGCTAAAGATGGCAATTTTTATGAGCATTCGATTGTAGAGACGCGCTTAAAAGAGTTGCGTCGCATGCAAGAAAATGAAAAATTAGCGGATAAAAGATTAAGTTAATGCAGCGAAGAGAATTTTTAAATATTTTGGCTGGTGTAGCGGTTTCAGCATTCATGCTGCCAATTACCGCGCTTGCAGCGTTGTGGAATAAAGCGGCGTTTGAGGCCACCAAGCTAGATGAGGCCACTAAAAATCTTACGATTAATGGCGAAATTCCAAGCAAAGACATTGAAATTATCGCGCCAGACCGCGCTGAAAATGGTGCAATCGTGCAGATCGAAATCACTAGTCGCATCCCGAATACCGAGGCGATGAGTGTGCTGGTGGAACATAATCCGACCGCGCTCATCGGCAATTTCATGTTCAGCAATGGCGCGTTGCCTTACTTGGTTACGCGCATCAAAATGGCTGAAACCAGCGATGTCAAGATTATTGTAAAAGCGGGCGATAAGTACTACACCAATAGCAAGGCGGTTGAAGTGCTAGAGAACGGGTGCGGTTAATGGAAGCTAATATGAAAATGCGCGCCAAGCTGACGGTCGACGTGACGGAAGTGAAAGTGATTATCAACCACCCCATGGAAACTGGCCGTAAAAAAGATGATTTTGGCCAGCTGATTCCCGCGCATTTTATTCAGCTAGTTACCGTGACTTTAGGCGATCAACCCGTGCTGGAAATGCAATGGGGCACGGGAATTTCTAAAAATCCTTACCTCACTTTTCACCTGAAAGGTGCAAAAGCAGGTGACAAAATCACCGTCACCTGGCATGACAACCTTGGCAAAACAGGATCTGGCGAGGTTGTCGTCGTGCCAGCTTAAAACTTGTGCTTACAAAGAATTATGGTTGCTTGGTTTTGCAGGTGCTCATACCTAACAGTGCATAAGCAGGACAAAAATTAATCAAGCCCGTAGCCAATGCCACAACGCCTATCCATGCCCACACAGGGCCATTAGCAAATAGCACCCAAGCAATCAGAGCCAACCCGACAACAATGCGTATCACGCGATCAACACCACCCACATTTACTTTCATTTTATTTCCTCTCAGCATAGAAATCGTCTATTTAAGGACAACGTCCATACTATACTTTTTTATATGATGTTCAACTGTGATTTTGGTTACAGACCGCTGATGCTCAACGCGACCGCTTCGGCCACTTTAATGCCATCCACGCCGGCCGATAAAATGCCGCCTGCATAGCCTGCGCCTTCGCCGCACGGATACAAGCCTTTGGTGTTGATGCTCTGCAGGCTGTCGTCATCGCGCTTGATACGAATCGGCGATGAGGTGCGTGTTTCCACACCGGTTAAAATGCCATCCGCCAGGTCAAAGCCTTTAATTTGTTTGGCAAATGCTGGAATCGCCTCGCGGATGGCAGTAATCGCGAATTCGGGTAGCGCAGAATCCAGATTGGTAAGATGCACGCCCGGGGTATAAGAAGGCGTCACTTTGCCAAATTTCGTTGAAGGCTTATTGGCCAGAAAGTCACCAATCAGCTGTCCGGGAGCCGCATAGTTACTGCCTCCCAGAGCATAGGCTTTTGCCTCCAGTTCACGTTGCAATGCCATGCCAGCGAGCGGATGACCAGGGAAATCGATTTCCGGCGTAATGCCGACCACGATGCCAGCATTGGCATTGCGCTCGTTACGCGAATACTGGCTCATGCCGTTAGTGACTACGCGGCCTTCTTCGGATGCTGCCGCGACCACAGTGCCGCCCGGGCACATGCAAAAGCTGTAGACGCTGCGCCCGTTGCTGGCATGATGCACCAGTTTGTAATCTGCCGCGCCTAAAATAGGGTGCTGCGCATTTGCGCCATGACGTGCGCGGTCAATGAGCGACTGCGGATGCTCGATGCGAAACCCGATTGAAAAAGGTTTAGCCTCAATATAAATGCCTTTTTTGTGAATCATCTCGAATGTATCGCGTGCGCTGTGGCCAACTGCCAGGATCAGGTGATTGGTGGCGATGCGTTCGCCCGTTTGCAGCACTACGCCTTGCACCTGGCCGTTGCCGATTTCAATATCATCCACACGGCTTTCGAAACGAATCTCGCCGCCAAGCGATTCAATCGTTTTGCGCATTTCTTCCACCATGCCGACCAGCCTGAATGTGCCGATATGCGGATGGCTGACGTACATAATTTCTTCCGGCGCGCCTGCTTTTACAAATTCCTGCAAGACTTTGCGGCCGTAATGTTTGGGGTCTTTAATCTGGCTGTAAAGTTTGCCATCGGAGAACGTGCCTGCGCCGCCTTCGCCGAACTGCACGTTCGATTCCGGATTAAGCTTGGATTTTCGCCAAAAATCCCAAGTGTCCTTGGTGCGCTCGCGCACGCGCTTGCCGCGCTCAAGCACAATCGGCTTAAAGCCGGATTGCGCCAGAATGAGCGCTGCAAAAATACCGGCAGGGCCAAAACCCACGATGACAGGACGCGGCTGCAAATTTAACTCTCTCGGCGATGCAGCGTTGACCGCCTCGCTCGCTTCTTGCTGTACTTTGTGTACTATCTGCGAAGCTCTCTCGTTGTCGCCTTGCTTCACCTTCGTAGTTAAATTCTCGCTTTTCTTCGTGGCAGCAAAACTATCGGGCGTAAAAGCCACAAATTGATAGCTGGTATCCGGCGCCGGTTTTACATGCGGGTCTTTGGCGAATCTGGCTAACAACTTGGCCTCGTTATTCACGCTGACATCCAGCGAATACACCAGTAAAATCGCGTTGGCCTTGCGCGCGTCCACGCCGCGTTTGAAAATGGAAAACTCGATCAAATCAGCCGGGTTAATCGCCAGCTTTTTGATTAACGCCGCTTTGATTTCGTTGTTCGAATGTCCCTTGTCCGTCGCGCTGGTTAAAGGCAGTTTGATTTCAGTGACTCTAAGCATGGGTTATGATCGTTAAAGTTCTAAATTCAGTTGTAATAATTTGCGCAGCATCGGCACGGTAATCGGCTTATGGGTCGTTAGTGACCATTCATCCAGCGCATCCAATGTCGCCATTAAGGTAGGTAAATCACGGCGCAAGTAGCGCAGACAGTAGTCGACGACTTCATCGGGCAGTTTCATGCCGCGCTCAGTGGCATGCTGTTTTAAGGCCTGTGCCTTTTCATCGTCATTAAGGGGATGCAGTTGATACACCAGCCCCCAGGCCAGTCGGGTGGCGAGGTCGTCGCGCAGATTCATCTGTGCAGGCGCATGCAAGCCGGCTGTAATCAGAATACCGCCGGTTTCTTTGAGTTGGTTGTAGGTGTTGAATAAATCAATCTGCGCTTCGTTATCGAGTAAATGCACATCGTCTGCAACCCTTGCCCCTATTGCCTCACAGGCCGATAATAAATGGCTTTTTCCACTGCCGGCTTCGCCCCACAAGTAGATAAAACGCGGTTGTGCCTGGCTGCTTAGTGCAGCGTTCAGGCTGGCAAGCGCTTCTGCATTGCGACCCGCCACAAAGTTTTGCAGCGAAGGCGTAGCAGCAGGCTTGATGTCTAAAAGGAGTTGCTTCATGCCTATTGTTAATAAAACAACATTATTTTAAATAGGCATCACTACCCAGATAACTATCCCGGGTGTGGCGCAAACCGACCGCAATGGCCGCGCTGACAGGCAGCGCGAGCAACACGCCGGCGAAGCCGAATAGTTGGCCGCCTGCCAGCAAAGCGAAAATCACTACAACCGGATGCAAACCGATGCGATGCCCCACCACTTTTGGCGTGAGTACCATGCTTTCCAGCAATTGGCCGATGCCAAATACCAGTAAAACCGGGATGACCTGCCCTAAGCTGGTAAATTGCAATGCTGCTACAAGCAGCGCCAATGCCACGCCCAGGGCAATGCCTAAATAAGGCACAAACCCCAGCAAGCCTGCGATCAAACCAATCGGCAAAGCCATATCAAGCCCAGCGATCCACAGGCCAATGGTGTAAAACAGGCTCATGGCGAGCATCACCATCAGTTGTCCGCGCAGAAATTCGGCGAGCACCTGGTCGACTTCTTTGGCAATGGTGACGGTTTTATCGTGCCAGTCGCGTGGCACTAATTGGCCGATGCTTGCAATAAAGCCATCCCAGTCGCGCAGCAAATAAAACAGCACCACTGGTAACAGTAAAATATTGGCGACCATGCCGAGGAGCGCCATGCCATGGCCTCCTACCAGTTTTAGGGTTTCACCAAGAAAGTCGCCTGCCGTTTTCCAGTTTTTGGTGATAAGTTCCTGAATTTGCGCGCTATTCACATCGAAATGAATGCCGAATCTGGCATGCAGCCAGGGCTCGATCGAATCGCGAAGGCGGCCGATAAAGGCGGGAAGCCGTTCCACAATAAGCAAAGATTCTTTATGCAAGAGCGGGATTAATATTAAAAATAGTAAAAATATGGTGGCGAAGATTGCCAGCATTATCAATGCCGTGGCAAGCGTGCGGCCAATTTTGAATTTGCCTATACCCCATTCACTAAGCTTGTCGACGAGCGGGTCGCAGATATAGGCCAATATCGCCGCAATTAAAAAAGGCGTGAGCACGGGCAGCAGCAAATAAATGAAAAATACAAAAACCGCAACGAGGATCAACCAGCGATTGTTGGCTAAAAAATTATTGCTAGAATTGTGGTTTGCAGTGTTTTTTTGGTTCATTAGGCATAGTGCGTTAAAATGCTATCTGAGAAATTATACTTAAATAAACCCACAACGTTGTAAATAACCCCAAGATTTAGAAACGAGCATAGCTTTGACTACAAATACATCAGATAAAACTTCCATTAGTTACCGCGATGCGGGTGTTGATATCGAAGCAGGCGATGCGCTTGTGGAGCAAATCAAGCCATTCGCCAAGCGCACCATGCGGCCTGAGGTGCTGGGTGGTATTGGCGGCTTTGGCTCGCTATTTGCAATGCCGAAAAAATTCAAAGAACCGATTCTGGTTTCAGGTACTGATGGCGTGGGTACTAAACTAAAATTGGCGTTCGAGCTGAATAAGCACGATACCGTGGGTATCGATCTGGTGGCGATGAGCGTGAACGATATTCTCGTGCAGGGCGCCGAGCCGCTATTCTTTCTTGATTATTTTGCCTGCGGCAAGCTGGAAGTCGGCACGGCTGCGCAGGTGATCAAGGGCATTGCCGAAGGTTGCGAACAATCAGGTTGCGCACTGGTAGGCGGCGAAACGGCAGAAATGCCAGGCATGTATCCAGCCGGTGAGTACGATTTGGCAGGCTTTGCAGTGGGCTGTGTGGATAAAGCCAATATCATCAATGGCACTACGATTGCCGTCGGCGATGTGGTGCTGGGCTTGGCTTCCAGTGGCGCGCATTCCAATGGTTACTCGCTGATTCGCAAGCTGATTGAAAAATCGGACATTGATTTTGAATCGGATTTTCATGGCAGGAAGTTTAAAGAGGTGGTGATGGCGCCTACCAGAATTTATGTAAAATCTATATTGAAACTCATTGAAGCCTTGCCCGTAAAGGGCATGGCGCACATTACCGGTGGCGGCATTACCGAGAACATTCCACGCGTGTTGCCAGTAGGTTTAACTGCCGAAATTAAAGCAACCAGCTGGGATCTGCCGCCATTGTTTAAATGGCTGCAGGCGCAAGGCAATATTACCCATAGCGAGATGTATAAAACCTTTAACTGCGGTATCGGTATGGCGGTGATTGTGGCCAAAGAGCATGCAGAACAGGCAAAACAATTGTTGCAAGTTTCAGGCGAAACTGTGTATGAAATTGGCACCATTCGTGCACAAAATGCAGGCGAAGCGCCTACTATCGTGGTTTAGCCGCATACTATTTTCGACAACGCATTTTGATACGATGCGTTAAGTGGTTTCACACAAACTTTTTAGAGTAACGCATGCTGAAACTAACGCAATTCATAATATTTCTTTTTTTGCTAACGGTAAAAGTGGCGCTTGCACAGCCTGCATTTGCCCAACCAAAAAGCATTCTACTTGAGTATGAAGTCACACGTGATGGCAAGCCATTTGCCAACGTTCGCGAAACTTTTGTTAATGATGGAAAGCTATACCGCATAGAATCCATTACCAAGGGAATTGGCATATATGCCCTATTTGGAGAGCGCAAACTGACCAGTAAGGGTGAGGTCACTAATGATGGCCTAAAGCCGAGCCATTTCGAGCTGCATCAGGGCGACAATGCTAAAAAATCATTAATTACGGATTTTGATTGGGTCAACAACACTCTCAATATGCAGGTAAAAGGTAAAATTAAAACCGCTATTTTAGAAAAGGGAACGCAGGATTTAGTGAGCTATGCGTATCAGTTTATGTTTAGCTTAGCCCAAAAAAATGAAAGTAAGCCAGATGAGGTTAAAGTAAGTCTTACTACGGGTAAAAAGTTAAATCAGTATCAATACAAAATAATTGAACGTGGCCTAATGCTTGAAGCTAGAAATGCTAGCTATAAAACCTTGCACTTAAGTAGCGCAGAGGGGCCGGATAAAAAACAACTTTGGTTGGCAGAAGAGCAATTTTACTTGCCAGTGCGCTACATGCTTACGGATGAAAATGGCGCCACATTAACGCAAACGCTAACAAAAATTCATGTGGAATAAGTTAGAACGGATACTGCAAGATCCAAGCTATAAACGGCTTGCGATTGCTTTGGTGGTATCAGTGGTGCTGCATGCTTTTTTATTGGGAAAGCTTGATTTAACACTGCCAAGTTTAAAAAAAGAAATGCATGTGATTGAAGCAAGAATTCAGATGCCTAAAGCAGTAGCTAAAAAAGTTGAAATACCCAAGCCAGAAGAAACCGTTGCACCAAAACCAGTACCAACACCAATTGAGCCACCTAAACCTGTTACAGAGCCTAAAGTTGAAGAAGCTATAGAGCCTGATCAAGCCGTGGCAGCAGTCGAACCAGCTGAACCTATTGCAGAACCCATTCCAGAAGCTGCGCCAGTAGTCGAAAATCCGCCGCAGCCACAAAGTAGCGAACCAGAAGCCAGCCAGCCAGAGCAGCAGGAAGAACCGCAGCCTGCGGATATAGGCTTGGTGATTAATGAAAATGCCTATCAATATGTAGAAACTGATTTTGATGTACGAACAAAAATAGATGGTAATGCAGAAGGCAAGGCCAAAATCACTTATAACTTAATTGAAAATCAGCAATATCAACTGAGTTGGCTCACAGAGGGCAGCGGCTTGGTGGGGTTGTTGCTACCCGATTTATTGCAAACCAGTGAGGGCGTACTTACCAAAACAGGACTGCAGCCAGTTAGTTATTTGTACCAGTTTGGTAATAAAACGGATAAAACCCGCAAAGTGAATTTTGATTGGCAAGCAAAAAAAGTGATTTCGCAGACTTCAAAAGGCGCTAGAACCGATGATTTACCTGAAGGCGCACAGGACTTGCTGAGTTTTATGTATCAATTTATGTATGTGGCGCCTTTGCAAACCATGCAAATTCATATTGCTACCGGCAAAAAATTAACCACTTATGACTATAGCTTTGAGGGTGAAGAAAACATCAATACTACGCTTGGTGAGCTTAAAACCATCCATATTACGCACAGCGGCAATGATGCAGATGAAAAAGCCGAGCTGTGGCTAGCGATAGATTATCAATATGTGCCGGTAAAAATCCGTAAAATAGATAAAAATGGCAAAGTAGTTGAAATGGTGGCAACTCGTATCAATACTAACCGCCCCACAGTAAATAATTAGCAAAACAATTAACTCAACTTTTAAAAGATAAATAATGAATGCAAATCTAATTCGTCAAGCCGCTGTGGTGCTGGCAAACCTGCTTGATTTCAATAGTCCGGCCGACGCAAAATTGAGTGAATTTTTTCGGAATAACCGTGAGCTTGGTACCAAGGATCGCGCTTTTGTGGCTGAGAGCGTGTATGGCGTGTTACGCCGTTTGCGCTATCTAAGCACCGTCACTGCCAATGAGGAAGACGATCCGGATGACGCGCGTAAACTCATATTGGCCTGGCTGCTGCGCGTGCAAGGTAAAAGTATCCGTGAGCTTGAATCGGTATTGAACGAGCAGCAGACCGAGTGGGCGCATGCCATTAAAGCCAAATCTACCGAAAATTTACCATTGGCTGTGCAGGCCGACGTGCGGGATTGGCTGTGGGATAAGCTGGTGGCGCAATATGGCGAAGCAGAAGCGCTGACGATTTGCCGTAGCATGCTTGAGCAGGCGAGTTTGGATTTACGCGTCAACACCATCAAAGGCAGCCGTGATGATGTATTAGCGAAAATGCTGGCTGAAAATACTTCTAACGAAGATATTATTGTGCCTACACCCTATTCACCTGTTGGCATTCGCATGCCAAATCGCATGGGCATCAGCCGTCATGTATTGTTTACCGAAGGCAAAATCGAAGTGCAGGATGAAGGCAGCCAGTTATTGGCGTATTTAGTCGCACCTAAGCGTGGCCAAATGGTGGCGGATTTCTGTGCCGGCGCGGGCGGGAAAAGTCTGGCCATAGGCGCGCTGATGAAAAACACAGGCCGCCTTTATGCGTTTGATGTTTCAGAAAGGCGCTTACAAAATTTGGGACAACGCCTAAAACGCTCTGGGCTATCAAACTTGCATGCTCAAGTCATCAGCAGCGAAACCGACCCCAAATTAAAACGCCTCAACGGCAAGTTTGATCGCGTATTGGTGGATGCGCCCTGTAGCGGACTGGGTACTTTGCGACGTAATCCAGACTTAAAATGGCGCCAAACACCGGAAGATATAGCAGAGCTCAACGTAAAACAAACCAATATTCTGGCGCGCGCAGCTAAGCTGACCAAAGCAGGCGGGCGCTTGATTTACGCCACTTGCAGCCTGTTGCAAGATGAGAACGAGGATATTGCAGAAGCGTTTTTAAGTGCAAATCCTGAATTTAGTTTAATTCCAGCCAATGAAATTCTAAGCCAGCAGCAAATCAAGCTGGATACGGGAAAATATTTAAAACTATTGCCACATCTGCATGGCACAGATGGCTTTTTTGCCGCAGTATTCGAGCGAAATATAGCGGTGAAGACTGAACAAAAATGAAACTGCCAAGCCTTAACGCCCAAATTTTATTAGGTGCAATTGTTGGTGTTGCAGTCGGGTTGTATTTTCAAACACTAGGTGCAGAAAACCCTGTCGCGCAGGGAGGCTTGTATGCCTCTGGCTTAGTCGGCGCACTGTTTATAGACTTACTCAAAATGATTTTGATTCCACTGGTGTTTTGCTCAATCACCGTGGGCATTGCTAATCTGCGGCAACACCAGCAAATGCATCGCGTCTGGGTAACCACGCTTCTGTTTTTTGTAAGCTCCATGGCGATTGCGATGCTGTTGGGCATGGCCGCCAGCCTTTACTTCAAGCCGGGTAGCGGGTTGAGCCTGCCGATGTTTGAGCATGCCATGCAAAACTTTGAAGCCAAGCAATTGCCATTACCTGAGTTTTTCGCACAATTTTTACATGGATTATTTGTGAATCCGTTTGCGGCATTGTCGCAGGGCAATGTGTTGGCTGTGGTGATGTTTGCGCTTATTTTAGGCATTGCGCTAGTAATGGGCGGTGAGCGTTATAAAAGTATTTTATCCCTGTTACAGGAAGGCTTAGAAATCACCATGCGCATTGTCGGCTGGGTGATGCGCTTAGCGCCACTCGGTATCATGGCGTTGCTGGTTAAACTGGTTGCGGTGCAAGATGTTGCCATGCTGGGCACGCTCGCTAAATTTGTGGCGGTTATTATCGGCACGTTACTGTTGCACGGCGTGGTGATTTTGCCTTTGATTTTGTATGTGTTTACGGGCAAATCGCCACTCTGGTTTTGGCGTGGTGCGCGCGAGGCTTTAGTGACAGCGTTTGCTACCAGCTCAAGTTCGGCTACGCTGCCAGTTACTTTGCGCTGCGTGACGCAGCATTTGCATGTTAAGCCAGAAATTGCTGGTTTTGTCGTGCCGCTAGGCGCAACCATCAATATGGATGGCACTGCATTGTACGAGGCCGCAGCTGCCTTGTTTATTGCCAATTTGGTCGGTGTGGAACTCGGTTTTGTGCAGCAACTGATTGTATTTTTCACCGCCATGATGGCTGCTATTGGCGCGCCAGGCATCCCCAGTGCGGGTATGGTGACGATGGTCATGGTGTTGCAATCGGTGGGTTTACCTGCCGAAGCCATTGCGATTTTGCTACCGATTGACAGGCTGCTCGATACCTTACGCACCACGGTCAATGTGCAGGGCGATATGGTGGGTAGTTTGGTGGTGCAAAAACTCGTAAATAGCGAAAAATAGATGCTCTGAGAGCCGCATGGATATTGCCTTACAGAGCATGTTTTTTTTCGAAAAAACGCTTAATTCGTTTTAAACTTTCTGGTTTGGAGTTTTTCTAGCCCATTCATTACTAACGAATACGCCGCAGGTACCACCACCAAAGTCAATAATGTTGAAGAAATCATGCCGCCGATAATGGCGACTGAAAGTGGACGGTTGGTTTCGCTGCCTGCACCTAATCCCAATGCGGCGGGCAATAGCGCTAAAATAATGGTGAGTGAAGTCATTAATACCGGGCGCAACCTGATTGGGCAGGCTTCCTTCAGTGCTTCGTCAATGCCAGCGCCTTTTTCACGCAGCTGATTGGTTAAATCCACCAGCAGAATTGAGTTTTTGGCGACTAGGCCTATCAGCAACACCAAGCCTATCATTGAGAAAATATTCAGCGTGTCGCCTGAAATGAGTAGTGCAATTAGCCCGCCGATAATGGCGAGCGGCTGCGCGAGCATAATGATAAATGGTTGAATGAATGAGTTAAATTGGCTTGCCAGCACCATGTAGAGCAGTACGAAGGCGAGCAGAAATACAAATTTCACATTTTTCATGGTTTTGCCCAGCTCTTCGGCTTGGCCTGTGAATTTAACCGTGTAATTTGGCGGTACCAGTTTGGTGGTGGTTGCATTCACCAGATCAACTGCCTCGCCCAGCGGCATGTTGGGGTTGGCGTAAAAATTCACTGCATATTGCAAGTCATAGCGGCCAATCACGGCAGCGCCTAGTTCAGGTTTGAAACTTGCTACTGCGTCTAACCTTACCAGTTCACCACTACTGCTTCTGAGATAGATTTTACTTAAATCAGCCGCGTTTTTAAGCACTTCTTCACTAGTTTTCAGGCGGATGTCATAACGTTGGCCATCGCTGGTAGTGTCGTTGTATTTTGCTACATTGATGCCGCCAGCATATAAACTCACGGCGGTGGCAATGTCGTTAGCGCTCAGGCCTAGTGTTGCGGCGCGTGCGCGGTCAATCTGCATATTGAGCTGCGGTAAATCCAGTTGTACGTCTACATCCACTTTGCCCATATCCGCATTACTGCTTAGATTTTGCTGCACCAGTTGCGAGATACGGCCAATCTCCTGTAAATTTGCGCCTGTCAGGTTGAATTGCAGTTTCTCGGAACGTTGACCGCGTACGATAGAAGTAGGAGACGGAATCGCGCGCACGCCAGGAATTTTATCGAACTCTTTTTTCAAATCTTTAATCAGTATTTGCTGGCTCTTGGCGCGTTCTTCTTTAGGCTTCAAGCGCACGTTCACATTGCCCTGGTTGACTTGCCCGCGAGAACCCGCGCCAATGGTGGCAAAGTAGCTCGCCACTTCATCTTTGTGGCTGGCGATGGTCGCTTCAACCAGTTTCAGGCGTGAGTCTGTGTAGGCCAAACTTGAACCTAAAGGGGTTTTGATGCTGATGCTGAAGCTGCTTTCATCTGCTTCCGGCACAAAGTCTTTAGCGACATGTTTGAGTGAATAAAAACCGGTTACACCAACGAATATGGCGGTGAATAGCAATACTTGGCCGCGATGATCGAGCGCGAAGTGCAACAGTTTTTTGTAAGCGCTTTCCAGAGTATTCAACCCGCGGCCAATAGCCTTGTAAAGCGCATTTTCATTGTGGGTAACGCTAAGATAGCGCGAACAAAGCATGGGTGTCAGCGTGAGCGAAACAAATAGCGAGACCAGCACGCCAAACGTAACTACCACGGCAAAAGATTTAAAAAACATACCGATGACGCCATCCATAAAAATCACCGGCGCGAAGATGCACACCAGCGATGCGGAGGATGCCAGCACCGCAAATACCACTTCGTTACTGCCGATAATGGTGGCGCGCGTGCGGAATGCTGCAACCGCACGCGGATTTTTTAAGTCGGCTGCGTTAATGCCTGCGCCAGCTTCGCCGGACATGTGCCGTAGAATGCTCTCCCGCACCACAATGGCGTCATCTACCACTACGCCAATCAGCAACAGTAAGGCCAGCAAGGTCATGCTATTAAAGGTGTAGCCGGCAAAATACATCACCGCGATGGCGCCCAGCAACGAAACGGGAATCTCCATACAAATCATCAGCGTAGAGCTGAAAGAGCGCATAAAGATTAATACAATCAGCGCGGCAAACAGCGTACCTTCAACCAAATGCTCTTTAAGCGATGCGACAAGCTGGTTAATAAAAATAGAATCGTTGCTCGAGATTTCGAGTGCCAAGCCTGGCGGCAAGTTGGGGCGAATGTCTTGTTCAAGCCTGCGTTCGACTTCTTTAATGATTTCCACCGTATTGGCGTTGGCGATTTTCACCATACCAATCCCCACCGTGGGTTTACCGTTGTAGCGCGCCACCTGGCGATTATCGGTAATACCGTCTTCAATCGTGGCTATGTCTTTCAGGCGGATTGAAGCACCTGCTCTAGTGAGCACAACCATCTCCGCAAGTGCTTGAGTATTGTGAAACTCAAGATCAAGCTTGAGTAATTGCTCGGCCTGCTGGCTGACCAAAAAGCCGCCTGGTAATTGCACGTGCTCTCGATCAAATGCAGCAATTAAATCGTTGGCGGTGAGCTTGTAAGCGGCCATGCGCTCTGGCGAAACGTTGACGCGAATCACGCGGTCGCGGCGTCCGCCTAATTGCACCTCGCCCACGCCTTGAATCGTTTCAAATTTCTTCTTCAGTACGTTATTGGCGTACAAATTGAGCTGCTGGATGGTGCGGTCGCCGCTCAAAGCCAGCCAGATCACGGGTGCGGCGTTGGTATCGACCTTTTGCACTGTTGGAGGATCGGTGTCGGTAGGTAAGCGTCGTAATATCTGGCTTACCTTGGATTGCACCTCGTTATACGCCACGTCGATATCTTTACTTAGCGCAAAAGTAATTTTGATGCTGGAAACGCCGGGTGATGAAGCTGACTCAATATGCTCAATGCCAGGTGTAGTGTTGACGGCAGATTCAATCACACTGGTGATGCTGGTATCAACAACATCCGGGTCAGCACCACGCAAAGTAGTGTTGATCATAATGATCGGAAAATCAATAGACGGGATGCGGTCTACGCCAATGCGCTGATAAGCAATAAGGCCAAATAGTATGATGACGCCAGACAACATCCAGGCGAGGACGTGACGCTTAATTGATAGCTCAGGTAGCGTCATTATTTGACCTTTTGAACGCTAACTGGAGCTTTGTCCGTCAAAAAACCAGCGCCATCCACTACGATAACATCATTCGTTTTCAAGCCTTCCAGCAGCTCGATTAAGCCGTTTTGGCGCAAGCCGGTTTTTACGACGGCCTGATACGCAATATTGTCGCGCACTACGTAAACCACCTCACCCGCAGGGCGCAACACCAAACTTTGCTCGGGGATCATCATGGCGGCAGCTTGCTCACCTAAAATCACTGTACCTGTGACGCTGGCACCAGGTTGCCAGCCGGGCGCATCAACCACGTCGGCAATCACATCCACCGTGCGGCTACCTTCAGTGATCATGGGTTTTAATTCATGAATCACCGTTTCGACCGGTTTATCGCTGGTGGGTGTGCTGAGGCGCACTTTGAGTCCGGGTTTAAGTTGCGCACCAATCTGTTCGGGAAAAGGTAAATGCGCACGTAATCTCTGTTTGGAAATAATTTGCACGATGGGATCCCCAACACGCACGAAATCGCCCGTATCAACCAGTTTCTTCTCTACCACACCGCTGACTGGCGCAATCACCCTGGTTTTGCTGCTGTCATGATTAATGCTGCCGATGCGCGCTTTTGCTGCTTCAAGCTGCTGTTTGAGCACATTTTGCTGTGCGATGTCGTTATCTACCGCGTTTTGGGAGATGAATTTTTTATCGACCAAGGCCTGGTTGCGGGCAACGGTTTTGGCCTGATTCTCCAGTAATGCCTGAATGCGTGCAATTTCTGCCTGCGCTTCATTGCGCTGCATGGTGAAATCGGCGGCATCTAGAGTGGCGATAAGCTGCCCTTGTTTAACTGTTTCACCAGGGTTAACAAGCACTTTAACAACGCGTGCAGCCACCTCTGCCGCCACCGTTGGGTCAACTAAGCCTTCGAGCGAACCGATGGTTACTTCTGTGGTCTCGATAGCTTGGTTTTTAACTTGCGTGACAGTAACGAGGGTAGGTTTTTGCCCTTTTTTTTCAGATTTTTCAGAGTCTTTACTGTCTTTTGCACTGCAGGCTATCAATAGCAAAGACAGCAGCCCGATAAAAAGAGAGGAAGAGATGTTGTACCTAATTGTTTTCATTATAATTTTTAGTCTTTTATTATCTTATGCCAATCAAAATATGGTCCAGGATCGGTTTTGCGGCCTGGTGCAATATCTGAATGCCCTACAATATGTTGAATAGGGTAAGTGTGCTTTAAGCTTTTAATTAGCGATTTGAGTGTGCGATATTGTGCAGGCTCAAAAGCCTCAAAATCACTGCCTTCCAGCTCTACTCCGACCGAAAAATCGTTACAACGTTCACGCCCTTGCCAGCTCGATACACCGGCATGCCAAGCCCGCTGTAAGCACGACACAAATTGAATGAGCTCACCATCACGCCGTATGAGAAAGTGTGACGACACTTTGCGGGTGTGAATCTCGGCATAGTAAGGATGTTCATTTGGGTTAAGCTGATTGGTAAATAACTGCACGATGCCAGAACCCCCGTATTCATTGGGCGGCAGGCTGATGTTATGAATGACAACCATGTTAACCGAACAGTTTTCTGGCCTTGCATCATAATTTGGTGATGCGGTTTGTGTAGCAGATTCAACATAACCTGAGGCATTTAGTTTTAATTTATGCATTTTTAATTGTTGGGTGGACATGCAAGTAGGGGTGTTATCAGCTAAAATTCTGTTTATTAAGTAGTTTATTGTAAAGGTAAAGTAATGATTTTTGTGCAGCTTTTGGTGATGTTGGTGGTAATTTTAATTGCGGCGGAGGTGTTCACCAACGCGCTGGAGCATTTGGGCGAAAAACTCGGTATTTCTGAAGGTGTGACAGGTTCACTATTTGCTGCAGTTGGCACAGCCTTGCCAGAAACCATGGTGCCCTTGCTCGCATTGCTTGCGGGTACACAAAACGTAGCGACCAATGAGGAAATTGGCGTGGGTGCGATTTTGGGTGCGCCATTGATGCTATCTACTTTGTCAGTTTGCTTAATGGCGGTTTCGGTGTGGAAACGTCGCGGTACACAAGGCCATTTAAGGCCGGAGCGTACCGGCTTAACACGGGATCTTAACTTTTTTCTTATTGCATTTGGGTTTGCCACCATTGCACTTTTTGTGCCGCACAGCCAGGCTACGGTGCGTTACGCCCTTGGTTTTTGCATGGTCATGATTTATTTTATTTATGTGATGATGACTATTCGCGCCTCTAAAGCACTTGTGGAGGATGGTCACGCCACTGAAGCAGAAAGTGACATGTTCTTATGTAAACTTGGTTTGCCTAATAACATGGTGGTGATTGTGATACAGCTTTTATTGGGCTTAGGATTGTTGATTGCGGGCGCAAAGGGCTTTATTAATGGGGTTGAGGAGGCGGCTCAAATCATGGGAATTTCAGCGCTATTGTTATCTTTGCTTATTATTCCTATCGCGACTGAATTGCCAGAAAAGGTAAATAGTATCTTGTGGGTACGCAAAGGCAAAGACACGCTAGCGTTCGGTAATATTACTGGCGCAATGGTTTTTCAAGGAACGTTATTGCCTGCTATTGGTATTATGCTCACGCCCTGGGAGCCACGTAAAGAGGTGCTCTGGGGCATTATTATTACGTTGGTAGCAGCAGCTTGGATGCGTTATTTAATGGCAAAAGGCGGTATTCGTATATGGCATTTGCTGGTAAATGGCACTTTGTATATTGGTTATTTGGTCATTGCGCTCAGTTAATTTTCTTCTAAATTATCGCTTTCCAAATCAGCATCTTCCTCTTTGGCAAGACCTAGCTTGGCCAAGCGATAACGTAGCGTTCTAAAACTTACTCCCAGTAACTTAGCAGCGGCAGTTTTGTTGTTATTGGCTTTGCTTAAAGCTTTTATAATCGCGCGTTTTTCAATGTCTTCCAGATACTCCGGCAAACCGATCTCCAGTGTTTTACCCGGGTCAAAATGGCCGGTGTCTTCACTTCTGACCTTGATTTCTTCGCCCATAAATAAATCATCGGTGCTGATTTTTTTTCCATCACACAAAGCCAGCGCACGTTCCAGCATGTTTTCCAGTTCGCGCACATTGCCGGCAAAGTGCAATTCTGAAATAAGTTTTGAAGCGCTTTCTTCAAGTACAGGAACAGCAATGGATTGTGCTTGACACAGTTTTTGCAATAGTTTTTGTGTAAGCTCCGGGATGTCTTCGGGACGGTCTCGCAATGCGGGCATTTTGAGTTGAATGACGTTGAGGCGGTAATATAAATCCTGTCTGAATAAGCCTTGTTCCATCAGGGTGCTTAAATTCTTATGCGTCGCGCTGATAATGCGCACATCCACCGCTTCTTCTGTCGTGCCGCCCACGCTGCGTACCTTTTTCTCCTGAATCGCGCGCAATAACTTTACTTGCATGGCGAGTGGTAAATCAGCCACTTCGTCCAAAAATAACGTACCGCCGTTCGCGGCCTGGAATAAGCCTAAGGTGTCCTGTGCTGCGCCGGTAAAAGCGCCTTTTTTATAACCAAAAAATTCACTTTCCATAAGATTTTCGGGAATTGCACCACAGTTGACGGCAATAAAGGCTTTGTCGCGGCGTGAGCTGTTGCTGTGAATCAGCCTGGCTGCCAGTTCTTTACCGCTACCTGATTCGCCGCTGATATAAACAGGCGCCTGGCTGCGCGCGAGCTTTTCTATCATGGTGCGCACATAGCTCATGGCAGCTGAGTTGCCGATTAAATCGCCCGTATTTTGTGTTTCTTTTACATCGGTGCTCGAGAGTTTAAGTGCGGATTCCACTAGCGGGCGCAATTGTTTGAGAGAAATGGGCTTGGTTAAATAATCAAATGCACCAGCTTTCAAGGCGGACACTGCATTTTCTGCGCTACCATAAGCGGTAATCACCGCCACCGGCAAACCCACATAGTTGGCTGAAATATGTTGCACCAATTCTAACCCCAGCCCATCTGGCAGCCGCATGTCGGTTAGACATAGATCATACTTTCTACTGGCCAACAGCTGTTTGGCCTCTTCCAAATTGCCGGCGCTATCAGCCCTGATATCCATGCGTTCCAGTGTCAAAACCACCAGCTCGCGGATGTCGGTTTCGTCATCAACTACCAAACAATTAAATTGTTGCGCCATTCAGTACTAAACCTTTTTGATATGGATGAAAAATTGCGTGCCAACGTCTGAAGACTTATATTGCAGCCTTGCACCATTGGCATCAGCTAGTTCACGCGCAATATAAAGGCCAAGCCCGGTACCAGACTTCTCGGTGGTGAAAAACGGCTCAAATAAATGGCTACGCACGTTTTCAGGAATACCTTCACCATCATCACTGATTTCGATATGCACCGTTTTTGTTTTTTCTGTCAAAGCAAGCGTCAATTTTAGGCTATTTTCGGCTTTTTTACAGTGGCGCCAGCCATTTTTACACAGATTCCATAAAATTTGATTTAAATGTCGGCGATCAAACGAAATAACGGTTTCTGCATTAATCAAAGTCAGCTTAAAACAGGAAGCAGGGATTTTTTCTACCGCGCAAAATTGCGTATAAAAATCAAAAATAAAATGTTCCAGGTGAATCACTTCCTGGTTGGTGCGGTCGCGTCGATTCAGTTCCAGAATGTCCTTAATGATTTGATCCAGTCGTTGCACATTGTCACCAATGATTTGCAACATGCGCTTGGTAGCCGGGTCGGTGTCTTCTTCTTGCAATAATTGATTGGCATGGCTGATCGCGCTAAGCGGATTACGAATTTCGTGGGCAATATTGGCGGTTAATCGGCCCAGTGCAGCCAATTTGACTTGATGCGCCTGCGTTTGCATCTGCGACCAGTCTTCAATAAAGATCACCGCCCCTTGGTGGCGGTTTTCTGAAATGGGCAAAAACCTGAGCCGCAATTCGCGTGAGAGCGTGTTTAGCTTAAGAATATTAGGTGTTGCAATATGGGTTGGTGCAAAATCATGCGATGGTTCCGCCTCTTCCAGCCAATGTTGCATCATGCTTGCCATTTCAGGTGAAACTTCGCTGAGCGGTTTTTCCTGCCAATTTTTGGATTCCAAGCCGAGCAGCACCTCTGCCTGAGTGTTGTGATGCTTAATCTGAAATTCCTGATCTACTACCAGCACCCCATCTTGCATCTCATGCGTAATCAGGGCATTGATCTGCGCCATATTCTGTACATCCAGGCCGCGTTGCGAGGCTAGTAATTCACTTTGTTTTGCACGTTTGGCAAGACTGTATGCCAGCCAGGCCGTGGCAAAGCAACCCAAACTCAGCAATACCGCAGGCGTGTAATTGCTGCCCGCCTTATCAATAAATAAAATACGATAGGATTGCTCAAGTAGTATTCCGATGCTGGCTATGGACGCATAGAATAAGGCTAAGCGGCCTTCACTAATTAAACTGGCGCTGGCAATAGTGATAATTAATAATAAACCAACACCACTCTGGCTGCCGTCCTGCGCATGCATCAACAGCACAATAAATACAATATCGATGATGATTTGAATCGGTAGAATGAAGTCAATATCGGGTTTTTCTAACCAGGTAGAAATGGCCGAAATGATGCTGAAAGCAAAATAGCCAAGTACCAATGCTGAAAACAGATCTGCCCTAGCGCTCTGCAACCAATTGTCACTGTTCAACAAATCCTGCGTTACCAAAAGCAGCAACGCAATCAGAAATCGATAAGCGTTATAAAGCTTAAGGCTGCGCCAGCGCGTAGCGGTGATCTTGTTGTCTAAGTTAGCAATTAAATCAATCGCCATGCTGATTTTTCTGATGATCTAAATTCTGGCATTCTGGGCTGTTACAATAAATTTTATTATTTTTGATTTGACTTTCACTTTCCGGCACATGGCAACCGCAATGTGCGCATTGCACAAACTTTTCTTCTATGCCGGATTGTGCAGGCTTTGCATTTGAGCTTGCGGCAATGCGTTTCACTATGCGATACAGCACCCAAACTAAAATAATCAGTAACAAAATACGTACCATATTCATTTCAACCCCAAACCCAACCTAGTATTATGATGGATTGTAACCAAAAGCCAGACTAATACAAGCCAGCCCATAAAACCTAAGTCAGCACAAAACTTAAAGCTGGTATAATTACACTCAGTGATTAAATATCAAAACTCATGCTGATTAAATAACAAAATTCATGGCTAGTTCTCAAGAATTATCAGATTTTTTGCGGGACGTGGAGCGACGTGCATTTAAACAAACAGTGTATGCTGTGCGCGATGACCACGCAGCACTGGATATTGTACAAGATGCTATGTTAAAGTTGGCTGAAAAATATGCCGATAAACCTGTAGCAGAGTATCCCATGTTGTTTCAAAGAATTTTGCAAAATACCATGCGCGATTTTTGGCGCAGGCAAAAAGTGCGCAACCTGTGGACAACGCTACTTTCTTCCTTTGGCGCCGGTCAAGATGGGGAGGAAGATTATGATCCTTTGGATACTATTGATGTAGGTGACGAGGCTGATAATCCCGTGGTTCAGTTAGAGCGTAGCCAGACCCTGAGAATTATCGAAAAAGCGCTTGAAAAGCTGCCCACACGTCAACGAGAAGCCTTTGTCTTGCGTTACTGGGAGGACATGGATGTAGCTGAAACTGCCTCATTGATGGGTTGCTCGGAAGGTAGCGTCAAAACGCACTGCTCGCGTGCGGTACATACCTTAGCGGCTCTTTTAGAAAAACAAGGATTAGGCAGTAGAGCAATAGCAAATTTAGGGGTAGAGTCATGAATATAGACAATACAAAGCAAGATTTACAAGATAGCGAAGAAGCGCAAGCCAAACAAATTGCAGGCTTGCTGGATGCGCATGCCAATCGCTTGAGCATGCGCACACTTAAACAGCTTGAAAATGGTCGCGAACGTGCGGTAAAGGCACATGCGCAACAAATTACCGGCACTAGCGTGAATCACGATGGCACTTTGAATAGCATTTATTCATGGACAGAACACCATCGAATTATCAGCGCAGGTTTGGTGTTGGGGGCAATTATTGCAGGGTTTGTGTTAGTGCAGTCATTTGGCAATAAAGAGTCTAGCGATGCGTTTTTATTAAGTGCGGATTTACCTCCGGAAGCCTTTGTGGATAGAAGTTTTGAGCCTTCTTTAAACAATGGTCAGGCTAAGTTATAGTTAGAAAATTTTTTAGAATTTATATTAAGAAGAAATAGTGCTTGAATGAATAAAATTTTATTGTTGTTAGTAATTGTAGCAACCAGCCTACAAGCGAGTGAATTTTCCTATTCAAATGAAAACATCTTAGTTGCAATGGGTGATATAGGCAGCATTAAATCATCGCAAAATGATGGCGCCAATGCTGATGTGCCTATGCAAACCTGGAATCAATTATCCGATGATCAGCGTAGAGTGTTGGCGCCATTAGGATCAGAGTGGGATACTTTGAGGCCTTGGCAGCGCGAAAAAATGCTGGATATCGCCAAAGATTACCCGAAAATGGATGCACAAAAACAACAGCGTGTGCAAAAGCGTCTTAACAGCTGGAGCCGCATGACGCCTTATGAGCGCGAAAACGCACGTAAACGTTATCAACAGTTTCATGCGCTTAGCCCAGAGAAAAAAGATGAAATACGCAGGAAATGGGCAGAATATCAAAAATTACCAGAGGCAGAACGAGAAAAGCATCGTAAGGATTCTGCTGTATTGGAATATGACCCAGAGCTAGAGTGACTTTAAAATTTCGCATTTTCCAATTGCGATTAATATGCCCGCCCGCTATTGCTATGATAGCGGGCTTTTTTGCACCACGAATGAAAATACAATGACTCAAAATGCTACACGACTTAGACTTTTTGCTGCTTGTATTTATGAGTTTCTGCTGCTGGTCGCGCTATGGATGCTGTGCACATGGATTTTTGTTCGCTTGTTTGGTGAGGCGGCAACTTCTTACAAACTTTTTTACTTGAGACTGTTTTTATGGTTAGTAACAGGCGCTTATTTTGTTTGGTGCTGGGGTAAAACTGGCCAAACTTTAGCCGCACAAACTTGGAAAATTAAGCTTGTGAATCAGCAAAATGCCACGCTAAACATCAAACAAGCACTTATTCGATATGCCCTGTCAAGCGCATCAGTGCTGGCTTGTGGACTAGGTTTCATTTGGGCTTTAGTGGATAAAGACCGATTGTTTTTGCATGACAGATTGTTAAAGACGCGCTTTATCCGCGTGCTTTAATCAAACTATCTGCGTTCTATCACAAATAACAAACTTAAACCCGCAACCAAAAATAGTATCGTCGGTGTAATTGCGCTCATCAAAGGTGGCCAATCGTTTAATACACCCAAATGAATAAACACCCGATTCATAATTTGGTACGCCACACCCAGCATTACACCAGTAAAAATCTTGGCACTAGTGCCACTTGCGCGTTGCTGTAAAAAGCCAAAAGGTAATGCTAAAATCACCATGACCATACAAGCAAGCGGGTAAATCATTTTAGACCAAAGTGCCACTTCATAACGAGTGGTTTTCTGCTTATTTGTCTCTAAGTGATTAATAAATGAGTATAAATTCCAGGCAGACATTTTCTCGGGGGATACTAATAGCACATTTAACAACTCGGGGCGAATCAGCGATTTCCAATTGGCTTTGTTAAAAAACTGAGTTTGTATGTTGTTTTGCTCGATTTTTTTATAAGTATTAAATTTCGACTGTGTGACTTCAGTTAATCCCCAATGTTCATCAGAAAAATCAGCCTTTTTAGCATTACTAATGCTGCGTAACTTAAAATTTTCATCAAATTCATAAATATGTACATTCAATAGACTGGCGTCTGGCAGCACGGTTTCTACATTCACAAAGCTTCTGCCATCTTTTACCCATAGGCCAGATCTGAAATCCTGCGCTACTACAGAGTCTGTCGCCTTAATGCGCATACGCTGTGCCATCTTTTCACTAATCGGTGTGATGAGTTCACCCACCAGAAAAGTGATTACAGTAAATAATAAACCCACTTTAATTAAAATATAGCCGATATTGAGTAGCGACAAGCCGCTCACGCGCATGACAACGAGCTCAGAATTGCGCGCTAGCATTCCCAGGCTATACATCATCCCCACCAGCACGGCGACTGGTGCTACATCGTAAATGTGACCAGGAACGCTCAATAATACAAATGCCAGCATTTGAGTAATGCCGTAGCTGCCCTGACCAAGGCTATCTAGTTCTTGAATTAAATCAAAAAACGAGAACATGGCGAGTAAGCCCAGCATAATCATCAAAATATTGACGCTGGTTTCTTGCCAAAAATAGCGGTTAAAAATTTTCATCGTATTTTAAGATTTTTTCTTGGATTTTTTCCAAATGCCCGCCCCAATCTTTGCAAAGCTGGCTGGAAATTTTGGCATCAGCGGCAGCAGATGGGTGCGGCGATAATACATATAAAGCACCAGCATTAGAAAAAACAAATGCACTGGCCATAGGCCGACCATCGTACTTAGTCTGCCCTGCGTGACCCATGCTTGGAAGATACTTAGAATGTTGTTGTAAATCATGTAAATCACTAACGCAAAGATGAGGTTGAGTGAGCGACCTGCACGCGGATCAACGAAACTTAAGGGTACTGCCAGTAACACCAACACCAGCGCAGAGATCGGAATGGCCAG
Source organism: Methylotenera sp. (assembly GCA_049687015.1). Classification (GTDB taxonomy): domain Bacteria; phylum Pseudomonadota; class Gammaproteobacteria; order Burkholderiales; family Methylophilaceae; genus Methylotenera_A. The sequence continues at coordinate 40,381 of JBAVIP010000029.1, read as the reverse complement.
CCGCCATTGCAGTTCAGCATTATTGCCAGAGTTAGTCTCTTGTAATAGTTGTTTAGTGGGTATGGCCTGTTTGGTATAAGGTTCTGGAGCTGCTTCTTTGGTTAATATACGGATAGCATAACGCTCAAATTCTGTGGTTGAAACTTCCGCAGAATTTGGTTTTGCTTCGTAACGGCGGCCTTTTTCTAACACCAAAAAATTATCGCCATTCTGTTCTTTTTTACGGCTGCCTGTGCTTGCTACAATCACCCCGGTTTTTTGATTTTGAGTAGACTGCACAAAGATATTTTTTACTACATCGCCAAGTTCATCAAAGCTTTCTACGAAATAGACGCGGTCGCCATTATTCGATTCTTTAAATACGCCAGGAGTAATGGACGAGAGTTCATCACGGCTTTTAAGTTGCACCTTATAATCCTGACCTTTTTGTGTGGCCCAGGGCATTACCCATAAGCTTAAAAGTGTAATGACTACAATTACAGGTGCTGCAAAAGTTAAAATGGGGCGTACCCATTGGGTGATGCTTAGGCCCGAGCTAAACCAAACCACCATTTCAGAATCGCGATGCCAACGTGTCAATGTAAGCAAAACTGCCAAAAAAATACTTAAAGATAAAATCATTGGCAGGAATTTCACCATGTTGAAACCGAGTAAAACATTAATAGCATCGTTGGGCAGAATGCCTTTAGAGGCAAGTTGCACCAAATAACCTGCACGTTGGGCGATGACAATGCCGATCAAGATTAAGAACATTGCGCCAGCAGTGCTAATAAGCTCGTGCGATAGAGATTTTTTGAATATTTTCAATTTAAATATTGTTCAATATTGCGCTTTGATTTCGAGTCAAAACGCTAGATAATAAGTAAGGTAAAATTAGCTTAAATTTAGTAAAAAATTAAAAGAGATTAAAATGGAATTTAGCATAAAAAACGGAAATCCTGAAAAACAACGTATTGATTGTGTCATTGTAGGCGTATTTGAGGGTCAAAAATTAACCGAGGCTGCAAAAAGTTTGGATGCCGCATCTAACAAAGCTATTAGTGCGGTATTAAAAAATGGTGACATGGATGGCAAAATAAATACAACACTTGTTATGCATCATGTTGCTGAAATAGGCGCTACGCGAGTATTGTTGGTGGGTTTGGGCAAGCAGGCGGAGTTTAGCGAGAGCAAATATCGTCAAGCAGTGCGCGCCGCGATTAAAGCTTTACCAAAAGGTGTTGCTAGTGCGGGCATTTTCTTAACTGAATTGGCCATTAAAAAATCCGATATTCACAGCAAAGTCGCTCAGTTGGTTGAAGTGGTGATGGATACGACTTACCAAGTAAACGCGATAAAAGCCAAAAAATCCGAGCCAAAAGCGTTGAATAAAATTGCGATTTACGTCGCAAAGCCTGAAAACTCTGAGGCGGAGGCAGCCGTAAAACATGGTTTAGCAATTAGTTCCGGCGTGAGTTTAGCCAAAGATTTGGGAAATTTACCACCCAATATCTGTACGCCAACTTATTTGGGCGAACAAGCTAAAAAACTCGCTAAACAATATGGTTTTAAAGTCGAAGTTTTAGAAAAAGCTGAAATCGAAAAACTCGGTATGGGCTCATTCCTAGGCGTAGCCCAAGGAAGTACACAGCCGCCACGCTTGATTGTGTTGCAGCATTTAAAAGGCAAAAAAACGCAGAAACCAGTGGTGCTGGTGGGTAAAGGTATTACTTTCGACACAGGTGGTATTTCAATTAAACCTGGCGCCGACATGGACGAAATGAAATATGATATGTGTGGTGCCGCCAGCGTGCTGGGTACATTTAAAGCCATTGGCGAGATGAATTTAGCGATTAATGCGGTCGGCATTATCCCTACATGCGAGAACATGCCGGATGCAGGCGCCATTAAGCCGGGCGATATTCTCACCAGCATGTCCGGGCAGACCATTGAAGTGTTGAATACCGATGCCGAAGGCCGTTTGATTTTGTGCGATGCGCTGACCTATGCAGAGCGTTTTGAGCCAAGCGCTGTGGTCGATATTGCAACACTGACCGGCGCGTGTGTGATTGCCTTGGGACACCATCCAAGCGGTTTGTTCAGCAACAAAGACACATTGGCAAAAGAGCTGTTAGAAGCCGGTGAGATTTCGCACGACCGTGCATGGCACATGCCGCTGTGGGAAGACTACCAACAGCAGCTGGATAGCAATTTTGCCGATATGGCCAATATCGGCGGGCGCGCCGGCGGCAGTATTACGGCAGCATGTTTCTTATCACGCTACGCTAAAAAATATGATTGGGCGCACTTGGATATTGCAGGAACCGCCTGGAAATCAGGTAAAGAAAAGGGTGGCACAGGCCGCCCAGTACCGCTATTAACGACATTTTTAGTGCAGCGCGCAGCTAAGGCTAAGTAAACTACTGGTATGACACGCATTGATTTTTATTTTAATGTGGCTGATAAGCATCAGGTAATGACAGATCTGGTGCAGTCCGCGTTATTAAAGCGTCGCCAAGTCACTATATTTGCTGAAGATGAAAATATGGCTGGCGAAGTGTGCGCCGATTTATGGCAAAATAAGCCAGAGAGCTTTTTGCCAAATGTTCTGGCTAACCATGCCTTGGCGGCGCAAACGCCTGTGGTCACTCATTGGCATGAGGGTCAGTTATTTCAGGATGATATTTTGATAAATTTAACTTCAAACGAACCTGTTTTTTTTAGCAGATTTACGCAGTTGGTTGAGCTGGTGAGCTACGATGAGCAGGATAAACTTGCTGCACGGCGGCGTTATAAGTTTTATCGCGATAGAGGCTATGAAATTAAAAACTCTGACCATGCCCAAACTCAAATACTTGCAGCCGAATAGAGAATAGTGTGAATAGAGAGCATTATGAATAGAGGATATGGTGGCAGATAAAAAAATCCCATTGCTTACCGAGGTTTATCAGCCAAAGCCCAGCGCTGATGTCGAGTCTAGGGCTAGACGGCAGGATGACCCTACCTTAGGCATTACGCCAGAACTTATCGCAAGGGTTACCGGGCACATCAGGCCGCGGCTGGAGGCGGAAATTACACAATCGGTATTGCTAAGTGTGCGTGAAGAGCTTAAAAGGGACTTGCTAAAAGAACTGCAAGCAGAAATAAAAAATGCCCAGCTTTCGCTTGAAGCAAATACCAGTGATTTTGTAGATAAAACAAAAGCAGATCTTAAAACTGAGTTGCCACGTATGTATCAAGCCAGTGCCGATTTGGTACATGCAGAGCTCGAGGAAAAAATCGCCACATTACAGCACGACACAGCATCCAAGTTTGATTTGATGCTTACAGAGGTTATGCAAACAGCGGTGCAGGCAGCTAATACCCAAATTGGCTCGCATGTTGAGGCGCTGCAAACCGATGCCAGCGCGCGTATCATGCATGATTTAAATCAGGAGCTACAGGCTTTTCAGGAGCAATCGCTAAGCAATCATCAAGCGCAATTAGGTGAAGAGCTGGCCAATGTTTTTCAATCGATGCATCAAAATGCCAAAGCTGAGTTGCAGCAACAGTTAGCATCCCTGCAGGCCGATGCGCTGACACAAATGCGCACCACGTTTAATGAGGCTATGCCTGCTATCTACACTGCTGCAGTGGCTGAAGAGCAAGAGGCTATTGCCGCGCAGATTAGCCAGCGGCTTAGTCAGGAAATGCTGGCGTTTCAGGAGCAATCGCTAAGTAATCATCAAGCGCAACTGAGAGAAGGGCTGGGCAATATATTCCAAAGCGTCAATAACCAAGCTAAAACAGATTTGCACCAGCAGATGGAGTTAATACAAACGGATGCTTTGAATCAGATGCGCAGTACTTTTAATGAGGCAATACCTAGTATCTATGAGGCGGCTGCAGAAGAAATGAAAACTAAATTTGCCGAGGATATGGCTACGCAAACTATGCAGGTACGAGATAACTTCTTATCAACTGTGAACGCCGATTTGCCTGCGGTGCAAGAGGTGATGCGTGATAATATTCAGCAAGTGCTGGCCACGGCATTGCCAACTTTAGAAAATGATTTGCGCAAACAACTTACAGCAGAGCTACAAGATTTATTGCTTAAAGTTAAGTTTGTGTTGCCAAAATAAACTTAGTCAGTTTCGACTAAGTTTTTATAAGCTTCAGCGCTTAAAAAGTGCTTGGTATCATTGATGTCGTCTGGTTTAAACTTGAATATCCATGCGGCATAAGGGTTATCGTTAATGCCTTCCGGTGAGTTCAGCAAATCATTGTTGATTTCAGTCACAATGCCGTTCATGGGTGCATGTAAGTCAGAGCCAGTTTTGACCGATTCCACCACGCCGCATGGCGTGCCATTCACAAGCACATCATTTAGCTTGGGCGGATCGATAAATACGATATCGCCAAGTAAATCCTGCGCATAGTCAGTAATGCCTGCAAGCCAATATCCGTCAGTGGTTTGGTTTACCCATAGGTGTTCTGCGGTATAATATAACTGGTTTGGAAATTTCATGGTTGGACCGTACGTTAATATTTGCTAAAGTTATATTTACTGGATTAAATTTTATGTTATTTTCGCATAAAGTTTGCCTTTCAGATATTAAGACTTGTATTAAAAAGGTCACAATGCAAAAAATGTTAATATTTTTTTTATAAATACGTGCTAACTTGATGACAGATAACTATTTTTTATATATGATTAATTCAAACGTTAGTGAGGTTTGGTTGCAATGGTAAACCCTATTTTTAAAAGAATGATGCTATTTTATGTGGCGTTGGCTCTAGTAGCTTCACCCGTTGAGTTGTTGGCCGCGCATAAAAAATCGAATAAACGTATCTATTTAAGTCAAAAAAATGCTTTAAGCAAGCACCCAATTGCTAGCCGTTATCAGCTTAAGAGAGGCGTGCAAAGAGTTAGCGTTAATTTACGATCATCACATGCTCTACAATCACAAAGAGAATTTCTGATTGAAGATAGTTATGATGGCAGTAGTATTTTGCAGTTGGCATCAAGTAAGGCATTGATAGTAAATCAAAATACTGGTGAGGTTATCTACGCAAAAAATACTAATCTACCTACACCAATTGCATCGATTACCAAATTAATGACAGCTATGGTAATGCTGGATGCCAAACTGCCTTTGGATGAAGTAATCGCAATTACCGATGAAGATGTCGATTATTTAAAAGGCACAAGTTCAAGACTTGCAGTGGGTACTAGGCTAAGTCGTGGTGAATTTTTGCAATTGGCTTTAATGGCTTCAGAGAATCGCGCGGCTTCTTCGTTGACACATAATTACCCTGGTGAGAAATATACTTTTGTAAAGGCAATGAATGCCAAAGCGCTTGAGTTAGGTCTAACTAATACGCATTTTGTAGATCCTACAGGGTTGGATAGTGGAAATGTATCTACTGCTGAAGATTTGGCAAAAATGGTGCAAGCTGCTTATCAGTACCCTGAAATTAGATCGGCAACTACTACAGCATCACACGAAGTGTATGCTGTAGGTCGCAATTATCCAGTGAACTTTAACAATACCAATAGCTTAGTGCGTGGTGGTGAGTGGGAAATTGGTTTATCTAAAACAGGATTTATTAATGAAGCAGGGCGTTGTTTGGTGATGCAAGCAACTATCGCGGGTGAGCCGATGATTGTGGTATTGTTGGATTCTAACGGCAAAATGACTCGTATTGGCGATGCCAACCGTATTCGTAAATGGATGGAACATAATAGTGAGCCAAAAGCCACAACAACAGGACAAATCCAGACTGTAACGGCAGGTAGAATTTCCTAAATTACAATTTAATTGATAATAATAAAGCGGCGCCAAGTATAACTTTGGGCCGCTTTGTTATTTCTTGGAGGCAGATTTTTTAGAAATAGATTTTTTAGAAATAGCTTTTTTAGTGACAGTTTTTTTAGCCGCGGTTTTTTTGACCGCGGCCTTTTTCGCAACAGTTTTTTTGGCAGGTGTTTCTTTTGCAGCCTTTTCAGCTAACAACCCAAGCGCCTCCTCAAGCGTCAGTTCCTCAGGCGCTACGCTTTTTGGTAATGTTGCACGAATTTTTCCGTGCTGCACATAAGGCCCGTACCGGCCTGCAAATACTTCTATACGGCCTTCCCCAGAAGGGTGTGCGCCAAGCTCGAGTATTGGTGCAGGGCCAGTATTGGCTTGAGCTAACAGCGTTACTGCACCCGCCAAGTCAATGCTGAATACGCTTTCAGATTTAGGTATCGATTTAAACTTGCCATCGTGATTTACATATGGCCCAAAGCGACCAATATTGGCAATAATTTTTTTGCCCGTTTCTGGGTGTAAGCCCAAATCGCGCGGTAGTGAAAGCAACATGTTGGCAATATCAATATTCACATTTGCGAGTGGAATTTCTTTGGGAATGCTCACGCGTTTTGGTTTCTTTTTGTCGCCTTCAACTGCAACACCTACTTGTAAATACGGGCCGTATGGGCCATTCATTAAATAAATTTCTTTACCGGATTCGACATCCGTGCCAATTGCAACAGGATCTGCTCCAGCAGTAGCTGCGCCGTTCAGGCTGCGTTTGTAATCACATTTTGGCGTATCGTTATAGCCGGTACAGCCAATAAAACTGCCATAACGGCTTAATTGTTTTTGTAGTGGTTTGCCACATTTTGGGCAGGCTTCGTCAATCAACTCATTACCGGGCCGATCCACATCAGCTTTATTAAGTATTTGCTGATTAAAATCACGCCAAAACTCATCCATCAGCGGAATCCACTCACGCTCGCCTTCAGCCACGCTATCCAGCGCGTTTTCAAGATTGGCGGTAAAGTCGTAATCCACATATTTAGTGAAATGCTCGGTTAAAAACTTGTTCACCACGCGGCCAACATCGGTGGGCGTGAAGCGCTTTTTATCTAACAGTACATATTCGCGGTCTTGCAGCGTGCTGATGATGCTGGCGTATGTAGAAGGACGACCAATGCCGTATTCTTCTAATACTTTTACCAAACTTGCCTCGCCATATCTGGGCGGTGGTTCGGTAAAATGCTGGTCACCGTAGATTTTTTCCACATTTAGAATTTCACCTGTTTCTAAATGCGGCAATTTGCTTTCGCCTTCTTCCTCTTCGTCATCGCGGCTTTCCATATAGACCGCGATAAAGCCTGGGAATACGAGCGTTTGGCCGCTGGCACGGAATAAATTAGCCTCGCTGCCTACCGCCAAGTCCACGCTGACGGCATCAAATTTGGCAGGTGACATCTGACAGGCGAGGCTACGTTTCCAAATCATTTCATACAGTTTGAATTGCTCGTCATTCAAGTATTTGCGCATGCTGGCCGGCGTACGGAAAATATCGGTTGGACGAATCGCCTCATGCGCCTCTTGCGCATTTTTGGCTTTGGTTTTGTACATGATGGGCGATTTGGGTAAATAATCTGCCTCAAAATTTTTCTTCACGTATTCGCGGATGCTCATTACCGCCTCAGCCGCCATGCTGAATGAATCGGTACGCATATAGGTAATTAAACCAACGGTACCAGAGCCAATATCCACGCCCTCATACAGTTGTTGTGCTATGCGCATTGCACGGCTAGTTGTAAAGCCTAGCTTACGCACGGCCTCCTGCTGTAATGTCGAAGTGGTAAATGGCGCAGCAGGGCTGCGGCTACGTTGTTTCTTCTCCACACGCGAAACGGTGGTTTTGCCTGCGCTTGCAATCAGCAACTTGCCAACAATATCCGCTTGCTGGTCGTGGTTGATGATTGTAAATTGCTCAACCTTCTCGTTATTTAACTGAATCAGTTTGGCGTTAAAACTATGTGCGTGTTTTAGCGCATCAAGATGTATAGTCCAATATTCCTGGCTTTTAAAGGCTTCTATTTCCAACTCGCGCTCTACAATCAAGCGTAACGCCGGGCTTTGCACGCGGCCGGCAGAAAGGCCGCGACGGATTTTTTTCCAAAGCAGGGGCGATAAGTTAAAGCCTACCAGATAATCCAGCGCGCGGCGTGCTTGCTGCGCGTTGACCAGATTCATCGCTATGTCGCGCGGATGCTCTATGGCATGTTTAACTGCAGTCTGGGTAATCTCGTTAAACTCAACACGCTTTAACAATTTATTTTTGAGTAATTTTCTATCTGCTAGAATTTCCGCAATATGCCACGAAATCGCTTCACCTTCGCGATCCGGGTCGGTCGCCAGATAAATGCTATCGGCACTTTTTACTGCTTTGGCAATCGCGTCCACATGTTTACTGTTGCGCTCAATAATCTCGTACTTCATGGCAAAGTCATTTGCCGTATCGACCGCGCCATTTTTGGGGATTAAATCGCGCACATGGCCGTAGGACGCTAATACCTCAAACTCACTACCGAGATATTTTTTAAGCGTTTTGGCCTTAGAGGGCGATTCGACAATAAGCAGTTTGGACATTTAAACCTTGAATTTAAGGGCTAGCATTAAAGAATTGGTTAGATAATAGCAAGCTAATTGGCAAAAAGACAATAAGCCAATTAATAAAGTATGTAAAAATAAGTGTTTATTTGTTTCTGGCGAACTCAATGCGCTTGCCATCATTGCTCGCTAAACTCAAGGCTGCGCCTTCATTGGCAATATCGCCAAATAGCGGGTCTTCATCTTCACGCTTGGCTTGGCTTAGGCTTTTAAAGTCATACAAATCAAAATCGGCCAAGTGCGATGGCTCCACATTGGTAATGGCACGGAAGATGTTGTTGATGCGGCCAGGTTGCTCGCGCTCCCATGCTTGCAGCATGTCTTTCACTTTTTGGCGTTGCAAGTTTTCCTGTGAGCCGCACAAGTCACATGGAATAATCGGGAAATCCATCTGCCGCGCGTAGCTGGCGATGTCTTTCTCGCTGCAATAAGCCAATGGCCTGATCACGACGTTCTGTTTGTCATTGGTGGCAAGCTTGGGAGGCATGGCTTTCAATTTTGCGCCAAAAAACATATTCAGAAACAATGTCTCCACAATGTCGTCACGGTGATGCCCAAGCGCAATTTTATTCGCTCCCAACTCTTTTGCGGTGGTGTAAATAATGCCTCTACGTAATCTAGAACAAAGTGAACAAGTGGTTTTCCCCTCAGGGATTTTCTCTTTGACGACAGAATAGGTGTCGGCTTCCACAACGCGGTAATCAATACCGAGTTGCTCAAAATAAGCAGGCAAAATATCTGCCGGAAAACCTGGCTGTTTTTGATCTAAATTCATCGCAATCAGTTTGAAGTTGATCGGCGCGCGTTCTTGCAAGGCCAGCAGAATCATCAGCATGGCGTGGCTATCTTTGCCGCCACTCATGCAGACTAACACTGTATCGCCATCCTCAATCATGTTGTAATCGCCAATGGCCTTGCCGGTGGCGGAAATCAGGCTGTTACGCAATTTAACAAAATTGCCAGAAGCGTTATCGGGTAAGTGTTTGATCATAAATTGAGCGACCTGCCGCCATCCACAGCCAGAACATGGCCGGTAACAAAAGGGGCATCATAAACCAAGAATTTAACGGCTTTTGCAATGTCACTCGCATCTCCCACGCGCTTAAGCAAGGTTTGCGAAATTACGCGTTGGCGATACACCTCATCAAACTGTGGATTATTTTCTGGCCATTGCACAGGGCCTGGCGCGACTGCGTTCACGCGCACTTCAGGGCCTAGTTCTTGTGCGAGTGATTTGGTGAGCGTGACCAAGCCTGCTTTGGCAACGCTATACACCACATAACTTTTCTTCGGCCGCTCAATGTGCATATCGGTAATGTTCACAATACAGCCATGATTTTTGCGCAACTCTGCAGCTGCAGCTTGGGCGAGAAACATCGGTGCTTTCAGGTTGCTGCCCATCAAGTCGTGCCAGTTATCTTCATTAATATGGCCAATTTCAGTGGGATAGTAAGTAGATGCGTTGTTAATTAATACGTCAAGCTTGCCAAATTGGTTCACTGTTTCGTGTATCAAGCTTGGCAACACGGCGAGATTGAGTAAATCACCCTGAATAATCGCAACAGAATTTGCGCGTTGCAAATTAAGCTCTGCTTGTAAGGCACGTGCTTCGTTGGCACTGGTTTTATAGTGAATCATCAAGCTGGCGCCACAGGAATGCAACTCACGGCAAATCGCCGCACCCACGCGCTTTGCGCCGCCTGTAATTAGCACTACTTTTACATGTTTATTTTCTAACGCAGAATTCAATTTTTACTCACTTTTGTAATCGAATATTATAATGGCTTATGAACTCATTACCTATTCCTTCGCTAGAACTTCAAGTACAAAGCCAACAATTAGCCAATTTAATTCAACAAAAAATTAAACAAGCGGGTGGGTGGGTAGATTTTGCGACCTTTATGCACATGGCGTTATATACGCCAGGCCTAGGATATTACAGTGGTGGGGCCAGGAAGTTTGGCATGGGTGGCGATTTTGTGACTGCGCCCGAAATTTCTCCGCTATTTGCAAAAACACTTGCCCTGCAAGCCGCACAGATATTGGCTCGCAGTCACGGTGATGACTTTACTTCGAACATCTTGGAGCTTGGCGCTGGCACGGGTAAGTTAGCGGCGGATTTATTGTTGGAACTGCAGCAACTTAATCCATTGCCAAAGCAATATTTCATATTAGAAGTAAGTGATTACTTACGCCAAATTCAGCGTGAAACTCTACACAAAAAATTACCACCAGAGTTATTTAACCGCGTGGTTTGGCTAGAAACCTTGCCACAAGATTTTACAGGTTTGATAATTGGCAATGAAGTGCTGGATGCGATTCCAGTACATCTTGTTCGCCACACATCACAGGGCTTGTTAGAGCGTGGTGTGACTTTTGATAAGGAATTTGTTTGGCAAGACAAACGCTTAGAAGCGGGAAGCTTATGTGATTTGGTAAGCGCTTACTCACTGCCAAACGATTATTTAACTGAAGTTTGTCCTATGGCCATAGCCTTGATCAACAGTCTATCGAACATGCTAAAAAAAGGTGTAATTTTGATGCTGGATTATGGCTTTTCAGCGCGAGAATACTATCATCCGCAGCGCGATCAAGGCACGCTCATGTGCCATTATCAGCATTATGCACATAGCGACCCACTGATTAATGTGGGCCTGCAAGACATTACTGCACATGTAAATTTTACTGCGATTGCAGAGGCGGCAGTCGGCCATGGTTTGCAATTAAGCGGTTATTGCACGCAGGCACAGTTTTTAATGAATTGCGGTATGTTAAATATTTTAGCAAAAGTGTCGCCGAGCGATATGGCAGCTTATGCACCGCTTGCCGCGGCCGCACAAAAACTATTATCGCCTGCAGAAATGGGCGAATTGTTTAAAGTAATCGCACTGAGTCGCGGGGTAGAAATAGAGTTGTTAGGTTTTAAAAGCGGCGATAAAGCGCATACGCTCTAGTATAATGCGCGGCATGACAGAGATTATTGAAGCAGAAAATCCTCAAACCGAAGATCCCAAACACCGCCGCATTCGCAGTTTTGTATTGCGCCAAGGCAGACTCACTAAAGGCCAGGAACGCGCTTTAGAGACAGGTTTTCCGTTATTTGGCATTGCTTATTCTGAAGAATTACTCGATTTAAACCAGGTTTTTAACCGCAAAGATTCTAAAAAGGTCTTGGAAATTGGTTTTGGCATGGGCGAGAGCACCGCCAAAATTGCCCAGACGTTACCAGATTGTGATTTCTTGGCAGCAGAAGTACATACACCTGGCGTGGGCAGTTTACTTAAGCTCATTCAAGAGCAAGCGCTTACTAACATTCGCGTTATTCAGCACGACGTAGTCGAGGTTCTGCAACATATGCTACCGGATGCGAGTTTGGATGGCGTGCATATTTTCTTCCCCGACCCGTGGCATAAAAAGCGCCATCACAAACGGCGGTTGATCCAGGCGGGATTTGTAAAATTGCTATGTAGCAAGCTTAAAACGGGCGGTTATTTGCATGTGGCAACTGATTGGCAAGAGTACGCAGAGTGGGTGTTAGAGGTGTTGAATGCTGAACCTCAGTTAAAAAATACCGCAGAAAACTATGCCGAAAAACCGAGCTATCGACCGCTGACCAAGTTTGAAAATCGTGGGCTAAAATTGGGGCATGGCGTTTGGGATATGGTTTTTACGCGTGCCTAAGTGGCTGCGCGAGTAAACCGCTGCGTTGCGCGGTGCTCAAAATCCTCATGTACTTCGTGTACATTCCGGCTTTTGCGCTCCGTGCGCCTTGCGCTTCGTATCGCACGCCCACTTTTCACACATAAAAATGAAGCTATTTATTCCTGAGTATTTTTCGAAAATAGCCATGCACCTATAATTTTCTCGGCTTCTTCAACGCCTTGTTTTTTAAGACTAGAGAAAAGCTGCACACTACAGTTTCCCCACGTCTCAACCAGTTCTTTGCGCACTTTGTTGAGGGTTAAAGTAGCTTCGCTGCGCGAAAGTTTGTCTGATTTTGTTAATAAAACATGTACGGGTTTGCCGCTTGGGCAAAACCAATCCAGCATTTGGCGATCCAGTGGCGTGAGTGGGTGGCGGCTATCCATCACCAACACCAAGCCGCCCAAACTTGAACGTTCACTTAAATAGCGCGCTAATACGCTTTGCCAGTGCGCGCGCATGGCTTCTGGTACTTTGGCATAGCCGTAGCCTGGTAAATCGACCAAGTGGCGGTCATTACCCAGAGTAAAAAAATTAATAAGCTGTGTGCGGCCGGGTTGCTTACTCACATAAGCCAGGCGATTATGGTTAGCCAGTGTGTTCAGCGCGCTAGATTTCCCGGCGTTAGAGCGCCCTGCAAAGGCAACCTCGATGCCGCTTGCAGGCGGTAAATCGCGTAAATGATGAGCAGAAATAAAAAAAGTTGCGTTCTGAAATAAAGGCATTATTGACTTTGATGCTATAGGTTTAGGTGCAAATGCTATCACGAACAGGCGATTTTTGATAAAATATCAGGTTAATTAAATAGTTATAAATTTTCGGAGTAAGTATGCATATCGGTTTAGCAGCAATATTGTTAAGTTTGGCAGTTTCATCAGCCTTTGCAGAAACAAAGGTTACTGATAATAAAACGGCAGAAAAGGCGCCGCCTGTAGTGGCAGAAGCCAGCCCCACTGAAAAAACTGTACAGACGGTGTGCGCCGCTTGCCATGCGCCAGATGGTAATAGCGTGGTTACTTTGAACCCGAAGTTGGCAGGCCAGCATTCGGAATATTTATTAAAACAACTAAAGAATTTTAAAGAGGGTACGCGGGCAAATGCCGTGATGAGCGGCATGGTAGCTAATTTAACGCCAGAAGATATGCAAAATTTGGCAACTTATTTCTCAGCTAAAAACCCGACTTTAGGCAAAGCCAAATCCAATGGTACAGGCTCGCTTGGCGAGAAAATTTACCGTGGTGGAATTGCTGCAACCAACGTGCCTGCTTGTGCAAGCTGTCACGGTGCGGCAGGTGCAGGGCTACCTAAGCAATTTCCACGTTTAGCAGGTCAGCACGCGGATTACACATTAGCGCAGATGAGAACTTTCCGCACAGGTGGACGCGCAAATGCGCCGATGATGATGGTGATTGCTGCAAAAATGACCGATGCGGAAATGCAAGCGGTTGCTGACTATATGCAAGGCTTACGTTAATCACCAAGCTGTCTTGGGACAAGTGCTACTCTGAAGCACACCGCTCCATTGACATTGGTCGCCAGGCTTAACTCATAGCCTGCTTGTTTGCAATCTTGCGCAGCATGAAATAGGCCGACTCCTAAGCCATTGTGTGAGGCGATGTGTTTTTTAAATAAATCGTTAGCTGTTGCACCATCCATCGCTTTGCCTGTATCAGTTACATCAATACAAAAGCCATTTTTAGCGCTGTTATGCATTTCTACTTTGATTGCAGTATTAGGCTGATATTTGGTTTTTTCCAGCGCATTGTTCAGCAAGTTATCCAGTACACTATCCAGCACTTCGGCGTTAATCTCTTGCATGGGTAATTGTTCAGCCACAAATTCAATCTCATCGTGATTGTGACGTAATTGCAGGTTTTTCCACCAGGCAGACATTTTTCCTAGCCGTTTTTTTTCTTCTCCGGGTGCCTTAAGCTTATCGAGCGTAGCTGCAATGCGTTGATTGAGCACGGGCAATTGCTTGCGAATAAGCCGCAATAAGGCTTCGTCATCAGCTATATTCACTTCTGTATTGTTTTGCTGGGCGGCTGAAACCAAAGTGCCCACCGATTGCAGAATATTTTTAATATCATGCGTCAGGCGTGATCCCGTCTCGTAAAAAGCCTGCATATAGGCATTTTGACGCAAAGTTTCTTCGCGTCGTTTGGCCTCGTAAAATTCGCCCATAATTTGTGTGAGCAGTTTTACATGTACATAAAGCGCAGGTGAAATTTGCCAACGTGTATGCAGGCTCATGTGAAGATCTTTAAAATTAAAATGCGTGATATGGTCAGACGACTCACCTAGTTTGCCTTGTGATTCATCAGCCAGCCAGGAGACGCCAGACACCCAGGGCAATGTTGTCATCTCGGCCATGGCGGCTTGAATAAACCCACTTGGGGTAGATTCTATTTCGCCCATTGCGGCAATATTTTTAACCCACTTTTCAAATGGCATGCCGATGCTAAGCAAGTAACGCGACATGAGCAGCTCAACACCCGAAAATCGTGTGTTAGGTTTCCAGAAAAAGCTAAAAATCATCAGGCCAAATGCCAGGCCAAATATGGTAATAAACAGCACCTGGACATAATTAATGGCCTGTATCGTACCAATTGCATAACTGGAAAGCGCCAAAATAAACGCCATCATCATCAGCAGTAAAGTATAGAAAAAATCCAATATGGGTAATTGGCCAGCTTTATGGGATTGAGCGCTAATAAATAAAATGGCGATAGGCAGTAAGGGAATGAGATAGCGAATCACATATTTCGCTGCCTCCAAGTCATCAGAGGATCCGAGCAGTTTGGGTATCACCCACAGCAACAGCATAGAAATCAGGTAACTGGCCGCGAGGATATGAATGATGTGATTTGATTTGGATGCTTCCGAAAAAACACGCCCGCCTAAAAGCCCGAATAAGATAGATAGCCATATTGCGGTAAGCCACCAATTGATATAAAAAAAGGCAATTAAGCCAACACTGACAAATATAATGATTGCCGGTTTAGTCAGTTTTTCCGTACTGCGCCACACCGGCTGCCACATTAAAAACAGGCCGTAATGGCACAAGAAAAATGCACGTTGCAGATGGGTGGCGTCATCGTTCCAAATTAAAAAAGCATGTAACGTTAACAACATTAACGCCAATATGCGATGCGAGTTAGCGGCTAATAATTGATTAATTTTGACGTGGTTAAACATGGGTAAGGACATAGGTTTGACTTAACTTTAAATATAGGCTTGAACAAGACTTAAGCATAATCTAAAAAAGCGTCTAAAAATAGTGTGTCAATAATTTGTCACAAACGATGAAAATTCATCATTTTTTTTGTTTATTTGGCTGGAAACTTGGCAGAACACCGCTTAGAATAAGGCCTTGTGGGCTGGCATAGTACTTGCATAATTTTCATCAAGTGTGGGCAAATAAACAAGAATGTCACACATAATAACTGGTAAAGGATACCAAAATGAACAAACAGACAGGTTTCACCCTAATTGAGCTAGCTATCGTGTTGGTGATTATCGGCTTGCTACTCGGCGGCGTGCTTAGGGGGCAGGAGCTGATTAATAGTGCGCGTGTTAAAAATATCACCCGTGACTTCCAAAACGTGCAGGTTTATATTTATGGATATCAAGATCGGTTTAGAGCTGTTCCTGGCGATGACAATAACGCTGTAGGCCATGTGGGGGCTGCTGATAACGCAAGTACAGGCGGCCCATTAGGTAATGGCCAAATTGGTGGGGCATGGGATTCTGCAACTCCAACCGATGAATCTTATCGTTTTTGGCAACAAGTGCGTCTTGCTGGGTTGGCGCCAGGCTCTACTGCTTTAGGTACGCCAGAGTTTGAGCCAAGAAATGCAAGCGGCGGTAGAATTGGTATACAGAGCATTGGCGCGGGGTTTGCTGAGATTAATAATATGCAAGGTGCTTATGCCGTATGTTCAGGATTGATACTAGGTAGAGATGCATTGCAATTAGATACAACATTGGATGATGGTAATACGGCAACGGGTAACGTACGTGTTGTTGCTACTGGAGCCCCTGGCAACGCTTCGGCTACAGCAGCTGTCACAGCCAATCAGGCTGGTCAACATACAGTATGTATGTCGCTCTAAGTAGGTTAATGTTTTAGAAAAAAGCCCGCGATACGCGGGTTTTTTTGTTTTTAGTAAGGTCCATTTTAGCTCGTAGCTCGTAGGTTGGGGTGAGCGGCTTTGTGAACCCCAACATTTCTCATCTCGTTGGGGTTCGTTTCACTCACCGCCAACCTACAACATCATTCAAACTCGATTTCAATTAAACAGGATTTGAATTAGAATAGTTGCAAAATTAAAATGCATAACAAATGACTCAAAATATCGTCGGACTAAATATCGTTGAGATAGACAATCTCTCGTTTGGCTACAAAGGCCGCATGTTGCATCAAGGTATCAATATGGTGTTTCCGCGCGGCAAGGTGGTGGCTATTATGGGTGGCAGCGGCAGCGGCAAAACCACGCTGCTGCGCCTCATTGGCGGTCAGATTAAGCCCAACAAGGGCGAAGTGCGTGTAGATGATCAGGTGGTGCACAAACAAAGCCGTGAAGGCATTTATCAGCTGCGCCGCAAAATGGGCATGCTGTTTCAGCACGGCGCGCTGTTTACCGATTTATCAGTGTATGAAAACGTCGCCTTTCCCATGCGCGAGCATACGAAGCTGCCTGAGAGTATGATCCGCGATTTAGTACTATTGAAATTGCACGCAGTTGGTTTACGAGGTGCGCATCAACTTATGCCTGCGGAGCTTTCTGGCGGCATGGCGCGACGCGTGGCCTTGGCGCGCGCTATTGCGCTAGACCCTGATATCGTGATGTACGATGAGCCTTTTGCCGGGCTAGATCCGATTTCTATGGGTGTTATTTGCGATTTAATTCGCACGCTTAACGATGCGCTTGGTACTACCTCAATTATCGTATCGCACGATGTGAAAGAAACTTTTTTAATCGCAGATTATGTTTATTTTGTAGCTAATGGCACCGTTGCAGCCGAAGGTACGCCGGAAGATTTGAGTAAATCCAGCTTGCCATTTGTGCATCAATTTGTGCATGGCGAAAAAGATGGCCCTGTGCCTTTTCATTATGCAGCGGGTGATTATAAGCAAGATTTATTGGGGTTCGGGGCATGATACGTTCCGGCCTGTTAGTCAGCCTGGCGCGCACTTTGCGCAACATCGGTCATCGCTTTACCGGGCAAATTTGGCAGCTGGGGGCAGGCGCACGCTTATTCTGGTTAACGCTGATTTCGTCCGGCGAAAGCTTCCGCAGGTTTCATTTAACCATTCGTGAGGTGTATTTCACAGGGGTGATGTCACTCATCATTATTGTGGTTTCAGCGTTGTTTGTCGGTATGGTGCTGGCGTTGCAGGGTTACAATACGCTGCAAAAATATGGCTCTTCAGAGGCTATTGGTGTGTTGGTAGCCTTGTCTTTGGTACGCGAGCTGGGGCCTGTGGTCACTGCCTTATTGTTCGCTGGTCGCGCCGGCACCGCGATTACTGCAGAGATTGGTTTAATGAAAGCCACTGAGCAACTTTCTGCCATGGAAATGATGGCAGTGAGCCCAATTTCGCGGGTGATTGCGCCACGCTTTTGGGCAGGCGTGATTGCCATGCCAATATTGGCATTGCTATTTTCAATGGTGGGTATTCTAGGCGGCTATTTAGTTGCGGTGCCGCTCATTGGCGTAGATGCAGGCGCGTTCTGGTCGCAAATGCAGGCCAATGTAGATTGGCGCGATGACATTGTGAATGGCGTAATTAAGAGTGTGGTGTTTGGCGTTGCTTGTACTATGATTGCGCTGTTTGAAGGCTATGATGCGCCACCCACGGCGGAAGGTGTTAGCCGCGCAACAACAAGAACAGTGGTCATTTCATCGTTGGCAGTGTTAGGGCTAGATTTCGTATTAACCTCATTTATGATTACTTTGTAAAGCGTGCAGGAGTAGGCAATGGAAAGAACAACGATAGATTTATGGGTGGGCGTTTTTGTCGCACTAGGCGTGGCGGCACTACTAGGGCTTGCATTGAAAGTGGGCAATTTAACCACCAGCAATATAGGCATCACCTATACTGTGACTGCTAATTTTGAAAATATTGGTGGTTTAAAGCCGCGTGCGCCAGTGAAAAGTGCTGGCGTGGTGGTTGGTCGCGTGGGCGATATTCAATTTGACCCTGCAACTTTTGAGGCAGTGGTGAGTCTCAGCGTTGATAAACGTTATAGTTTTCCTAAAGATACTTTTGCAAATATTTATACCGCAGGCTTGTTGGGTGAGCAATACGTTGGTTTAGAGGCAGGCGGAGATGAGGCAATGCTAAAAAACGGTGATAAAATCACACAAACACAAGATGCGGTTGTGCTGGAAAAAATGATCAGCCAATTCTTGTATAATAAAGCATCCGAAAGTAAAGATGATGCACCTGCTGCAGCCAAGTCGGGTTCTGCCGCATCAACCAAATCGAATGATGAAGCGTTAACCGCGAACCCGCTGGATACTATTACTAAACCTGCTGCGCCGTAATTAGAATTATAAAAACTATAATTAAAATAGGATCTGACCAGGAAACTAAGGATTAAATGATGAAAGATTTTTTAATTGCATTTCGATTTATAATTGCATTGAGTTTGTTGTGTTTTGGTACAGCTAGCTTCGCTATTGAAGGCCCTGACGAGCTGGTGAAAAGAACCGCCGAGGATGTATTGGCCACAGTTAAAAGTGATCAAGATATTCAGGCAGGTAACCAGGAAAAAATATTTGCCTTGGCCGAAGAAAAAATTGTGCCAAACTTTAATTTCGATAAAGTTTCGCGTATGGTGTTGGGCAAAAACTGGACCAGGGCCACACCTGAACAAAAAGCGGCCTTTCAGGCGGAGTTTCGTACATTGTTGATACGCACATATGCCTCTGCGCTTTCTAAGTATAGAAATCAAACTATTGAATACAAGCCGTTTCGCATGGTGAATGAGTCGAGCATCGCCTCTGTGAAAACACAAATCATACAGCCTGGCGGCCAGCCAATACCCGTGGATTACACACTTGAAAGACAAGCTGATACATGGAAAGTGTACGATATTGTGATTGAGGGGGTGAGCTTGGTGACCAACTATCGTAGCCAGTTCGCGCAGGAAATTCGCCAAAATGGCTTAGATAGCTTAATAAAAAAATTAGCTGATAAAAACAAAGCTGCCCAGCATACAACCGCGTCGAATCAAAACTAGCAAATGGCGCAAATAACACAAACTGATAACCTCTGGAACATCAGCGGCGATGTTATTATCGGTACAGTATCTGCAATTTTAGAAGCAAGTAAATCATTGCCCATAGCGGCAGATACAATGGTCGATTTTTCAAAAGTGAATAATATCGACACCTCGACCATTAGCCTGATTTTAGAGTGGAAACGCCGTGCGCAGTTAGAAAGCCAGACGCTGAAGTTTGTGAATCTGCCTGCGAATTTAATCAGCTTGACGCAATTATACGGTGTGGCAGAACTAATCAATTAACGCCTGCTTAAGGCAGGTTCAAAATATTTAATAACCCCATCTGCAAGGTGGGGTTTCGTTTTTAGTGTTTAACTAATTTAGGTTTTCAGGTTTAAGTTTTCAGGATCTTTCTTGCTAGAAAATAATACGACACCAGCCATTAAAATAGAGCAAGTTCACAAGCACTTTGGTAGCCTGCACGCGCTTAAAGGCATTGATTTAACTATCAATCAGGGTGAATTTTTCGCCTTGTTAGGCCCAAATGGCGCAGGTAAATCCACGCTGATTAATATACTAGCTGGGTTGCTCAAACCTTCACATGGCAAGGTTTCGGTAATGGGGCATGACGTGGTAAATGACTACCAGGCTGCACGCATGGCACTGGGCGTGGTGCCGCAAGAGCTGGTGTTTGACCCGTTTTTTAATGTACGCGAGATGCTGCGCTTTCAGGCCGGTTATTTTGGTCGCGGCCGCGAAAACGATGCCTGGGTAGATGAAGTCATCGAAAGCTTAGGCTTGACCGATAAGGCGCACACCAATATGCGCAAGCTTTCGGGCGGCATGAAGCGCCGCGCCCTAATCGCACAAGCCCTGGCGCATAAACCGCCTGTGATTGTATTAGATGAGCCTACCGCAGGTGTGGATGTTGAACTGCGGCAAATGCTGTGGGGCTTTATTAAACAGCTCAATCGCGATGGTCATACTATTATCCTCACAACGCATTATCTGGAAGAAGCCGAGACATTGTGTGAACGCGTGGCGATGATGAAACAGGGAGAAATTGTGGCTTTGGATACAACCGCAAACTTGCTCAATAAACTTGCCGGTAAAAACTTGCGGCTTAAGCTAGGCAATGCGATGCTGCCGACCGCATTGCTGCCTCTGTTAAAAAGCGGTGAAAATGGTGTTTTTACGCTCGTCCTTACCGAGTTGAATCAAGTGGAGTTTGTGTTGGGCGAATTACGCAAGGCCAAAGCACATATAGAAGATATGCAATTATTCGAGGCCGATCTGGAAGATGTATTTATGTCCTTGGTGGGTAGCAAATGACCTTAATTGACAACCTTGTCTCTCAGCAATGGCGTGGCACTTACACGCTTTTTAAAAAAGAGATTTTACGTTTCTGGCGTGTGGCTTTCCAGACTGTGGCTTCACCCGTGCTTACGGCATTGTTGTATTTGCTGATATTTTCACATGTACTCGAAGGCCATGTGCAGGTTTACAAAAACGTGCCCTACACCGCGTTCCTGATTCCTGGCCTGATGATGATGTCGCTTTTGCAGAATGCTTTTGCCAATAGCTCTTCCAGCCTCATTCAGTCAAAGGTCATGGGCAATATCATTTTTATCTTGCTCACGCCGCTGACTTATTTGCAGTTTTATATCGCATTTTTAGCTGCCTCGATTGTGCGCGGCTTACTGGTTGGCCTGGCTATTTATTTGGTGGCGATCTGGTTCGTCGATTTGCCGATTGCGCACCCATTATGGATTTTTGCGTTCGCGCTTTTGGGTAGTGCGTTATTGGGCACTTTCGGCATTATTGCGGGCATTTGGGCAGATAAATTCGACCAGATGGCCGCGTTTCAAAACTTTGTGATCATGCCGCTCACATTTCTATCGGGCGTGTTTTATTCCATTCACTCATTGCCGCAATTCTGGCAAACCGTATCCAAGTTCAACCCGTTCTTTTATATGATTGATGGGTTCAGGTACGGTTTTTTTGGCAAGGGAGATATTTCGCCGTGGATCAGCATTAGCGTAGTTGCCGCATTTTTATTCGGGTTAGCATGGTTAGCCCTAAAAATGTTAAAATCCGGCTATAAGTTAAGAGGCTAAATCAAGAGGCGGGCTCAAGTTGTTAAGTGCATCACAGTTAGAAAGCTATATCAGGCAAGGGTTAGCATGCGATCATGTTCAAGTATCGGGTGATGATGGCACGCATTTTGAAGCGGTGATTGTGAGTCCGGCCTTCACGGGTAAATCCATGGTACAGCAGCATCAGCTCGTTTATGGCGCCTTAGGCGACCGTATGCGTGCCGAGATACATGCATTGTCGATGAAAACCTACACCCCGCAAAAATGGCAGGATTTGAAAGAAATGGAGAAGTAAATGGATGCACAGGCGGTAATTAAAGAAACAGTGACCAGCAACCCGGTGGTGCTTTATATGAAAGGCAGCCCAAAATTTCCGCAATGCGGATTTTCTAATCTAGCCACACAGATTCTGGATGCCTGCAATGCCAAATATGTGGCGGTGGATGTGCTTGCCGACCAGGAAATACGCGAGGGCATTAAGCAATATGCCAATTGGCCGACCATTCCGCAGCTGTATGTGAAGGGTGAGTTTGTGGGTGGTGCAGATATTATGCGCGCCATGTACGAAAATGGCGAGCTGCAAACACTGTTAGAAAGCGCCAAATAACTTGGATAAACTGATTATAGAAGGCGGACAGCGTTTAAATGGTGAGATTACCATTTCAGGCGCAAAAAATGCAGCATTGCCAATTTTGTGCGCATCTTTATTGGCTGAAACTCCGCTCCAACTGAGTGGAGTTGCGGCCTTAAAAGACATCGACACTACTATTAAGTTGCTTGATACCATGGGCGTTAAGATCGCGCGCAGTGGCGACAAAGTAAGTTTGGATGCCAGCAATGTTGCTTCGTTTGAGGCAACCTATGAGATGGTGAAAACCATGCGAGCATCCATTTTGGTATTAGGTCCATTATTGGCACGTTTTGGCACTGCGCGTGTATCATTGCCTGGCGGTTGCGCCATTGGCTCGCGCCCTGTGGATCTTCATATTAAGGGCTTGCAAGCCTTGGGAGCGGCGATACACATCACGCACGGTTATATCCAAGCCAGTACTTTGCATTTGCCTAATCGGCGCTTGCAGGGTGCAAGGTATTATATGGATTTGGTTACAGTAACGGGCACGGAAAACTTGATGATGGCCGCAGCTTTGGCTGAAGGCAAGACGATTTTAGAAAATGCCGCTAAAGAACCGGAAGTGGTTGATTTGGCTGAATGTTTGATTAAAATGGGCGCAAAAATTACGGGTGCTGGCACCGATGTAATTACGATAGTCGGCGTGGAAAGGCTGCAGGGCGCAGCTCATAATATCGTTTGTGACCGCATTGAAGCTGGCACCTACATGGTAGCGGCTGCGATGACGGGTGGCGAAGTGAAGCTACTTAATGCGCGTGCCGATTTGCTGGATGCTGTGATTGAAAAATTACGTGACGCAGGCGCTGAAGTAAAAGTAAGCATAGTTGAAAATACGATCACTGTGAAAAGTAATGGAAAATTAAAAGCGGTGAACATTCGCACTGCGCCACACCCGGCATTTCCTACCGATATGCAAGCGCAATTTATGGCATTGAATTGTGTGGCGGAAGGTGTTGCAAAAGTGACGGAAACGATTTTTGAAAATCGTTTCATGCATGTGCAGGAAATGCAGCGCTTAGGTGCAGATATTAGTGTTGACGGCAATACTGCGCTGGTAAAGGGAGTGGAATTTTTAGATGGCGCAACCGTGATGGCAACCGACTTACGTGCCTCTGCAAGCCTTGTATTGGCTGGCTTGGTGGCGCGTGGTGAAACGGTGATCGAGCGTATTTATCATCTGGATCGTGGTTACGAATATTTGGAAGAAAAACTAACAAAATTAGGCGCGAAGGTGCGCCGTAGCCACTAGACTATTTAGTTAAGCCATTTAACTAAGCTATTTAACTAAAAACGTATGATTACAATCGCATTATCAAAAGGCCGTATTTTTGAAGAAACCACGCCATTATTGGCAGCGGCAGGTATTTATGCGCTGGAAGATCCTGAATCTTCTCGTAAACTCATTCTGCCTACCAATCGCGACGATGTGCGCCTGATTATCGTGCGTGCGACGGATGTGCCGACTTATGTGCAGTATGGCGCAGCCGATCTGGGCATTGCAGGTAAAGATGTGCTGGATGAACACGGCTGTGAAGGATTGTATCAGCCGCTGGATTTGCAAATCGCCAAATGTAAGATGATGGTGGCAGTGCGCAACGATTTTGATTATGAGGCCAGTATCCGTCAGGGTGCGCGGCTTAAGGTGGTAACTAAATATGTAAAAGTAGCGCGCGAACACTTCGCTGCCAAAGGCATGCATGTTGATTTGATTAAGCTTTATGGCAGCATGGAACTTGGCCCGCTGGTTGGTTTGGCAGATGCGATTGTGGATCTGGTCAGCACAGGCAATACTTTGCGCGCCAATAATCTGAAAGCAGTCGAAGAAGTAGGTGATATCAGTTCGCGCTTAATTGTGAATCAGGCTTCTTTAAAGCTGAATCGCAGCCAGTTGCAACCGATTTTGGACGCGTTTGCTTCTGCAATAAAGTAAAAAAATAGTAAAAATGAAAATCCGCCGTTTATCGACCCAAAATGAGTCATTCGACGCAGATTTAAAAGCTTTGCTGGCTTTTGAGACTGCGCAAGATGACAGTGTGGATGTCGTCGTGGCCAACATTTTAAAAGATGTGAAAGCGCGTGGCGATACCGCAGTATTGGAATACACCAACCGTTTTGACAAGACCAACGCAAGCAATCTGGCAGAACTGGAAATTGGCAAAGCCGCATTAACCGCTGCATTAAATGGCCTGCCAGCCAATCAGCGCGCGGCTTTGCAGGCAGCGGCTGATAGAGTCAAAAACTATCACGAAAAACAAGTGATGCAATCGTGGAGCTATACGGAAGCTGACGGCACCTTGCTAGGGCAACAAGTGACTGCCCTCGACCGTGTTGGGCTTTATGTGCCGGGTGGTAAAGCGGCTTATCCTTCCTCGGTGTTGATGAATGCGATTCCGGCCAAAGTGGCGGGCGTAGCAGAACTCATTATGGTCGTGCCAACGCCAAATGGAGAAAAAAATGCTTTGGTGTTGGCAGCAGCAGCCATTTCTGGCGTTGACCGTGTGTTTTGCATTGGCGGTGCGCAAGCCGTGGGCGCGTTGGCATATGGCACGCAAACGATTCCGCAAGTCGATAAAATCACTGGCCCAGGCAACGCCTACGTGGCGGCGGCCAAGCGCCGCGTGTTTGGTGTGGTGGGCATCGATATGGTGGCGGGGCCATCCGAGATTCTGGTGATTTGCGATGGCAAGACCAACCCGGATTGGATTGCCATGGATTTATTCAGCCAGGCAGAGCATGATGAGCTTGCACAGGCAATTTTGCTCTCTCCGGACGCAGCTTTTCTGGATGCAGTTGCAGCGAGCATGCAAAAGCTGGTACAGGAAATGCCGCGTAAAGATATTATTGACACCTCCATTACTAATCGCGGCGCGCTCATTTTGGTAAAAGACTTGGATGAGGCAATCCAAATAAGCAACTACATTGCGCCGGAACACCTGGAGTTATCGGTCGAAAATTCGCAAGAAATGGCGAAAAAAATCAAACACGCAGGTGCGATTTTTATGGGTCGCGATACCTGCGAAGCGCTTGGCGACTATTGCGCAGGGCCAAACCACGTGTTGCCGACCTCGCGCACGGCGCGTTTTAGCTCGCCTTTAGGTGTGTATGATTTCCAAAAACGTTCCAGCTTGATTATGGTGTCATCAGCGGGTGCGCAAAAGTTAGGCAAAATTGCATTAACTCTGGCGCATGGCGAAGGTTTGCAGGCACACGCACGTAGCGCAGAATATCGGCTAAAAAATGAGTAAGTTTTGGAGCGATGTTGTGCACGGGTTGACGCCCTATGTGCCAGGCGAGCAGCCCAAGCTCAACAATCTAATCAAGCTCAATACCAACGAAAATCCTTATGGGCCAAGCCCCAAGGTAATCGCGGCTTTGCAGGCAGAGGCCGCAGACACTTTGCGCCTTTATCCTGATCCGAATTCAGATAAGCTGAAAGCAGCAATCAGCGAATATCATGGCTTGCAGAGCAATCAAGTATTTGTCGGCAATGGTTCTGACGAAGTATTGGCGCATGTGTTTCAAGCACTGCTCAAGCATGACAGGCCTTTGCTTTTCCCTGATATCACCTACAGTTTTTACCCTGTGTATTGCGGGCTGTATGACATTGAGTACGAAACAATTCCGCTCAATGCGGACTTCGAAATTGAGGTGAAGGAATACGACAGGCCGAATGGCGGCATTATTTTCCCAAATCCCAATGCACCGACAGGTGTTCCACTGGCGCTGGCAGAAATTGAGAAATTGTTGAAAGCCAATACCGAGTCGGTCGTGGTGATCGATGAGGCGTATGTGGATTTTGGTACTGAATCTGCCGTTCGGCTAATCAATACTTATCCTAATTTGCTAGTCGTACAAACGCTGTCAAAGGCACGCTCGTTAGCAGGTTTGCGCGTAGGCTATGCGCTTGGCCATCAAGACTTGATCGAAGCGCTGATTCGCGTTAAAGATAGTTTTAATTCATACCCAATCGATCGGTTTGCCGAGGCTGGCGCTGTCGCTGCCATGCAAGATAAAGCTTATTTTGAAGAGACTTGTACAAAAGTGACAGCCACTCGAATGGCTCTGGTAAAGGAGTTGCAGGCATTAGGTTTTGAAGTGCTGCCCTCTGGTGCCAATTTTATTTTCGTAAAGCATAAAATCAAGAGCGGTGCCGATTTAGCCACAAAATTGCGTGAACAAAGCGTTGTGGTGCGGCACTTTAAGAATCCTGTGCGTATTTCAGATTATTTGCGCATTACTATTGGTACCGATCAACAATCACAGGCATTAATCCAAAGTCTTTCCAGGATTTTACAACCTGAATGAGCCTTAAAAAATAAAATGTATGTGAATAAACTGCTTGTTTTTTAATCAAATGCAACCAAATTGTTGAAATAAATAACGAATTGCGGTTATGATGTGCGAATGTACAAAATGTGCAAATAATGTTTTGTAAAATTTAATTAAATCAACTACAAAATATTAAATTTTTAATCGAATATTTAGAGTAAGTTCGGAGGAATAAGCATCATGGCACAAACCCAAATGGCATTAGATTCACTAGATTTTGACGCAACAGTGGCACTGGCAACTAAAGTTGCGCCGCATGTAGACATTTTAGAAATCGGTACACCATGCATTAAGCATAACGGCATTGAATTACTTAAAACACTACGCGCAAAATTCCCAAACAATAAAATCCTGGTTGACTTAAAAACCATGGATGCCGGTTTCTACGAAGCTGAGCCATTCTACAAAGCTGGCGCAGACATCTGTACCGTGTTAGGCACAGCTGATATCGGCACAATTAAAGGTGTGATTGATGTTGCTAACAAATACGGCAAAATGGCACAAGTTGACTTGATCAACGTTACTGATAAAAAAGCACGCACATTAGAAGTGGCTAAATTGGGTGCACATATCATTGGTGTGCACACTGGTTTGGACCAACAAGCTGCTGGCCAAACACCATTTGCTGATTTAGCAATGGTAACTGGTTTAAACACAGGTGCTAAAGTTTCTGTTGCGGGCGGTGTAAAAGCTGCAACAGTGCGTCAAGTGGTAGATGCAGGCGCTGACATTGTGGTTGCAGGTGCGGCGATTTATGGCGCAGCGGATCCAGCAGCCTCAGCAGCTGAGATCACTGGCTTAGCACGTGCTGGTAACGCAAGTGCAGGCGGTATGGGTAAATTATTGCCATGGGCATTAATTGCAGGCGCTGTATTGCTAGGTTTATATTTGCTTAAAGGTGGTAAATCTACTGAAGAAATGCCAGCTGCAGAACCAGCAGCAGTTGAGCAAGTTGCTCCAGCAGCCGATGCGACTGCTCCAGCAGAAGTAGCACCAACTGAGGCAGCTCCGGCAGAAGCGGCACCAGCTGAGATAGCTCCGGCGGCTCCAGCAGAAGCAGCACCAGCTGAGGCGGCTCCTGCAGAAGCGGCACCAGCAGACGCAGCTAAATAACTGTTGTTTGAAATTAAAAGCCGACTTTTAAGTCGGCTTTTTTGTTGCACCTTGTGTCAGATAGAGAATTTAGTGCGCGCGCAACCAAGTTTGAGTTAAAATACCGTTAAATAATTGATTTTTTTAATGTTTAAATAAATATGCGCAAAGCAGAAGTTACACGCAACACCTTAGAAACGCAGATTACGGTCGCTATTAATATCGACGGCACTGGCATATCCCAATTCGATACTGGCCTGGGATTTCTCGATCACATGCTTGATCAGGTTGCTCGCCATGGCATGATGGATATTAGTGTACAGGCCAAAGGTGATCTGCATATTGATGCGCACCACACGGTAGAAGACATTGGCATTACGCTGGGCCAAGCTTTTACAAAGGCGCTGGGCGATAAAAAAGGCATTAATCGTTACGGTCACGCTTATGTTCCGCTGGACGAAGCTTTAAGCCGCGTGGTGCTTGATTGTTCAGGCCGCCCAGGCTTGGAGTTTAATTGCGAATTCACGCGTGCTGCAGTTGGCGAGTTCGATGTCGATTTGATACATGAATTCTTTCAGGGTTTCGTGAATCATGCCAATGTGACGCTGCATATCGATAACCTCAAAGGCCATAACGCACATCACCAGTCTGAAACGATATTCAAGGCCTTTGGACGTGCCTTGCGCATGGCCGTTACTTATGACGAACGCATGTCGGGTATCATGCCGTCCACCAAGGGCAGCTTATAAACGCTAAGTTTGACTCTCCATGCAAAAAGTAGATATTGCGGTTGTTGATTACGGCATGGGCAATTTGCGCTCGGTGTCCAAGGCGGTTGAGCATGTGGCATCCGGCAAATCGATCGTCGTCACCAGCGAGGCTAAAGTGATTCAACGCGCGGCGCGCGTCGTTTTCCCAGGTCAAGGTGCCATGCCAGATTGCATGCGCGAGCTGGATTTACGCAATTTGCGCAGTGCTGTCATACATGCCGCTGCAAATAAGCCTTTTTTAGGTATTTGTATTGGTATGCAGTTGTTGTTCGATCACTCAGAAGAGGGCGATACTGCGGGCTTGGGTTTGCTAAAAGGCAATGTAAAGCGCTTTGCGCATGACCAGATGTTTGACGAAAAAGGTGAGAAATTAAAAGTACCACATATGGGCTGGAATCAAGTGTATCAAACGCAGCCTCATCCCCTGTGGGCAGGTATTGAAGATGCGACCAGGTTTTATCATGTACATAGCTACTATGTAGCTCCGCGGGATAGCGCAGTTACCGCTGGCGAAACCGAATATCCAAACCGTTTTACCAGCGCAGTGACGCACGCAAATATTTTCGCCACACAATTTCATGTGGAAAAAAGTGCGCAAGCTGGCTTGCAATTACTCAGCAACTTTGTAAACTGGAAGCCCTAATAAACTAAATTTTGGCAAGCTAAAACTTGGTAAACTGGAAACCTTGAATTATTTTATTGTCCTCTCTAAAGTTAATTAATAACAATCATGCTTATCATTCCTGCAATTGATCTTAAAGATGGCCACTGTGTGCGTTTAAAACAAGGCCTGATGGAAGAGTCTACCGTATTTTCAGAAGACCCTGGCGCCATGGCGCGGCACTGGGTTGATCTTGGTGGAAAACGGCTTCACCTGGTGGATTTGAACGGCGCGTTTGCCGGCAAGCCTGTGAACGAAGCCGCTATTAAATCTATTGTCAGCGCGGTGGGCGGCGATATTCCTATTCAACTGGGTGGCGGCATTCGCGACTTAGATACGATTGAGCGCTATTTGGATAGTGGTATTAGCTACGTGATTATCGGTACCGCGGCAGTGAAAACACCAGGCTTTTTGCACGAGGCTTGCTATGCCTTCCCTGGCCAAATTATGGTGGGCTTGGATGCGAAAGACGGAAAAGTGGCGATTGACGGCTGGTCTAAGCTCACTGGGCATGATGTGATCGATTTAGCCAAAAAGTTTGAAGATTATGGTGTTAATTCAATTGTATATACTGATATTGGCCGCGACGGTATGCTGACCGGCGTGAATATTGAAGCCACGGTAGCGCTGGCGCAGGCGCTGACGATACCTGTGATTGCGAGCGGCGGTTTAACTAATCTGGAAGACGTTAAGCGTCTGTGTGCGGTTGCGCACGAGGGTATTATTGGTGCGATTACTGGCCGTGCGATTTACGAAGGCACGATTGATTTTGCAGCTGCGCAAAAACTTGCTGATGAATTAAGCTAATGGGTTTAGCCAAGCGCATTATTCCTTGTCTAGATGTGACTGATGGGCGCGTTGTAAAAGGCGTGAATTTCCTTGAGTTGCGCGATGCCGGCGACCCGGTTGAAATTGCCAAGCGTTATGACGACCAGGGCGCGGATGAGCTTACGTTTTTAGATATTACTGCCAGCTCAGATAACCGTGGTTTGCTTTTGCATATCATTGAAGAAGTCGCCAGCCAGGTCTTCATCCCGCTCACAGTGGGTGGTGGAGTACGTGAGGTAGAAGATGTGCGCCGCTTGCTGAATGCAGGTGCAGATAAAGTCAGCATTAACACGACTGCAGTGCTCAACCCCAAAATGGTGCAAGACGCCGCCGCCCGCTTCGGCTCGCAATGTATTGTGGTAGCCATTGATGCGAAAAAGGTAGACAATCAGCCATTCGAGTGGGAAGTCTTTACCCACGGTGGTCGCAAGCCAACAGGCCTGGATGCCGTAAAATGGGCTGAATATATGGTGAGCCTTGGCGCGGGCGAGTTGCTGGTAACAAGCATGGACCGGGACGGAACGAAAATCGGTTTTAATAATCCATTGAACCGTGCGATTTCAAATGCCGTGGATGTGCCGCTCATCGCTTCAGGCGGTGTTGGTAATTTGCAGCATTTGGTGGATGGCATCAAATTAGGTGGCGCAGATGCGGTGCTGGCTGCAAGTATTTTTCACTATGGCGAATATACTGTGCAGCAAGCTAAAGAATATATGCAGCAACATGGAATAGAAGTCAGGCTATGAATTGGCCAAGAAAATGAATTGGTTAGACGAAATAAACTGGGATGTAAACGGCCTTGTGCCGGCGATTGCGCAGGAACATGGCACAGGCAAAGTGCTGATGGTTGCCTGGATGAACCGTGACGCCTTGCAGTTGACTAATGATACTGGGCATGCGGTGTATTGGTCGCGCTCACGTAACAAGCTATGGCGCAAAGGCGAAGAATCTGGCCACCTTCAAAAAGTGCATGAAATTCGCCTGGATTGCGATGAAGATGTAATATTGTTAAGTGTTGAGCAAGTTGGCGGCATTGCTTGTCATACTGGACGTCATAATTGTTTTTTTAAGAAACTGGAAAATGGTCACTGGTTGGTCGATCAGCCAGTAATTAAAGACCCTAAAGATATTTATTAGGCTGAAGCTCACAAATATGAATGATGTGCTAAACAGATTGGCAGAGTTATTGGAGCAGCGCAAAAGTGCTGATCCGGCCTCGTCGTATGTGGCTAAACTGTACGCCAAAGGCATGGACAGCATCCTTAAAAAAGTGGGCGAAGAAGCCACGGAAACTGTACTGGCAGCCAAGGGCGGCAATAAGCAGGAGATTATTTATGAAACTGCTGATTTGTGGTTTCACACGCTGGTGATGCTGGCTAAGGCAGACTTAAAGCCGCAAGATGTTCTGGACGAATTGGCGCGTCGAGAAGGCTTATCAGGCATTGATGAGAAAGAAGGCCGTGCAAAATGAGTGATGACTGCATTTTTTGCAAAATCGTTGGCGGTGCAATTCCAGCTAAAAAAATCTATGAAGATGACGATGTGATTGCATTTAACGACATCAAGCCAATGGCTAAAATACATTTCATGATTGTGCCAAAGCTGCATGTGGAAAGTTTGAAGGATTGCAGTGCGGCACATCAGGCTTTGCTTGGGAAAGCGCTGTTGTTGGTGCCAAAATTGGCACAAGAACAAGGTTTAACGGGTTTTAAAACCCTCATCAATACTGGCCGCGAGGGTGGGCAGGAAGTGTTTCATTTGCATATTCACGTGTTTGGCGGTGGTTTGCCGAGCGCTAATACTTAGGAGATTATTATGGGTTCATTCAGTTTATGGCATTGGTTAATTGTATTGTTGATTGTGGTGTTGATATTTGGCACTAAAAAATTACGTAATATTGGCGGTGATGTGGGCGGCGCAGTCAATGAGTTTAAGAAGGCCATGAAAGAAGGGCAAGCCGCAGATGAGGATGAGAAGAACGGCACGACGATTGAAGGCGAAGTCACTCATAAAACCAAACAGTAAAATTAAGTAATAGCGCTTAAAGTGTTTGATGTTTCTTTCTCAGAATTGCTGATTATTGCGGTTGTCGCACTTTTGGTGATTGGGCCTGAAAAGCTGCCAAAGGTGGCGCGTACAGTAGGCGCGTTTACTGGGCGCATGCAGCGTTACATGACGCAAATAAAAGAAGAAGTGAATCGTGAAATGCGCTTTGAGGAGCTGCAAAAACTGCAGCAGGAAATCAAGCAAACAGTGGAAAGTACACAAGCCAGCGTTAGCGAGCAAGCTGCAGAAATAAAAAACTCCTTAACAGAAACTGCTCAAAAAGCTCCCAAATCAAGCAAAAGCCTCAAATCAAGCAAAATTAAGTCTGCTAAGAATACACCTGGCGAGGGTAGCTCTAATAAAACTAAAGCATCATCACCCAAACGCGTCAAACCCGCAGTAAAGTGAACAGTGGATGACGCCAACTGAATCATTTATATCTCATCTTATCGAGCTGCGTAATCGCTTACTAAGAATAGTCCTGGGTTTTGTGCTGGTGTTTATTGGCTTGTTTCCGTTCGCCAATAAAATCTATGCGCTGCTTGCCGCACCTATGCTGGCCAAATTGCCTGTGGGTGGTCAAATGATCGCGACTGCTGTCACCACGCCATTTTTTGTGCCGATGAAAGTTGCCATGATGGCTGCATTTGTGATTTCACTGCCGCATACGTTGTATCAGATTTGGGCATTTGTGGCGCCTGGCTTGTATGCGCATGAAAAAAAATTAATGGTGCCGGTCATTGTTGTTAGCAGCGTCCTGTTTTTAACCGGCATGGCATTTGCCTATTTTGCTGTGTTCCCTGTAGTGTTTGGTTTTATTGTCGGCAGCGCGCCAGTGGGCGTAGCGGTAATGACGGATATTTCACAATATCTTGATTTTGTAATGACGCTGTTTATGGCGTTTGGATTGGCTTTTGAGGTGCCGATTGCGGTGGTGTTAATTGTGCGCTTTGGCTGGGTAACGGTTGCACAACTCAAAGAAGTGCGTGGTTACGTGATAGTCGGCGCGTTTATCCTAGGTGCTATTTTTACACCGCCCGATATTATTTCGCAGTTTATGCTGGCAGTGCCGCTTTGGTTGTTATACGAGGCAGGTGTTGTAGTTGCGCAATTTACTCAGGCTAAGGTTAACTCGATAAAGGTCTGATCAATCAGCGCTTAGATGTTCTTTGTGGCAATGTGGGTAGGTATGTCATCAATACTTAACTGATTTTTCTCCAGCCAATACTGCTTCATACTTTCATCATCCCTTTTTTGCGCCCAGTCATTTAACAACTCGCGGTCACCGCTATATTCATAGTAAGGAACAGCCATGCCACAAGAGGTTTGTATCAGTTCGATGGATAAATCAAAAATCTGACGCGCGCCCGGCAAGGGTTCGAATAACGCAAAAAGCTTTTTCCATTCAGCGTCATTTTTATGAATTACTTTGGCGCTACCGTAAAGCCGCAATATTAGCGGTGGTCCATCTAGCGCGCAGAACATGATCGTCATTCGCGAATTCTGTTGAATATGTGCCGATGTTTCGTTGCCGCTACCTGTGACGTTTAGCCAAACCACGCGCTTATTGTCGATAACTCGCAGAGAATCCATGCCTTTGGGTGAAACATTGACGCGGCTGTCGTCGGTTGCTGTGCCAACGAAAAATATTTTTTGAGCCTTGATAAACTCGATCAGTTTGTCGCTGAGTGCTTCATAACGCTTACCCATGTGGCTTCTCGAAGGAATCTATTTGCTTGCAACCGCAGGTTTTGGCCGTTTGCCTACCGTCACGTTTATCTTCAACTCTTTTTCAGCTCTGGCGATCTTTAATACAGCTTTTTCATTCGGTTTTAATGCGGCAATCAAATTCAGCATGCTGCTGCTATCGTTGACTTCTTTGTCATTGATAGCCAGCAGCACATCGCCAGCTTTCAGGCCTGCGGAGTCTGCTGGGCTATTTCGCAATACGCCAGCAATCAAAGAGCCTCGCGCTTGAGATAGTTTGAATGATTCGGCTAATTCTGGCGTGATATCCTGCGCTTCGATGCCAATCCAGCCGCGCGTCACGCTGCCACTCACTGCAATTTGTTCCATGACTTGTTTGGCTATTCCTGCCGGAATGGCGAAGCCAATGCCCATGCTACCGCCATTACGTGAATAGATGGCACTATTGACGCCTACTAAGTTGCCTTCAGCATCAATTAACGCACCGCCAGAGTTGCCGGGGTTGATGGATGCATCGGTTTGAATAAAGTTTTCATAGGTATTAATGCCCAAATGGTTTCGTCCAAGCGCGCTAACAATGCCTTGTGTGACGGTTTGTCCTACGCCAAAGGGGTTGCCGATAGCGAGCACAACATCACCCACGTTAAGTTTTTCAGAAGCAGCAAAAGTAATGGCAGGTAGTTTATCTGCTTCCACTTTTAACACGGCTAAATCAGTGTCAGGGTCGGTACCTACCACTTTGGCCGAGAGTTTTCTGCCGTCTGCCAAGGCTACCTCGATTTCGTCAGCGCTAGCAACCACGTGGTCATTGGTTAAGATTAAGCCTTGCTCACTTACAATCACGCCGCTACCCAAACTGTTTTCTGGCTGATCTTCCTCATTATCCAGCTGGTCACCGAAAAAATGCCTAAATAATGGATCGTCTTTATACTGATCATGTGGATTGGGCGTGCTCACTTTGCTCGAGGTGAAAATATTCACTACCGAAGGCATGGCCTTTTTTGCAGCGCCGCTATAGCTGGTTTTTGAAATAGCTTTGGTGCTGTCTATTGCGCTTGGTTCTACCTGGTTGATGACAATAGGCTGTTGTCCCGTTTCAAGTAAATGCGGATAAAAAAGTCGTAGTACAAACAATAAGCCCAAGCAGGCAGTGACGGATTGTGCAAAAATAAGCCAAATTCGTTGCATATATTAAAAAACTTTAAATTGAATGCATATAAGTATAGGTGAAATTTCATGAAAATAAATGACCTTAGCGATTATTTAAATCAATTGCTGCAACCCGAACGTTTTAGCGATTACTGCCCGAACGGTTTGCAGGTCGAAGGCAAAAGTGAAATCAATAAGATCGTAACAGGTGTAACGGCAAGTTACGATTTGCTGCAAGCCGCACACAAAGCCAATGCCGATGCGATTTTGGTACATCATGGTTATTTTTGGCGCGGTGAGGCGCTGCCTATCACGGGTATTAAAAAGCGGAGAATTCAGTTTTTGCTGCAACATGACATTAATCTGTTTGCCTTTCATTTGCCGCTGGATGCGCACCCTGAATTTGGCAACAATGTCATGCTTGCCAGGCAGTTTGGGCTTGAGCTTACAGGCTGGGCAGGAGAAAAGGACATGCTGGCTCTGGCAGAGTTAAGTCAGCCACAAACGCTAAAAAGCCTTGCAGAACTTATAGAGAAAAAACTTAAACGTAAACCGCAAGTGGTTGGCGATTTAACTAAGCCAGTTAAGCATGTAGCCCTTTGTACGGGGGCAGCACAAGGTTATATAGAGCAGGCAGTTGCCGCTAATGTTGATGTGTATATCAGCGGTGAGATTTCTGAGCAAACTGTGCATATTGCGCGTGAAACAGGCATGTCTTATATCGCAGCCGGGCATCACGCAACAGAACGTTACGGCATACAAGCATTAGGTGAACATTTGGCGAAAAAGTTTGGAATTCAGCATGATTTTATTGATATTGATAATCCAGTTTAATTGATATGTATCAATTAGTTATCGAATTAAATTTGGATTGTTGGGTAAAAAAATGTATAATTACGCGTTTTGCAAATTGTATGTAAGCCATGTCCTAAAAAGGCAAGTTAAGGGAAGCAGATGTCAGACACCAAGTTAAAAGCAGGCATTGACAAAAACAGCACGTTATCATTTCACCCGCCTTCAGAGGTTGACCTAGAAAAACGACAATTTTTAATCAACGCAACTGCCTGTACCGGCGCAGTTGGTGCAGCGGCAGTCGCTGTGCCATTTGTGGGCAGTATGTTGCCAAGTGAGCGTGCTAAGGCGGCAGGCGCGCCAGTGGAAGTGGATATCAGCAAAATTGAGCCTGGCACTATCATGACGGCGGAATGGCGCGGTAAACCGGTGTGGATCATCAACCGTACGCCGGAGCAAACGGCTGAACTGGCAAAACATAATGATCAATTATCTGATCCAGATAGTGATGTTGTTTCACAACAGCCGGCGTATTCTAAAAATTCACATCGTTCGATTAAAGAAAATATCTCAGTGGTGGTAGGTATTTGTACGCACTTGGGTTGCTCGCCAACAGCAAAATTACAGGCAGGTGGTGATATGGGTAATAACTGGGCGGGCGGTTTCTTCTGCCCATGTCATGGATCGAAGTTTGACCTTGCGGGCCGTGTATTTAAAGGCTCGCCAGCTCCTACCAACCTAGTTGTTCCTCCGCATCAATATTTAACTGACACCACTTTGTTGATTGGTGTCGATACAAAGGCGGAGGCGTAAATCATGGCTGACAAAGAGACTCAAGCTACTACTGGAACTAAAGGTATTATGGGTTGCGCGATGGATTGGATTGATGCGCGCTTTCCATTAACCAGCAATATAAAAAATCATTTAACCGAATACTACGCACCCAAGAATTTCAATTTCTGGTACTTTTTTGGCTCCTTAGCTATGTTGGTGTTGGTGCTACAGATTTTGACCGGCATCTTTTTAACGATGCACTATAAGCCGGATGCTGAGCTGGCATTTGCTTCGGTCGAGTACATCATGCGCGACGTGTTTGGCGGTAATATCATTCGCTACATGCACTCTACAGGTGCTTCCATGTTCTTTATTGTGGTGTATCTGCATATGTTCCGCGGCATTATTTATGGTTCATATCGTAATCCTCGTGAGTTGATTTGGCTATTTGGCGTAGCTATTTTCTTGTGCCTGATGGGTGAGGCTTTCTTTGGCTATCTGCTGCCCTGGGGGCAAATGTCTTACTGGGGTGCGCAAGTGATTGTCAACTTGTTTAGTGCAATTCCATTTATTGGACCAGATTTATCTGAGTGGCTACGCGGCGATTATCTGATATCCGATGCTACCTTGAATCGCTTTTTTGCATTCCATGTGATTGCATTGCCGCTAGTGCTGTTGGGCCTGGTAGTGGTGCATTTAATCGCCTTGCATGAGGTGGGCTCTAACAATCCCGATGGCATTGAAATTAAAGCCAAAAAAGACAAAAAAACTGGCATTCCGCTGGATGGTATTCCGTTTCATCCATACTACACTGTGAAAGACATAGTGGGTGTGGTGGTGTTTTTAATGGTGTTTGCGGCCATTATTTTCTTTGCGCCTGAAATGGGCGGCTACTTTTTAGAGGCGAACAATTTCGTTCCAGCTGATTCACTTAAAACGCCAGCACATATCGCACCTGTATGGTATTTCACGCCGTACTATTCAATCTTGCGTGCCGTACCACCGGTGTTGAATTCACAGTTTCCTGGTGTGGCGGCCATGGGTTTATCGGTCGTGGCATTTGCATTCTTGCCGTGGCTGGACAAGAGCCCTGTCAAGTCCATCCGCTATCGCGGCGCGCTTTACAAAAATTGGCTTGCGGCCTTTGTGGTAAGCTTTTTAGTGCTAGGTTACCTAGGTACCGTGCCATCGAATGTGTGGGGACAATTTGGCAGCTGGCTGGGCGGTGCAGATCGCGCTACCGTGGTTGCGCGCATATTCACCATCATTTACTTTTTATTCTTCATCCTGATGCCTTGGTATACCGCAAAAGATAAAACCAAGCCAGTGCCAGAAAGGGTGACGTACTAATATGAAAAACAATCTAAAAAAACTAATATTAAGTCTGGCATTTTTGCCGTTAATAGCATTGGCGGGTGAGGAGGCGATTACTGTTTCTGCACCGATTGATCCTAGTGACCAAGCATCGCTACAGCGTGGTGCGCGTACGTTTGTGAACAATTGCCTTAATTGCCATGGCGCCAACTACATGCGCTATAACCGTTTGCAGGACATTGGCCTGACTGAAAAGCAAATTAAGGACAATCTGCTGTTTGCGGGCGAAAAAGTGGGCGACACCATGAAGGTGGCGATGAACCCGAAAGACGCTAAAAAATGGTTTGGTGTGGCACCGCCTGATTTGTCAGTGCTTGTTCGTGCGCGTGGTGCTGATTGGGTCTATGCTTATCTGCGAGGGTTTTATCGTGATGATACAACTCCAACCGGCTGGAACAATATCGTGTTCGACAAGGTTGCTATGCCGCATGTGTTGTACGAGCTGCAAGGCGAGCAAGTGTTAAATCATGAAACACATCAACTGGAAGTGACCAAGCCTGGCAGGATGAATCCTGAAGAATACAATGCGTTTGTGGCCGATTTGACCAACTATATGACGTTTATGGCCGAGCCTGCCAAACAGCATCTGAAATGCATTGGTCTATGGGTGTTGTTGTTCCTGGGCGTGTTGCTAGTGTTAGCGATCAAGCTTAAAAAAGCATACTGGAAAGATATTAAATAGAAATCTACTTAATAGTAATTAAAACGCATTTCTAATTTAAAAGAGAATAACGATTATGATGAAACTTTACTCGGGGTCAGTCGATCCTTTTAGCCACCGCTGCCGTATTGTGCTGTATGAAAAAGGCATGGATTTTGAAGTGATCGATGTGGATTTGGCTAATAAAGCCGAAGATTTGGCGGTGCTGAATCCCTACGGCGCAGTGCCAGTGCTAGTGGAGCGCGATTTGGTGTTGTCGGAAGCTAACATTATTAACGAATACATTGATGAGCGCTTTCCGCATCCGCAGCTAATGCCGGCGGACCCAGTAATGCGAGCGCGTGCAAGATTGTTTTTGTATAACTTTGAAAAAGATTTGTTCGACCACATCAAAGACATTGAATCTGGCGATGATGAAAAAGCCGATAAAGCACGTAAAACTATTCGTGACAATTTAACGCAGATTGTGCCTATTTTCAGCAAACAAAACTATCTGCTAGGCGATGAATATTCGATGCTGGATGTGGCAGTGACGCCGCTTTTATGGCGTTTGGGGTATTATGGTATCGATTTACCCAATCAAGCTGCGCCATTATTGAAATATGCCGAGCGCCTGTTCTCGCGCCCGCTTTATGCGGATGCGATGACGCCTTCAGAAAAGGCAATGAGAAAGTAGTTTTTGGATGAGTGAGCTTATTTCCACCAAGCCATATATGGTGCGCGCCATTCATGAATGGTGCGTGGATAGCAGCTTGACGCCTCACCTGTTGGTCGTTGTAAACTCACAAACACGCGTGCCGATGGCGTATGTAAAAGATGGTGAGATCGTGCTCAATCTTAACTATTCGGCTACCAAAGATTTGCACATTGATAATGAGGCGATTGTGTTTTCTGCGCGTTTTGGTGGCGTTTCGCAAAACCTGTATGTGCCAATGGGTGCTGTAAAAGGCATTTTTGCGCGTGAAAATGGGCAAGGCATGTTTTTTGAAGTGGGTGCGCAAACCAGCTCTGATAAGACCGAGGCTCAGTCTGCACCGATGGCCACCCCGCTTGAAGCTAAAGGCGAAGCGGCAGTCGATATAACTAACGCAAAAAAGAAGCCAACTTTAACTATCGTTAAATAGTAAGTTTAAGTAGCGAGCAGCAAAATTTTTCTTAAAAAGGGCTAGTCGCCGATTTATAAAAAGTGATATAGTCACGCCTTCAAGAAAAACGCCGGATTAGCTCAGTTGGTAGAGCAGCGCACTTGTAATGCGAAGGTCGTCAGTTCGATTCCGACATCCGGCACCAAAATCTCACTAGAATCTAGTAAACATTCTCCAAAAACATACATTAGCCATTATTTAAATTAGCATTTAAATAATTGTTGAATTTTGAGTCTATTTTGTTTGACAGCATGTCAAAAAATAAGCATAATCGCGGGTTCGGTTAGGAGGGGTGGCCGAGTGGTTAAAGGCGACGGACTGTAAATCCGTTCTCTCTGAGTACGAAGGTTCGAATCCTTCCCCCTCCACCAAGAATTGAATTCGCATTATAAAAGTAGTTAAGTAGTGGTTGCTGTAAAGAGCCTGTAGGCGTTGTTTTTAGCGGGTTGCGGTGGTTAGGAGTGCATAACGCGAAGCGGGGAGTGGCTCGGATTGTGAACTGCGAAGCGGGTGTAGCTCAGTTGGTAGAGCTTCAGTTTTCCAAACTGAATGTCGCGAGTTCGAGTCTCGTCGCCCGCTCCAAACAATTGAGTTTATATGGGTTTGTTTGTATTTTTGTTTGTGACAGGGCCCATGTGGCTCAGTGGTAGAGCACTCCCTTGGTAAGGGAGAGGTCGCGGGTCCGATTCCCGCCATGGGCACCAGGAAGCAGTGCTGGTATAAAAAGCAGTTTAAAACAATGTAGTGTTAAAGTTTTATTAAGTTAAATAAAACTTTTAGAAGTGGTACTTGTTGTCCAATTGATATTGGCAAAGCTAAAAATTAAGTTAATAAAATTTTATTAAAATTATTTATAAAGATTACGCAAAGGATTAAAAAATGGCAAAAGGCAAATTCGAACGTACCAAGCCGCACGTGAACGTAGGCACGATTGGGCACGTGGATCATGGTAAAACCACATTAACCGCAGCGATCACC
>JBAVIP010000028.1:0-1786 GCA_049687015.1 Methylotenera sp. | reverse complement strand
GACGATCTTGATCTGTCCACTGCGCGTCGTATCAACCAGGAACAGAAGCGCATAAATGTCGACTTTCCTGCTTGGGTTGTG
Organism: Methylotenera sp.; assembly: GCA_049687015.1. Lineage (GTDB taxonomy): Bacteria > Pseudomonadota > Gammaproteobacteria > Burkholderiales > Methylophilaceae > Methylotenera_A. The sequence goes on along the minus strand of JBAVIP010000028.1, from coordinate 1,705 downwards.
GAGTCGTTGGATCGTGAAGCGGCTCGTATTGGTGTTACTCGACAATCGATCATCAAGGTCTGGCTGGTTGAGCGATTGAAAACTGAAGCTGCTAACAAACCGCTTAATGTTGACGCCGCAAGCGGCTCACATTAACGGAGCTTTAATGGCAGCTCATTGAATCCCAGCCGACATTGAGCGTAAAACTATGAATGTCGCTTTTGGGTCGGCTGTTGCCAATGACAGCGATGGAAATTTAAAAATCTGAATGACCGGTATGGAGAAAAGGATTTTTCAGGCTGACGAATAACAGCTACCGGCCAAAAACGGTCCCTGGCGGAGTGGTTAAATTGCAGCAATGACCGTCCGCTGCTCGCCAGACAGCTGACACCCATGTATGGACGTCTACTTGATGCCAAGCTTTCAATCGTGGATTCTGGGTTATGTCGAGATTACAGACATACATCCAGACTTTGTGAAGCCTGTTGCTACTTGTAACGACCTGCAATCATCTGGTGGCGAAACTTTTTGGGATACCGCCAGCTTCTGTGCGATCCATCCACAGAAGCTGGCGGTATTGAGTTTCTCACGACTGCAGTGCGTTCATCGATACATCTTTGCACGATACGGTCGTCTTTGGCGTGGCTCAGGCGATGCCGGCGCCAAGGGCCGGAAACACATCGCTGAATAACAAACCGATCAGCTGTTGCCCGGTCGGGGTCGACCAGTCCTGCGCGATTTCCGCCATGAGCGTGTTGGTCGCGGTGAGCACAACGCCTGCATCGTGCATGCGCTGACGCGAGAATTCTTCGGAAAGGTCACTGGGCGAGCCCGAAGCATCCATCACGGCTTGCACGGCAAAGCCTTCACGCGCAGCGTCAATCGCCGGAAATATGAGGCACACGTCGGTGGTCACACCCGCCATGATCAGTTGCTTGCGCCCAGTGGCGAGCACCGCTTTGTGGAAGTCCGGATAGGCCCAGGCATTGACCACGCCGGGGCGCTTGATCCGTGCCTCGTATGCTTCTGGAAGGATCTCGGCGATTTCCGGAAGAAGCGGGCCTTGGGCGTTATTTTCCTGGCTGGACGTGAGGACGACCGGCATGTTCAGAATCTTCGCCATCTTGGCCAGCGCAATCGACTGTTTGGCGGCAAGCTCGCGGTCGATGTTCTTGATCAGTTGCATGGTGCCGACCTTATGGTCGATCAACAGCAGAGCCGCATTGTCAGCACTAAATTTTTCGTAATTCATCGGTTTCTCCTAACAGAATATCCAGGGCGACGTGCCCGTAAACGGGGAGCTGCCTACCAGCCCCAATGAGTCAAAGTGAGCCGAATTCCCCACGTTGATAAGCGGCAAAACTCGCAGTTAGCGCTTCGGCTGACGCCAACGCTAACGACCCTTGCCAATGCACCGGTTGGCGCAATGGCAAGCCGGAGAACAGGACGACCTTGGCATTGCCGTGCTTCACCTGCAGCGTAATTTCACGAGACGTTGCCTGGGCCGGAAACACAGGCAGCTTGGGTTCGTTGGCATCAAAGGATTCGCCGTTAATCTCCAGTGTGCCGAAGATCGGCATGATGAAAGCGCTATGGCCGGTCGGGACTGGCACTGACAGATTGGCCCCCTCATCAAGAGAGATATCGAGCAGGCAAACCTCCGTCGGTGGATGCAGCGAGGAACGTGCTTCACCAAAGGACCCAAGGGGTACGCGGACCTTCACTC
>JBAVIP010000027.1:0-29828 GCA_049687015.1 Methylotenera sp. | reverse complement strand
CCGGCCCATTAGTCAAAACATTCCTAATTAACGAATTCGTATTTTATGAATTTGACAAACCGTTTCATGCCATCATCCGCAAGCTCGAAAATAATACCGCAGTGCTAGAAGTAGTGCACGACCATGCTAATCCCAAACACAACGTGTGGGGCATTACAGCACGTAATCGTGAACAGAATTATGCACTTAACTTATTAATGGATCCTGACATCGATTTTGTCACACTATTAGGCCAAGCCGGAACCGGCAAAACGCTGCTTACGCTTGCCGCAGCATTAACCCAGACTTTAGATAAAAAAATATACTCCGAAATCATCATGACGCGCGTTACCGTGCCTGTGGGTGAAGATATCGGCTTTTTACCTGGCACAGAAGAAGAAAAAATGGCCCCTTGGATGGGTGCGCTAGAAGATAATCTGGACGTGCTCAATAAAACAGATGAAGATGCAGGCGAATGGGGACGCGCTGCCACGCAAGATTTGATCCGCACGCGCATCAAAGTGAAATCGCTTAACTTTATGCGGGGCCGCACTTTTTTGCACAAATTTTTAATTATTGATGAAGCGCAAAACCTGACGCCAAAACAGATGAAAACCTTGATCACCCGCGCCGGCCCTGGTACTAAGGTGGTATGCCTTGGCAATATAGCACAAATCGATACACCTTACCTTACCGAGGGCAGTTCCGGTTTGACCTATGTAGTCGACCGCTTTAAAGGCTGGGCGCATAATGGCCACGTGACTTTGGTGCGTGGCGAACGTTCGCGTTTGGCTGACTTTGCTGCTGAAGCCTTGTAACAGCATTTAATAAGTAAAACAAAATTTGCCTGGGAAAGCGGACAAGAAAAGTATACTACAATGGGGATGAGATAATCACCAACAAAAGTTGGTGACATAAGCGGCATGAATTTAGGCTTTTATACCATATTGGTTGCGCAGTTTTTATCTGCACTGGCGGACAACGCACTATTGTTTGCCGCCATTGCCCTGCTGCAGGAAATGAGTGCGCCAGACTGGCACACCCCGCTATTGCAGCAGTTTTTTGTCATTTCTTATATCGCGCTAGCACCTTTTGTTGGCTCATTCGCTGACGCCCTGCCTAAAGGGCGCGTCATGTTCATCTCGAATGCCATCAAGTTCATTGGCAGCCTGGCAATGCTGCTGGGCATGCAGCCGCTCTATGCCTACGGCATTGTCGGCATAGGCGCTGCTGCTTATTCACCTGCTAAATACGGTATTCTCACCGAGTATCTACCACCCAATATGCTGGTCAAAGCTAACGGCTGGATGGAAGCAACTACCGTCATGGCCATTATATTTGGCGCTATTCTGGGCGGATTCATGGCAAGTTCTGACCCCCATTTCGCGATGATAGTTATCACTGCACTTTATATGGCGGCCGCAGGGGTCAACATTTACATCCCCAGACTACCTATTGACCATAAACTGCCAAAGAAGAATCCACTATTCATGCTGCAGGATTTCTGGCATTCATTCAAAGCATTGTGGCGAGACACGCAAGGGCAAGTCTCACTGGCTGTCACCACGCTGTTTTGGGGAGCGGGCGCCACTTTGCGCCTGGTTGTGATTGCCTGGGCTGCCAACGCACTCAAATTCGGGCTGGAACAAGCCACACAGCTCATGGCTTTGCTGGCGGTAGGTATTGCAGTAGGTTCTGTTGTTGCAGCGCGTTACATCAAGTTGGAAGAATCCATCAAAGTACTGCCCGCAGGCATTGCCATGGGGATATTGGTAGTAGCGATGGCCTTTGTGCAGAACTGGCAATTGGCGGCTGGACTCTTATTCATCATCGGCGCCCTGGCTGGCTTCTTCGTCGTACCGTTAAATGCCTTGCTGCAGCACCGTGGGCATGAACTGATTGGCGCTGGCCATTCGATTGCGGTACAAAACTTCAACGAACATATTGGGATTCTGTTGTTGTTAGGTACCTATTTGTTGATGGTAAAAGCCGAGATTTCCATCAATCTTATTGTCATCGTGTTTGGGCTATTTGTCAGTGGCTGCATGACGATTATCTACCGTCGCTATCGTTTCATAGGCTGATAAAACCACCCTATTTACCAGATTAACAGACGTACCGCTCGTGCTTATCTTAATGTAGTTTTACGTGCGCCTCTGTTCTTCGTGTAATCATCCTGGCAATCGTTTGCAGAAATACCGTAAAGAACCCGTGCAATGCCATTAAATGCATCTTGTAAAGCGATTGGTACATCAATCGCGCAAACATGCCTTCAATATACATACTGCCGCCAGCAATCGCTCCCATCAAGCTACCCACTGTAGAATACCTTCCCAGATTGACCAATGAGCCATAATCGCGATAATGGTAGTCAGGCAGATTCTGCTTGTTTGCAACGCGTTTTTTCATCGTCTTGACCAGCATTGAAGCCTGCTGATGCGCAGCCTGCGCACGTGGCGGCACATTGCCGTCATGCCCTAACCATGGGCATGCAGCACAATCACCAAAAGCAAAAATGTTGTCATCCAAGGTAGTTTGGAGGTTTTGTTTTACAACCAGCTGATTAATGCGATTAGTTTCTAAACCAGAAATATCTTTCAAAAAATCTGGCGCCTTGATGCCTGCTGCCCAAACAACAAGTTCGGAAGGAACAAATCGGCCGCTATGCGTATGAATGCCTTTGTCACTGACTTCAGTGACTCGCTCGCCCGTGTAGATATGCACGCTCAGTTTCCTAAGTTCCAATTCAACTGCCATCGAAAGTTTAGGGGGAAGTGCCGGCAAAAGGCGATCGCTTGCTTCGATAATTGAAATTTTAATATCGCGGTCTGCATCAATCTTATCTAAACCGTATGCTGTTAGTTCCCGCGTTGTATTGTGCAGCTCAGCAGCCAGCTCAACCCCCGTAGCGCCAGCACCTACGATGACCACCTCTAGCTGTCCTGGCTGCACAGGAGCGGCCTGTGTATGTGCGCGCAGCAAGGCATTATGCAAGCGCCGGTGAAACTTTTCCGCCTGGCTTTGCGTATCAAGCGCAATCGAATGTTCTCGAGCTCCCTTGATACCAAAATCATTGGTTGTACTACCTACTGCGATCACCAAAGTATCATACTTAAAAGAGCGGCGCGGAATCACTTCGATACCGTCTTCATCATGATATGGCGCGACATAAACTTCTTTTGTAGCGCGATTCAGCCCATCCATGCGTCCCAGTCTGAACCTAAAGTGATGCCAGTGTGCCTGGGCAAGATACTCCAGTTCGTGCTTGTCCGGGTTCATGCTGCCAGCAGCAATTTCATGCAGCAAAGGCTTCCAGACATGGGTTCTGGTGCTATCAATCAGGGTAATTGCGGCTTTTTTACTTTTACCCAGACTATCACCCAATCTGGTTGCCAGCTCTAAACCGCCGGCACCGCCGCCTACAATCACAATATGATGTAGTGAATTATTTTCGGTATTTTCCAAGTGAGCCTTAATTAAAATTAGCTAATAACAAAGTTAAAACGTACATGACAAAAATTGTGGGAGCACTTTAGTGCCAAATTTCATCTCAAAAAATCCAGGCAAAACTCAACAAAAAACGGCTACTGCAATTATACAGTAGCCGTTTTAATTTGTTACTATTTTAAGCTAGCGGTTTATTTTAACCAGGTTTTTTCGCCATCGCCTTTGTATTGTGTGCGAATGTAAGCAATAGCCTTCAGAATATCATCCGTCGATAAGCCGTCACCTGTATGACCTTCTAACTGGTTATGCCAAATAAACATCGTACCGCCTGAAGTACCCGGCGTACCACCGGCAATCGTTTCAAACATGCCTTTGTCAGTCGCATTTTTTTCATAAACCCATTTGGTATCAAAGGCGCCTGTACCACCGCTTTTAACAAGTGAAGGTGCCATCAGGCCAGTTAAATTGCCACCATGACAGCCAGTGCATCCATTAAATGTCGTCACTTTTTTGCCTGCTTTTGCCGCTTCTTCATCTGCAGCATATTTTTTGGTGTATGGGTTATTGCAAGTCGCCAAAAATTCTTTCGCTTCTGCAGTATCAGTATCAGCCACTTTAATTTTTAATGGGCTGTTATCTTTTGTTGAAACCAGCTCACATGTGCCTGCAGACGCGGTTGCTGCCGGTGCGGCGGAATCTGCAGCGCCTGTGCCTGCATCCTTTTTACCACATGCCACTAGTGCTGATAACATCAAAGCTAAAGCAATACTTAATTTCACCTGATTCATTTCTCATCCCCAAGAAGTATATTTAAATAATAAAAAACGGCTACTGTAATTATACAATAGCCGTTTTAAATTGTTGCATTTTAGTTAAATCACATCAGCTTATAGCCAGTATTATTTTAACCAGGTTTTTTCGCCATCACCTTTGTACTGGGTACGAATGTAGGCAATCGCCCTGAGGATTTGGTCTGTCGATAAACCGTCACCGGTATGGCCTGGCAACTGGTTGTGCCAGACAAACATGATACCGCCTGAAGTACCCGGCGTACCACCTGCGATGGTTTCGAACATGCCTTTATCAGTTGCGTTTTTAGCATAGACCCATTTTTGATCGAATGCGCCTTGACCGCCTTGGGTATTTTTACTGAGAGATGGCGCCATAATGCCTTCTAATTTACCACCGTGGCAACCAGTACAGTTGTTAAAGTTGTACTCTCTCTTACCTTTTTTAGCAGCTTCAGCATCAGCAGCATAGATCTTTGTGTACGGGTTCACGCAAGTCTCTAAAAACTGTTTAGCTTCAGGCGTATCTGTGTCCACTGCCTTAACACCCAAAGGTTTGCCGTCTTTTGTAGAAACCAAATCGCACGCCGCGTTTGCCTGAAACGAAAGTGTAAGCCCTACCAATGTCAACATAGAAACGAATAAAGTTGATCTTAATGCTTTATTGCCGAACATGTTTTTCTCCTAATCTTTTATACAATATGAGCAACGCCTTACATGCACTTGCAGCTCAAGCGTTTGCTAATTTAACGAGTATCTTTCTACTTGGTTGACAATAACTTGTCACAAAATAAAATTGTCATTCTACTCGGTTTTAGGAACGATTGCATCACGTGGCTTATCAGAATTTTCTTTTGATTTTTTCAGTAGCACGGTATCTCCTTCTACTACTGGTACATGAGGAACACCGTAATCGGTTAAGATTTTTTCAATCTTATCTTTATTGCGCTCGAGCGCGGCATCAATCTTAGCCATGCGCTCTTTATCTTTTTTGCGCACACCTACTGAGATATTCCAGAATTCCTTGCCTTTTGCCTGGCTAATTACATCCGGGCTTGTGTATTCCGGAATGATTCTAATTTCCATCGGCACTTGACTGTTTTTTGCAAAATAGCCGCCAATCGGACCCCAAACTACTGCAATATCAATTTCTTTTTTTGCCAAATCGTCAATTAAATAACTTGGGGGCAAATGTAGATCGCGCTGCATACGATAAGGCCGTGCGTTTGCAATCAAACCTTTATCATTCATCGGAATCGTGGCCGGGCTTTGCCCCACAATGCCAATGATACCTTTACGTAAATCAGGCGAATCCCAGTCGGTAATGTTGTAATTACTGTCTTTACGCCATACAAACACATGGCCTGAACGGTAATAGGGCTTTGAAGTACGTAATGCGTCATTATCAGGTGTTGTACCCATTACCACATCACAGCGCTTCGCGTTTAAAGTATTACGCAAGAAGCCCATGCGGTCATACCAGAATTGATAAGTCAGTTTTAAACCTAAATCTTTGGCCAGCACCTCTGCAATTTTGTTCTCAAAACCTTCACCTTTAGAATTTGAGTAAGGCATATTGTCTTGGTCGGCACATACTTTGAATTCTGTGCCATCATCCACGCGCTGCGCTTCGCCACCGCGGCCAGAATTCAAATCTGTAGCAGAGATATCATCCTCTGCGTAACTGACATTCGTAGTGATTGCCAAAAATGCTACCAACCCCGCAAGCAAACCACGCTGCTTAATATGCTTCAACATTATTTTTTCCTTAATTAAAATTGCGGCCAAATGTCCGCGTCACTGCATTGAGAGTATTACTAAAAATAAAAGTTCTTTATGGTTCTTTGATAGTTAAATTTCAAACTTAAGCATTGTAACTAAATTTTCATTTTTAGGCATACTCACCAGTATATATCTTTCGTCAATTACGCCCGGTAGCCCTGTATAAACAAGTAGCCCAGTATAAATAAAAACACCCCACCGAAGTGGGGTGCTTATTTGGTACTAACTTGTATTAGCTAATAATTAAACTATAAAAACTACAGGTCTAATTACAGGCTGAATACTGTTAATGCACCGCCGCCAGGAGCAGCGTTGTATTTAGTTAGTTCTGCATAACCACCAGCAGCACCAAGTGCGTCTGTTGGGTTAGTCATACCTAGGTTCATCGCAACGCCAGCCCAGCCACCGATACCTGATAGCACGCCAACGTGTTGTTTACCTTTGTGACCGTATGTGAATGCATTACCAATCACACCAGAACCCACTTGGAATTTCCAAAGTTCTTTACCTGATTGTGCATCCAATGCTTTAAACCAACGATCTAAAGTACCGTAGAACACTAAGTTTGAAGCAGTAGTAAGCGCACCGCCCCAAGCAGAGAATTTCTCTTTGTTGTACCATACTTTTTTGTTGGTCATAGGATCATAAGCAGCAAAGCCACCCATTACACCATCAGGACCTGGGAACATCGTCAAAGTAGCACCAACCCATGGTTGACCAGCAGTGTATTTAGACTCAACTGGCTCGTATGTCATACATACGTGGTTCAATGGAGTGTAAACTAAACCAGTTTTTGGTGAGTATGCAGCTGGTTGTTGGTCTTTAGTACCCAATGCAGCTGGGCAAACGCCTTTAGCATTGTAGTCTTGGTGAGTTGAAGCTGTGCCCACTTTTTGTGGAACGCCAGTTTTCATGTCAACGCCAGTTGCCCAGTTAACAAATGGGTGTACTTTCTCAGCAGCAACTAATTTACCGTTACCAGCTTGGAATGTGTACGCAAAACCGTTACGGTCATGGTGCCATGCGTATGTTTTGCCACCTTTGTCGAACAAGATTACTTCGTTAATACCATCATAATCCCACTCATCGTGTGGAGTCATTTGGTAGCCCCATTTTGCCATACCAGTATCTACATCACGTGCAAAAATAGTCATTGACCATTTGTTGTCGCCTGGACGTACATCTGGGTTCCAAACAGATGGGTTGCCTGTACCATAGAACACTGTGTTGGTACGTGCATCATACGGCCACCAGCCCCATGTAGAGCCACCACCATGTTGCCAACCATCTTTAACTGCTTGTGGTTTCAACCATGTACGTGTACCCAGTTCTTTTTCGCCGATTTTGATTTCGCCGGCTTTAAGTGCTTCAAAAGAACCACCTTGTTTGTTACCACCGTTGATGTCTTTGTAAACTGACAAAGCGCTATACTCTGGTGTATCTTTGTTGAAGCCTTCACCAATCAACACTTCAGCATCTGGGCCTGTTGAGTAGGCTTTCCATGCCAATGAACCATCTTTTGCGTTGTAAGCTGCCAAGAAGCAACGTACACCGAACTCAGCACCTGAACAACCAGTTAACACTTTGTCTTTGATGACGTGTGGAGCGTTGGTGTTAGTAGCACCGACTTTTGGGTCTGTGTTTTGTACTGACCAAACTTTAGCACCGGTTTTTGCGTCCAAAGCCACTAAGTTACCGTCGTTTTGTTGCAAGTAGATTTTGCCATCGCCGAAACCAAGACCACGGTTTACGTTATCGCAGCAAAGAACTGCTTGAACTGATGGGTCTTGTTTAGGGAAATATGACCAAACGATCTTTTGATTGTCGTTTAAATCTAAAGCATATACGTTGTTTGGGAATGCTGTATGTACATACATCATGTTGCCAACAACGATTGGTGAACCTTCGTGACCACGGTTTACACCGGTTGCGAATGACCAGGCAGCTTTAAGGTTTTTTACGTTACCTTTGTTAATTTGTGCTAAAGCGCTGTAACCGTTGTTTGAGTGGTTACCACGTGGATGCGCCCAGTTGTTTGCATCTTTAATTGCCGCTTCTTGGTCTGCAGCTGCTGACACTACCATTGGCATTGCCGCTGATAAACCTGCAACTAAGCCTAAAGCTAGCTTAATTTTGTTAATTTGCATTTTGATCTCCAAAGTTATATTACTAAGGGTTAATTAAAAGTAAACTTGAATTTTGCAGCTAATTTAAGCAATTTTCATTGACCCAAATATCGCAAATTTAAAGCATACTTTTCGCCACATTGTTATGTGCGAACTGCAATATAAATCAAGTGAATATTAATTGCAACACTTTGGTTACAATTTATTTACAAATAATCAAAAAAAAAATCGGTGATTTGATACCATTTTTTTTACAGTGTAAAATATTGAATAAAATCAAATAGAAAGAGCAAATATAGACATGGGCCAAGCCAATTACAATTTGTATCCTGAAATCGAACCTTTCAACAAAAGCTGGTTAAAAGCAAATGATTTGCATCAGATTTATTTTGAAGAATGTGGCAATCCTGAGGGAGTGCCAGTCGTTTTTTTACATGGCGGCCCAGGCAGCGGTTGCAACCCCGCTCAGCGCCGCTTTTTTGACCCTGAACATTATCGAATCATTCTGCTGGATCAGCGTGGCTGCGGGCACAGCACGCCGCTAGGTGAGGTGAATGAAAATACTACCGATGATTTAGTAAACGATATTGAAAATTTGCGTGAGCATTTAAACATCGCCAAATGGCACGTATTTGGCGGCTCCTGGGGCAGCACACTAGCATTAGCATATGCATTGCAACATAATTCAAATGTGCTGAGCCTGGTTTTACGAGGCATTTTTTTAAGCCGCCCAACTGAACTGCACTGGTTTTTAGGCGAAGTTAAATTGTTTTTTCCTGAGCCTTGGGAAAAGCTATGTGAATTTCTGCCTGCAGATAAAAGACATAATCCGATAGAGGCTTATGAAGCGCTGGTTTTTTCTGATGACAGCAAATTCAATATTCCCGCTGCTATTAACTGGAATACATTTGAAAGCAGTATTATGACTTTGTTGCCAAGAGACTCTGGCAACAATAAAACACCCAGTGACAGTGCAATCAGTGGCGAGGTAGAGCTGGCGCGGGCCAGGGTGCAGATTCATTATATTCAGAACCACTGTTTTGTAGGGCACCGTGATATGCTGGCCGAGGCAAAACAAAAACTTGCACATATTCCAACCACTATCATCCAAGGGCGCTATGATATGGTGTGCCCACCGCAAACCGCTTGGGAGTTATCGCGCGCCATGCCGCATGCTGAATTTGTGATGGTGGCAGATGCAGGACACTCTGCGATGGAAGCTAACATAAGCTCTGCCCTAGTTGCCGCAACCGAAAAATTTAAAATGCTTTAACTTTTACGAGAACTGACTATTACACGAGCAAACAAGTGCCATTAATCAATCCAGAAAAATTGGCGAAAATCAAAAATCTAGCGCATCACCCTGCGTTTGGTAAGCCGCTTAATGCTTATGCCAAACAAGAATACGCCACACCATTATTTGTTTTACGCGAGACTTTGGCAGCTTTTGTGCGCCACAATGTGTTCGGCATGTCGGCCTCTTTGTCCTTCTATGCACTTTTCGCGTTGATCCCTCTGGTGCTGTTGATCTTCTTTCTTTTAAGCCATTTGGTGTTCTCATCCGATTACGCCATCGTCAAACTAGCCATCCTCATGGGTAATTTAGTACCGGAATTCAGCAGTAAAATCATGGTAGAGGTCTATAGCGCCACGCAAACCAAAGCGGCTTGGGGCGCTGTGGGCTTGTTTGTATTGCTATGGACTATCACACCGCTCGCGAGCGCCATGCGCTCGGCCTTTTATACCATCGCTTCAATGGTCGAAGCACCCTCATTTTTCAAACGTAAATTCGAAGATGTAGTTTCTGTACTCGGTATTCTGCTACTGTTTTTCTTGTTTACTTCAGCCGGTTTTATTGTTGAAAAAAGTGTTCGATTTTTAGCAACGCATTTACCAGTCTTGCAGCTCAATATTATCGGCTCTATTGGCACATTGTTACTCACCACCTTGTTAATTACTTTCTTCTACAAAGTTTTTTTTCCGCTACGCATTGCTTTTGTACACCTGCTGCTAGGTGCTTTTTTAACAGCTTTACTATGGCTGATCATGCGGTCTGCATTTGGTCTGTTTTTATCGATTAATCAAAACTATGGCGCAGTTTTTGGCAGCATGAAGACCATGTTCGTATCGATTACCTGGCTTTACCTCAACTTTGCGATATTTTTGCTGGGCACAGAACTTATCAGCACGCTGCGTAAAAAAGATGTGCTTTTGCTTAAAGGTTTATTTGATAGCTCTCCCAACAAAGCCAATTATATTGAAGCGCTGATGAGTCGCTACGGACTTGTGTTACGGCGTGGTGAACATATTTTCGAGCGCGGCAATACCGAGCGCAATTTGTATTATTTGGTAGAAGGTACCGTACACCTGACTAGCGGCAATAAGATTCTCCGTGAATTAAATAGCGACGATTATTTTGGTGAAATGGCCATGCTAACCGAAAAGCCCACCACAGCTGACGCCATAGTTGCATCAGATGAAGCACGTATTATTGTGATTTATGCAGAAAATATCGACACCCTGCTTGCCGATGAACCTAAAGTGGCAATGCGGTTTTTAAAACATATGGCAAGCAGAATGCAAAACAGTTACAGTTAAAATTAATTCACAGACAGCAAATTTATATGGCAAATCTACCCCCATCTCAGCCTAACCAAATTGAAGTGCAAACCCTAATCAATGCGCTTAATAATGGCCAGCTTGCGCAAGCTGAAAATCTGGCCAAAAGCTTAATCAGCAAGCATCCTAATACCTTCATTTTGCACCATGTGCTGAGTTTGGCGTTGGATGGCCAGCAGAAATATGCCGAAGCGGTTTCAAGCTATCAAAATGCGCTTAAATTGCAACCCAATACGCCCGATTTGCTTTTTAATTGTGGCATTGCGCTAAGCAATTTGAACCGGTTTGATGAAGCAGAAGCAGCCTATCGGCAAGCGATCCGGCTTAACCCGAATTTTTTTGAGGCTTACGGCAATTTAGGCACAGTGCTGCAACGTCAAGGCAAACTAAGCGAAGCCATCAGCAGCTATCAGCAAGGCTTAAAGATTAACCCGCAAGATGCACGCGGCTACTTTAACCTGGGCACGGCTCTGCGCGATGAAGGCTTGTTGACAAATGCCATAGAGAGCTATAAAAAAGCCATCAACCTATTTCCCAGCTACACCGATGCTTACAATAATCTAGGTGAAACCCTGCGCGATCGCGGCGACATGGATGACGCAGTTAAAAGTTACCAAGCGGCACTTAGACTCAACCCAAACCACCCAGGCGCCAACTACAATATGGGTGAGTTCTTGTACCTGGCCAAAAAGTATGAGGAAGCGGTTGCCTATTTTGAACGCTCGCAATTAGATGATTGGCAAGCTCGCAGTATGTATTGCCTCTACAAAGCTGAGCGGTTTGATGATTTCAAATCCAAGCTCGATGAAATCGTCCGCACCACACGTCATACCGCGCCATTTATGGCCACGCTATCCACCCACTACGCCATTAATTTTGGCGTGGATGACCCGTACAACTTTTGCAAAAACGGCTTCGATTTTGTTTACCAAAACAGCATTGCAGAATTGGCGGAGCCTAATAGCCCATTACTGAAGCAATTACTGTACGACATTGAAAACACTGACATAGCAGAACGCGTGCAAGGCATGCTTTACAATGGCAAACAATCTGCCGGCAACCTCTTCAAACGGCCAGAGCCTTCATTTCGCAGACTGGGCGAGCTTGTAAAGCAGGAATTCCTTAATTACAAAAACCGCTTTGCCGGCGCAGATTGCGAACTGATTAAATCTTTCCCGAATGAACTTGAGTTCACTAGCTCCTGGTACGTCAGAATGCGGCGTGGCGGCTATGTGGACAGGCATATCCATGAAGTTGGCTGGATAAGCGGAGCGGTTTACCTTGTGTTGCCAACAGACAAAAAAGACCCCACTGAAGGCTGTTTTGAGTACGGCACTCATGGAGACAATTACCCGCAAAAACACAGCAATTTCCCGGTAGGCATTGCAACACCTAACGTTGGCGATATTGTACTTTTTCCTTCCTCTCTATTTCATCGCACCATTCCCTTCAGTTCCAATGAGCAACGTATCTGCATTGCATTTGACCTGAAGCCGGATGGTAATATTTTTATCAAATCAAATTACTAAACTTTTCCTTACAACGCGCCATAAATGTGTCAAAATAATCCACTTAGTTGACGAAATTTGAACCTTCGAATTTCAACATTAACAACAAAACGTTCAACTAAAAATTTAGGTTACAAAAAAATGTTATTTAATAAAGTCTCTTACTAATTGATTTTATTAAGTAATTTTGTTTTTTAGCATACTTAATTTTTTATCCCACCAATTTTTGACAAATTGGCTTAAACATTGCTTAACTTTTATGTAAATAAGCCGTAAATGAGCTTATACCAGAGGAAAATACTAATGACGACTGTTCAACTATTTGATGATTGCTCGGTGTTGATTGTAGACGATCAATCAACCAGCCGAACAATACTTACGCATGTCGTAAAAAGTATTAACTCTAAAATCAAGGTAATTGAAAAAACCAATCCAGAAGATGCTTTGGAATGGGCTACCGAACACAAGGCAGATTTAGTGTTTGTGGATTATGTGATGCCGGAAATGAACGGTATCGATTTTGTACGTTTACTTAAAACATTACCAAAATATGAATCTGTGCCAGTGATTATGATAACGATTAAAAAAGATGCAGAAACCCGCTACGCCGCGCTAGATGCCGGTGTGGCTGATTTTTTAAGCAAACCTGTCGATATATATGAGTGCACAGCACGCAGCAAAAATTTACTGACGATGCACCAGCAGCATATCGCACTGCAAAATAGAAGCAACGTGTTTGAAGGCTTAGTTAGGTCGGCTACTGCCGAGATTAGAGCCCGTGAAAAAGAAACTTTGATGCGACTAGCGCGCGCGGGTGAATACAAAGATTTCGATACTGCCATGCATTTGCAACGCATGTCACTGTACTGCAGGGCAATTGCTGAAAAAATTGGCCTAGGTGAAGAAGATGCTGAAGTGATTGAGCTTGCTTCGCCTCTGCATGACATTGGCAAAATTGGTATTCCAGATAGCATTTTGCTTAAAAAGGGCGCTCTTGATGATCAGGAGCTGAAATTGATGCGTAAACACCCAGTAATAGGATATGAAATTTTGCAAAATAGTCCTTCAAAATATTTACAAAAAGGCAGCGAAATCGCATTGGCCCATCACGAACGTTTCGATGGCACAGGTTACCCCTACGCCCTTAAAGGCCATGATATTCCGCTCTCTGCACGTATTGTGGCAATTGTAGATGTATTCGATGCGCTTACCAGCATTCGCCCCTACAAAGAGGCCTGGAGCATTGATAAAGCGCTTGAATATATAAGTGAGGAGAGCGGCAAGCATTTTGACCCTGAATTAGTGACAGCCATGTTATCAATGCGGAGTCAGCTAGAAAAAATCCACAGCGAACACATAGCAGCTATCCACTAAAGCTATTTATCCAAAAATGACAAAAGTTAGCAACATACGAAGCGCGCCAAAATTCAGACAAACTGTCTTGCTGATTGATGATCAGCCGACTGTGCTGGATATTCATGCAGCAATTTTAAAATCCCTCAAAATGGATCTTAAAATTGTCACCATGACCGACCCGGTTGAAGCACTCGCCTGGCTGCAAAACAAACAAGTGGATTTAATCATTACCGATTTTCGTATGCACAAAATGAACGGCATGCAATTTGTCCAGGCGCTTAAAAATTCCGACAACGTGCTCACCCACGCAATTGTTGTTGTCACTGTTTTAAAGGACCAAGCCACGCACCAAGAGCTAATCTCTGCAGGCGCTTCTGCCTGCTTAACCAAGCCAGTTCAAACGCAAGAATTAGCAAAAATTGCAAAATCCTTGTTAGAACAAAGCAAATTGTATTATGGCTTAGGACTCATTAAGTAGGTACCAACATGTTAACTTTAAATAGCGTTATAAAAACTGCCCTTTAAGGGTTAATGGTGAAAATATGAACAATATATTACATCTCTTCCTGAAAAAATCAGGTAAAAAAAACAATGAATATGAACAAGGATTAATCAGACTGATATTTACCGGTTCAATACTAATCTATTGGTCCCTAAATTATCAAAAAACGTCCATTGAAGCAATTATATTCTGCTCTGTCATTTTATTGATAGGAGCTCTTCTTTTTATCAATATTAATATGTCTCCGTTACCAAATATAAAGCGACAATGGACTTCTATGTTAATAGATATTGGTGCTATCTCATATGGCATATATCTAACAAATGATATAGGGGCTGTATTAATAGGCATTTATCTATGGTTAATCGTGGGGTATGGATTGAGGTATGGGCAAGCCTTACTCGTAGGTACGCACGTTGCCAGTTTAATTGGTTTTTGTGTAGCGATTTACTTCAATCCATTCTGGCATAGTCACCCTCAACTGGTCTGGGGACTTTTAATTACTTTATGTCTCGTGCCATTGCACACGCTACGACTGATTAAAAAACTTGATGCTGCCATCAAAAAAGCTGAATTTGCAAGCCAAGCAAAAAGTCAGTTTCTATCGCATATAAGCCATGAAATACGTACGCCGCTTAATGGCATTGTAGGCGCTAGTGATTTGCTATCAAGCACCCAACTTAGTGATGAACAAAAACATCTCTCAAATATCATGAAAAACTCATCAGAATTGCTCACTCAACTTGTCAATAATGTACTGGATTTGTCAAAAATTGAAAGCGGGAAAATGTCTGTACAGACATTTGATTTCAACTTAGTTGAACTTATAACTAAAACCGTTAGCATATTTGAACCGCAAGCGGCCAAAAAGAATATTGAACTGACTTATGCGCTTGATCCAAAAACTCCAGTCATGCTGCGAAGTGATCTTTTACATATTAAACAAGTGCTTATTAATTTACTTGCAAATGCGCTTAAATTTACCGAGCAAGGATCAGTTACATTACGCGTGAGCTCCATGGAAGAAGACGAAACATATGCAACTTTAAGATTTGAGGTGATTGATACTGGCATTGGAATGACACAAGAATCTTTAAAGAGAGTTTTTGAGAGTTTTACTCAAGCGAATGAAACAATCAAATATAAATTCGGCGGCACAGGATTAGGCACTACCATCTCAAAAGAGCTTGTTGAGCTAATGAGCGGTAAAATCGGTGTAGAAAGCGAACTAGGTAAAGGCAGTACATTCTGGTTTGAAATTCGCATGGAGAAAGTAGCCTTAGGCAACAATAATGAGACGATTGGTTCTTCTGACGTAATTTCATTTAAAGACTATGCGCGTAATACATCTAAAAACGCATATCGTATTTTGGTGGCAGATGACAACGAAACCAATCGCACGATTATATCCAAGATGTTAGAACAGGTCGGTCATAAAGTAGATTTGGTGATGAATGGTGAACAGGCATTAGATATGCTGGAAGTTAACCAGTACGATTTAATGATTCTTGATTGCAATATGCCTGAAATTGGGGGCCTGGATGTATTGAAAATAAATCGTGCACTGACAATTGGCGAGCCACAAGTTCCAGCCATTATTTTAAGCGCTGATGCAACTATAGAAACTATACAATCGTTTAACGACGCAGGTGCAGACGCGTATCTTACCAAGCCGATTAATGCAAACTTATTACTAGAAAAAATAAATAACCTTACCTCAAAATCACCAAATAAACCTGCAAATATCATTTCTTATGGTGACGCTAAAGCGCAGTTAAAAAATAGTTCGGGTTTAATAGACTACACCAGACTCGGTGACTTAGCTCTACTAGATAGAAACGATCAATTCATACAAAACCTGATACATGGTTTTATACAAGATACGGAAAAACAAATCGGCTTATTAAGCTCTTTAGCAATAAAACGCGACTACATTAGCTTAAATGATTTAGGACATGCGTTGGCTGGCAGTGCCGCCAACGTGGGCGCAGCCACGCTAACAAAGTTTTGCCAGCAGATAAACAATATTTTGCCGTCTGATGATATTGCGTCTATTGAGTTGCTAATTAAAAATACCCAAGACACTTTCAATAAAACCAAGCCGCAACTTATAGAGTATCTAAAAAAATATTCTCACGGCACAGTATGATGCAAAAAAACCAGCATTACGCTGGTTTTTTATCATTTAAACTAAGCTGTACGTTTCATTTCGACTACATTATCTAGTGGTTTATCAACTTGTATATAACGTTTTTCTTGGCTACGAATAAAACGTTCCATTACTTTAAAATCTCGTTCTGAGAGTTTCATGGCTGCATCTAACCAAATTAGCACGATGTCTGTCAATTCATCATATATAATTGGATTAACGCGGTTTTTTGCTTTTTGAATTGCCAAATACCCAATTGATGTCCGCCTGTTCTTCTCTATCCAATCATACACCGCCTTTTCGCCCTGCCCATCATCTACTAAAACATCCACTAAACCCATACTATGAGCTTCTTCTGCTGTATAAAGCTTGCCACCCAAAATCATTTCATCGGCAATTTTCATGCTCGTTTTTCTTGCAACCAAACTATAAGCACCCATACCAGGAAAAAGGTTAAACATAATTTCTGGAAAACCTATGATAGTTTTGCGTTCGGCAATTACAACATCACTAGATAGCGCCGCTTCAAACCCAGCACCCAACGTTTGTCCTTGCAGTAATGAAATTGTAATCAAATCAGGCACGTTAAATCGAAATACTCTTTGTGCAAGTACATCTAACGCCTTAACCGCATAGTCCTTTAAAGCCTCCCGCTGTTTGTTTAATGAAAATTCACGTATTAATGTTAGTGGTCCGCCAAGATTAAAAACATCTTTTGTACGAGATGCCACTACGGAATATTTGATGTTATGAATATTGCCGTCCACATGCAATATTCCGCCCGTGTTTTCAATTTCTTTATGATGTCTTGTAAGTTCGCTTATTAATTCAACATTAAACGAAGGAATAACATTTTTTTGATCAAATATTGTCCACAAGGCCTCATGGCTTGCATCGTATCTTGTATCTACTTGTTTATAGTTATTTGTTAAACCGTATGTGCTGGCAGTCATTTAAATACTCCTCATGTTTACTGGTTGATAAATTGGAACAAAATAATGCTCGATTTCTTAGTTACTTGGGCTAAAGCAGCCTTAAAATTACTTAAAGTCTGTGTAATATTTATGCTCAGCCAATTCTTATTTACTTGTTTATATTGTTTTAATAAGTATTTACGATTAAAACTATAGGCTTAATAATTATACGTCTCAAGAAAATAATTTTGAAAAAAGTATTTTTTCATGTAGATTGTGGGAATATAACAACAATCTAAAAAATTATCTCTCTAAATAAGCTGCACTAAAAAATGCGGTAACTTATTGATATGATAAATTTTTTAATATTTAATTAATTTAACCTTGGGGGAAGCCAGTTTCATGCAAAAAATATTTTTAAGTTTTGTCATTTTTACAACACCACTTGCTGCACAAGCAGCCGGCTTCGCGCTCATTGAACAAAGCGGCAGCGGTATGGGTAATGCATTTGCAGGCGCAGCAGCTGTTGCTGAAGATGCTAGTACAATATTTTTTAACCCAGCTGGCATGACCTATATTCAAGGCACCCAGGCAGTTGGTGCTTTGCATTTAATTAACCCTAATACAGAGTTTAACAATAATGGTTCTGTTGCTGGGCTCGGAAAGCCACTAGGTGGCGAAGGCCCTAATGCGGGTGATTTAGCATTTGTGCCAAATTTATATTTCAAAATGGATTTAAACGACAATGTGAAATTAGGCGTTGGTTTAAGCGTACCTTTTGGCTTAAAAACTGAGTATGATGATAAATGGATAGGCCGCTTTCAGGCAGATAAGACTGAATTAAAAACGATTAACATCAACCCTTCTATTGCTTTTAAAGTAAATAATCAACTTTCCTTGGGTTTCGGAGTTTCTGCCATGCGGGCGGAGGCTGAGCTAAGTAAAGCTGTTAATGCAGGTGCTCTAGGCGAGAAGCATGTTACGGTAAAAGGAGATGATTGGGGCTTTGGGTTCAATCTGGGCGCTATTTTTCAAGCAACTCCTGACACTCGTATCGGCGTCGCCTACCGCTCAAAAGTGGAGCAACATTTGGACGGGGATTCTAAGTCAGCTCTAACAGCATTAAACCCCATCCCAACTAGAACCCTAAATACCAATGTAAAGGCTGATGTCACATTGCCAGAGAACTTTTCACTAAGTGCATTTAGCCGCCTTAATGACACTTGGGATTTATTAGGTGATGTAACTTGGACGCGCTGGAGCCAATTTAAAGAGTTAAGAATTGTCCGCGACAACGGATCAACACTTACTGCAACCCCAGAAAATTGGGACAACACGATGCGCTACTCTATTGGAGTAAATTACCACTATAACGATGCTATCAAATTACGCGCTGGCTTGGCGTATGATGAAGAAGCGATTAGTAACAAATTTCGTACAGCGCGCATTCCGGGCAATGACAGAAAATGGTTGTCTTTAGGTGCTGGCTGGCAGGTAACGCCCGCTTCTAAATTAGATATTGGGTATTCACATTTATTTATAAGCGACGCTAAAATTGACGATAACCAAAATACTGTAGCTCTAGGAGCCGCTGGCAGAGTGCGCGGTGAGTTTGAAGGCAGTGTAGATATGCTTAGTTTCCAATACACGCATAATTTCTAATCCTTTAGTTCTCAATAAAAAAGCTCACCGAGGTGAGCTTTTTTATTTTAGTGACACTAATCCTCTGCCTGAATATCTTCACCTTGTGCATGCCTTTTAAGTACTCTATATAACACAAACGCACCAATTATTAATAGTAAAAACGGCCCAAACCACAGCAATGCCGTGTTGCTATTGACTGGCGGACGATAGCGAACAAAATCGCCATAACGTGCCACCAGGTAATCTACAACTTCCTTATCACTTTTGCCCGCACGCATTTGCGCGCGGATTTCCTTACGCAAATCTTCAGCCAATGGCGCATTCGAATCTGAAAGTGTCTGGTTTTGACAGACCAGGCAACGCAGCTCATGTGACATTGCTTTTAACCGCTCCTCCAGCACAGGGTCTTCTGCCAACGGTTTGGCTTCGCCCGCGAATGCAGCATTTGTACTTAGTAAAAAGTTAAAAGCCAGCAAAAACATAATCAACAGTTTTTTCATCGTTGCAGCTCTTTTAATAATGGTACGATTTTTGTAAGCAGAATTTCCTCTGTAATTGGGCCGATTTGTTTATAGCGAATCACACCCGCTTTATCAATGACATAAGTCTCTGGCACACCGTACACGCCGTAATCAATACCGATTTTACCGTCTGCATCGGTCGCAACCACTTTGTACGGATTGCCATGCTCCTTAAGCACCGCCTGCGCTTCGGCATCGGTATCTTTGTAATCCAGCCCATAAGTGGCGATTTGACCTGTCTTTTCCATCGCCATCAACACTGGATGCTCCTCGCGGCAAGCGGCACACCATGACGCCCAAACGTTGAGCAGCCACACTTGTCCTTTCAAATCATCGCTATTAAAGGTTTTGCCCGCTTCGCCTAAAACAGGTGCCTGAAACTTGGGCGCAGGATTGCCTACCAATGGCGAAGGGACTTCGTGCGGATCCAAAAACAAGCCTTTAAATAAGAACCCAACTGCAATGAGAAACAAGACCAGTGGCAATAAAAATTTAATCGTTCTTTTCATGCGTTAAAGCTCCCTGTTATGCTCCATACGCCTCTAGTGCTTCTTGAGCTTCTCTTGCTGCCTTTTTGTTGACAATACGATAACGGCGATCCATGAGCGCTAAAATGCCGCCCAAGGCCATTAAAATACAGCCGCCCCATATCCAGCGCACAAATGGCTTGATATAAATCCGTACGCTCCAGGCGCCATTTTCAAGCGGCTCGCCCAGTGAAACATAAATGTCTTTTAACACGCCTGGCTCAATATCCGCTTCGGTCATCATCGCGCCTTGCACCGGGTAAAAGCGTTTTTCAGGATGAAGCACAGCGATTTCCTTGCTGTTGCTGGTGACTATAAATTTGCCTTGCGAAGACAAATAGTTCGGCCCTGCAAGCTCTTTCGCACCTTCAAAACGAAATGCCAGATTGCCTATGTGTGCAACATCATTCACTTCCATGCGTAAATCTTGCTCTGATTCGTAGCCTTTTACCAAGGTTACACCTAATACAAACACCCCAATGCCAATGTGGGCAAGCAACATGCCATAAAATGCCAGTGGAATGCCTTTGAGGTTTTCGATTAAATTGGGTACCGTCGTTTGTCTTGTTTTGAGTCTATTCCCCAACAAAATTAAACTCGTACTGATGACCCAAACACCCAAAAACACGCCTACAGCCGCCATCAAAGTAATTTTGCCCATGACGGAAGGTACTAATAATGCAGAAACTAAGCTGATCACTGCGGCCACGCGCAGACGCATGCCGATTTCTGGCAAACTGGCCTTTTTCCATCTGGCCAGTGGTCCCAGGCCCATCAGAAAAATACCCGGCGCCATTATGGCGGCAAACACCGCATCAAAATATGGCGGGCCTACCGAGATTTTGCCTGCGCCAAGTGAGTCCATTAACAAGGGATACATGGTGCCAAGCAAGACTGAGCCAGTAGCGGCTACAAGCACGACGTTATTGGCCAGCAGCATGGATTCGCGTGAAACCACATCGAACCTTTCGCCCAAGCCAACTGTTGGCGCTCTTAAGGCAAACAGCAGCAACGCGCCACCTATCACAACGACCAGATAAACCAGAATAAACAAGCCGCGGCCAGGATCAGTCGCAAACGCATGCACCGAAGTCAGCACACCTGAACGCACCAGGAATGTGCCTAGCAAGCTTAATGAAAACGCGCAGATGGAAAGCAATACCGTCCATACCTTAAACGCGTCACGCTTCTCGGTAACCGCTAATGAGTGAATGAGCGCTGTACCCACCAGCCACGGCATAAACGAAGCGTTTTCTACCGCATCCCAGAACCACCAGCCACCCCAACCCAGCTCGTAATAAGCCCATTCGCTGCCGAAAGCGATGCCCAAAGTCAGAAACACCCAGGCCACGGTGGTCCAAGGCCGTGTCCAGCGCGCCCATGTCACATCCAGACGACCATCCAGCAGCGCGGCGATCGCAAACGCAAACGCCACAGAGAAGCCGACATAACCCATGTAAAGCACGGGCGGATGAAACACCATGCCAGGGTCTTGCAGCAGCGGATTCAGATCGCGGCCATCCAGTGCGGCCGGGATCAGGCGCTCGAATGGGTTGGAAGTAAATATGATAAACGCGAGGAAGCCGACGCTCACCAAACCCATGACTGCGATCAGCCTAATTCTAAAACTTTCAGGAAGACTCTTGGCAAACATGGTCACGGCCATTGTCCAGACAGCCAATATTGTCACCCAAAGCAGCATAGAGCCTTCATGACCACCCCATAAGGCGGCCAAGCGAAATGCCAAAGGCAAATGCGAGTTAGAGTTAGAAGCCACGTACAACACCGAAAAATCATTGGCGTAAAATGAATAATCCAGGCAGATAAAAGCTAATACAATAAAAATAAATTGCGCACGTGCTGCAGGCACCGCCAAATTCGATAATGTTGATTGATTCTTCCACACGCCTACCAAAGGCAATGTGCCTTGAACGATCGCAAAGCAAAATGCAAGGATGAGTGAAAACTGACCTATTTCTGGTATCACTTTGCACCTTCTTTCGCTTTGGCGTCTATAGTTCTAGCTTCTTGGGCCGCCTTGAGTGCTGCTGCGGCTTCTGGCGGCATATAGTTTTCATCATGTTTTGCCAACACTTGATCTGCCTCAAATAAACCATTTTGATTTAACTTGCCTTCAGCCACCACGCCTTTACCCTCTTTAAACAAATCCGGCAAAATGCCTTTGTACTGTACTAGCATTGACTTCGCGGTATCGGTTACTTTAAATTGCACGTGCAAACCATCGGGCAAGCGTTTTAAGCTGCCATTCTCAACCAAACCGCCAATCCTGAAGCTGCCAGATTTAGGCGCTTCACCTTTTTCAACTTGCGTAGGCGTAAAGAAAAATACCAAATTACTGCGGAATGATTTGGTGATGAGCACCGTGGCAATGACCAACAATATCAGCCCTATGGCAATTAAACCAAATCGTTTATGACGTGCTTTCATACTAAATTACCTCTTATTAAATTGCTTCTTGCTTTACTGCTTGGGTAATGCTCTGACGGCGCCTATTAAGTAACCATAGCTCTAATCCCATCACTAAAAAAGTGACGCCAAAAGAGCCCCAAACATAAAAGCCGTAACCGCCCATTGCTATAAATTCACTAAAACTATGCCATTGCATGATGCGTCCTTTTTACAATCCCTGCTTAATCAACGTTGCTTTGTTATCGCGCTCCAAAATTTCACACCGTACGCGAACTAAAATCACAGCAATGCTATACAACCAAAAACCAATCGCCATAATCAACATACCTTTAAGCATAATCGCGGCCATGGCTGGCGCCTGGGTGAGGCTGACGGAGGCGCCCTGATGCAAAGTGTTCCACCATTTCACCGAGAAATAAATAATCGGTACATTGATGGCGCCCACCAGCGCCAGTACTGCACTGGCTTTATCTGCACGGTTTTTATCATCAATCGCCGCTTGTAACGAAAAATAGCCAATATACAAAAACAGCAAAATCAATTCAGAGGTGAGCCTGGCATCCCACACCCACCATGCACCCCACATGGGCTTGCCCCATAGCGAGCCTGTAACCAACGCCACCAAGGTAAACATCGCCCCTGTAGGCGCAATGGCGGTGGCCATCATGTAAGATAAGCGCGCATTAAGCACTAAGCCCAGGCCTGCGTACATGGCCATTAACAAATATAAAAACATTGAAAACCAAGCCGCTGGAACATGCACAAAAATAATGCGGTAGCCTTCCCCTTGCTGAAAATCAGTAGGCGCAACTAACAACCCTAAATACAAGCCATACGCAATCAGCACCGCAGCACCTGCTGCGCACCACGGGATAATCTTGCCGGCAAGCGGATAAAAGGTTTTTGGCGATGCATACTTTAACCAATTAATCTTAAGCCAATTAATGCCAGTTCTAGTTTCCATATTGTTCATTACCGTGTTCTAAATGTCATGCTCAAAAATCATACCAATCTACTCTAACGCAATCTTCAATGCGGCAGCTGACGCGAGCGGTGCAAACACTAACGCCATTGCTAACACTGCACCAAGCAGAGAAAGCGCACCGTTCGGGCTCATGCCTATTGAAACTGCATTCACCGCCCCTGCGCCAAACACCAATACGGGAATATACAGCGGCAATACCAATATGGCGATAAGTACACCGGTGCCACGTATGCCTAGCGTCAACGCCGCACCAATGCTACCAATGAGGCTTAAAGCCAATGTGCCCATCAGCAGCGAAACGGCAAGTATCTGCAACTGCAGGCCACTTAAATTAAATTGCAAACCTATCAAGGGTGCTACAAAAACCAGTGGCAAGCCTGAGAGTACCCAATGCGCCAATATTTTCATTAGAACGATTAATACAAGTGGCTGATTAGAAATCATAATCTGCTCTAACGTGCCATCTGCATAATCGCTCATAAACATTCTCGAAAGTGAGAGCATGCATGACAATAAAGCAGTTACCCACAACACGCTTGGTGCCATCGCGCCCAGCAGCTTAGGATCCGCGCCAGAGCCTAGCGGAAACAAACTGGCAGCAATAATAAAAAAGAAGAACACCGCGGTCACATCTGACTGGCGCCGTAACGCCACCCGAATATCTCTCGCTAGTATCCGATAAAGTACAGAGAATGTGCCGAGTTCCCCAGTTGTGCTAAGTTCCTTTGCTAATTTATTTTCTGGCATTAAAAATCCGGACAGTTTCTTTTTTTGCCTTAAACATCCAGGCGTAATTGCTCAAACTTTGGTACGTTCATCGCAACTTCTTGATGCGTAGTCATCACGACAATGCCGCCCTCATTCGCAAACGCCTCAATTTTCTGCTTCAGCATACTGGCCGCGTTGGCATCCAAAGCAGTAAACGGCTCATCTAGCACCCATAGCGGCAAATCCTCTAACCACAGGCGCGCAAGCGCGACGCGTCTTTTCTGACCTTGTGACAGCATGCGTGTAGGTAAATTCAAACCCTTGGCCAAGCCGAGCATTTTTAGCACTTCGGTGGCTTGAGTAACATTAAATTTGATACCGGATAACGCAAGTGAAAACTGCAAATTCTCCAAGGCTGTTAAGTCTTCTTTAATTCCTGGCAAGTGCCCTATGTACAACACATTTTTGCAGTAATCTTCTGCCAGCGCATTGATGTCTTCACCACACCATTTTACATTGCCCTCATACGGCTTAGATAACCCACAAATGATGCGCAGTAGCGTTGTTTTACCAGTGCCATTTGCACCTTGAAGGTATAGCACCGTACCGTTTGATAACTCGAAATTCAGCTTTTCAAAAAGCATCCGCTCACCACGAACACCAACTAAATTATCTGCGGTAAGCGCATGATTTATTGCTAAAAACCCCATCTATCTCCAACAATCATAATTTCATAATGGTCTAATTTTCACAGCCCACATTATGCCATATAACTAGTCACTAGCGCCGAAAGCTGGGGCATGTACCCCCCCTTGCTACTCATTTTGGTAACCTATTAATGAATTAATTAACCCTTTAAATCAATAAGCTGCAATACCTGCCGCTTTAAAATGTAAGTTACACACAGTAAAAAAACTGCCTAGCTAAAATAGTTACGTTGCAGCTACAATGTTTTAATTGTTATCAATTAACCGTTAATCATACCTTATTGTTTTTTATTGATGAGATTTTTAGCTTCTGCAATATTGCTTGCGACATCTTTTGTTAAAGCCGCATCTTCTTTGCTGATTAGCGGTTGTAGGTGCTCCCACATACTAATTGCTTTTGCATAATCCGCTTGATTAAACGCAATAGTACCCGCTAGCAACAATGCCTTTGGATGATTTGGATCAACTTTCAGTGCTTGTTCTACCAGCCCTATCGATTTAGCATCAAACTTACTGTTGTTTGTCACTGCCAACGCATCTGCGTAATCAGCAAGCAATTGCGGATCATTTGGAATTAAATTCACAGCCTTTTCAAAAGCGCCAACCGCATCTTTATGTTGTTTTAACTCGACATAAGTATGCGCTAGCAACGCCCACCCATCACCATTTTCAGGTGATTTTTCTAATTTAGCCGCGAGTTTTTTTGCCATCGCACCAAGATCGCCCATCTCGTGACCATCGCCCATCGGCTGCTGCATGCCCATGCCCATAGGCGGCATGGTAGTCGCTGGAGCACTGACGCTAACCGCATCTGGGCTGCCTGCTTTCCAATAAATCAAGCCTGCCAAAATCGGTACAAGTAAAAAAATACCCAGTAACGGGTTGATTTTTGAACTTTCTTCGCCAGGTAATTTATCTTTTGACGACTTGAATGTTGACGTAAAAATAATCGTCGATACCGCACCCAATATAAAACCAATGATTAATGAGGCTATGCTCATAGTTCCTCCATCTGAAAGTTCACCGCGTGCATGCTTTTTAAAATGCCTGAAAAGCACGGAAGTGCATAATAAGACTGTTAAAAACCTGAAATGAATGATTGATTAGTTACTAAAAATCCCATCTATATCCAACAAACATAGATTCACGTAACGATCTGATTTTTGTATTCGTATTATCATCTGAATAAGATTTTTCAAAGCCAAGTTCGGCCTCCAATTGCGCGTTATCTAACATCTGGTAAGAAACTCGAAAGGTAGGCGCTACTTTAAAGAGCTTTAGATTATTCTGACTAGCATCACTTTTCTGATGATAAAAGTTGAGTGAGCTAGTAACATGCCATTTCGTGCGGAAGGTCGCCACGTTAGTCAAACCAAGTATCTCTGCGTGATACACAGGGTCATCAACATAGCTGGCGTTAATCACCGACGTATCATCTGCAAATATAGTGTTGGTGCCAATACCTTGCAATGAATAAGTATAAGCAGTGCCTGTGCTTGGAGTCGCCAGAATGCCTGGCACAAATTCGATTCCAGTTCCTCGTGTACCGGATGTACGATTCATGCGGACATCGCCACCTAATTGCCATTTAGGCGTAATTTGCTTAGTCGCGCCAAACAGGGCAGTATCAGCGTCAGCAGTAGCATCATTTACTGTCCTAATAATCTGTTTGTTGGTCATTACTTTTTGCAGACCACCTACAGACCTAACTCCTGCCACTGCTGGAATTGCACTCTCAGCGTACAAAATCGGTGATTTACGATGATCTAACAGAACATTATAAGTAATCTCCCTGCTATCAGTATAGTTACCTTGTAGCAAGGCAATGTTAACTCGGTCATAAATGGTATCGTAATCCAATAAGCCAAACAAAGATGTCGCGTTGTTAAAGTAACGCAATTCAGACCCTAAAGCGCGCCTCTCAGCAAAGCCATCCGCATTTTGTTGAATAGCGTAGACATTACCACTTACGGTGCTGCTTGGCGTCCCAAATTCTAGCGCCGTGCCATAGAACTGACGATTTGTTCTAATAGTCGAGTGCGAGCCATTATCTGGCACACCAGCCACGCCCGTAATTCTAAAATTATCATTGATAGAATATTTCAAGAAGCCGCCATCGAACCTGCCCAGCACCCCTTGCGAGTTACCTGGCTGGCGCCCTAAACGGAACATATAACCTAGAGATTTATCTTCGTGATCCCAATATGCAGCGTTTAAGCGATTGGTATCTCTAAAGTTATCACCAGGTGGGAAGTTGTGCGTTTCTGCATCGCGGACCACCACTTTGTCATCATACTGATTATGGCGCCAACGCTCAGAAATATCAAAGCTGGTTACCAAGGCCGACTGGTCAGTAAGACGACTGTTGGTTTTAACCCCAGCAGCATCTTTTGTTTGGGTTAATGTTCTGCCGCCATAGTAATACTGCGATAAGCTACCGAACATACTGGTTTGGTGCACTTGGTTAATTTGTTTTTTGGTTGATGCCTTGTTTTCAGCTACTTTCGCTTTACCCGCATTAATGTCAGCCAACCTCAGTTTAACCCGCAAAGCGCCTTCGCTCTCTGGGTAAAGTTTAAGGTAAAGGTCGTACTCAATTTTAGCTTTGGCAAAATCACCATTATTTTCACGTGCATTACCCACCAACTCCTGCGCTTCTTGTGAAAATTCATTCGGCGGCAAATTTAGCAAACGGTTGAGCATCACCGTGGCGCTCTCGTATTCACCAGCCTTCATTGCAGCTTTGGCAGAAGTCATCAACTCTTTTGCTGACGCGCCTTCTGGAGGCACCGCCACTGTCAGCTTAGGCTCTACAAAAGTAGCTTCAGGCTTCGCCAGTAAAGGTACTCTTATGATAATGCTGTGGTTATCTTCGCCCAACCTGACTTTGTAGGTGTTTATGTTGGCAAAGCGAACAAGAAGTGTTTTATTGGTATCAACACGTTTTTTAGTAATGTTACAAACTGCATTGCTAGTTTGGACTCTAATTATTTCTGGAAAAGTAAGTGTAAAAGGTGTGATTAGGTTAGTTTTAGGTGAGTTTTTTGACTCTTGTATCACCAGTTGTTCTGCTACGCACGGGTCAGGTATACTAATTGCAATGCGCAAAGTATCACTTGGGCCATCTGGGAAGCTGCGCAAATAGGTGATTGGAGTCGTAAAGTTAATTCGAATATCTGCCTCTTCGCCCGCTGCTACAACGTCTGGTTCATCCAATATCTGCGCCACTTCCGACGATGCCGCACCTGCTGCGAATGCTGTCCCTGCCAAAATCAGCAGCATAAAAAATCGCAAACTACGCATTACCACTCCTCAAATCTTATAATTATCATGCACTTAGTATAGCAATTTAATGCAATTTAGCAACTTTGTTACAGCCAAAACTACTTAACTTACTACCCAAACAACATATTTACAACAAACCAATTACTTATCAAACGTTTTTGTCGTATGGCAACTGCTGCAATCAGCTGTTGTTTTTGGATGGTCGCCAGGCTTGCCTTTTGCATAAGTACCATTATGGCAACTCGCACAACCGCTTGTAATACCGGTGTGGTTCATGCTTGCTCCACTAAAGCTAGTTGTGTTTTTATGGCACTGATCACAACTTTGCGTGCTAGGCAGGTGGTTTGAAGGTTTACCTTTCGCAGTCGAGCCATGGCAGCTGTTACATGTACCCGCTGCGACGCCAGTATGGTTAAACGCAGCGCCAGCAAATGACGTAGTCGATTTATGACAAGTCTCACAACCCGCGCTTGTTGTAACGTGCCCAGCGGGCTTGCCTTTAGCGGTTGTACCGTTATGGCAAGTTGCACAACCAGTCACAATGCCGGTATGGTTCATTTTTGCACCAGCGAACGTTGTGGTCGATTTATGGCAAGTTTCACAGCCCATGCTTGTTGTAACATGCGTAGGCGTTTTACCTTTAGCGCTTGTACCGTTATGGCAAGTTGCACAACCCGTCACGATGCCAGTATGGCTGAAGGTAGCAGGCACCCAAGCTGTGGTGCGGTGGCAAGTATCACATGATGCTGTAGTGGTAATGTGATTTGCAGGCTTCCCTGTTGCGGTTTTGCCATGGCAGGTCGCGCAAGAGCCAGGGGCGACGCCAGTATGGTTGAAAGTGGCACCAGCAAACGAGGTAAAGTTTTTATGGCAGGTTTCACATCCAGCGGTGGTAGCAATATGATTAGCTGGTTTGCCCAATGCAGTAGCACCGTTATGGCAGGTCGCACAGCCAGTCACGATACCGGTATGGTTCATTGTTGTGCCAGCGAATGTGGTGGTCGATTTATGACAGGTTTCACAACCAGCGCTGGTTTGAATGTGTGTAGCTGGCTTACCTAATGCTTTGGTGCCGTTGTGGCAGGTCGCACAACCAGTGGTGATGCCAGTGTGGTTCATCGTAGCGCCACCTGCAAAGCTGGTGGTCGATTTATGACAGGTCTCACAAGCTGCAGTGGTTGCGATATGATTAGCTGGTTTGCCCAATGCAGTTGCGCCGTTGTGGCAGCTGGCACAGCCGGTGGTGATGCCGGTGTGATTCATCGTGGTGCCAGCGAATGTGGTGGTCGATTTATGACAGGTTTCACAACCAGCGCTGGTTTGAATGTGCGTAGCTGGCTTACCTAATGCTTTGGTGCCGTTGTGGCAGGTCGCACAACCAGTGGTGATGCCAGTGTGGTTCATCGTAGCGCCACCTGCAAAGCTGGTGGTCGATTTATGACAGGTCTCACAGGCCGCAGTCGTGGCAATGTGAGTCGTCGGTTTCGTTTTCACATTGGCATAGGTACCACCGTGGCAAGTTGCACAACCCGTAGTGATGCCAGCGTGATTCATTGTTGCACCAGCAAACGATGTAAAGTTTTTATGGCAACCATCACAAGAAGCAGTCGTAGGGATATGCCCAGCAGGCTTACCTGTTGAGGTTTTACCATGACAGGTTGCACAAGTGCCAGCTACAACACCAGCGTGGCTAAACGCAGCACCAGCAAACGAAGTTGTGGATTTGTGGCAGGTCTCGCACGCCGCCGTGGTCGGGATGTGGGTGGTCGGTTTGGCCAAACCGGCACCGCCGACCTTATGGCAGTTGGCACAGCCGGTGGTGATGCCGGTATGGTTCATCGCCGCGCCGCC
>JBAVIP010000026.1:0-1605 GCA_049687015.1 Methylotenera sp. | reverse complement strand
ATGTAGATTCGAATGAAATGGCTTTTAAAATTGCCGGATCTATGTGTTTCAGGGAGGGGGCAAGAAAAGCAAGTCCGGTTTTGCTGGAGCCTATTATGAAAGTCGAGATAGCAACGCCTGAGGAATACATGGGTGATGTTGTTGGAGATATAAATAGGCGGCGTGGCGTAATACAGGGTATGCAAGATACACCGTCAGGTAAAACAGTTAGCTGCGAGGTGCCGTTGTCGGAAATGTTTGGTTATGCAACTGATTTGCGTTCAGCAACACAGGGGCGAGCTACATACAGTATGCAGTTTGAAAAATACAATGAAACGCCTGCAAATATTGCAGATGCGATCATTAAAAAATCTTCATAAAAATTGAATAACACAAGGTATTAAATCATGGCCAAAGAAAAATTTTCACGTAGTAAGCCCCACGTAAACGTAGGCACAATTGGTCACGTTGACCATGGCAAAACAACGCTAACTGCTGCTTTAACCACAGTTATGGCAAAATTGCACGGCGGTGCAGTCAAAGCTTTCGACCAAATTGACAATGCGCCTGAAGAGCGTGCGCGTGGCATTACCATTGCCACATCGCACGTGGAATATGAATCTGCAAATCGCCACTATGCTCACGTTGACTGTCCAGGCCATGCTGACTATGTAAAAAACATGATCACCGGTGCGGCGCAAATGGACGGAGCGATTCTTGTCTGTTCTGCTGCTGACGGCCCTATGCCGCAAACCAGAGAGCACATTCTGTTATCAAGACAGGTGGGTGTGCCTTATATCGTCGTATTCCTGAATAAAGCCGACATGGTTGACGATGAAGAGTTAATCGAACTGGTCGAAATGGAGCTCAGGGAATTACTGGATATGTATGAATTTCCAGGCGATGACACCCCTATCATCAGAGGTTCTGCATTACTCGCCTTGCAAGGCGATGAAAGTGACATCGGCGTACCTTCAGTGGTCAAGCTGGTAGAGGCGCTGGACACCTACATTCCGTTGCCAGAAAGAGCAGTGGATGGTGCATTCTTGATGCCGGTTGAAGATGTGTTCTCGATTTCAGGTCGCGGCACCGTAGTAACCGGTCGTATAGAGCGCGGTATTATCAAAGTCGGTCAAGAAGTTGAAATTGTTGGAATCAGACCCACAGTAGCTACAACCGTTACCGGTGTTGAAATGTTCCGCAAATTGCTAGATCAAGGTGAGGCTGGCGATAACGTTGGCTTGCTGTTAAGAGGCACCAAAAGAGACGACGTGGAGCGTGGACAAGTGTTGGCGCACAAGGGCACGATTAAGCCGCATGCCCATTTCAATGCAGAAATTTATGTATTGTCAAAAGAAGAAGGGGGCCGACATACGCCATTCTTTAATGGCTATCGCCCGCAGTTCTATTTTAGAACCACTGACGTAACCGGCGCCGTTGATCTGCCCGAAGGTGTTGAGATGGTAATGCCTGGCGATAATATTTCAGTAAAAGTTAAATTGATTTCACCGATTGCTATGGAAGACGGCTTGCGTTTCGCGATTCGTGAAGGCGGTCGTACAGTCGGTGCCGTCGTTGTTGCATCAATAATTGAATAGTTATTTAAATTAGTGTAATATTACAAAT
>JBAVIP010000025.1:0-2355 GCA_049687015.1 Methylotenera sp. | reverse complement strand
GAATTAGGGCTAACCATGCCGACAACCTTGTTATTTTCAAGAACGGGTGCCCTGACCAGGTTATAGTTGGCAAAAAGCCGCGAACAATAGCGGATATCCATGTCGGGATGTACCGAAATTACCGGTTTACTCATGATTTCATAGACGTTGACCCGATCCGGCGCACGGTCTTTGGCCAGAACATGGCGGGCGATATCGCCGGAAGTCAGCATACCGTATTCATCATCCTCATTGCGTTTATTGACAATAAGAACAGCCGTTTTCAGCGATTTCATCTTCTTCAAGGCGTCGGCAACGGTTGCAACACCGTCAATGGTACCAAAATCAGTTTTCATAACATCTCTGACGCGGATTAAGATACTGGTTTCTATCATATTTTATCCTCAAGTTCATGGGTTAATTCTTCAACCTGGCGCGTGACTCCGATAGCATCTTCAACATCAACCTGAAAGGCGATACCGGTGCCGGGTTTGTTGTCGAATTGTGCGGCTTTGGCGATGGTTTCCAGAATGTGTCGGCTAAGATGTTCTTCGACCAGAAATAGCAGTACATCGCGTTGAGTTTCTAGTGTCAAGCCAAAAAAGGTTTTTGATTGCTTGAGTCCTTCGCCTCGCGCAGAGTTGATGACTGTCGCGCCTTTAGCGCCATTTTTACGCGCGGTATCAAGCACTAAGTCAGTTTTGTTGTCTTCAACAAAGGCAATTATTAATTTGAAATGCATGGTTTTCCTCGGGGGTTAGATGCATAGGCGCCTACACAAGTACCTGTTCGTTCTCCCAGGACGGAGATGGAACATGTTATTTTCTTATTATTTTCTGTAGTATAAAAAATTGTGTTGATTCCTATGGTTAAAATGAGCGGCTACGGTTAGTAAGCCATTGTGCAATTTGCGCGTAACTTAGCACAGCAATAATGGGGAATAAGCTGGCAAAGGCTATCAAACCAAAACCATCCAATAAGGGATTCCGTCCCGGGACTGCTTCAGCCAGTCCCAGTCCTAAGGCCGTCACTAATGGTACGGTAACCGTCGAGGTTGTTACCCCGCCAGAGTCATAAGCGAGCCCGATAATCATTTTAGGTGCAAACAGGGTTTGAATCAGTACAACAACGTAACCTGCGATAATGAAATAGTAAAGCTCAGAACCCGTAACGATCCGAAAAGCTCCCAGAGCGATACCGAAAGCAACACCGATGGAAACAGCAATGCGCAGGCCCCAGGCATGGATCGCGCCCCCTGAAATTTGTTCGGCTTTAAGGGCAACGGCAAGTAAGGAGGGTTCTGCCAATGTCGTCGCAAATCAAATGCTGGCTGCAAAAACATAAACCCAGGCATAAGCTTGCCAGGTCAGGGTTGGTTTATCAGGAGTTAGGCCTAAAAATTCGGGTGTGGTTAACTGTGTTGCCATCAACTTTCCTAGCGGGAACAGGGCCATTTCCAAACCTTCCAGAAAGAAAGCAATACCCAGCACAACATAAAAAAAACCGATGAGCGTTTTTTTGGGATGTGCTAAAGGCTTGCGAATAACCAGTAGCTGAAAGCCAATGATAATGGCGGCGATAGGTAAAATATCCCTAAAGGTTGCCAGCAGAACGTGTGCAAATTCATTCAACCAGTAACTCATATTAACATTCCGTATGCCATCACGAAGACCATTGGCGTCAAGGACGCAAACGCTATAAGTCCAAAGCCGTCAATCATCGGGTTACGGCCTTTGATGGCAGTTGCCAAGCCCACGCCCAATGCCGTGACCAGCGGAACGGTAATGGTTGAGGTCGTGACGCCACCTGAATCATAAGCGATTCCGATGATCTCCGCAGGTGCAAACGGCGTCATTATCATTACGCCTGCATAACCGCCGATTATCAAATAATACAAAGGCCAGCCCCGGATGATTCTTAAGACTCCGATTAAAATAGCAAAACCGACGGACAAGGCAACGGTAAAACGAAGTCCCAACGCATAACTATCCCTTGCGGTGCTGGTTTGTTCAATCATGCCGCCTTTACTGGCAATGCTTGCGGCTTCCTCTGCAATGGCAATGAGTGCCGGTTCTGCAACTGTCGTACCGAAACCCAAACAAAAGGCAAAAGTCAGTAGCCAGAATAAACTCCCTTTACGAGCAAAAGCGTATGCCATTGCCTCGCCCAGTGGAAAAAGGCTTTGTTCCAGTCCCTGAATAAATAGAGTGAGTCCGAGAATAACAAAGAGCGTGCCGATAATTAAACTGGCAACATCAGGCACAGGTTGGCCAATAATCAGAACCTGAAAAATCAAAACAACGGCAAGAATCGGAGCCAGATCCAGACAACTGCTGAACAGTTGTTTAATAAAAAGATTCTTTATCATAGATATTC
>JBAVIP010000024.1:0-1962 GCA_049687015.1 Methylotenera sp. | reverse complement strand
CGTCTGGTTGCTTGCATGGTCGTTTGGAACTAGCGTTAATAAATCATGCAAAATCCCCGCTGGGAAAGCGATTTTTACCCCAGTCTACAACTGGATCTTTGGCGCTGGCGTGTATGACTGTGCGCCTAGCGTACCCGATGTTCCCTGCAATGAAGATTTATTGTGGGAAGCAGCGAAAGCTAGCACCGACGCCGTAGAAAACACCGCCGCTGGAGGAACCATAGAAGTCACCATTGACGGTGTGCCGGTCAAGAACATCACAGCATATCGCGCCAGCTCACCAGGATTATTCAGCATCACCTACCCCACGAACTCCGTCACCGGCCTGGAGAGCGGCACATACTATCCGCAAGTCGCGGATGGTTACTGGCTGATGTTGGCGCCTCTCCCTGTGGGTGGACATGATATCAAAATATATGTTTATGCCCCGGGAACACTTTATGGGTTGATCGAATACGATAGTTCTTACCACATTGAGGTAGTCCCAGGCTCACCAGGCCGATAAGTATCTACACAACTTTCCCTAAAAATTGCTGGGCAGTTGCTTTCAAGCTGTCCAGCTCTTCTTGGGAGTATGCCTCCATGATTTCAAGCATGGAGAGGAATACCCACAAGCCTGCCAGCAGTGCTGGGTTCGTAAACGCCTTGTTATGCCGCATTTGCCTGCCACTGAGTTTGACCAGGAATGCCCGCAATTCAGCCGCCTCCTTGCTGTTATCGGCGGCTATTGCCCAAACGGTGACACAGGCCATGCTGGCGACCAGCAGGCGCTTGGCAATGGCAAGTGCGGATTCTTGTTGCCATGATTCCAAGTGGTGGCCTGCCGATTTGAGCAGCTTGAAAAAGCACTCGATTTGCCAGCGCCAATAATACCAAAGGGCAAGTGTGCTAGCATCCATAGCCATGATATTGCTCATTAATAGCCATTCCGCCAATACTTCTCCGTCTTCGGACAAGATGCGACTGGCCACCAAGCGCGCCTCAACCGGTTTGCCGGGGACGGCAGGTTTGTTGCCTTTTTTGTGGCTGGGCCGTGCCGGGCGGGTTAAACGCACTGGCGTTTCTGCTACCCATTGCCAGTAACTTTTGCCGTGGAAAATGACTTGACGGGTCTTTTTAAAGGTCAGCGTTTGCGCGATGGCTTTACAAGCCAGGGCTTGGCCTTCATGCTCAACCTTGGGGTTATCCTTGACCCGAACCAGCCAGTGGCAGCCTGCCGCTTCCCAGCGGCGGATATGCCCGACTGAATCCCCTTCCCGGTCAATGAGATGCACCAAGGGTTTGGAGAATCCTTGACCTTCCAAATACGCAATGCAGTCGCTCAGTTCATCCAGATGGCCCTTGATCGGCAAAGTAGGTTTAGCCTCACCGTAGGTGGCGTAACTCCCGTCGGCACTGACTAACCGTTGCGCCACGGGTGCTAGCGGTTGCCCGTTCTGGTCGCTCACAATCAGGCTGGTTTGCAGGTCGTAACCTACATCCGTCTCATGCGTGATGGCGTAAGTATCGGTTTTATTGAGGTGTTTGTAATTCAGGTGCGACCAGTCATGCACACATAAGGCGTACTGGCTGCAATGGCTGGCAATTCCTTCATGCGCCGCTACAGTCAGTGGTTCCTGAAGCACCGACAAACTGACGGATTCATTCCCAAAGAATCGCCACGCCGCTTGAGTGCTGGCAAAGCTGCTGATTTTGTCCGGCAACGCTTTCAGCCCAGCACTCAGGCGTTCGCTGGTATTGATGTGTTCAAGCACCAGTTGTTGGTGGCGCTTGATGAGGCGCGGGTCTACACCCGTCAGTGTTTTTTAAAATCATGACGCACTATGCCATTTTTCGGGCTGACTTGTGTAGATACTTATGCCCTTAATGGTTGGCAATAGCGCTTGGCTGAATAACGCAACCCCTTCGCTCCACCGCTATTACCGCGCCTTCATCACTACTACGAGTTGCTCCGCCCCTCTG
>JBAVIP010000023.1:0-2429 GCA_049687015.1 Methylotenera sp. | reverse complement strand
GCATCATCCTCGAACCTCAACTCAATAAATTTGCGCTCGTTTAACAACGGTGGCAGATAAGTGATGGTCAACACGAAATAGCCTTCGTACATCGTCCCCAGCCCTTCAAATAGCCGCCGTCTTTCTTCGTCTATCGCAGCGGTAATGGCATCGGGGAACGCGGATAAGCCGCGTTCAGCGTAGGCGGGCGCGGGTCTTCGCACCGCATCGACATGGATCATCCAGCCGTTGCCAAGGACGGATAAGGCCTGGTTAATGCGCGCCGAAATCGACTCGCGATCTTGCTCTGTGCTGCTATCCTTGTCGTCTCCCGTATAGAGCCATGCGGCCATGAAGGAGCCATCTTTCCCAACGATGATGCCATCATCCACTTCGGCCGCATAATTGAGCAAGTCAGCAACGCTGGCCTCTTTTGAGCGATGTTTGCTTAACTTTCGGTCTTTATTCGCCTTGGCAATGAGCGACAGTAGTATCACGACCAGCGCGATACCACAGCCTGCAATAACCCAAGTAAGTGCTTCTATCATCGGTACTGTTGCCCCTGACTGTTCGGGTTTATTCTGAACGGCGTACTTTGTGCCGGGTAATAGCGCTGGTAACGACGATGCCGAAGATAAACAAAGCGCATTTGGGGATCGGCTTTTGCCATCAGTCTTAGCAGGTATAGCGAACACAGCCACAGTCCCATGCCGTAGAGGGATGCTCTGAGTTCTTGGGCACTGAATACCAGTGCAAAGGCGATGAGCCCCGTGAACATCACTAACTCGCGATCCCCACCCATAAACAGATGGGTTCTATTACCTGCCCGCCGGATAGGTATCGCACGGAGCGCCATTAGTGGTTAACGCCGGTGCGGGTCATTACGACAGTATTAGCCGACGGAGTAATGACGGCACCTCTGGCAAATAAGGTTGACATAATGTTTTGTGCGCCTACGAGTAAGGCCATGACCAGGACAATAAATATCAAGGTTCTGAAAAAGCCATTGAGGTCGCCGCCAAAAATCAGCACGCCCCCGGCCACAACAATGCCGATGATAGACAGCGTGAAGGCGACAGGTCCCGTCACCGAATTTTGCAAACTGGTGAGCCAGGTTTCGTAGGGCAAGCCACCTCCCGTACCCACTGAGGCCTCTGCGATTTCAGGGATGATGACCCACAGCATTATCAGCAACAGCCACGATGCTTTATCAATATTGGCTAACTTCATTTTTTAAGCTCCTACCGTTTGAGTGATGTATTTGCCGTCTTCAAACCTAAGTATTTCTACTATTTCCGCTATGCGACGACCTTCTTGGGTTCTGGCGATATGAATAACGCATTGCACCGCTTCGCCAATCAGCGGTTCAATCTGTTTGGGGGAGTCCGGGTGCATACTGATCAACAATGCCAGTCGATCCAGTCCTGCCCGTGCATTATTGGCATGGAGGGTTGCCGCCCCACCCTCGTGACCTGTGTTCCAGGCCATCAATAGGTCCAAGGCTTCCGGTCCGCGCACCTCACCAACCAGTATCCGGTCCGGGCGCATGCGGAGGGTCGTTCTGAGCAACAGCGTCATGGTGATGTCGAGCGTGGTGTGGTACTGGACAAAATTTTCAGCCGCGCACTGAATTTCACCGGTATCTTCGATGATGACGATGCGCTCGGTGGGGTCAATGACGACCATGCGGTTGATGATGGCGTTGACCAGGGTGGTTTTACCTGAGCCGGTACTGCCCGTCACTAAAATGTTCCGGTGATTTTTGACGGCGGCTTCAATGACGGCTAACTGTGCCTCCGTCATGATGCCAGTCGCGACGTACTGGTCCAGGGTGAAGATGGCGACTGCTTTTTTTCGAATCGCAAAGGTGGGTGCTGGCACGATAGGCGGAAATTGCCCGGCAAAGCGAGAGCCATCGAGGGGCAGTTCGCATTCTATGAGGGGCCTGCCCTGGGTGATTTCTTTGCCGTGGAAGCCTGCGATGGTCTTAATGATCGATTCGCTACGACTCGCCGATAGTGCGCCTATCGGCCGCATCTTTTCGCCGAGCCGTTCCTGCCAGAGCTTGCCATCGGAATTGAGCATAATTTCGACGGTTTTAGGATCGGCGAGAGCCGCCATAATTTCCGGGCCGAGATCACGCTCCAGTTTGATTTTGGCGCGTGCCTTTACAGAGTCCTGCACTTGATCGTCTTGATGAGGTATGTTTGGCATATCGATTCATCACTCGGTGAGTAGTTTGACGTAATATTACATTATATATCGAGAATAGTATTATTTTAAATTAAATATAATGAAATAAAATGAAATTAATAAGACCTTTTGGCTTATCACGGACCTTTTTTCAACTGCTGTTATTAGCAATCCTATAAATTTAAACTTAAAGCCCGCTTAATCAGCTGATTTATGGGCGTGTTTTCGATGCGGTTTTGGGTGCCGGTGAATCAGAT
>JBAVIP010000022.1:0-1512 GCA_049687015.1 Methylotenera sp. | reverse complement strand
CCAAATAATGAGGTTACCAAGCAATGACATCATCATCCGAAAAAGATTTCAAGCAGAATTATCAAACGCATCTTAAACACCTTAAACTTAAAGGGCTTCAGCCCAAGACGATCGAGGCCTATTCCCGTGCCATTCGGCGCGTTGGCACCTATTTCGATTATCGAATTAATGATCTGTCCGAATCCCAGTTGACCGATTATTTCAGCGATTTGCTGGAATCCCATTCCTGGAGTAGCGTCAAACTTGATCTGTACGGCCTTAAATTCTTCTATGCCTATGTTTTGAACAAGCCTTGGCCTGCGCTTAAGTTGATCAAACCGCCAAGGGTACAGCGCTTACCGGATATCGTGACCGTTGCGGAAGCCGGACGGCTGTTCGCGATGACCCATACCCTCAGTTACCGGGTGTTCTTTTTTACGCTGTATAGCTTAGGGCTACGCCTCGGTGAAGGCTTGCGCCTGACGGTGGCCGATATTGATGCCCAGCGGCTGCGCGTGCATATCCGCGATGCTAAGGGCAACAAAGATCGCTTGGTGCCGTTGCCAGTCGCGACGTTAACTTGCCTGCGCCGCTTCTGGCAAGTACACCGTAATCCGGTGTTGCTGTTTCCCAATCGCCACGGCGGACTTAAGTCGGCGCATTTGTCTACAACACCTTTGGATCGCGGCGGGGTGCAAGCGACGCTGCGCCAAGTGGCTCAAGAATGCGGACTAAAAAAAAGATTACCCCGCACAGTCTGCGCCACAGCTACGCCACGCATTTAATCGAAGCGGGCGTTGACCTGCTCGAAGTCCAGAAAATCCTCGGTCATCATAGTATCCTGACCACCGCCCGTTATACCCATCTGACCGACACCACAAACCTTAACGCTGACCAGTTGATCAATACGCTGATGAATGGCTTTGCCATCGATTGGAGGAACGTCAAATGATTTTGCTGTCGTCGATCATCCAACGCTTTGAAGCCGAGTTTCTGGCGACGTATCAAAATGTGCTACCCAGCCAGCGCAAAGCGTTGACTGCCCTGAAACAATGCCGCACCACGCAAAGTCCAGTGATGTTGGCGCAATGCGACGGCTGCGAAAAACAAGTCTTCATCCCGCATTCCTGCGGCCATCGTAACTGCCCCCATTGTCAGCATCATGAAAGCCAGCAATGGCTGGAGCGGCAACTGAACAAACAGGTGCCTGCTGAATACTTCTTATTGACCTTCACCTTGCCAGCCGAACTTCGGCCGTTGGCCTGGCAACATCAGGACACACTTTATGACTTGATGATCCGGTGTAGCTGGGAGACCCTCAAAACTTTCGCGCAGAACGATCCGCAATTACAGGGACGGGCGGGGGCCATCAGCGTCCTGCATACCCATTCGCGGCGCCTGGATTATCATCCGCATGTGCATGTTGTGATGCCGGCGGCCACTATCGATACAGAAAAGCGCCTGTGGCGAACTAAAAAAAAGCAACGGTGAGAACACGTCCTACCTCTTTAACCATAAGGCCTTGGCGAAAGT
>JBAVIP010000021.1:0-1663 GCA_049687015.1 Methylotenera sp. | reverse complement strand
GCAAGCCTTCAAGGAAGACTCATGAATCAACGAATCAAAGCAAGGTTGTAGGGCGTAGTTGTAGTGTAAGCGCCACCGAAAGAAACCACCTTGATGTAATAGGTTGCGATTGCCGTACCTGTATTCTTATAACTCACTGATTCGGTGGAACCGATGTTGGCGCTGGTTTTCACTGTTGCACCAGAGCTATTCAGTAGGTAAAGGTCATAATCTTTGGCGGGGCCTGTCATATTAACCGTCACTGTGCGACCGGAGGAAACGTTGATTTTGAAATAATCCTGGTCGGTAGACGTGCCGATGTAGCCAGTGATCCTGGTTATTGTGTCGGCGATTACATTGGCCGTCCCGGTACTGCCATTGTTTTCTGTTTCATTGTAAGTAGTGGGCGAAGACCCCGCATTATTAACGTTAAATGTGAAAACTGAGGATGTGCCCATATTGCCAGCGGCATCATAAGCTTTGCCCAGCAAGTCATGCTTGCCATCGGTTAGCGTTAAGGAATCCAGCGGCACACTATAGGGCGCATTTGTGTCAGTACCCTTCAGTGCATTATCTACATAAAACTCCACCTTGGTGACACCTATGTTGTCGGTCGCCGTGGCGGTTAAAGTAATGGCGCCGCTAGTGCCGCTTTCGTTAACGGAAATAACTGGCAGCTCTGGGTCCACACCGGTATTATCAACGATAAAGTTGACTGGCGAGGATGTGCCTACTTTCCCGGTCGCATCATAAGCTTTAGCCACCAAAACGTGGGGAGTATTATCGGTTAATGTCTTGCTGTCCAGCTCCATGCTGTAGGGGGCTGTCTCGTCCGTTCCCTTGATAACGCCATCCACGTAGAACTCAACCTTGGTTACGCCGACGTCGTCCGAAGCCGTAGCGGAGAAAGTGATCATGCCGCTGCTACCGCTTTCGCTTGCACTTACGGTGGGGGCTGTGTCGCCGCCACCACTAGTTATCATCAGGTTCACCTTGTCCAGTATGAAACCCGTAGCCAGCGCTGCATCCTCAGCCCCTTTAACATACAGCTGAATGGTTTGTCCCTT
Source organism: Methylotenera sp. (assembly GCA_049687015.1). Lineage (GTDB taxonomy): Bacteria > Pseudomonadota > Gammaproteobacteria > Burkholderiales > Methylophilaceae > Methylotenera_A. Next base: position 617 of record JBAVIP010000021.1, on the reverse strand, counting down.
GTATTCTGACAAGTCGAAGCTGAATACTTTGTAGCCGGTTGCAGCGTTGAGATTGCTATAAGTTGTCAGGGTTTTAAGGATAGCTCCTGAACTATTGAGGATTTGCACAGCAAAAGTGTCACGGGCGGACCCCGAAGTCTCCTTGGATTCGATATGCAGAGCATAACTCAACGTCGCCTGGGACGCATTGGCAGGAATGGCAACCGACTGGTACAAACTAACACTCATTTGTGATCCGGTGCCGCAGAACTTAGCCATCTTGGTGCCGTCATAAGCGGTCTGGCCCAGAATGGTGCCGATTTGCATGCCCGTAGTATTTGACCAGCCCACGCCATAGCCCTTCTCAAAGCTGCCGTTACGGACCAATTGTCCATTGGCGATGTTAAAAGTCATTGTTGCTTTTGTGTACTGACCTGATGTATCGGTAGCCTTGGCAACTAGCGTGTGATTACCGTCATCTTGCATGAGCGAATCATAGGTCATCGAATAAGGAGCCAGGGTGGTCGTGCCTACCAGTGCGTTATCAAGCAAAAACTCAACCTTGACTACACCCTTGTCATCAACTGCTGTGGCACTGAAGGTAAGCGTTCCTTTCGATCCGCTTTCATTCACAGTGG
>JBAVIP010000020.1:0-93169 GCA_049687015.1 Methylotenera sp. | reverse complement strand
TTTGACGCCACTATTAACAGCCACTTATAGCCTAAACATAAAAATCGCTGGGGTTCAGGCCATAGCTGTCTGGCGCTAAACCTTTCACTATTCTGTATGGCTCGCCAGATGGTGTAGGTGGGCTATTAAGCAAATTTAGAATGACAGGAGAGGTATAACGCGATTTATCGGGCCCTAATAACAGCATTAGCCTTGGCAGTAGTCTCCTGACCTGGTTTTGCTGTATGACCACGCCAACTTCTCCAGTGTTGAGCTCAACCAATGAGCTGACTGGGTACATGCCCATGAATTGAACAAGCTGATCGATTAACTCACTGCTGAATAATTGCCCGCTTAATTGATGAATTTTATCCAGCGCTTCTTGATGAAAAACGCCTTTGGCATAAGCTTTGTGGCTGGTGATGGCGCAATAAGTATCAATTAAGCCAGCAATTTGCGAAGGAAGGTCAATTTGGTTTTCTCGCAATTGATTCGGGTAACCGCTGCCATCAATACGCTCATGATGCTGTGCCACCATGTGAATTATAGAAAGAGGAATGTCAGGAGTTTTTTCAAGAATTTTCAGGCTTTCGTCCACATGCTTTTTCGCATATTCGTATTCTTCACGCGAGAGCTTTCCTTCTTTTAGCAATACATCAGCAGAAAGTTTTACCTTGCCCACATCTTGCAATAAGCCTGCCAAGCCTAATTCTTTAATTTGTTTTTTAGAAAGGGCTAAAAAACTGCCGAAAGCCATTAAGGTAATCGAGACATGCAAGGCATGATTGTATGAGTAATCATCGGTTTGCTTCAGTTTTGCCAGCCACAGCAAGGCATCGGGTACGCGACCAATACTTTCAACCATACTGTCTAGGATTTCACTTACAGCGGTCAAATCAAGATTCTGTTCGTTTGCCACTGCATCAAATATCTCTCTGGTTGCCACTTGCGATTGCTCATAAACCGGATAAATAATCGCGATTTCATTTTCGACCGGTGGTTCTTCCTCGTAGATTGTTACTTTGTAGCCGTCATTAGCATCATTGCCAGATATATTGTTTTTAGAAGTGTCATCAATCGTGGATTTAAGTTTATTGCGTCTAAATAGGTTGCCGAAAAACCCGCCTACATCTTCAGCCAGCTGTTTGGTGATGGGCTTTTGTAGGAAATTGGTTTCGGTCTGGTACGGAAAAGCTTCTTGTGCAGACGTATTCGCGCCATATCTCAGATTGTAAACTGTGCCATCCTGGCTATTATTGCGCTCAATATTTTGAGGTGCTTGGTAATTTTTTAATTCGCGAAGAATATCGATGAATGATGTTTTATTTGAAAGTTTAGGTGTCGTACTTGCGCTGGTTTTTTTGTTCGAATCATCTTTGCCGGGATCTCTTACGCGTATCACTGCGCCTTCGCGCTTGATGGCTACGTCTTGTTTGGCAGGGGCGGAAAATTGGCTGCCAATGGATCTGGTACGGTCAATATAGACGAATTTGCATATGGACTGGAGCTTGTTCAGGTCCGCTTGGTCATCCAGCAAAAAGCCTTGCAGCATGAATGGCGTGCCTTCCCATGGTCTGTCCAGATCGGTCACATACATACCGAGCTCTAGTCTTTCAGCTGTTATCTGTTCTTTTTTTATATCAATCATTTTTAGCCAAGCTATTAATATGTGCCCAAGCGCTTTGAGCTAGGGATGGTAAATGATAGCCTCCCTCAAGTGAAGATACAATCCTGCTTTTTGCATATTTTGCGGCAAATTCTTTTATAAATTCGGTTATCCACACATAATCATCTTCAATCAGGGTTAAATCAGCCAGCGGGTCATTCAAATGCGCATCAAACCCGGCAGAAACAAACATAATCTCGGGCTTAAAATCATCCAAGGCAGGCGCGAATTCTGTCATGACGGCTTGTCTGAAATCCTCACGTTTGGTATTGGCAGCTAACGGCACATTAATCATGTGGTCACTACGCGTATCTGCGCCACGATGCGGATAAAACGGATGTTGAAAAGTAGAGCAGAGCATGACGTTAGGGTTGCTGCTGTAGATGTTCTCGGTGCCATCGCCATGATGAACATCAAAGTCAATAATAGCGGCCCGTTTGATCGGGTATTGCGACAGGGCGTGCGCGACGCCGACGGCAATATGGTTAAAAATGCAGAAACCCGCGCTATTGGCGCGTCCGGCATGGTGTCCGGGCGGGCGCACACAGCAAAACGCATTTTTGGCTTTTCCCGCTAATACTAAATCGGTAGCCAAAACGACTGCGCCACTTGCATGCAAAGCTGCAGACAAGCTCATCGGCCCCATAGCGGTGTCGCCGTCCAGGCGCACCAATCCAGCCTTAGGGGCAATATTATGAATATAATCAACATAGTCGGTAGAATGTACCCGTTGGAGTTGCGCTTTGGTAGCTGCCGGCGCCTCGTAAAACTGCAGTTTTTCTTTTAATGCAGAAGCCATGACCGCATTTTTTATGGCGGTGATGCGCGCAGGAGATTCGGGATGGTTGCCATCCATGACGTGCAGCAAAGTATCCGGGTGCGAAATAAAAGCGGTATTTGCCATATTAATCGTGATGCTCTTGCGCTAAATTCTGATAATAACTCAATCTTGATGCCGATATTTTGCCATGATTAACGGCGTTTATCACGGCACAATCCGGTTCATGCAGGTGTTTGCAGTTATTAAAGCGGCATTTGCCCAAATACGGCCTGAATTCCTTAAAAGCCAGCTCCAACTCTTCCTGAGTAAGATGGTGCAGGCCAAATTCTTGCAAGCCGGGCGAGTCAATCAGACTGCTGGTTGCATCCAGATGGTAGAGATGCGTAGCCGTGGTGGTATGTTTGCCGCTATCCAGCGCGTCGCTCATCACTTGTGTACGTACATGTTGGCCGGGTAACAGCTTGTTGATAATGGTGGATTTACCCATGCCGGATTGGCCTACCAGCACGCTTTGATGGTTGGTAAGATATGGCCGCAGTTCGGCAATGTTTTCAACCGCAGATAAATGCACGACTTGATAGCCCAGATCCTGATATAGCTGGAGAATGTTTTTTGCGTCACCAGCATCAGCCAAATCACATTTATTTAGCACAATCAATGGGTTGATGTTGGCGGCTTCTGCTGCGACTAAACAGCGATTGAGCAAAGCTTCATAAAAGCTGGGTTGTGTTGCCAATACAATGACAATCTGCGTAACATTGGAGGCGAGAATTTTGCTCTTGAAAGCATTGCTGCGATAGAGCAGTGATTTGCGTGGCTGGCTTGATTCTACGACGCCTTCAGCTTTGTCAGTGAGTTTGATGCCGACAATATCGCCACATGCCAAATCGGTCTTTTTTCCGCGTGTGACGCAGCTGATGCGTGTTTTATCCGCCAGCTCAACTTCGTAACGTTTTCCATAAGCGGCAACAACCAAGCCCTGTAACATCTTCAGGCTCAGCTTAACATTTTAAAATTTGCATTTATTTGTCAAATTTATAGTAAGTTTGATTCAAATAAGCAGCCACATTAAGCTCTTCATCTTCAAACCACTTCAGGCCAAGCATGGTGTTGCAGTTGCGCACTTGAGCCACTAAACCTTTGGAGGTTTTCACTTTCGGGTATTCACGCGTGTAAATGCCTGAACCATCGCCGCCATAGCTCGAGGCATGGCAACTGATGCAGTTTTTTTCAACTAAAGCCTTGCCCGCTTTCACATCTGCCTTAGCAAACATATCGTTTGCTACAGCATTGATGCTAAACAGACATAACAATATCGGTAAAATTTTTGTCATCGCTAATCCCTCTAACTCGCTAACTTTCAGTGCTAATTTGTAGTATATTTTATAGTATACGCTGCTAATTTAGAAATGCGAATGCTGGCAGGTGGGTGCGAGTCATAAAATGCCGAGTGCAACGGGTCTGGCGTGAGAGTGGAAGCATTATCGCGGTAAAGCTTGACCAATGCTTCAATCAGGTGGCTAGCATCGGCATGCTTGGCAGCGTATTCGTCGGCCTCGAATTCGTTTTTGCGTGAATAACTCGCCATCAGCGGGCGCAGCAAAAATAAAAACACAGGTGATATCAGCAAAAATAAAATTAAAGCCATGTGGTTGCTCGGTGAGGTGACGCCTAATCCGTTATAAAACCAGGTCTGATTCATCAGCCAGCCCAGCAGCGCCAAGCCTAGAAAGCTTACAAAGAACATCAAGGCGATACGCTTGATGACGTGATGATGCTTAAAATGCCCTAGTTCGTGCGCCAGTACTGCCTCGATTTCTTCAGTGCTTAAGCGGTCTAATAGCGTATCAAAAAACACCACGCGTTTACTGCTGCCAAAGCCGGTAAAGTAGGCATTGCCGTGACTGCTGCGAGCAGAGCCATCCATCACAAACAAGCCTTGCGACTTGAAGCCGCATTTGGCGAGAAGCGCCTCAATGCGCGATTTAAGGTTTTCATCGGCAAGCGGTGTAAATTTGTTAAATAAAGGTGCGATAAAAGTCGGGTAAACCGCAAGCATCAAGATGTTAAAGACGCTCCAAATCACCCATAAATAAAACCACCAATATTGGCCCGCACCCTGCATCAGCCAAAGTGCTGCAAACAGAATAGGCAGGCCCAAAACCAAGCCAACCAGGCTGTGCTTGATTAAGTCGGTAAAAAACATGCGCGGCGTCATTTTGTTAAAGCCGAACTTTTCATCGATGACAAAGGTTTTATAGTATTCGAAAGGCAAGTCTATGCAGGCGCTGATCAGCATTGCACTACAAATCACCAAAGCGCCGCGAATGATTTCGTGGTCAGTCAAAACATTGCGCCAACTGTCGTCCAGCCACTGCAAACCGCCGCCAATGGTGAGCGCTGCTAATAACAAGGCCTGAATCACAACCTCAGCAAGTGTCAGCCTGGTTTTTGCCGTGGAATAGTCTGCCGCTTTTTGATGTGCCTCTAAAGAAATATTGGCTGAAAACGCACTGGGTACTTGAGTGCGGTTTGCTTGCACGTATGCGATTTGCCGCGACCCCAGCCAAAGCCGTGTGAGGGTGGTTGCTATTAATAAAACGATAAAAACGAGTGCTAAAGTTGTCGCAGGTGTGAGTGTGGATGCCATGATATTTCTAAATTTAAGTTAAACTACACGTATTCTGAAGCATTTGCAGGGAATTGGTTCACTGCTAGTGCTGTTATACGCTATTTTAATGGAAATCATGATGGAAGCCGCAAGCAATAATATCAACAACGATAATTTAATCTGGCTGGACATGGAAATGAGTGGTTTGCTGCCGGACTCAGACCGTATTTTAGAGCTTGCCGTAGTGGTGACGGATGCCGAATTGAACGTGCTGGGCGAATCGCCTGTGTTGGTCATTCACCAGGCGGATGCGGTTTTAGACGGCATGGATGCCTGGAATAAGGGTACGCACGGCCGTAGCGGCTTGATTGACAAAGTGAAAGCATCTACCTTGGATGAAGCCGCCGCTACCGAGCAAATGATTGCCTATTTAAAACAATTTGTGCCCTCTGGAAAATCGCCCATGTGCGGCAATTCCATTTGCCAGGATAGGCGCTTTATGGCGCGTTATATGCCTGATCTGGAAGCCTATTTTCATTACCGCAATCTGGATGTGAGCGTGTTTAAAGAGCTTGCGCGCCGCTGGAAACCAACTATTTATTCAGGTTTTAAGAAAGCCAGCAAACATGAGGCTTTGGCGGATATTTACGAATCTATCGATGAGCTTAAATATTACCGCGAGCATTTTATTATTAAATAAGCAGTGAAAATTTTAGATAAAAAAAGAGGCGCAACATCTTGTGTATACGCCCCTAGGGAGGAGAAGTTAGCTTTGGAGAAGCTTAATTAATATTAAGCATCAACCATGCCAACTTCAATTCACTTATTTAAAAGTGTTTTTTTATATAGCGCTAAATAAGCTTTCGCGCTGGAACCCCAGCTAATATCTTGTTGCATGCCATTTTTTTGAATTTGACGCCAAGTTTTTTTGTCATTCCAGATTCGAAGTGCGCGTTCAATTGTGACCAAAAGTGACGCACTGGTGACAGTTTCCATCACAAAGCCTGTGGCAGTGTTGTTTTTGAGTGTGTCTTCATTGGTATTACACACCGAGTCCGCCAAACCGCCCGTAGGCGAAACGATAGGTGGCGTTCCGTAGGCCAAGCCATACAGCTGATTGAGGCCGCAAGGCTCGAAACGGGAAGGCATAATGAACATATCACAGCCCGCCATAATGTTGTGAGAAAGATGTTCGTTATAACCTGTATTCATTGAAACCTGCTCTGGGTAACGTTTTGCAAAGTTATTAAAACTAGCCTCCAATGTTTTGTCGCCGCTACCTAAAATGGCAAATTGACAGCCTTTTGCAATAAGCTGAGGCATAATCTCAGGTAACAAGTCCAGGCCTTTCTGATGTGTGAGTCGGCTCACTACACCCAATAGTGGCGCATCAGCACCAACATGAAGCCCTAACTGTTGTTGTAATGCAGTTTTCACAGCACCTTTGCCGGTTAAGTCGCTGACACTGTAATTTTTGATTAAACTGGCATCTGTCGTCGGTGTCCATTCTTCCGTATCGATACCATTTAAAATACCCGTTAAATCATCTTTACGTATTTGCAGCAGGCCCTGCATGCCAAAACCAAACTCTTCAGTTTGAATCTCCTGCGCATAGGTCGGGCTCACCGTGCTTAATTTGTCCGCGTAAAAAAGCCCTGCTTTCAAAAACGAGATTTGTCCGTGATATTCAAAACCACTGATTTGAAAATTTTCTATCGGAAGTTCTAATGCCTTTAGCCAGCTGATATCATAAATACCCTGAAAAGCGAGGTTGTGTAAGCTCAAAATCGATTTGGTGGGTGAGAGATCTAGCAGTTTCATGTAGGCGGGCGCCAATGCGGTTTGCCAGTCATTACATTGAATCAAGTCCGGTTGCCAGTCTTGCAGAGGGCTGTTTTTGCTGCAAAGCAAGCTGGCTATGCGAGAAAGCACACCGAATCGAAGTGCATTATCTAGCCATTCAACACCATTTAGATCGCTGTAAGGGCCACCCTTGCGTTCGTACAGATGCGTGTTTTGAATCACAATCACATCGGTGTCGCTATCGGGCATTTTACCCATCAACAAAGTGCAGGTTTGGCCAAGCGCTTCAATAGTGGCGATAGGCTCTGTAGACTTTAATTTTTCTAAAACGGCACTGTAACCTGGGATTAGAATTTTAATATCACCATCAAATTCAGCCAAATTGTTGATGGCTTTAGGCAAGGCGCCGCTTACGTCGGCGAGGCCGCCTGTTTTAATGAGTGGGTAGGCTTCTGAGGTGGCAAATAAGACGCGCAAAATATACCTTCTTTATCATGACGTTAATACGATATTATAGTGCATAAACAAATGGCTATAATATAGTCTTAGGGGGGGTCATAGCATGGGATTGAATGGTTTTGTGGCCGTAGGAACTGGCGCAGCGGTTGGCGCCTGGCTGCGTTGGGGATTGGGTATCATGTTGAATGCGACGTTGCCAGCGTTGCCGTTGGGAACATTGGCAGCAAATCTGATAGGCGGTTACTTGATGGGCTTGACGATAGGCGTGTTTGCTTTGACTTCTAGCTTTTCGCCGGAGGTTAGGCTTTTTGTCACCACAGGTTTTCTTGGGGGATTGACCACTTTTTCCACATTCTCTGCAGAAGCAGCCACCTTGCTTTCGCGCGGGCAATTTGGCTGGGCGGCCGCGCATATATTGGTGCATGTGCTGGGCTCACTGGCCTTAACCGGCCTGGGCATACTTACCATACAGTTGATACGAGGTTAATGCGATGCAAGGAATTTACCTGAAATTATTCGTTCCAGAGACATTGCGCCATCATGGCGGCTTGTTATACGAGTGGATATTGAAACAAGCTGAGGAAATCGGCATTCCTGGCGGATCGGCGGTACGTGCACTGGCGGGATTTGGCCGCAACGGGCGCTTGCACGAACAGCACTTTTTTGAATTGGCAGGCGAGTTGCCAATTATCATGGAATTTTTTGCGACAGATGAAGCAATTAATCGGCTGTTGGCGTTGCTCGCGGCAGAAAATCATGCATTGTTTTACATTAAATTTCGTGCAGAAGCAGCAATCGTAGGTGAATAGCAGTGAGATTTCGTTGAATTTAAACTTTTATTTAATGCGACAATATTGCAAATGATTTAGTTTGGATCAATAAAAAAAGCCCGACTTTCTTAGGATTAATCGGGCTTTTTTAATATCAGAAATAACTAATTTTAGTTACTTATTTCTGAGTTTCAACCATCACCAGCGGTGCATCATCTATTTTAGACTCAGCGTTTTTCTTCCAGTTTGGCGCTTTACGGGGACCTTTTGGTTTTGCTGGTTCCGCTATTGGGGCGGCTACTTTTGCATCGCCTTTGGTTTCTACGAGTTGTAAGCCGCTTGCAGCCAAGTTAGCAGGTTTGAAGTCAGCTGGTTTTGCGGCTTTAGGTTTACGCGCAGCAGGTTTTTTCTCTGCCTTTGCCTTGGTCGCTGTTTCTGGTGTGTTTGCAGTTTCAATCATTGGCTCTGCTGTTTTCGCGGCTTTTCTAGGTTTGCCAGGGGCTTTTACCTCTTTTTCAACAATAGACTCAGAAACTAATACTGGCATTGCTTCCATAACATTCTCTTTTGAGGTGGGCTCATTTTTGACAGTGTCATTTGGCACAAAAACCGATGTTTCAGCACTTTGCACACGAGCCGTATCCCGATTAGGGTCGCGATTTTTGTTGCGATTACGTCCACCACGGCGGCTTCGACCGCTGCGCTCTTGGCGCGGTGCTTGATTTGCATCAGCCGCTGCGGTGTCTGCGGCTAGTGATGTAGCAACTACTTCAGCTTTCTCGGTACGATTTTCGACTGGTCTTTCTGGACGAGGCGTGCGCTCGGGACGCGGTTGATTGGCTTGTTGCGGGCGTTGCCCTTGTTGCGGCCTGTCGCCACGCTCGCTAGCGCTTGTATTGGCGCGGTCACGACTGTTGCGGTTGCGATTACGGTCACGGCTGTTACGGTTGCGGTCACGGCTGCTATCACGGGCTTCGCGCGCGGCTTTGTCTTCCGTTTTTTCTTCAACTTTGACTTCACCCGTGCCACCCAGCCATTTTTTAATGCGGCCTAAAAATGAGGTTTTGGCTGCAGGCGCAGCAGGTTTTTCTACCGCAACTCTGTCTTCAACAAGCGGCGCAGAAGTGGCAGGCGTAATACCCTTAACTAACGCTTCCGGCGCGCTTGGTTTTGCCTCCTCACTCAGGCTGCGCACATAAGCAGTTTCGGCAGGTAATTCCACCATTTTATAACTGGCTTGAGAGGTTTCTTCGTTTACATCATCATGTTTGATGCGTGTGATACTGTAGTTCGGAGTTTCCATATGGATATTGGGAATTAATATGACTTCCACGCCCATACGCTGCTCAATCTTGTGAATGTCGGCGCGTTTTTCGTTGAGCAAGAAGGTAGCGGCTTCAACAGGTAATTGCACCTGAATAATCGCGCTGTTGTCTTTCATGGCTTCTTCTTGCGTAATGCGCAAGATATGCAATGCGGTTGATTCAATGCCACGGATATGCCCTGTGCCGCTACAGCGAGGGCATGCGGCGTGGTTGGTTTCGCCCAGGCTGGGGCGCAAGCGCTGGCGCGACAGTTCAAGCAAACCAAAGCGCGAAATTTTGCCTGTTTGTACACGCGCACGGTCAGCGTGCAAGGCATCACGCAGGGCGTTTTCTACATCGCGCTGATTGCGTGGGTTTTCCATATCGATAAAATCGATCACTACCAAGCCGCCCAAATCGCGCAGGCGCAATTGGCGCGCCACCTCTTCAGCAGCTTCCAGATTGGTGTTAAAGGCAGTTTGTTCGATGTCGCTGCCTTTAATTGAGCGGCCAGAATTTACGTCAACAGACACAAGCGCTTCGGTATGGTCAATGACAATGGCGCCGCCTGAAGGCAGGCGTACTTCACGTGAGAAAGCAGATTCGATTTGATGCTCAATTTGAAAGCGCGAAAATAGCGGCACTTCATCCTGATACAGTTTTACGCGTGGCACATTGCCTGGCATCACGTGATTCATGAACTGCACAGCCTGCTCGTAGACATCAGGCGTGTCGATTAAAATCTCGCCAATATCCGCGCTGAAATAATCGCGAATCGCGCGAATGACCAAACTGCCTTCTTGGTAGATAAGAAATGCACCGGTTTGAATGTGAGAGGCTTCTTCAACCGCGGTCCACAGTTGTGTAAGGTAATTTAAATCCCACTGCAGTTCTTCGGCATTGCGGCCAATGCCTGCAGTACGCGCGATGATGCTCATGCCTTTCGGTACTTCCAGCTGCGCCAATACATCGCGCAATTCGTTGCGGTCTTCACCTTCGATGCGGCGTGAAACGCCACCGCCACGCGGGTTGTTAGGCATCAACACCAGATAGCGGCCAGCTAAAGATATGAAGGTGGTAAGCGCGGCGCCTTTGTTGCCGCGTTCATCTTTATCGACCTGTACGATTAATTCTTGGCCTTCTTTAATCACGTCTTGAATACGTGTTTTACCGCTTTCGGATTTATCCGAGAAATAGCTGCGAGAAATTTCTTTGAAGGGTAAAAAGCCATGACGTTCAGTGCCGTAATCGACAAATGCAGCTTCTAGCGACGGCTCTACACGGGTGATGACACCCTTATAAATGTTGCTTTTGCGCTGTTCTTTCCCAGCGTGTTCTATATCTAAATCGACGAGTTTTTGTCCATCGACAATCGCAACGCGTAATTCTTCCGATTGCGTTGCATTAAATAACATGCGTTTCATTGTGTGCTCCCGTGCTCAAGCGGGCAGACATTTTTGACGGGAGGTTAAAGCTCTGAAGGTGCAATTTATCTAGATATAGTCTAGACTTTTTTAATGGTGCGCTTTATCTAGCGCAACACGATGCAGCTGAAATCAATCTTGCTTGTGTTAAAAGCCAGCATATGCAAACCGCATATATTTTACGGCTTTGTCGATTGATTGAATAGGTTTTGCTACATCTTAAAATTAATGCCAGCGCTTGATTTTTATCAACACTGGGCATAAATCCGTTAAAATTCTGTCTTCAGTAACTTTAGTCGCGTTTATGTTTATTTGTCTGCGGCGGCTAGAGCGCAATTTTTTATCGCTACTTTAAATATGGCGAGCGTTATTAACCAAAATATTGTGTTGCCAAGTATTTTTGTCACGTTTAGATGCTATTGAGTCACGCTAAAGCGATTTAAATTCAATAACATGCTAAGTATAGGCGTTATCACACTTTAAAGCAAAATTATGATGCAAATAGAACGAAATAATATTATTGGTGCCAATGCGGCAGCAAACCTTACCGTGGACGAGGCAAGTGATGGGCAGCGCATTGATAATTTTCTTGCCAAAACGCTTAAAGGAGTACCCAAAAGTCATATTTACCGAATTTTGCGTAGTGGCGAAGTTCGCGTCAATAAGGGCCGTATTGATGCTTCTTACAAGCTTATTCTTGGCGATACTGTACGTGTGCCGCCGATACGTGTTGCCACTAGCGAAAAAGAAGTGACGAATGCGCCTGCAACGCCACTATTAGAAAAAACAGTTATATTTGAAGATGATGCGCTATTAGTCATCGACAAACCCGCTGGTTTTGCGGTGCATGGTGGTAGTGGTATTAGCCGCGGTGTAATTGAGCAGCTGCGATTGGAGCGCCCCAAAGCCAAGTTTTTGGAACTGGTACATCGGCTGGATCGTGAAACCTCTGGCGTGCTCATGCTTGCTAAAAAACGTGCGGCGCTTGTCGCTTTGCATGAGGCTATTCGCAACAATCAAACCGATAAGCGTTATGTCCTTCTGGTTGCAGGAGAGTGGACGGAAAAAAAGAAACGCGTGATTTTAGATTTGCAAAAATACGTATTGCCTAACGGCGAGCGCCGTGTGAATGTGGTGACCGATAAAAGTAAAGACAAATACGATGAAGCGCAAGTTTCGGAAACCATTTTTTATCTGAAACAGAATTTTGCTGGGTTTAGCTTGCTCGAAGCGCAATTAGTTACAGGGCGCACGCACCAACTTCGTGTGCAATTGGCACATTTGGGCTTTCCCATTGTCGGAGATGATAAATATGGTGATTTTGTGCTTAATAAAGCTTTGGCAAAAAAGGGCTTAAAACGCATGTTTTTACATTCTGCTGAAACAAATTTGCGGCATCCTGTTACTGGTGAAAAGCTAAAATTAATTGCGCCTTTGCCACTTGAATTACAAAAATTTATCCAAACATTGAACAGTAAAAATTAATAGATTAAAGAATTGGTAATGAGTAAAACATTTGATTTAATTGTATGGGATTGGGATGGCACTATAGCCGATTCTGCGGGCATGATTACTACTGCGATAGTGCAGGCGGCCGCGCAAGTGGGCTTGCCTGAACTTGACCCTAATGCGGCACGTAATATTATCGGGCTTGGGCTAAAGGAGTCTATCCATGCCCTTTATGGCGATATTCCTACTGAAAAGGCGCAAGCTTTAGCCGCACAATACAGCGCTAATTATTACGCAGGTGAGCAGGCGATCCCACTTTTTGATGGTGCCAAAGAAACCATCATAGAACTTAGCCGTCGCGGTTATAAGTTGGCGGTGGCAACGGGCAAGGGTAGGCGCGGACTTAATTTGGCTCTAGAGCATTGCGGTTTGGGTAATTATTTTCATGCGACGCGCACAATGGACGAGTGTTTTTCTAAACCGCATCCACAGATGCTGGATGAAATTATGGACGCTTGTGTGACAACGCCGGAACGTACCTTGATGATTGGTGACACCAGTTATGATTTGCAAATGGCAAAAAATGCCAATGTGCAAGCGATTGCGGTGACCTATGGGGCGCAGTCGCACGAAAAATTAATGAGTTACAATAGCATTAAAATGTTTCAACAATTTAATGACTTAAGCGCTTGGCTGCTGGCAAAATAAGTTGCCAAGCAATTTGTAGTAGTAACCAATAATGCATAAAAATATAATTGTTTTAGATAGCAGTGAACTGCAGGAAAAATCGCTGGGTTTGCGTTTCCCTTTACCGCAACTGGGTGAATTTGCCACGGGTTTTGTGGTGCGCTATCACGGCAAAGCGCATGCATACGTGAATCAATGCGCGCACGTGCCAGTTGAGTTAGATTGGAATCAAGGCGAATTTTTTACGGTGAGTAAAGATTATCTTATATGTGCCACACACGGCGCGCATTATCAGCCCGATACTGGTTATTGCGTGATGGGGCCATGTAAGGGGAAAAGCTTGCAAATGTTACCGGTTACAGAGCAGAATCACCAAATTACCATTCACCTAGATCAATTGCATAAAGTCCATCTTCATCAATTACATAGAAAAGTCTAAACAGGAAAACATAGTATGTCTGAGCAGAACGAACCATCAAATAGCCACTGGCAACAAAAAACCATAGAAAAGCTAGCGCTATCAGGCTTAAAAGAACAGCAAACTGCACGTCGCTGGAGTATATTTTTTAAAGCGCTTACATTTGGCTATTTATTTTTATTATTGATTTTGGCATTCGGTTGGCTGGGCGGCAAAAATACAGCCAGCCCACACACGGCTTTAATTGAGATTAATGGCGTGATTGAGGCGGGCGGCGAAGTGAACGCAGATTCTGTCATGAGCAGCCTTGCTGATGCTTATGATAGCATTGGCACTAAAGGCATTATTTTGCGATTTAACACACCAGGCGGCAGCCCTGTGCAGGCTGGCATCATTAATGACGAAATCATGCGCCAAAAGAAATTACATCCCAAAATCCCGGTATATGGTGTGGTGGAAGATATTTGCGCTTCCGGCGGCTATTACATTGCAGTGGCGACGGATAAGATTTATGTCGATAAAGCCAGCATCGTCGGCTCGATTGGTGTGCTGATGGACGGCTATGGCTTTACCGAAGTAATGAAAAAAGTAGGCGTAGAGCGTAGGTTAATGACGGCAGGTGAAAACAAAGCCATGTTGGACCCATTCTCACCAGTGAATCCAAGACACCAGGCTTTGGCGCAAACCATGCTGAATGAAGTGCACGAGCAGTTTAAAAACGTGGTGAGAAAGGGCAGAGGCATACGCTTAAAAGAAACGCCGGAAATATTCAGCGGCCTGTTCTGGAGCGGTGAGCAAAGCATCAAGTTAGGGCTTGCAGATGCGCTTGGCAGCGCCGATTATGTCGCGCGTGAAGTGATCAAACAAGAAGACATTGTCGATTACACCTACCAGGAAACAGTGGTGGACCGCTTTGCCAAGCGCCTGGGTGCGGGGGTGGCCAAGGCGGTTGGGATAGATACGATGGTGAAGGGGATACAGTTGCGGTAGCACTTTCCGCCTGCTAGCTTAATATTGAATGCGGGCAGAAACCACCGGCCTGGTTAAGGTTTATTCAACTGTTTGGTGTGATTAATCAAGCCGTTAGTTGAGCTGTCGTAATTAGTTACTACTTCATCGCTCGTGAGTTGTGGCAGGATTTGCTGGGCAATCTGTTTGCCGTATTCCACACCCCATTGGTCGTAGCTGTTGATATTCCACATGATGCCCTGCACGAATATCTTGTGTTCATATAGTGCAATCAGTTTTCCCAACGTATTGGGCGTGAGCTTGTCGAACAAAATCGAAGTGGTAGGGCGGTTACCTTCAAATACTTTGTGCGGTAGCAGTTTTTCGAGTGCTTCGCCTGACATGCCCTGCTTTTCAAGCTCTACACGTGCTTCTTCCTTGGTTTTTCCCAGCATCAAAGCCTGCGTCTGCGCTAAAAAGTTCGCCAGCAAGATTTTATGATGGGCGTAACCGTGTTTGCCGATGGCATAATGGCTATGCACAGGCATCAAAAAGTCGGCAGGAATCATTTGCGTGCCCTGGTGAATCAGCTGATAAAACGCATGCTGGCCATTGGTGCCAGCCTCGCCCCAAATCACCGGGCCAGTTTTGTATTCCACGCGGCCGCCATCGCGGCAGATAAACTTGCCGTTACTTTCCATATCGGCCTGTTGCATGTAAGCTGGAAAGCGCGCCATTCCTTGATCGTAGGGCAATATGGCATGGGTATCTACATGGAAGAAGTTGTTATACCAGATACCAATAAGCGCCATAATCACGGGCATATTTTGTTCGAGCGGCGCGGTTCTGAAATGGTTATCCATTTCATGACCACCTGAGAGCAGATCTTCAAAATTATCCATGCCTACATACAAGGCAATTGATAGGCCGATAGCGGACCAGAGTGAATAACGACCACCCACCCAATCCCAGAACGCGAACATGTTGGCGGTATCGATGCCAAACTCTTGCACCGCTTTTGTATTGGTTGAAAGTGCCACAAAATGCTTAGCTACGTGTGCCTCATCTTTAGCCATGTTTAAGAACCATGTGCGCGCGGAATGTGCATTGGTCATGGTTTCTTGCGTGGTGAAAGTTTTTGAGGCCACAATAAACAGCGTAGTTTCTGCGTTGCATTTTTCGAGTGCGCGCATCAAATGTGCGCCATCAATATTAGATACGAAGTGAATGTTCAGATCAGGGCTGGCATAGGGTTTAAGCGCGTCGCAGACCATTACTGGGCCCAAATCGGAGCCGCCAATGCCGATATTTACAATATCGGTAATACGTTTACCGGAATAACCCAGCCAGCTGCCGTTGCGCACTTTGTTTGAAAATACACGCATTTGTGCGAGCACGGCATTAACATCTGGCATGACGTCATGCCCATCCACATAGACAGGCATATTGGCGCGGTTACGCAGCGCGGTATGCAGCACGGCGCGGTCTTCGGTGATATTGATTTTTTCGCCGGCGAACATTTTGTCACGCCAGCTTTCAATATTGGCTTCACGTGCCAGTTGAATCAACAAAGGCAACGTTTCGTCATTCATGCGATGTTTGGAGTAATCCAGCAATAAATCAGCAAACTTCAGGCTGTATTTTTCGAAGCGTTTCGGATCATTTGCGAATAAATCGCGCATGTGTGCTGAAGCTATGTTTTTTTCATGTTGGCAGAGTTTTTGCCAGACTGGGTAGTGTGTGAGCGTAGCCATTTGAATATTCGTGCTTTATTAAGTTATTGTATAAATTGTAAAAACATACCAGCTTAAACGGTTTTAATATCTAAGCCAGTTTTAAAACCAAGCCTGCCAAGGGTGGCAGCGTAATTACAAGCGATTGATTGTGGTTCATCCATGCAGCATCTTCTGTGTGTAAGCCGGAGCCGTTGCCCTGATTGCTGCCACCATAGCAAGCAGCATCACTGTTGAAAATCTCATTGTAACTGCCAGCCTGAGGCACGCCAATACGATAACCCTTGCGTAATACTGGCGTAAAATTCAACACGATTATAACAAAACTATTGTCCAGCCCGCGTCTTATATAGCTGATGATGGATTGATCAGAGTCATGACAATCAATCCAGTCAAATCCCTGATGCACAAAATCAAGCGCATGCAGCGCACCCACTTCTTTATACAGTATATTTAAATCGGTACTTGCTTGTTTAATGCCTTGATGCCACTGATGGCCTTCATAGGCATCGCCCAGCAAGTGCCAATCCAGGCTGCTATTGACGTTCCATTCGCGCCCCTGGCCGAACTCGTTGCCCATGAAATTGAGCTTTTTGCCTGGCGCGGTCATTTGATACGTCATCAGCAAACGCAAGTTAGCAAATTTCTGCCACGCGTCGCCCGGCATTTTGTCGAGTAAAGACTTTTTACCGTGCACGACTTCATCATGCGAGAACGGCAGCACAAAGTTCTCAGAGTAAGCATAAAGCTGACCAAAGGTGAGCATGTCGTGATAATAACGTCTATGTACTGGGTCATGCTCAATATAAGCAAGTGTGTCGTTCATCCAGCCCATATTCCACTTCATGTTGAAGCCTAAGCCACCCAGATACACCGGGCGTGACACGGCAGGCCACGCGGTAGATTCTTCAGCAATGGTTAGCACGCCAGCAAAGTCTTCGCCTACCATAACATTGAGTTGTTTAATAAACTCAATCACATCCAGGTTTTCTCTGCCGCCATATTTATTGGGTAGCCATTCGCCAGCTTTGCGAGAGTAGTCAAGATAGAGCATGGATGCCACAGCATCTACACGCAATCCGTCAATGTGAAACTCAGAAAGCCAGAAGTAGGCGTTTGCCATTAAAAAGTTACGCACTTCATTACGGCCATAATTGAATATAAGGGTGCCCCAGTCCTGGTGCTCACCTAAACGAGGGTCTTCATGTTCATATAATGCGGTGCCATCAAAGCGTGCTAATGCCCAATCATCTTTTGGAAAGTGTCCTGGTACCCAATCTAAAATCACGCCAATATTGGCCTGGTGAAATGCGTCTATCAAAAAACGTAAATCATCTGGCGAGCCAAATCGATTGGTCACGCCAAAATAGCCGGTGGTCTGGTAACCCCATGATTCGGTCAGTGGATGCTCTGAAATCGGCATCAATTCAACGTGGGTATAGCCCATCTCGACAACATAAGGCACCAGCGTTTTAGCCAGCTCGCGATAAGTCAAAAAGTGACCTTTGCTATTGCGTTGCCAGGAGCCTAAATGTACTTCGTAGCAGTTGAATGGGGCGTGCAGCCAATCACGCTTTTTGCGCGCATCCAGCCATTGTTTGTCTTCCCATTGATGATAGCTAGTACTGATTTTAGCTGCAGTGCCAGGCCGTTGTTCGAATTCAAAGCCATAGGGGTCAGTTTTGATTAGAACATTACCGGTGTGACGGTTGCGAATTTCAAATTTGTAAGTGTCATGTGTGGTTAAATTAGGGATAAAAATATCCCATACACCACTTGAACCATGCGCACGCATCGAGTGAATGCGGCCATCCCAGTTATTAAAGCTGCCAGTGACGCTCACACGTTCAGCATTTGGCGCCCATACTGCAAAGCGCACACCAGCGATGTTGTCTTGTGTGATGCATTGCGCGCCTAGGGTTTTGTAGGCTTGTTTTAGGCGGCCTTCGCCAAATAAGTAAAGTTCATCTGCGGTGAGACTGGAGCCAAAAGTATAAGGATCATAAGTTTCGTAGGTATTGCCGTTACACTCTATTTTAAGCAAGCAAGGGGTTTTAAGGGCGGTTTTGCTTTGCAATCCAAATAATCCATCTGGATGAGTTTTTTCAAGTTTGAGCCACGACTCGTCTGTTTTGACCCATACTTCAGTCGCATGAGGAATAAATGTGCGATAAACGTAATCATCCCCTAATTTATGCCAGCCTAAAAAGCTAAAAGGGTCATGATGCCGAGCCTCTAAAATTAGCCGTAATGCATCAGGCAGTGCGCTTGCTTGTTTGCTGGGTTTCACAGAGCTTTTTTCGCTTGTTTTTGTTGGAGTTACATTAGATTTTACCAAGATACATCTCCCCTAAACTTTTCTAAGAAATATTTTTAGCTTTTTTAGCTTTATTTACTAGATTAACCCTATTCCAGCTGGATTATACTGCCCTAGACTGATTATAATGTAAACAAAAGCAGTTAACGTATAATTTAAGTCAAATTTGTTAATTTAGTTTAGCCCAGCTAGTTACCAAATGAATTAATTAAACTTCAGGAGGGCATCATGCCGCACGACCAGCATTCAGAGCGTTTTATTAGTACCTTAACCAAAAACACCGCTGCTATCATTCTTGCGGGTGGTCGCGGCAGCCGCTTAAAAAACTTAACTGATTGGCGCGCTAAGCCTGCCGTACAGTTTGGTGGTAAATATCGAATCATCGATTTCCCGCTTTCGAATTGCATCAATTCTGGCATTCGCCGCATTAATGTGGCAACTCAATATAAGTCACAAAGCCTGATTCAGCATATTCAGCGCGGCTGGGGCTTTTTGCGTGGTGAATTCAATGAGTATGTCAACATCATCCCGGCGCAACAACGCATTTCAGAAGAATGGTACAAAGGCACTGCAGATGCAGTGTATCAAAACCTGGATCTGTTGCGAGAAGGTGGTGCTGAATATGTGCTGATATTGGCCGGCGACCACATTTATAAAATGGATTACGGCAAAATGCTGGCGACGCATGCTCGAAGCAATGCGGACATGACGGTGGCCTGTATTAATGTGCCGCTAGAGGATGCAAAAGGCTTTGGGGTATTGGCTGTAGATGAAAGTGACCGTGTGGTCGAGTTTGCAGAAAAGCCCGACAACCCTAAACATATGCCAGGGGATCCAACAAAGGCGTTTGCCAGCATGGGTATTTATGTATTCAATGCCAAGTTTTTGTATGAGCAACTGATCCGTGATGCGGGCGAGCCAAAATCCAGTCACGATTTTGGTGGTGACATCATTCCATACCTGATTAAGAAATATAAAGTACAAGCGCACCGCTTTACGGATAGCTGCGTGGGCGCTAAAAATGGCAATTACTATTGGCGCGATGTGGGAACGATTGATGCCTATTGGGAAGCCAACATGGAGCTCACAAAGGTGGTTCCGGAACTCAATTTGTATGATAGAGATTGGCCAATCTGGACGTATCAAGAGCAATTGCCGCCAGCGAAATTTGTGTTTAATGATGAGGGGCGCACAGGTAAAGCGACGGATTCATTGATTTCTGGCGGCTGTATAGTGAGTGGTTCGTGCGTCACAAGTTCTGTTGTATTTTCGGATGTGCGAATCAATAGTTATTGCAATATAGAAAGCTCGGTAGTATTGCCAAAAGTAACTATTAATCAGAATGTGGTACTTAAAAATGTGGTGATTGACCGCGGTTGTATCATTCCAGAAGGCATGCAAATCGGGGTAGACTTGGCTTTAGATGCAAAACGCTTTTATGTATCTGAAAAAGGCATTACGCTGGTAACGCCAGACATGTTAGGTCAAGATTTATATAGGGTTATTTAATAGATATTTATTCTTAAACAAATAGTTATCACATTTTATTAACGTTTATTATTAAGTTTAAAATTCAAGGTTCTCATTAAAGTGAAGCCAAAGCACCCCAAGCTATACCTCAATCTCTATTGGCACATGCATCAACCGGATTATCGTGACACAATCAGCAATGAGTATGTGTTGCCGTGGACTTATCTGCATGCCATAAAAGATTACAGCGATATGGCGTTTCATCTAGAAACCCATCCTAAAGCGCGTGTTACTTTTAATTTTGTGCCTATTTTGTTAGAGCAGCTTGAGGATTACAGCAATCAATTCAAGCAGAATGCTGTTCGTGACCCGTTACTGGCATTGTTGATTAAGCCGAATTTAGCGGACATAAGTCATGACCAATGTCGATTGATCGTAAAAAGTTGTTTCAAGAGTCATCATGAGAAAATGCTGAGCCCATTTCCGCATTATCAGCGTTTACTGCACCTTTACCAGTTAGTAGAGCCGATGGCGTGCGGCAATTTTCAATATCTTACCGCACAATATAAAGCGGATTTATTGGTGTGGTACCACCTGGCCTGGTGTGGTGAGAGCCTGCGTCGCAGCAACACCGTAATACAGTCATTGATGAACAAGGGTATGTTGTTCACTTTGGAAGAAAGGCAGCAACTGTTCAGTATTGTAGGTGAGGTGATTTCAGGATTAATCCCGCGCTACAAAGCGCTTATGCAGCGTAAGCAGATTGAAATTTCGACGACCCCATACTATCACCCGATATTGCCATTGCTGATTGATTTTAAGTCCACGCTGGATACGATGCCATACGCACCTTTACCTAAATATGCCAGGTACGCCGGCGGACCAAGTCGAGCGGCTGCACATGTGTCGGCGGCAAAAAAATTCCATACCAGTCTCTTTGGTAAGGCGCCGCGCGGGATGTGGCCTTCTGAGGGAGCCGTGTCCAACGCCGCGCTATCGTTGATGGCTGAGCAAGGCGTGGAATGGGCAGCTACAGGACAGGGCGTATTAGCCAATAGCTTGCTGAAATCGCATCTAAGTGTCGCGGATAAGGATGAGTATCTCTATCAGCCTTATCGCGTTATGAATGGCAAGCAAGACATATTATGTTTTTTTAGAGATGATAATCTTTCAGATAAAATTGGTTTTGAATACGCAAAAATGCATACCACTGATGCGGTGAAGGATTTTATTCAAACCCTTGAGCATATTCATCACGCAAAAACGCACGATGACATCAGCAAAAAGGCCAAGGTGGTGAGCGTTATTTTAGATGGCGAAAATGCCTGGGAATATTATCCTTACAATGGTTATTATTTCTTAAGCGAATTATATGACGCGCTGACAAATCACCCTGATATAGAAATGACAACTTTTAGCGATATTGTTGATTTATATCAATCTAAGGAATACAAAATTAAAGGATTATCCGCCCCTGCTTTACCGCAAGTGGCAGCAGGCAGTTGGGTATATGGTACTTTTAGCACTTGGATAGGCAGCAAGGACAAGAATTTTGCGTGGGACTTGCTCTGCATAGCTAAAAAAACATACGACAGCGTGATGGCTAAAGGTGTTTTGAATGCCGAACAGGTAGTTGCCTGTGAGCGTCAACTTGCAATTTGCGAGGGCTCTGATTGGTTTTGGTGGTTTGGTGATTATAATTCATCAGACAGTGTTGCGAGCTTTGACCAGCTTTATCGCCGCAATCTGATCAATTTATATAACTTATTACAACAGCCGGTGCCTGCGGTGTTGCACACCTCTATTAGTGCTGGCGGCGGCAATGCAGATAATGCCGGCACAATGCGCCGGGGGCAGGCCTGACCTAGGTCACATACCAGTGCCAAAATCAAGCGCTAAAAGCTCGCGCAAAAAGCAGTTGCGAGCTGTTTTTAATAAGCACAATTTTTACGATATTTAGGCATTAATGACTCAGCAATCAAAATTATCACTTTTAAAACAACGCCGTGCCGGCGTTTTATTACACATCAGTTCACTGCCAAGCACACATTATGTGGGAGATTTAGGCGCAGAAGCTTATCGCTTTGTAGATTTTTTGCATGACATTGGTGCGACAGTTTGGCAAACTCTGCCGATTAACATGCCGCATGCTGATAACTCTCCTTATCAAACCTTATCCGCGTTTGCAGGAAATCCTGATTTTATTAGCCTGGAAGCTTTGCAGTTACAAGGCTTGTTAACAAAAGATGATTTAGGTGGCTTGATTACAAGCAAAACGCACTTGCTAGCCAAAGCCTATTTGGCATTTAATGAAAAAGCAGACAGGAAAGAACAGCAAGCTTTTACGACATTTTGTAAAAAGCAAGCGCATTGGCTGAATGATTTCGCACTGTTTTTAGCACTGCGTAACAAGTTTAATCAAACTGGCTGGCATGCCTGGCTAGAAGCTTATAAAAACCGTGATGCAAAAACGTTAAAGCTAACACGTAAAGAACTGGCGCATGAAATTGCAGTGATTCAATTCACACAATTTGTGTTTTTTACGCAGTGGCTAAGCCTTAAAGCCTATGCTTCGACTAAAAACGTGTATTTATTTGGCGATATTCCAATTTTCGTGGCTTACGATAGTGCAGATGTATGGGCGCAGCCGCATTTGTTCAAACTGGATACCGATAAAAACATGGCCGTGGTGGCTGGTGTGCCGCCGGATTATTTTTCGGCCAACGGGCAGCGCTGGGGTAACCCGCATTATGATTGGAACGCGATGGCTGCTGATGGCTACGCATGGTGGATATCACGCATGGCAACCCAGAATGAATTGTTTGATATTGTGCGTATTGACCATTTCAGAGGCCTGGAAGCGGCATGGGAAATCCCGGCAGACGAAGACACGGCCATCAATGGTCAGTGGGTCCTGGCGCCCGGGGATGAGCTGCTGGCGGCTATCAAGCGCGCCTTGCCCAATATCTGCCTGGTTGCAGAAGACTTAGGCATTATTACCGATGAAGTAGATGCTTTACGTAATAAATACAATTTACCGGGCATGAAAATTTTGCAATTTGCATTCAGCGGCGCAGAGGATAACCCATATTTGCCACAAAATATTAATGAAAATAGCGTTGTATATACAGGCACGCATGATAACGATACCACCCTGGGCTGGCATATTAATCTGGATGAGTATCAGCGCGGGCACTTCCATCAGCATTTATCGACAGTGCATGCAGAGGAACGTCAACCCGATATTCCGGTTGATTTAATCAATATGGCGCTTGCATCCGTTGCTAATTTGGCGATCATCCCCATGCAGGATATTCTGGCGCTCGATTCCAGCCACCGCATGAATACGCCTGGCACATCGTCTGGCAACTGGCACTGGCGCTTTAACTGGCAGCAGCTTTCAGCAGCGCAGAAAAGCATGATGACGGAAGCCATCGCGCGCACTGGGCGAAGATAAGCATGGCGATGCGCATCGGCATAGACGTCGGCGGTACCAATTTGCGCATGGGTGTGTTCTCTGACTTGGTGCTGATAGAAGAAACGCGCTTTCAGGCAAATTTTTCACAGTTCTGCAAAGACCATGCTCCCGACCAGGCCTGGCAAAAAATACTTGAAGTTACCGCCAATGCAATACAAACCGTTTTGCTGAAATACCCTGAAGTGGAGGCGATAGGCATTGGCTTTCCAGGCTTTATCGATCCGCAAACGCACACCATTGCGCAATCGCCCAATTTGCCGGGTTTGAAAAACGTGAATCTGGCAGCCGATTTAAGCCGGATCGTTGGCAAAAAAGTAGTGGTAGAAAACGATGCCAATGCTGCAGCTTACGGCGAATATTGCATGGCGGGCAAGCCAGAAGGTGGTTTAATTTACATGGGTTTAGGCACAGGCGTGGGCGGCGGCTTCATCGATACCAGTGGAAAACTTTATTCTGGCCAACACGGCGTGGCGATGGAAGTCGGGCATATCATTATCGAACCAGATGGTAGACAGTGCGGCTGCGGCAACAAGGGCTGCATGGAGCAGTATGCCTCCGCTTCAGGCGTCGCTATAAGCTACTTTAATGCCACGCAACAGCAGTACACGGCAGAACAGATCGCAGAACTCGCCAAGGTGGGCAATATAGCCGCGATTACCGCTTATGAAGTTGCCGCAAACGCGTTGGCACAGACGCTGGCCAGCATTGTAAAAGTGATTGATGTGAAAAATGTGATTATTGGCGGCGGCATGACAGGCGCCTGGACGCTCATGCAAGAGCCTTTTACACGCCGTTTGGTAACCGACTTGATTCCTGTATTGCGCGGCAAAATATTAGTCAAAACCTCTACTGCGCATGATCAGGCGGGCATGCTGGGTGCGGCGATGTTGACTTTGAGGTGATTTGTCAGTAAGTTCTGGCATGTGAATAAGTGCATAAATTATGGTGGCGCCAATACTGCGGCTTTTTTAGTTAAAACTTTATTTACCTGCATTTTGTTGCTAACCCATATGTCGATTTACGGGGCAACAGTCATCGCCAGCAGTGTGCTGCCAGTCAGTGAATACACTCGCATTACCATCGAGTCAGATCAAGTTATTGTGCATTCAATGCTTATTCTTAAAAATCCAAATCGTATTGTGTTGGATATAAAAAATACCCCAATAAATCAAACACTAAAAGCACTTGTAAGTAAAATTTTGCCTGATGACTTTTACATTAAACAATTGCGGGTAGCTAGTTTTAAGCAAGGCATTACTCGCATAGTGGTTGATTTGAGAACGCAAGCTAAACCCCGTCTTACAGCTTATCAGCCTGTAGGCGAATATAAGTACAGATTGACTTTAGATGTTTTCCCGCTGCAAGATACTCCAATAATTCAGGAAAATGCTCAAGAAACATTTTCAGGCGCTCCTGATGGAAACATAGGGGTAAATAACGATTCAAAAAGTAGCGGAGCTAAAATTATATTGGAGCCAGGTCCTCTATACGAACCCGAGCCAAGCCAAGATGCATTTTAGCAAATCATTAATTTATTGATGTTGCTGCAAAGCCCAGACTACGTGCTCACGAATCAATTCATTGTTGTCATACTCTCGTGTTTTTAAGGCGCCTATCACTGCCGGCGTACTAGGCGCATTGCCCAAACCCACGGCAATGTTGCGTAGCCATTGTGAGTAGCCGATTCTATAAATCGCGCTGCCTGCCATTTTCTGTTTAAATTCGGCCTCAGACCAGGCAAAACATTCCACGAGGCTGATGTCATCCAGGCCGTTTCGCACATTAAAATCTGGTTCTTGCGTGGTTTCTGCAAACTTGTTCCATGGGCAAACCAATTGGCAATCATCGCAGCCATATACCCTGTTGCCTATGAGTGGCCTAAATTCAACAGGAATCGCGGTTTTTAGCTCGATGGTTAGATAGGAAATGCAGCGCCGCGCATCCACCTCATAAGGCGCGGTAATGGCGCGGGTAGGGCAGATATCAATGCAGGCGCTGCAGCTGCCGCAATGGTTGCTGGCTTTTGCATCAATAGGCAATGGCAAATTGGTGTAAATTTCGCCCAGAAAAAACCAGGAGCCATGTTCTTTGTTAATCAGCAAAGTATGCTTGCCGCGCCAGCCCAGGCCAGCTTTTTCTGCCAGTGCTACCTCCAGCACTGGCGCGCTGTCTGTGAATACTCTGAACTCAAATTCGTTTATATTCTCTGCAATTTTATCGCACAGTTTTTGCAGTTTCTGCCGCATGACTTTGTGGTAATCGCGGCCTAAGGAGTATCTTGAGATAAAGGCTTTTTCGCCGTCCTTCATCACATCCCAGCTGTCTTGCGCTTTGGGCGGTAAATAATCCAGGCGGGCTACGATCACGCGCACGGTATTTGGCACCAAATCAGCAGGGCGCGTGCGCTTGGTGCCATGTTTTGCCATATAATCCATGTCACCATGAAAGCCTTTGTTAATCCATGCCTGATGTTCAGCCTCTGCGTCCGTCAAGTCGGTATCGGTAATGCCAATCTCGGCGAAGCCCAGTTCACGGCCCCAGCGCCTGATGTCAGCCGCCAGCGCAGTCAAGTCGTTAGAAGAATTTAAATGCATAGCGCCAATGATATTACACTTACCCTGAATGATGAAGCAGCTACCCTGGCTTGTGGCATGCGCTTTGCACATATTGTTAAGGCTGGTCTGGTGGTGTACCTGCATGGCGATCTTGGCGCGGGTAAAACCACCTTTGTACGCGGTGTCCTGCATGGGTTAGGGCATGCCGGCAAAGTAAAAAGCCCGACTTATAATTTGGTTGAACCTTACGAAATTGATCCTAAAGTAGATTCTAGTTATAATGTATATCATTTTGATTTATATCGATTTACAAGCGAGGATGAATGGGATGCTGCAGGTTTTAGAGATTATTTCAATCCGCAAAGTATTTGCATGATTGAATGGCCAGAAAGAGCTGCGCATGTATTGCCCGAGCCTGATATTCATGTATGTCTTTCATTGTTTAAAGAAGGGCGTAAAATTCAGTTTTCAGCGGGTTCGCCATTAGGAACGCAATGTTTAGAAGCATTTTAGTAAAACTATTATTTGTTTGTTTGTTGCTAATCACTATAAATGGCTACGCGGCTAACACCATCACAGCAGCGCGTGTATGGCCAGCGGATGATTACACTCGCGTTGCATTTGAATCGACCGCGCCGATTAAATATCAGCTGATTATCCTGAAAAATCCTGACCGATTAGTGCTGGACATCGAAGATGTAGAGCTCACCAGTGTTTTAAAGACGCTATCTGACAAAATCCTGTCAAGCGACCCTTATATCAAGCAAGTACGCGTAGCCAACTACAAGCCAGGCGTGGTGCGCGTGGCCGTCGATTTAAAAGGCGAGGTGAAATCTAACCTGTTTGCGCTTGCGCCCGCTGGTGATTACAAAAATCGCTTAGTGCTGGATATTTATCCATTGCAGGATGAATTAATGGCCATGCTTGGTAAAAAGAATGCTGAAGCAGACCAGCCTAAGCCAGTAGTAGAGCCGCTGCCGCCCAACACAGGCGCGCCTGAAGACAAGCCGGTCGAGCCAGCTGCAGAACCTACTAATGCAAATGCGCCTAATGCAACTACGCCGGCTGAGGCCACATTTAAACCTGCTGATGCAACAGCAGGGACACCGTCAGACACAAACAAACCCGCGGCAAGTAAAGAAGACGGACGTTTAATCACCATCGCCATTGATGCCGGACATGGCGGCGAAGATCCTGGCGCACGCGGTGCCAATGGTAGCCGTGAAAAAAATATTACCTTAACCATAGCAAAAAAATTGAAAGAGAAAATTGACGCAGAACCCAATATGCGCGGTATTTTGACGCGTGATGGTGATTATTTTATTCCGCTGCATGGGCGCGTGGTTAAAGCGCGAAAATTTAAGGCCGATTTATTCGTTTCGATTCATGCCGATGCCTTTACTAACCAGTCTGCGCGCGGCTCTTCGGTATTTGCCCTTTCTGAAAAAGGCGCCACCAGTGCCGGTGCGCGCTATTTAGCCAAAAAAGAAAATGAATCCGATTTAATCGGCGGCGTGAGCTTGGATGACAAAGACCCGGTGCTAGCCAAAACTTTGTTGGATTTATCGCAAGCTGCCACCATTAATGACAGTCTGAAACTAGGAAAAGCTGTGCTGAGCAACATTGGCGAAATTAATAATTTGCACAAGCCGCGTGTCGAGCAGGCAGGTTTTGCGGTGTTGAAATCGCCAGACATTCCGTCGATATTGGTTGAGACGGCATTTATCAGCAACCCTGATGAAGAGCGCAAACTGAATGATGATGCTTACCAGGACAAGCTTGCCAACTCGATTTTGAATGGCATTAAAAAGTATTTCGCCAGCAATCCTGCTCTGGCAAAAACCAAAGTCGCAAAAGAATAGTAACTATTTGCGTTTGTAACCGGTTTTTGTCAATAGCCACTGCACCAGCCACGGAAACAGCGCGTGCTGCCAATAAATCAATTTCGTCATAAACGGAATGATGATGAGCTTTTTATTGCGTTCTACGCCCCGCACCACGGCTTCCCCAACGTCTTCAACACTTAGTTTGGGAATAATGATGGCTATGCCTGGTTCGCGCTCAGCGCTGCCAGGATTGTGCTCCCAATAAGGTGATTTCACGCTGGCAGATTCATACAGTGTCACGTTGATATTGGTGCGATCTAAATCAGCGCGCAATGCCTCTGTGAACCCGCGCACTGCCCAGCGCGCGGCGATATAAGCGGTTGCGCCAGGCCATACAAAGCGCGAGGCGACAGAACTCATGTTGACGATATGGCCGCTGTTTCTCTTTAGCATGGCGGGTAGAAACGCATGCGTGACATTAAAAGCAGCAAAGTAAGGCACGGCCATCATTTCTACCGCTTCCGCGGGCGTGGTTTCATCCACAAAACGCCATTTGCCTGCACCAGCGTTGTTGACGATCACATCGGGCGTACCAAGCTGTTGCGTAATTTGCGCCGCCACTTTGGTAACCGCATCTGCATCTTTCAAATCTACCGAGAAAGCATGCGCTTCGCCGCCCATGGCTTTGATTAAGCCTGCCACGCGGTCTAGTTCGGTTTGGTTTCTTGCCAGTAAAACCAAGCGACCGCCGGCTTTTGCCATTGCTCTCGCTATGCCTTCGCCCATGCCGCTGGAAGCGCCCGTGACCAACACTAGTTTGCCGTCGATTTTCATCTTCAACTCCCCATAAAAGAATATGTCAATACGTTGAGTTTAGTACGATTTATGTTGCAGTGATAGAGCGGCGCTGCTGCATTGCAGGTAAAATACAAACGTATCTAAATGAATAGATACATCAAATAAAAAGTTTATGCGAATCTTACTTTTACCCGATCAACTTATCAGTCAAATCGCCGCGGGCGAGGTGGTGGAGCGACCCGCTTCTGCGCTAAAAGAGCTGCTGGAAAACAGCCTGGATGCTGGCAGTACAGAGATTCAAGTGTCGTTGCTGCAGGGCGGCGTCAAACAATTGCGCGTAGCAGATAACGGCAGCGGTATTGCACAGGATGATTTGGCCATGGCGCTTACGCGCCACGCTACCAGCAAAATCGCCAGTCTGGAAGATTTGGAATCCGTTGCCAGCTTAGGCTTTCGTGGTGAGGCGCTGGCGAGCATCGCATCGGTCTCGCGCACGACTATTTCGAGCCGTGCGCAACAAACAAAACACGCATGGCGTATTGCCTCAGAAGGCAGTGAAATAGCGCCGCTTGAGCCTGCTGCATTAGATGCTGGCACGATTGTGGAAGTGAGCGATTTGTATTTCAACACACCCGCACGGCGTAAGTTTTTAAAAACGGAAGCCACCGAGTTTGCGCATTGCGAAGAAGCATTTAGCCGCATCGCGCTTTCTCGGCCAGATGTGGCGTTTATGCTGCAACACAATGGCAGGGCGTTGAGCAGGTTTTTAATTGGAGCGCCAGAAAAGCGCTTTAGCGAAGTATTAGGGGCAGAATTTGCGGCTGAATCAATAAGTATCGATGAATCCGCCGCTGGCTTGCGGCTTTGGGGCATGGCAGCCAAGCCGACGTTTAACCGCAATAGCCGCGATACGCAATATGTGTACGTCAACGGTCGTTTTGTGCGAGACAAGCTCATTGCCCATGCCATCCGCCAAGCCTATCAGGATGTGCTGCATCACGATCGTCACCCAGCATTTGTCCTGTTTTTGGAGCTGGATCCCAATTTGGTGGATGTGAACGTGCATCCTGCCAAAACCGAAGTGCGTTTTCGAGATGGACAGGCGATACATCGCTTCATTTTCCATTCGCTGCATAAAGCGCTGGCTACGCCAACTGGCGCTTCTAACGCGGTGACAGCGGGGCAGGCGGCGAATAATCCTTTTACCGTTCGTCCTGAGCTTGTCGAAGGACAATACCCCAAGTATCAGTCGCAAATCAATTTAAGCGCCAACCAGCCCGATAGTTTTTATCAAGCACTATTTGGAAACGCTCAAACAGGTGCCCTGCAAGCCAATATCCATGCGCCTTCTGACGATGCCAATTCGGGTGAAAATGAGTATCCGCTTGGCTTTGCCGTCGCGCAAATCCATGGCGTGTATGTGTTGGCGCAGAATGCACAAGGTTTGGTTGTGGTGGATATGCATGCTGCGCACGAGCGCATTATGTACGAGCAACTTAAAAACGCGCTCGACAGTAAAAGTGTTGCTATGCAGCCGTTGCTGCTTCCGGTGAGTTTCAATGCGGATAGGCTCGAAGTAGCGGCAGTACACGAAGCGCTTGCGAGTGGCGAAAACAGCCTGCAACAACTCGGGTTTGATATCGCCATTCTTTCACCCACCACGCTTGCGGTGCGCGCAGTGCCCACCATGCTGCAAAGTGCCGATGCCGTACAATTAGCCAGAGACGTACTGAAGGATTTACGCGTATACGGCGCTAGCCGTGCGCTTACGGAACGCAGAAACGAACTGCTCGGCACCATGGCCTGCCACGCCGCCGTGCGCGCCAATCGCAGCCTTACTATTCCAGAAATGAACGCATTGCTGCGCGATATGGAAGCGACCGAACGCTCAGGCCAATGCAACCATGGCCGCCCGACCTGGTTCCAGATTTCAATGCTGGATCTGGATAAGATGTTTATGCGGGGAAAATGAAGCAGGCTGTAGTTTATGTATTTGCCAAGGGACGTTTTTGCCAGTTGTTTTTGCTAAGACTTCAACCAGCGCCAAATCAGGCTGTCGGGAACTTCTATTCCGTCGACAATGTAGGTCAGATCCTTGTGGTTATTTAATAGCCTCGGCTGGGTGGATTTTGCCATCGGCTTGCCACAGAAAAGTATCTGGTCGCCTTCGTTCAGGAAGGTGGATTCTGCCGGCAATAGCCAGGGTTCGTTGTTGCGCAGCAGCATAAGTGGGACCACCGGCAGGTACTTCTGACGATTGGCTGGATCCTGTGTCAGGTTCAGCAGCGTTACTCCGCGGTTCTGCTGGATAAATGCAGCCACTGCCGAAGCGTTTTTGCTGTTAATCGTGACAGCCCAGGTTTCGGGCACGGCTTCGCCTACGACTGAAACCAGATGGCTTACCAGCGCATTGGCCCAGGCATTGCTCTGGTTGCGTGCAAGCGCCAAAAACTGTGCCAGCAGCGGTGAGATCATGTGGGCTAGACATTCATGCGCGATAATGTCGTGCGGCTGCATGGTAATGTTGGCGTCAAATTTCTTGAACAGTGCATTATTATGCCACCTGTTTTTACGTACAATGACAAATAGCTTTGGATTAAGCTCATAGGCGGTCATAACAATCGATAAGTTATTGATGTCATTATCCGTGCCGGCAACAATACCAACAGCGTCATACACACCTGCTCCCATCAGGGTTTTTGCTTCTGTGCCGCTGCCCACGATGCAGTTTTTACATCCGGTGAGCTCTGGCGAGGCTTCTACGATGGTGGTGGTCATATGTTCGCGTTCCAGATTTTTAACCACTGATTTCCCAAAACGTCCGTAACCGCACACGATCCACCTTCCCATGGGGGGGCACTCGGGTGGCGGCAAAGTGTCGCCTGGCACGTCGGTGAGCCATTCGTGCAAAATATAAGTGCCAATCGCATGCACGCGCACAGCCAACTGCTCACCAAACAACACATAAGGATTAATGATGTGATCCGTGCCGAAAGACGCCATATTTGCCGCGATGTCTTCCCGTTCAGC
The DNA here is from genome assembly GCA_049687015.1 of Methylotenera sp. Lineage (GTDB taxonomy): Bacteria > Pseudomonadota > Gammaproteobacteria > Burkholderiales > Methylophilaceae > Methylotenera_A. The sequence goes on along the minus strand of JBAVIP010000020.1, from coordinate 61,663 downwards.
GCGCGCCAGCACGGGCAAGTCAGGGTTCATGAGTTTAACCGCCACTGCAACGGCCAGATTAACCTGATCATTGTCGGTGAGCGTGACGACGCCGCTGCACAAAGGGTGGTGCACGCCTGCATGAACTAGCGTATCCGGCAGCTTGGCATCGGCGCACAGGCTGGGAATCACATTTTTCGTGTCACTCAGTTCCAGTTCGGTGAGTCGCTCCTGCATGGATTCAATCACCACCACGCGCATGTCTTTGTCATCCAGCGCTTTTGCCAATAAGCTAGCAGATTCGCCATAGCTGCACAGGATATAAAAAGGCTCCTGAATCAAGCGCACGCTTTTGGCAAAGCGTTCTGTGGTGATTGCCTGGCGTAGCGCGGTGTCCTGCAGCAAAGTAATGATTTTACCCAGAGCATAAAACCATGGAATCACAGTCAGGTAGATGGAAAACGTCATCCAGAGGCGCTGTGCATGGCTGTAGGGGTAGGGGATTTCACCAAAGCCAATGGTCGTGGCTGTGTAGCTGATGACATAAAAAGCCTGGAATACGCTCATATGCCAGGGATTGCCTTTGTCATCAACACCGGGCATGAGCGTCAGCCCAACAATGGCGATGGCAAAGCTGAGGATGATCACGATCAATGGTCGCCGCAGGCGCCGCAGGATCAGGAAAAGAATGTTATTCATGTCGCCGGGTGCTTTGAATATTCAAGCAGGCGCGCATTATCTGCGCTGGCTGATGGTCTCGGAGATGAGCAGGATGACCGATACAAAATTCGCCATCAACGCGCCGCCGGAAAGCGAGACGATATACACCATCAGCGAGGCTTCATCCATACTGCCGCCCATGATAGCCCATAATACGGCAGCAGTAATGAGTTGCAGGTCTGCTGCCAGACTGGTAGACAGCAACACGGCGCCGACCTGCGTGCGGTCACCAAACTTTAACACGGTAGCAATCAGGCTCACCACGATGGCCGCATAGAGCTCATAGACATGGTGGTGGCTGGGGTTGTCAATATCACCGAGAAAGAAACCGAAATTCAACGTCATCGCCAGTACGATAAAAAAACCAAAAATTACTTTTTCCAAGTTCATTGAGAACCTCTCCGGTAAAATGTGTAGTATATTTATTAGGCCATATTATACCGCCGTGCCGCAGGTTGGTAATATGAGAAGAACCAAATGAACAACATTGTCTGGTCGAACATGCAGATTGTTGCCGAAAAAAACAAATTTTGAATAATTTATAGATGATGCAAACAGCTTATCCGCCTGCAATTTTTCTCATGGGGCCTACTGCCAGCGGCAAGACAGGCGCGGTGGTGGAGCTTTATTCCAAGCTGCCAGTTGAAATTATCAGCGTCGATTCTGCACTTGTTTTTAAGGATATGAACATCGGTACGGCCAAGCCAGGCGCAGAAGTGCTGGCAAAAGCGCCGCACCATCTGATTGACATCATCGACCCCACGAATGCGTATTCCGCAGCGAATTTTAGAAATGACGCCTTGCGCTTGATGGCGGAAATTACCACGCGCGGCAAGGTGCCATTGCTGGTCGGCGGCACCATGCTGTATTTTAAAGCCTTGCAGGGTGGTTTAAGTGGTTTGCCAGAGGCTAGCCCCTCTATTCGCGCCAAACTGGATACTGAGGCCACGCAGGCAGGCTGGCCGGCCATGCATAGCAAGCTTGCAGCCATTGACCCTGAAACAGCGGAGCGATTAAAGCCTAACGATACCCAGCGCATTCAGCGCGCTTTAGAAGTGCATGAGATAACAGGTGAAACCATGTCTAGCTTATTCTCCAAACAAACTAGCGAAGTTTTGCCTTACAAGTTGCTTAAAATCGCACTGGTGCCAAGCGATCGTAAAGTGCTGCATGAACGCATCGCGCTTAGGTTTGAGCAAATGTTAGCTAACGGTTTTTTAGATGAAGTAAGGGCGTTAAAAGTGAAATATCCGACACTGACGCCGGAATCAACCTCTATGCGCTGTGTGGGTTACAGGCAAGCACTGGAGCACATTTCAGGGCAATATGATGAAAAAGAACTTTGTGACAGAGGCATTTTTGCCACGCGTCAACTGGCAAAGCGCCAGCTTACTTGGCTGCGCGGCATGGATGACACGCTAGAAGTGGATTGTTTGAACCCCGAAATGCATGAGATTGTGCTAAAGTTGATCAAGCAATTTATTCAAGGATAAGGGCATGAAAAACTGGGTAAAAGAAAATTTGGTATTGGTTATCGGCCTCACGCTGCCGCTGTTGCTGATTGTGCTGTTTTTTGTAGCGACGGTGATTCCAAAATCTCTCGGCACACCGCCACAATACGAGATGCTGTTCACCGCAACGCAGTATGATTATCAAAAAACATCTGAATTTTCGCTGAACTTTAATGTTAAAAATAAGCTGCTAATGGTTAAGCCTAAGAAAATTGAAGATAAAAACACCAATTACAACCAAGTAAGGCTGTTTGTTTATGATGGCAAAACTGAGACTACACGTGAAATTACGTTAGATAATAGTAAATTTACTGATGGCGTGGAAGTGGCGTTGGAAGAGACGAAGAGCTTCGAGATTGATACTAACAATGTTTCGCCAGATGGTTATGTATTAGACGGGCCGAATTATGGCGGTGGCGGGTTGCTAGGTGGCTTGTTCGGTGGTGGTTATCGCAATACCGGATATCGCATCAAAAAAGGCGGTGTGGCTTATAAAGTGCCGTATTACAAGGGTGATGCTTACTACAACCAATTGCAGTTTATCGGCTGGGTCATCAAAAAATAAGGGGGCATCATGTCACTTAAAGAAGACGCTTTGCAAGATATTGTCTCGCTCGCCAAGCACAATAACATCACTCTAGATGATATAAAGTATGCCCTGGAGACCGCTCCAATTTTGGCAGCCAAGCCATCTTCAAGTGTATTGTCAAAACTGTTCGGCTACATAGGCGGCATTTTTGTATTTGCTGGCATTGGCGTGTTCATCTCCATGTATTGGGATGATTTTGGCTCGGCCGCACGAGTGATTGTGACGCTAGGCACGGGTTTGGTGGCGTTTGTCATGGGTTTGGTTTGTCTCGCCGATAAAAGATACGAAAAAGCGGCTACGCCTTTGTTTTTAATGGCCTCGCTGTTGCAGCCGACCGGGATTTTAGTCATGTTGCAGGAATATTCTTCGGGTGGCGATGCGCGTTACGGCTTGATGTTTATGTCCGCTTATATGCTGATACAGCAGGGCGCCACGTTTTGGGCGAAACGCCGCACCGTGCTTGCCTTCAGCGCGATTTTGTTCGGCTGTATTTTCTTTGCCAACCTGTTTGATATTTGGGATATGAACGAAAAACTCATCGGTACGGTAGTTGGAATTTCGCTCATGTGTATCGCTTATGCGCTCAATCAGTCTCGACATCTGGCCATAGCGCCATTTTGGTATTTTGTCGGCGCGATTATTTTAATGTGGTCGGTGTTTGAGGCGGTAGAAAACACGCCGTTTGAGCTTGTTTATCTTGGGCTATCGGCATTGCTCATATTTTTAAGCACTTATGCGCGCAGCAGGACATTATTATTGGTCGGCACGCTATCCATGCTGGTGTATATCGGCTATTACACGGCTAAACATTTTGCTGATACTGTAGGCTGGCCGATAGCGCTGGTGATGATAGGAGTTGCGTTGATTGCACTGAGTTCTCTCGCAGTGAGATTGAACAATAAATATATTAAACAATAAGTTAAAATTAATATTTAATGTAATTTACGCGTATTAATATCCGTTAGAGGACAAGATGATGCCGATATCGGCGCAATTCTGGGAATAGGGGTTGCTCTTTTTGGAGTGTTTTTCCTGTTTGGATGTAGAATTGAAATTAACATTCGCGCAACGTAAAAGGGCAGGTTCATGGAGCTGGCACAAGTCTTGGAAGCACAGCAGCGATTTGCTGCGGCACTCAATATGGAGCAACTGAAAGCGCACTTTCTTGAGGTAAGCAAGCAGCTTGGATTTGACAGTTTTGTCTATGCCCTTCGGGTCCCAACTAATTTTTCTAATGCACAGGTGATTATGCTAGATGGTTACCCGGAAGGTTGGGTAAAGCGCTATTTCGAGGCGGCATATTATGAATCGGATCCAGTAATGGCATGGTGCATACGTGAGATCCTTCCCGTACGTTGGAGCGACCTTATTCTGGAACCAGGAAGCGCCGCAGAGTCTATGATGCTTGATGCTGCCGAATATGGATTACGCGACGGCGTGACCATGCCAGTTCACAGCCCGCAGGGTGAGCTTGGGATACTAAGCTTGTCTTTAGATGCGCCACCTGAACGAGCGCGTGCCATAACGGAAACAGCACTCCCTATCATTCAGTTACTAGCAACTCATCTGCACCAAGCTGTACGTCGCCTAGGCTGTTTGTCACAAGAGGTAGATTCAAACTTAACCATGAGAGAGCGTGAGTGTTTGACATGGGCCGCTGATGGAAAAACCTCGAACGAAATCGCGCAACTGCTGGGAATCTCGGATAATACGGTGAACTTTCACCTTAACAATGCCATGCAGAAACTCGATGTCGTCAGCCGACAGCATGCTATCGGCAAAGCCTCGCTCCAACGACTGATTCAACCTAAACCATTCTAAATCGCTTGAAAGTAGGGCTTACCTACTAGATCTATCAGTAGACCTTGCATAGTCGATTAGTCTAAATTCTCCCTATTGAATTTAGACTAACGAGAAACGGGAATTACAAGTGATGCTGAATAAGAAAAATGCGGCTTTTTCTGGACTAGTGCTGATGGCGATTTTGTCAGGTTGTGCTGGCGGTGCCAATGGTATTGACAGTGCACTTTTCAGCAATGCTGCCAAGGTTCATATCTTCACGCCAGAAGAGCAAGCCAATATGACAGCTGAAGGTGCAATCCCAACCATGGTTACACCATCTGAGATCAGGGAATACTATAAGAATGCGGGCAAGATCACCAAGCCTACGGGAGCGGTGAATTACTGTGGCGCAGGTTTATCATCACTGGCCCAGTCACGCAGGAACGCAGCGCTTGCGGCTATTGATGGAGCTTGCGGCGGCAAAGACCAATATACAATTCGGCGTGAAGGTTCTGGCTATATTCAAGCGAGCCATGTCGGTAATGTGCGAATAGGTGGTGACTGTAATCGTCCGATGTCAATTTATTTCAGGTGTAACGGCGTTCAACCTAAGCCTGAAATTAGTAAGAAATAATATGAAGATTATTTTTTTACTATTCAGCTTGTTTTTGACAGCCTGTGTCAGCACAGATAGCTTGCAAAGCAACGGAGATTTTGGTGATCACTATGTTGTTACTGGCAAAAATTATGAACAGATATGGCGTGCCGCAACGGTAGCCATGAGTACCGATATGAACATTGTTGAGAGCTACAAGCCTTCTGGCATCATTAAGTCAAAAGTAGTCAATGGGACGGCTGGTAAAGTAGTGGGTTTCTTTATTCAACCCACCGATGCAAATGCACCTCGCTACAAAATCAACATCGTTAGCAAAAAGCCATTCCAACCAAACTATGACAGTGATGGTGAGCCAACAGTGTGGGAAGACTTTAAGCACGCACTGAAATAGTGCGTGACACGTTAAAGTACGCCTACACATCATAAGGAAAAACAAAATGGGTAAAATCAATATTAGTAGTGACTACAGTGTTAGCAACAATGATGGCCTCATGCTTTGCATTTGGCACTGAGTACATGGTATGTGAACGAGGAGCCCCGCCCAATGACACTGTACTTTTGTGTGATGGTCATAAAGAGGGTGAATCAACAACTTTACGTGAGCTTGCAAAGAACGGTTGGAAAGTAAATCAAATGTCATTGGTGAACGCACTCTCATCAATTTATATTTATTTTCTCATGATTAAACAATAGATAACTTATAGCAAAACGCGAGGCCAGTGAGTGTTCCTGCGACTTTGTGTTTTAAAAATTTCATTTGCGAGGTAATTTTAAATGTATTTAATCAAGGTGGTACTAATTTTACTTGTGTTGTCTTTAGCTGGTTGTGCTGGTGGAACCACCAATCCAGTATTCAATTCTTCTGTAAAAAAAGCTTATATCTATGCGCCTGGCGAAGCAGATACCTTGGGGCTGTCTTCTAAATTTTCTAAAGCGACGGGTGAAGTGAGATATTGCGCCAGTGGCATGGTGCAGTTAGTGCAAGAGCGCAAGAACGAAGCGCTGGCAGGTATTGCTGAAGCCTGTGGCGGGGAAGATAAATATGGAATCATAGATGAACTGCAGGCTGATACAACGGGTAAATTTATGGGGGTAGATGTTAAATGTGTTGGCAATGCTGGGCGGGCTATTTATTTTAAATGTAAGGGCACAAAACCTAGACCCACGGGTTATGACAAGTAATTTGTATATTATTGATTCGGCCCGATGATATTTGAAGTCCGTTCGCATTGAGCTTGTCGAAATATGAATGGATGCAACGCCTTCGGCAAGCTCAGGCCGAGCGGAAGTTGATACTTCATCGGGCCGAATCAATAAGTGAATAGAAAGTAATGAAAACGATGAGAGTATTATTGGTTGTGTTGTTTAGCTTCATTTTAAGCGCATGTGCTGTGTTTACCGTTAACGAACACGAACTGCAAGCCGGTTCTGCTGATGGCGTGACTTTCTCTACAACTGGCAGGCCAACTTATGACCAAGTGTGGGCGGCAGCCACTAAAGCGATGTCAAACGACATGAAGATTGTGTATAGCCACAAGGCATCTGGCACGATTAAATCGCGCGTGGGTGCAGACTATACAGGCAAAGTCGTCGCGTTTTATATTACGCCAACTACAGAGCATGCGCCGCAATACAAAATTGAACTGGTGAGTAAAAAACCAATGGGGCTTGGGCAGCCTGAGCGACATAATTGGGGGCCATCGGTGATTGAAGATTTTAAAGCCGCGCTCAATGCTAAATAATCAGCCAACAAACTTAGTAATCAACCAACAAATTTGAAGATAGGTAGAACTTAATATGAAATTTTTTACAGCGCTATGTTTGCTTTCGTTTTTTTCGATCAATGCAATGGCGCAAACCAAAGAAGAAACAGAAGCTTGGATTATCAAACAGACCGAGCTAAACCCGCAGGAGATAAAGCATAACATTGAAGGTGATGTACTTATTAGCAAGGTTACTATGGTAAATGGCATAGGTGGCCTAGGAGGAGAGCCTGTTGAAAAAGGCATCCCCATCAGCCAAATTACAAATATTATTTACACACACACCAATGAATATCTTTCTTACACCATGACATGTGACAAGCCTTGCGCGTATTTGTTAGATGAGCCAGAAGAAAAACGGCCTAAATTTTTATTTGAAATTTACAAAAAACTAGACACTGACTATGTGCCAAGGATGAATAAGGCATTGTTGCATCTGGTTAAATTGCATGGCGGCAAAGCAAAAATTGTTAAGGCTGAAGCATCAAAAGAGGCTTTTTAGTATGCGTTTTTTTAGCTTCATACATTAACCCAATCTGCAGTGCTTGAGATGAAAACAAAACGATTTATAGCGTTTATTTTGCCCATATTTTTAATGCTGACAATCTCTAGTTGCACGACTCAAGCATGGTATGAAAGCGTAAAGCAAGGCGCAGAAAACAACTGTCGTAGCCAGCCACCAAGCGAAAGTGAACGATGCTTAGAAAGTCTGAATAAAAAAACCTATGATGAATATGAAAAAGAACGCTTATACCAAAAGTCACCTTAGTTGCTTAGCAAAAGCATAACCCATCCAGCAAGCGGGACGCTACGCTGATATGCAACACACCTTATTTAAAAAGTTAGATACTCTTTAACCATTCAGAAGGAAACCGATATGAAGAAAATTTATTTAGTTGCGGCAATAATTGGTGCCATTGTTCCGTTTTTTTTCTTTTTGCAGTTCATACAGTTAAATGGAGTAAATCTTCCTGACTTTATTTCAGCGTTATTCATAAATGGCGCGGTAGGCGGCATTAGCGCCGACCTGCTCATATCGTCATTCGTGTTTTGGGTATTTATGTTCCAACAGCGGAAAATGAGTAATGCTTCTAAGCCTTGGCTGTTCATTGCACTCAACTTAGGTGTAGGCTTGTCGTGTGCGCTACCTGCGTATTTGTACACTATTGAAAAATCGCATATCTCTCACCGCGCTTAACCAGTTTAGGGGCAGGCTAAAGCGGGTTCCTTATCAAACTACAAGGGCTTTTTAATATCATGAAAACAAAATTACTTACTATAAGTCTTGTCGTGTTTATAGTGACATTGCTCTCAGGCTGCGCATCATTACCCAATTCAACAACTGAGAAAATCAATAGTATAGATGTCGAGTTTGCAATGACTCAACATAACACAGTGCCCGTTGTCTTCGAAAATGGACTCGGTGGAAGAATGGAGTGGTGGAAAAAGGTATTGCCAGAAATCTCAAAAGACACCACGACATTCGCATACAACCGACCTGGGTACGGAGAAAGTGATTCCGTATCAACGCCCCGTGACGGTTCACACGTAGTGGATGAATTGAGGTCGCTGCTTCGAAGCAAAGGCCTGACCCCACCGTACATTCTGGTGGGGCACTCACTGGGTGGTTTATATATGCAGCTATTTGCTCGCCGCTATCCAGATGAGGTTAGCGCACTTATTCTCGTTGATTCAACTCACCCGAAGCAACTTGATGGCGAAGGTGCAATTGAGAAACAGTCATTCTGGGTTCGAGGCATCGTAGGGGCTTTGGTTACAGGTACGGCGAAAGAAGAACTCAACTTACTTTCTCAAACTGGCGAACAAGTTCTCGGACTCCCAACCTTGCAAAATATACCAGTATTCGTTCTAAGCGCATCTGAACCAATGCAAGAAAAATCAAAGTTGGCAGATGATGCAAACGAAAAACGTAAAGACATCGTGCGACTTTACCCAAACGCTAAACAAATATGGGTGGATAGTGGTCACGTCATCCCGCTGGAGAAACCTGAGTCAATTGTCTCAGTTATCCGCGGGGCACTACTGTTAAAGCAATCAAATAGTGTCCAATTTAGATGAACACAATCTTAATCCCTAACATTGCGCGAAGCAAGCGGGACGCGCCAAAAGCAGCCCGCCCTAGATCTTGCATCCCTGCACGATGTATTGCTGTAGACCATTCAGACAATGGCCAAAGCGAATTTGAAGGAGAGTTATGAAAGCAATTATGTATAAAAGATATGGGCCGCCCGAGGTTCTTCAATTGAAGGAGGTCGAAAAGCCCACGCCCAAGGACAACGAAGTCTTGATAAAAACATATGCGACAACGGTGACATCCGGCGACTGGAGGGTGCGAAGTCTCAATGTACCTGCCGGCTTCGGGATCATCATTCGTTTGGCATTAGGGGTCGCAAGACCAAAGCAACCCATACTTGGGACGGAGCTGGCCGGGGTAGTTGAATCGGTCGGCAAAGATGTAAGCAAGTTCAAAGTCGGTGACAAGGTTTTTGCGTTCAGCGATGCCGCCATGGGTTGTTATGTGGAATACAAATGCATGCCAGAAGACGGGGCAGTGGCATTAAAACCGTCCAATCTGACCTTTGATGAAGCCGCTGCACTATCTTTTGGCGGAATAACGGCATTGGATTTCTTCAGAAGAGGAAAACTTCAGAGTGGGGAAAAAGTACTCGTCAATGGTGCTTCCGGAGGGGTAGGCACAGCTGCGGTGCAGCTTGCCAAGCACTTCGAGGCAGACGTAACCGGGGTGTGCAGTACCGCTAACGTGGAACTGGTGAGATCTCTGGGTGCCAGTCATGTCATCGACTACACCCAAGAAGACTTCACGCAGAATGGTGAAACCTATGATGTCATTGTCGATACCGTCGGCACGGTCCCTTTCTCCCGCAGCAAAGCTTCGTTGAAGGAAGGAGGACGCCTTCTTATGGTTTTAGCTGGGCTGCCAGACATGCTTCTGACTCCATGGGTGTCGATGACGAGCAATAAGAAAGTCATCGCTGGGCCAGCAGCAGCCGGGCGCGCGGAAGATTTACATTTTCTCGCGGGGCTGGCTGAGGCGGGAAAATTCAAACCGGTTATTGATCGACGCTATCCGTTCGAGCAGATCGCCGAGGCCCATCGCTACGTCGATACCGGACGCAAGAAGGGAAATGTCGTCATTTTGATGCGGCTGGCGGCTTCCACACATTCATCATAGGGCGCCACCAGTGCCATGCGGATGAAGTTTTTACCTGGATTCATGCCATGTGCTTCACGCGCCAAGAAACTGCCTGGCAACACGGTGATATTCAAATCGCGATAAAGTTTTATCGCCAGTTCTGTATCACTTTCCTTACTTCTGGCCCATAAATAGAACGCTGCATCCGGCATTTCTACCTCTAGTACATCCGCTAGCATCGGGGTAACGGCATTAAATTTTTCTGCATAAAGCTTGCGGTTTTCAATCACATGCGCTTCGTCGTTCCACGCAGCAATTGAAGCAGCTTGTACAGTAGGGCTCATTGCGCAGCCATGATAGGTGCGGTAGAGCGCAAACTTCTCAATGATGCTTTCATCGCCCGCCACAAAGCCTGAACGCATGCCTGGCACATTGGAGCGCTTGGAAAGCGAACTGAAAACAATTAAATTGGCATGCCCGCGGCCCAATAAGGAAGCGGCTTGCAGGGCACCTAAAGGAGGAGTTTCTTCATCAAAGTAGATTTCGGAATAACATTCATCGGCAGCAATCACAAAACCGTATCGGTCGGATAATTCAAACAGCGTTTTCCATTGCTCTAGGCTCATCACCTTGCCGGAAGGGTTGCCGGGACTGCATACATAGACCAGCTGCGTGCGTTTAAGCACATCAGCAGGCACGCTTTCGAACGCCATTGCATGATTATTTTCGGGCAGCGTATTTAAAAAGTAGGGTGTCGCTCCAGCCAGAAACGCCGCGCCTTCGTAAATCTGGTAAAACGGGTTGGGCGAAATCACAATCGGGCTGGGTTTGCTGCTATCGATAACGGCTTGTGCGAAAGCAAATAGCGCTTCGCGGCTGCCATTCACTGGTAAAATGGCCTTATCAGCACTGAGTGCCGGGATGTTGTAACGCCGGGAAATCCATGCGGAAATAGCTTCGCGCAGCGCAATTGAGCCGGCCGTGGTAGGGTAGCTGGCCAGCCCAGATAGATTGCTCGTCAGCGCGTCCTTAATCAGCTGAGGCGTAGCGTGTTTTGGTTCACCGATGGATAAATTAATCGGCGACAATCCCGGATTAGGTGTAATGCCTTTGAATAGATCGCGCAGGCGCTGAAACGGGTAGGGTTGTAGCAAGCTGAGGTTTGGATTCATAGGCGCTATTATAATTTAGGAAACATCGTGAGCAACAGCAATAATAAAAACTCTTTTGCGGTATTTGGCCTGCTTTTTGGCGCGCTATGCTGGGGCATCATTTGGTATCCGTATCGCTTGATGGCGGAAGCGGGTGTTTCAGGCGTCGCCTCCAGCTTTTACACCTACTGTATTGCAGCGGTGATTGCCGGAATGTATTTTAGCAAGCACTGGCGCGGACTGTTGACACAGCCCAAAAGCATTTTCTGGCTGAGCCTGGCAGCGGGCTGGACCAATTTAAGTTATGTGCTGGCCGTAATTGACGGCGAGGTGATGCGCGTCATGCTGCTGTTCTATCTTTCACCGCTGTGGACGTTGCTGCTGGCGCGCTTCTGGCTGAAAGAGCCGATTACGCAAGTCGGGTTCATTTCGATTGTTGTGGCACTTATCGGTGCCTATATCATGCTGGCAGGGCCGCTAGGTGAGGTGGCCAACCATTTGCCAGTTCCGCGAAATACGGCGGAATGGCTGGCGTTGTCATCGGGTATAGGGTTTTCGCTAACCAACGTGATTACGCGCAAATCCAGCCATTTAAGCCTTCGAGCCAAGTCATTCGCTGTGTGGTTTGGGGTGATTGGTGTGGCATTGGTCTTTTCGCCATTTCTGGGGAATACATTTCCAGCGCCTAACTTTTTCAGTCTATATCATTGGCTGGTGATGGGCATGATCGCCTTGCTGCTGATGGCAGCTACATTGCTGGTGCAGTTTGGCTTGACAGTGCTCACGGCGATACGCGCTTCAGTGCTGTTTTTGTTTGAGCTGGTAGTCGCCGCGTTCGCTTCGTATTACCTGGCGCACGAGGCGATGACGCTGAATGAATGGATTGGCGGCAGTTTGATTGTTATGGCTGCATTGACCGCGGCACTAAATCATAGGGATTAAGCTTACGCGCCAAAACCGCCGGCAGCGCCCTCAGCGGCAAAGCGCATTTTAAGCGATAAATCGTTGCGGGAATCGGCGTTTGCCAGCGCATCTTCTTCGCCAATTTTGCCATTGCTGAACAGTCTGAATAACGACTGGTCGAAAGTGTTCATGCCGATATCATTGTTATCCGCCATGATTTCCTTCATCTCGCCCAGTTTCTGTTTTTGAATGAGCTCGGCCATATACGGCGTATTGATCATGACTTCCACCGCAGCAACGCGCTTTTGTACTTTGCCAGGGATCAGGCGCTGTGAAATGATGCCCACCAGATTCAGGGAAAGACCAAGCAGCAGGCCGTGTTTAGCCTCGGTAGGGAAAAACGAGATAATGCGCTCCAGGGCTTGGTTAGCGTTATTGGCATGCAAAGTAGCCAGGCATAAATGGCCAGTTTCGGCATAGGCAAGTGCCTGTTTCATGCCCTCCATATCGCGCACCTCGCCAATCAGAATCACATCCGGTGCCTGACGCATGGCATTTTTTAACGCATTTTCGAAAGAGAGGGTGTCTATGCCGACTTCGCGCTGGTCGACTATAGATTTTTTGTGGCTGTAAACAAATTCAATCGGGTCTTCAATCGTGACAATATGGCCTGTTTCGTTAGAGTTACGATAATCAATCATTGAGGCTAGCGTGGTTGATTTACCTGAGCCGGTAGCGCCCACCACCAGAACCAGGCCACGTTTACGCATAATTAAATCACGTAAAATAAGCGGCAGGCCCAGTGTTTCAAAATCTGGAATCTCGGTTTTAATATGGCGAACGACCATGCCGACTTCGCCGCGCTGGCGGAATACATTGATTCGAAAACGGCCGATATCCTTGCGTCCAATCGCGAAATTGCACTCTAAGGTAGATTCAAATTCTGCAACCTGCGCAGGTCCCATGATCGAATAAGCGATTTCTTTTACCATGCCAGGCGTCATGATTTGGCTATTGACAGGCATTGTTTCGCCTTCAATTTCCATATGAATCGGTGCGTTCGTGCTGAAAAACAGGTCGGAACCGCCTTTTTCCGTCATGAATTTAAGTACCGGGGTAATATCAACTGCAGCCATAGTGCTTCCTATTTTCTTATGAGGCTAATTTTAATTATTTTAACTTTATCACATGCTGGGGGTTTGTCACAGAGTTTGCCAAAGATGCAAATAGTGTTGCTCCAACTCACGCGCAAATTGTGCCGGGTTGAATAACGCGGATTTTTCCAGTTCCGAACAGAGCTTTTGTTTTAGCTGCGCCAGTTTTTCAGGGTGCTGCGCAAAATCGAGCGCTTTTTGTTCATACGTTTGCAATGAATTCGTGACTAATTCAGGCAGATTAACGCTTTGCAGCAGGCTTGCCGCCACGCGTGAGGCAAAAGTTTCGCCAGCGCATGTCAGTAGCGGCAAGCGCATAAACAGCGCGTCGCTGGCGGTGGTATGCGTGTTATAGGGCAGGGTGTCCAGAAACAGGTCTGCATGCGCATGGCGGGCAAGGTGCTCGGCAATCGCCACGCGCGGCGCAAAAACCAGCCGATTTTTATCGATGCCCGCGCTTTCAGCTTCTTTCCGTAAATTGACTTTTGCCCACGGATTGCACTCCAGCAGCCACAGCACGCTATTTGGCACTTGTTGCAACAAGCGCATCCATACTGCAAATACCTCAGCCGTGATTTTAAAGGTTTGATTAAAACAGCAAAACACGAAAGCGTTTTCTGGCAGATTGTGCTCGATTTTTGATGTGTATTTACCGACCGGGCGTTTGCTGTCGTTGGGCTGGTAGCAGGACAGGTAAAGCAGATGTTCGCTAAAATCGGCCGGGTTCGGCGCGGTGATTTTATCGGCCAGCATGTAATCAAACAGCGGCTCGCCTTCTAGCTCACCCATCGTTCCCGGATAACCTAGCCAGTTGATACTGATGGGTGCGGGCCTGAGCGCCACTATGCCGGTACGGCTGCTTTGTGTGAAACCGGTTAAATCGATCAGAATGTCAACTTGGTCTTGGTTGATTTTTTTTGCGGCCTCTAAATCATTCAAATTTCTAATATCCACAAAATGGTCAAAAGCGCGCTCCAGGCGCTTGCGCACTGGGGTTTTGTCATTTTGGCCGTAAGCATAAGCGGTAACTTCGAACTGATTCCTGTCGTGGTTTTCAATCAGTTCGGTAATTAAAAATGCGAGCGGATGCAGTCTGAAATCGGCGGATAAATAACCTATATTAATTTTTTTCTTTGGTTTTTTTGCGTCATTAAAACCAAGATTAGCGCAGCTTGCCAGCAAAGTACCGTAACAGTTTTTTACCCAGTTGCTGGCGCATTGCTTTTGTTCGGTAGCGGTCGTGCCGGGCATCGCCAGAAAGGCAAACGGTGATATTTGTGCATTGGGGTCATTTTTCACCAAATTGCGCAGTCGCTGGATTTGCGCGTCTAACCCGGCCCAATCGCATACATGCTGTTTCTGATGCACCAGATGCGCGAGCGCATGATGCAGGTTGGGATTGATCTGCAAAGCTGTTTGATAACTGGCGATGGCCTGATCCAGTTGCCCCAGTTCGCGCAGCACATTGCCCAAGTTGTTATGGGCATCCGCATCGTTCGGGTTTAAGACAAGTGATTTTTTAAAACTTGCCAGCGCAGCCTGCGGTTTGCCCAGCTCGCGCTGGGCATTGCCTAGGTTGTACCAATACACCGCGTTGCCGGGCTGATGCTGTGTAGCTTCTTCAAAACACGCCTCGGCCTGGGCAAAACGGCCATGATCGTGTGCCTGATTACCCAGCTCCTGCAGCGCAAAACACAAAGCATTGCGTGCATCATTGTTTTTATTGGAAGCGCTTAAGATTCGCCTGAAATAGCCCGCTGCTTCTTCAAAGCGCTGCAGTTCTACACATAGATTGCCGCAAACGATGTGCAGATTCAACTCATTGGGGTATTGCAGTAAAACTTGCTGATAGCGCTGCAACGCCAGACCGGGATTGCCTTGCTGCTGTGCCTGCTGTGCATTGGCAAGTAGTTGATTCACATTTTGCATGGCGCAATTCTAATCTATTTATAAAGCGAATTCGCCAATTGTTTTAACCCCAATTCCCGTAATAAAAATCGGCTGGGATTGAGTTTGCTGGCAAGTGTGCTTTCAACAGGGCAGTTAGAATTTGTAATTAAGCTTGCAATGAGTTCACCGCAGATTGGCGCAGTAATCATGCCTTTCGAGCCATGCCCAGCGTTGACGTATAAACCTTCCAGCCAAGGCAAGTCTGCAAGGTCGGTGTTGTGGCGTGGCGGCTTTGCGCGGATTGCCTGTTCGTCTAGCAGTTGCCCTGCCAGCGGCATGTAGTCTAGCGTATGGCTGCGCCAGGCCACACGGCCCGACACTGAGTTTTTGTCTAGATGTGAATAGATGTCCGGCGAAATATCACACAAGGCGCTTAAATTTTCGCGTGTGTCGACATCGCTTAAATACGGATTAGTATCATTAGGTGCATAAGTCGTTCCGATAGAATGCAGGCCATCTACTACAGGGCTCAGGTAATGGTCACTGCAGATAATGGTGCTTATTTTTTGACTGTGATCATTTTGTGCAAAGAAATTAACCTGGCCGCGCACCGGGGTTATTCGCATACTCGCGCAAGACTTGAATTGCTTGATGTCGTTGGCATTACACATCACAACGATGTCTGCTTCAAATGCAGTATTTTTGTCATCGAATACCTGCCATTGATTGATATTTTTCTGGATTTTCAGCGCATTGGTGGAGATGTGCGTAGTGACTAGCGCCGAGCTGGAAAGTGCTTTACACAAGGCGGCTGGCCTTGTCCAGCCGGATTGTGGCAAATAGATGCCGCCGGTTTTCAGTTCAATTCCCGCTTTTTCACTTACGCTGTAGGCGTCTAAGCGCTGCAGGAATGCAAGGGAATCTTGCTGCGAGAGTGCTTGCTGTCTGGCTTGTTCGCGCGCGTCAAAAGCCAGTTGAATCAACCCGCAAGCATTGAACAATGTTTGATTGGACGGCCATTGGTTCAATAAATCCAGCGTAAACCGAAAGCCATGCAAACCCAGCGTACTTGCGGCATCTGGCTTAGCACTGAATTTAGGATACAGCATTGCAATCGGGTTGCCGGAACCTTCCTGTGCCAGCGCCGAATGCCGTTCAATCAGCGTGACAGCAATGCCGCGCCTGGCAAGTGCATAGGCAGTGCTGCAACCGGCGATGCCGCCGCCGATGACAATGGCTTTAGTCATGCGCTTTTCCCCGTAAAGACGCCGTTCAGCATCTCGCGCTTTTTGCCGAAACCGGCCTGTTTTTTTACGTCAAAACCTACCGCTTGTAACCCGCGGCGAACCACTCCAGCACTGGTGAAGGTGGCAAATGTGGTGTTGATCCTGGAGAGCCTTTCAATATGTTCGAATACCTCGCCAGACCACATGTCAGCATTTTTGGCTGGCGCAAAGCCGTCAAGTATCCAAGCGTCAGCTATATCGCTGATTTGAATGAGCTGCATGACAACATCGCCAATCCATAAGTCAAGCTGGATGCGGCTTGCAGCAAGGTTAAACTGATTTAGCCCGGATTCAAGTCCAGCATATTTTGAGATGAGTTCGGATGAAATAACGCTGAATTGTGGCAGAAGTTGCATGGCACGCTGTAAATCAACAAGCTTAAGCGGGTATTTCTCGATGCTGACGTAATGCAATTTCGCATGAGGCGGCGACAATGCCAGCCAACGCGCGCAGACCGCCAAAAAATTGAGCCCGGTGCCGAAGCCGGTTTCGATAATGGTGAAGTGATGGAGATTAGGTTGCGCAAAACGCTGCTTTAATTGATTATGAGTAATAAATACATATTCTGTTTCCTGCTGACCGCCCTCTGTTGAAAAGTAAATATCATTAAAATCAATAGAATATGGTTGGTTGTTAATCCAATTTATATTAGCGAACTGCATGTTGTCCCGTCTTGGTTTTGCAGGGTCTGCACAACTTATTTTGAGCATTTTTTATTTGAAACTAAATTCAAGCTATATACTTACCGGTATGCTATGAATAAATCATTGGAACCTGCCATTATGAAACGTCATTTTAATCTGAATTTTTTGGTTTTAGCGGCTGTTGTGAGTTTACTCGCGGCCTGCGCACATATTTCAAAGCAATACCACGCGGAAACGCAGGATTGGCCAAGCTTTGGGCGTGATTACAGTAGCCAGCGCTTTTCGCCGTCTGTGCAAATTAACAAGGACAATGTAAAAAACCTGGTACAGGCCTGGCAATATAAAAGCGGCATCATGGCGACTTTTCAGGCCACACCGATCGTGCAAGGCGGTGTAATGTATCTGTCCCTGCCTTTTAACCATGTAGTGGCTTTAGATGCTAAAACTGGTAAGCAGCTCTGGCGCTACAATCATGACAGGCGTAAAGACTGGAAAATGTGCTGCGGCCCGGCCAACAGAGGCGTAGCAGTAGCTGCGGGCCGCGTGTTTATAGGCACGGTGGACGCACGTTTGATTGCGCTGAATGCTAAAACTGGCGCCAAAGAATGGGATATCGACGTGGTAGAGGGTGCTATCGGCACCGAAGGCCAGGATGCGCTGAACAAAGATGATCCGAATAGTGCGCGTAAGGTTACAGGCGGCACGGGAATTGGCATCGCCATGGCGCCTGTGGTGTACAAGGGCAAAGTGATTATCGGCATCACCGGGGTGGGTTATGGCTTGCACATTGATAATCCAACTGCTGATGCGCCGTTAGGCGCTGTCATTGGTGTAACGGGGCGTTATGGGCGGCCTGGCTTTCTGGCGGCCTATGATGTAAATAACGGCAAGCGCGTCTGGCAATTCGATACGATTCCCGACAAGGGCTGGGAGGGTGTATTTGCCGAAACAACGGAAGATGGCGCGACTTTTAACCGCGATGTAGCTGCCGAAAAAGCTGATTTGGCTAAATATCCTGATGCGGCACGTTTTGGCGGCGGCTCTGCTTGGAGCACGCCTGCGATTGATGTTGCGACCGATACACTGTATTTTGGTACGGGCAACCCAAGCCCGCAGATGAATGATATTTCACGTCCTGGCGATAATCTTTATACAGTTTCTTTGGTAGCGCTGGATGTCAATACCGGCAAGCTCAAATGGCATTATCAGCAGGTGCCGCATGACTTGTGGGGCTATGACTTGGCAAGCCCGCCAGTATTATTTAATTACAAATTAGATGGCAAAACAATTCCTGCCGTAGGCCAGGCCAGCAAAACTGGTTGGTTTTATGTGCATGATAGGGCAACAGGCAAGTTGCTGAAAAAATCAGAGGCTTTTGTGCCGCAGCTCAATATGTTCAAGAAAGCGACTTTTGAAGGCATAGCTGTGTATCCTGGCATCCTGGGCGGCTCAAACTGGTCACCTGTGAGTGTAGATGAAGCCAGTCAGCGCGCGTTTATAGCAGGGATCCACGCACCAATTCGTTACACCTTGCACGAAACTCCTGCTAAAGACGGCAAACCTGCCATACGCTATGCGGCCAGTGAGCCTACCAGTGACCCGCGCTGGGGCTTGCTTTCAGCCATTGATTTAACCTCCGGAAAAATTGCCTGGCAAAGCAAAACCGCACAGCCTTTGGTGGGCGGCGTGCTGGCAACAGCGGGCAGTCTGGTGTTTATGGGTGAGGGTAACGGCAGCTTTAACGCCTATAACAGCCAGACAGGCGAGCTGCTATGGCAAGCTAAATCAGAGTTTGGCGTCAACGCGCCGCCAATTACTTACACGATCGACGGCGTGCAGTATATCGCTGTGGCGAGTGGCGGCAGCTCCATATTTGGCTACAAGCAAGGCGATGCAGTGCTGGTGTACACCTTAAAAAAATAAATTCATTTTTTGGAGTTAGCTGCTAAACCAACCAAACGTGACACCACGATTGCAATATACATCACCCCAGTAAAAATCTGTAACGATCCGATCGCCCTGGCGGGGCCAGAAATAGGGATAACATCGCCAACACCCGTACTAGATTGTATGGAAAAGCTCATAAACAATAGCTCAATCCAACTGCGCGGGTTATTAGGATTGATAGCTGCTAATACACTGCCGGGATACACTTGTTGGCATACGGAATAAGCGAGCGCAAATGCCCATACAAGCAGTGTAAATGTGGCTGCTGCTGCATAGAGCTCATCTAAGGTCACAATGTCATCTCTAAACATATACATGACCAAGCTTATCGCAGCGTAAAAATACAGCAAACTCTCGAAAGCATGCGCCCAAGCTAACAAATGCGGCTGGTTAGCAAAGTTTGCTAACAATGATGACCCAACCGCCAATATCACCAAAGTGAATGCCACCCAATTGATGGCCGGCGTGCGGTACACTACCCAAACCGTTAAAATGGGTACAGTCAGACCAAAACAATTAAAAATTAATTGGCTAATTTGTGAATCATTCATTGTTCCATAAAATAAGATACTAATAAGTTGAACGCCAAGCAGCATGGCAAAAGGGTAGCGTTTGAGAAAAGAAGTGATGGATTGCATGTTTAACACCTGCTTATAGAGTAGATGCGACTCTATATTCCAAGAAGAGCAATTGCAAGTGTTTGCGATCAACATAAAACTTATGTTGATTTTTTCATTTATTTTTATCTTTTTCCTGATATTTAGACCTAAACTATAGCTATTGAAATGTGTCAACGTAATTGTTCGTTTTGCATGCCATAGCGAACAATATATAATTTTATATATTATAGAAGTAAAGCGATTTATTTATGCTGGCATCAGCCCCTACATTTACGCCAACCCAACCTGCTACGCATGTAGCGGACGAAGGTATATGGGTTGCGCTTGATGAGCCCGCCGAGTGGTCAAGTTTCAGCCAAACTCTCGATGGAAGTCAACATGAGTGGGAATCGCATTTGGCGATTGAGGGCATGCACTGTGCGGCTTGTGCGATGAATGTAGAAAAAGCATTGAAATCTGTTTCAGGTGTTGTAAGTGCCGATGTCAATGCCACAAGCGGGCGGGCGCGCCTGGTGTGGGATGCGGATGTTGTAAAACCTTCTGACTGGATGCGAGCGGTGAGCAAGGCAGGGTATCGTGCTTTACCCGCAACCGAGGCATTTAGCCAGGATGATAGGCGCAAAAATCAACGTTTAATGTTATGGCGATTACTGGTCGCAGGGTTCTGCATGATGCAGGTGATGATGTACGCGTACCCTGTGTATGTGGCAACCCCTGGAGACATGACGCCGGATATGCTGAATTTATTGCGCTGGGCATCGTGGATACTCACTTTGCCGGTGTTGCTTTTCTCCTCAGGTCCGTTTTTTAGCAACGCGCTCAATGACCTCAAGCAGCGTCAGATCAGTATGGATATGCCTGTAGCACTGGGCATTCTGATTACCTTTGTCGTTAGCACGGCAGCTACTTTTGAGCCTGCTGGCTGGTGGGGGAGTGAGGTCTATTTTGATTCGCTCACCATGTTTGTATTCTTTCTGCTTACAGGCCGCTGGATAGAGTTGCGCATGCGTGACCGTACTGCTGGTGCGTTAGACGCGCTAATGCGCCGTTTACCCAGCAGTGTAGATCGTATCAAAGGCGACGGCAGCTTTGAGCGCGTTGCTGTACGCCGACTCAATGTCGGTGATGTCGTACGAATACTGCCCGGTGAAACCTTTCCCGCAGATGGCACGATCACTTTAGGCAGCACCAGCGCGGATGAAGCTTTGCTGACCGGAGAATCACGCGCTGTTGCTAAACAAACGGGTACAGAGGTTATCGCGGGCAGCCATAATTTATCTGCAGCCGTACAGGTTCGCATTGATAAAATCGGGCAATCCACGCGTTATGCGCAAATTGTTGCGCTGATGGAACGTGTTTCGGTCGAGAAACCACGCCTTGCCCTGCTGGCGGATCGCATTGCACGCCCATTTTTGTTGGCCGTTTTAGTGGCCGCTGCCGCATCCGCAGCTTTTTGGTGGCAAACCGACCATAGTCGCGCCTTGATGGCGGCTGTTGCCGTGCTGATTGTGACGTGTCCGTGTGCGCTCTCTCTAGCCACGCCAGCCGCCATGCTGACCGCATCAGGCGCTTTGGCGCGTAGCGGCGTGCTGGTACGTAAAATGCAGGCGCTGGAAGCGCTCACCACAATTGACACCATCGTTTTTGATAAAACCGGCACCCTCACGCATGATAGTATGACAGTAGGGCAAATATCCACTCATGAGAATCTCAGCCAGTCAGCAGCCCTGCAGATTGCAGCAGCCATTGCTCAACATTCACTACATCCAGTTTCTCGTGCTTTAGTAGTCGCTAATAAAAATCAAGCAGAGACGGAAATTCCGGCTCAAATCACTAATGTACAGGAGGTTTCAGGGTTTGGGCTGACGGCAGATTCCACTTATGGCAGACTAAAGCTAGGCTCTGCACAGTTTTGTGAATTAGACGGTGACCATTCTCATTACGCGAATGGCGATATTTCAAAAGTATATCTAGTTTCTGAACAAGGCTGGTTAGCAAGTTTTGAAATTGTAGAGGCGATAAAACCAGACGCAGCCTCAGCAATTCGCACGCTTCAAGAAAGTGGAATAAAGGTTGAGGTGTTGTCTGGAGATAAGTTGCAGCCGGTAGAGCGAATTGCAAAAATGGTTGGAATCAATCAGGCTAGGGGCAGCTGTACACCACAAGATAAACTTGTACATCTTCAATCTTTACAACAACAAGGGCATAGAGTGGCGATGGTTGGGGATGGCTTGAACGATGGGCCTGTGCTGGCAAGCGCGCATGTTTCTATCGCTATGGGGCAAGCGGTACCATTGGCGCAAGCGCAATCGGACTTTGTTATCATGAGTGGACAGCTTGCGATGGTGCCACAGTTGATTGCACAGGCAAAACGCACTATGCATATCGTCAAACAGAATCTGATCTGGGCAGCAGCCTATAATGCAATCTGTGTTCCTTTAGCCGTGGCCGGCATGTTGCCGGCATGGCTTGCTGGCCTGGGCATGGCACTAAGTTCATTGCTGGTAATTCTTAATGCGGCGCGCTTATCCCGTATTGCCAACCCTGTTTCGGAGGGAATATAATGGATATTCTTTTTCTACTCATCCCCTTATCGGTTATTCTTGTGTTGGTGATATTGGGAGGGCTTTGGTGGGCTATATATTCTGGTCAGTTTGAGGATGTCGAGGCAGAAGGTGAGCGCATTCTGTACGAAGATTGATTTGTATCAAACGGGTTTAGGGTGTGGTGCGGCAAAATGCCACACGTGACTCAGTAAAAGAAGTAATCAGCACAAAAGAAGTGAAAAGCACAAAAACGGGAGAATTAAATGCAAGACTTAAATACACAATCAACCACGTATAACGATGGTGTTGTACGGCAGTTTTCAATCATGGCCGTGGTTTGGGGTGTGGTAGGCATGCTGGTGGGCGTAATTATCGCTGCACAGCTTGTCTGGCCAGAACTCAATCTCGGCTTACCCTGGACAAGTTTTGGTCGTTTGCGACCACTACATACCAATGCCGTTATTTTCGCATTTGGTGGATGTACCTTGTTTGCCACGTCTTATTTTGTGGTACAGCGTACCTGCCAGACCAGTCTGTTTATGCCAAAGTTGGCCTCTTTTACTTTCTGGGGTTGGCAGCTGGTGATTCTTGCAGCAGCCATTTCTCTGCCTTTAGGTTATACGCAAGGCAAAGAGTATGCTGAGCTGGAATGGCCTATTGACCTGCTTATCGCGGTAGTTTGGGTGTCTTACGCCATTGTGTTCTTTGGTACCATAGCCAAACGCAGAGTTAAACATATTTATGTGGCTAACTGGTTCTTTGGTGCATTTATCCTCACCGTTGCCTTGTTGCACATTGTAAATAGTGCAGCAATGCCAGCTGGCTTGATGAAATCTTATTCTGCTTATGCGGGCGTACAGGATGCAATGATTCAGTGGTGGTATGGCCATAACGCGGTTGGTTTCTTCCTGACAGCAGGTTTTTTGGGCATCATGTACTATTTTGTGCCTAAGCAAGCAGAGCGTCCCGTGTATTCTTACAGCTTGTCTATCGTGCACTTTTGGGCGCTGATTTTTACCTATATGTGGGCAGGCCCGCATCATTTGCATTACACCGCATTGCCTGATTGGACTCAGTCTTTAGGTATGGTGTTTTCGCTAGTATTGTTAGCACCTAGTTGGGGCGGCATGATCAACGGCATGATGACTATGTCTGGCGCATGGCATAAATTGCGTACAGACCCAATTCTACGCTTTTTGATCGTTTCATTATCTTTCTACGGTATGAGTACCTTTGAAGGCCCAATGATGGCGATTAAAACTGTAAACTCACTCTCACACTATACCGATTGGACAGTAGGCCACGTACATTCTGGTGCGTTGGGCTGGGTGGGTCTGGTTTCTATGGGTGCGATTTATTACATGATTCCGCGCTTGTTTGGTCAAAAACAAATGCATAGCATCAAAGCAATTGAATTGCATTTCTGGTTGGCGACGATAGGTATTGTGCTTTACATTTCTGCGCTGTGGATTTCCGGAGTGATGGAAGGTTTAATGTGGCGCGCTATCAATGCTGACGGCACACTGACCTACACTTTTGTAGAAAGTGTTAAAGCAAAAACTCCTTACTATATTATCCGTTGGTTGGGTGGTCTGCTTTACCTAAGCGGCATGATTATTATGCTGTGGAATGTGCTTAAAACGGCAACCAGCGGTAAAGCGGCGGTTGCTTCCATTCCACCTGTTGCTGCTCACGTTTAAGGGAAACCATTATGTCAAATCATGAAACAAAAAGTGGCTTCAGCCACGAAAAAATTGAGACCAATAACTTTTTAATGATTGTGTTGATTTTGGTCACGGTAGCGTTTGGTGGGCTGGTGGAGATTGTGCCGCTGTTCTTCCAAAAATCCACTACTGAGCCAATTAAAGGCCTTCAACCTTACACATCAGTTCAGTTGGCAGGACGGGATATTTACACGCGTGAAGGCTGTTACAACTGTCACTCACAAATGATACGTCCGTTCCGTGCCGAAACCTTGCGTTATGGGCACTATTCGGTGGCAGGTGAGTCAGTGTATGACCATCCATTTCAATGGGGTAGTAAACGTACAGGCCCAGATCTGGCACGTGTTGGTGGTCGATATAGTGATGATTGGCATCGCATTCACTTAATCCAGCCACGTGATTTAGTGCCAGAGTCCATCATGCCAGCCTACCCTTGGTTAGAAAAAAATCTGGTCGATGCGGAAGCCATGCCATCTCACATGAAAGCATTACGTGCTGTGGGTGTGCCGTATACCGATGCTCAAATAGCTGGCGCAGCAGCGGAAGTAAAAGGCAAAACCGAGATGGACGCACTGATTGCTTATTTACAAGTTTTGGGTACCCACCTGAAATAGCCTAACTCAAAGAAACTAAAAAGGAGAAGTTAAATGGATATTAATACACTCCGCATAGTGGCTACTGTTGCTAGTTTCATTGCGTTTATCGGCATCATAGTATGGGTTTGGCGGAACCGGAATACCCCAGACTTTAAAGAGGCAGCTAACCTGCCTTTTAAAGATGACCAAAATTAAGAATACTTCAGGCATTGAAGATTAGAGGAAAATAAAATGAGTGACTTTACAAGCGGTTTTTGGCCAATATGGATTACAGTCATCGCCTTAGGCGGTATTTTAGGTTGTGGTCTATTATTGTGGCTTACTAGTAAAATTAAAGTAGCAAGTTCGGGCGGGGATAATACTAGCGGTCATGTTTGGGATGAAAATATCCGCGAGATGAATAACCCGCTGCCACGCTGGTGGGTTTGGATGTTTATTATCACTATTATTTTTGCTCTTTTTTATCTTGTGGCTTACCCTGGCTTGGGCAGCTACGCAGGCAAACTGGGGTGGACTGGAGTAAACCAGTATGAAAAAGAAGTGGCGACTGCTAACAAGGCGCTGGAGCCACTTTATGCCAAATTTGTTGCTATGAAGCCAGAGGACTTGGCTTCAAACAAAGAGGCTAGGGCGATTGGTGAACGTTTGTTTATGAATAATTGCGCGCAATGTCATGGTTCAGATGCTAAAGGTAGCCGTGGTTTTCCTAACTTGACCGATAATGATTGGCTATATGGCGGTAGCTCTGAAAAAATCCTGGAAACTATTACTGGTGGCCGTATCGGTATGATGCCACCAATGGCCGCCGCAATAGGCACAGAAGAAGATGTGAAAAATGTAGCTAACTATGTACTTAGTCTTTCCGGTAGCTCGCATGATGCAGCGCGTGCAGGCTTAGGTAAAGAAAAGTTTGCGGTTTGTGCAGCGTGTCATGGCGCAGAAGGTAAGGGCAACCAGGATATCGGTGCACCTAACCTAAGCGATAAGATTTGGTTACATGGTGCAGGCGAAGCTGCCATCATCAAGCGTGTTAACGAAGGCAAAACTAACCAAATGCCGGCTTGGGAAAGTAAATTTACCCCTGCGCAATTACAAGTGCTGGCAGTGTACGTATGGGGCTTATCTAACAAATAAGTTTTGGCAAATAAGTTTGTAAGTAAGCCTGGTTATAGTTTAGTAAGTAAATTTAGCAAGTAACTTTGGTTTAAGAAAGTTGGATGGATGAACGAAGCACCAGCCGCTAAAACGGCGAAAAAAGCGACTTCAACAAAAGATGTCGTTATTTCGCTGTACAAAGCGCAAGAAAAGGTTTATCCACGCAGCGTATCAGGGTTCTTTACAAAATGGCGCTGGGTCATCATATGGTTGACCCAGCTTTTTTATTATGGCATGCCATGGGTTCAGTGGGGTCAGCGCCAAGCCTTGCTGTTTGATTTAGAGGCAAAACGTTTTTATATCTTTAATCTGGTCTTATATCCGCAAGACTTGATTTATCTGACAGCAATTCTAATCATTTCCGCGCTGTCACTCTTCCTGTTTACAGCAATCGCCGGGCGCCTATGGTGCGGCTATGCCTGTCCGCAGACCGTTTATACAGAAATATTCCTCTGGATAGAAAGAAAAATCGAAGGGGATCGCGCCGCCCGCATGAAGCTCGACTCAGCAGAGATGTCAGGCAGAAAACTGTTCAAAAAAGCCAGTAAACAGTTCGTTTGGATTCTTTTCGCATTATGGACCGGTTTTACTTTTGTAGGTTATTTCACACCCATTCGGGAACTTAGTCAGGCAGTTCTGAGCTTTAGTTTAGGGCCATGGGAAACCTTCTGGGTGTTCTTTTACGGATTTGCTACTTATGGCAACGCTGGTTACATGCGCGAGCAAGTCTGTAAATACATGTGTCCATATGCACGCTTTCAAAGCGCAATGTTTGATGATGACACATTAGTGGTTACCTACGATGAAGCGCGAGGTGAACCACGCGGAGGCCGATCACGCAAAGCCGGTAGCGAAGACCATAAGTTAGGTTCCTGTATAGATTGCAACCTGTGTGTACAAGTTTGTCCTACCGGCATTGATATACGCAAAGGCTTGCAATATGAGTGCATCGGCTGTGGAGCATGCGCCGACGTATGCGACACCGTAATGGACAAGATGGACTATCCACGCGGCTTGATTAAATACTCCACACAAAATGCCATCACCAATCATTGGACGCATAAGCAAATGCTGCAACGTATTATGCGGCCGCGTGTCTTAATCTATGCTGCGATACTTGGCTCGCTAATTGTTGGGTTACTGTTGAGCTTGTGGTTTAGAACGCCATTTAGAGTGGATGTGGTGCGCGATCGCGGTGTGATGGCGCGCTTGACTGATGACGGCAAGTTAGAGAATGTATATCGCCTGCAGATTATGAATGGTACGGAAACCACGCAGCACTATCAACTTGCAGCTACCGGCCTTGACGGTCTGGAACTTGAGGCTGAAGATCGGCATCAAGAAGAAAATGATAATGAAGGTGTGGAGTTCAATCATTCCATTATGGTTAAGCCTGCAGAATCCCGCTGGCTCATTGTAGATTTGAAAATACCTGATGGTTCGGCTGAAACTGGCTCTCATAAAATTCAGTTTGAGATTCAGTCAGTTGAAACTAAACAAACCGTGACCGAAAAATCTGTGTTTTTAGTGCCCAGATAATACTAACCAGAGCTTAATATTAAATTGAGGACCATTTAATGAACACAAAAGCAATGAACGTAAAAGATACAAAATCTTGGTGGCAATATGGATATGTCTGGCTTATTATCGCTGGCCCACTGCTGGTCGTCATAGCCTCTTTCATCACGTTATATCTTGCCATAAGTAGACCGGACGCTGTAATTGATGATTATTACCGTAAGGGTATGGAGATCAATAAAACACTCAACGCCAAGCATGATGGCATGGTACCTGCAATGCAGGCACGCAACCACGCCGCTACCGGAATTAAGCCAACCCAACCCTAATGGCAATTAATGCTGACATTGCAATCATAGGAGCTGGGCCAACTGGCTTATGTTTTGCAAGGTCGCTAGCTGAAACAGGCTTGCGTATCATAGTGCTTGAGCGACAAGCTGAAACTGCATTAGCCACCCCGGCTTTTGACGGCCGCGAGATAGCACTTACACATCATTCAGCAAAACTTATGCAGGAACTGGGCTTGTGGGAGCGTATAGACCCGCAGGCGATTTCGCCCTTGCGGGATGCACGGGTGTTCAATGGTTCATCACTTTTCTCGCTAAATATAGGCCATCGCGACACACAGCAAAGCGAACTGGGCTACCTAATTTCAAATCATCTCATTCGCAAAGCGGCTTATGAGACAGTGAAATCATCGCCAGCCATCACACTTAAAACTGAAGCACAAGTAAAAAGTATTCAGACTAGGGCGGATGGTGTGCAAATAACGCTTGCTGATGATGAGATTATTGAGGCCAGCCTATTAATAGGCGCAGACAGCCGATTCTCTGAAGCGCGCCGTGCCATGGGCATTGCCGCGGATATGCATGATTTTGGCAAGACAATGATGGTCTGCGTGATGGAACACTCAGTGCCGCATGAACATGCTGCATGGGAATGGTTTGATTACGGACAAACCTTAGCGCTATTACCTATGAATGGTATGCGTTCGTCCGTGGTGATTACGCTTCCGCCAAAAGAAATCGATAACTTGCTGAAAATGCAGGAGGACGACTTTAACCATGAGGTTGCAGCGCGTTTCAAGCACAGGCTTGGTGCGATGCGCCTGGTTTCAACACGTCACGCTTACCCATTAGTGACAGTATATGCAAAGCGCCTGGTAGGGCAGAGGTTTGCCTTAGTGGGCGATGCTGCTGTAGGCATGCACCCAGTGACTGCGCATGGCTTTAACTTTGGCTTAAAAGGCATTGCAACCTTGTCCGCCGAAATCAAAGCGGCGTTAGTATCTGGTAAAGATATTGCATCAAACAGTCTTCTTTTGCGTTATGAACAAGCGCACCGTCGTCATACGCGGCCACTATTTGTAGCTACACATGCTATCGCAAAGCTTTACGCAAGCGACAGTCCGCCAGCGCGCTTGCTGCGTGCAGGCGCTATAAGGATAGGCAGCCGCATCACGCCATTCAAACGCGCAGTAGCAGGGTTTCTGGCCGATGCACGCTAAAGCTTTTTTATATAGCTTTTTATTTCACCTCAGCAATAATTAAGTTCTTAACCTGATACTTTTTTTACATGATGCTTTTCTAACATGACATTATGGCTGGAACTTCTGTTATGCCTTGCCGTTATTGGCTATGCGGGTTATTTTCTTTCCCGCTATGGCGATATTATCGCTGAGAAGACCGGCATGTCAGCCTCTTGGGTCGGTCTCATCCTATTGGCTACGGCCACTTCTTTACCTGAATTGGTTACGGGGATTTCTGCCGTTACAGTAGCGGATGCCCCAAACATCGCAGTCGGTAATGCGCTGGGCAGCACCGTATTCAATCTCGGATTTCTAGTGATACTGGATGCGCTTTATCAGCGCGAGACGCTATACAGCCGCGCCGCACAAGGGCAAATTTTATCTGCCTCATTAGGTGCATTGCTGATCGCCTTTGCCGGATTCAGCCTGTTGCTCGATCATGCAGGCATGAGCCCTGCGCTGGGACATATCGGGCTGTATACGCCATTTTTTGTGCTGCTTTATTTCGTTGCCATCCGTGCAGTGCACCGTTACGAGCAGCGCACACTGGACGCATACACTGAGGCCTCCACAGAGCGCTATCCGCAAGTAACACTACGCCAGGCAGTAACTGGTTATGCACTGGCGGCAGCGGCGGTAATCGCGGCAGGTTCCTGGCTGCCTTTCGTTGCTAAAGACATTGCAGAACTGATGGGCTGGGGGCAAAGCTTCGTTGGTACTTTGCTGGTAGCCGCGGTCACCTCTGCACCAGAAATAGTAGTCACAATATCAGCGTTACGCATCGGTGCGCTGGATATGGCGATTGCCAATCTACTAGGTAGCAACTTGTTCAACATCATTTACCTGGCGGTAGATGACCTGTTTTATACCAAAGGCCCCTTACTTGCCAACGTGGATAGCGGTCACGCGCTCACTGCCTTTACCGCCGTCATGATGAGCGCGCTGGTGACAGTTGGATTTATTTTTCGGCCACAGCGGCGTGCCGTGTTGAAACTCACCTGGATTAGCTTAGGCTTGCTTCTGTTCTATATCCTCAACACATGGATACAATTTCAGCATGGATAATTATACCGAGACTAAAGCCAACCACTGGCACACGCTGTCAGCAGATGAAGCCGCACATCGGCTTGAAACCAGTCATCAAACTGGCTTAAGCGCAGCCGAAGCCGTCGAACGGATGGCACGCCACGGGCCAAATGTATTGCAAGAAAAGCGCGGGCGTTCACCTTGGCGCATGCTGCTCGACCAGTTTGCTGATTTTATGATAGTGGTACTGATAGGTGCGGCAATCATATCTGGCATCGTTGGTGATGTGCAAGACACCATTGCCATCATTGTGATTGTGATTCTGAATACAGTGATCGGTTTTATTCAGGAATATCGAGCGGAACGCGCGATGGCGGCATTAAAGCGCATGTCAGAAGCCAGTGCGCGCGTACTACGCGACGGCCAAGTGCAAACTGTTAACGCATCTGAGCTGGTGCCCGGCGATGTGGTGTTGTTGGAAGCTGGCAACGTGGTGCCGGCTGATTTCCGTATCGTTGAAGCGGCGCAACTTAGAATAGATGAATCAGCGCTGACTGGTGAATCCGTCGCGGTAGAAAAACAGATCCACTCGCTACCTGTCGTCGAAGCGCCATTGGGTGACAAAACCTGCTTGGCTTACAAAGGCACTATTGTGACTTATGGACGTGGGCGCGGCTTAGTCATCGCCACTGGCATGCACAGCGAACTGGGTAAGATCGCATCATTACTCAGTGAGGGTGACGACAGCAAAACGCCGTTACAAAAACGCTTGGCAGGTTTTGGCAAACGGCTAGCATTAGCCGCACTGGCTATTTGCGTGCTGGTGTTTGTGATTGGCATTTTGCGTGGAGAACCACTACTGCTTATGTTCATGACAGCGGTGAGTCTGGCGGTGGCCGCTATTCCAGAAGCACTGCCAGCTGTGGTGACCATCTCGCTGGCCTTGGGCGCACACAAAATGGTTAAACAAAATGCCTTGATTCGCCGCTTGCCCGCTGTAGAAACGCTGGGGTCGGTGACTTTTATTTGCTCGGATAAAACGGGCACGCTCACGCAGAACAAAATGCACGTAACCGCCATGTATGCAGACGGTGAGCTTTGTACAGCATGGCAGGATGAGAAGACATTAACCGAAAACAAAAGCGAAGCTTGGCAAAGTGGGCCATGGCCAATCATGTTTCACGCGCTGGCATTAAGCAACGACGCACATCTCGATCACCATGGAAAAATACAAGGTGAGCCAACCGAAGCAGCATTTCTACGGGCGGCGCAAGAGGCAGGCTGGGACAAGGCATTATTGGAACAAGATTCCCCTAGACTAAAAGAGCTGTCGTTCGATTCTGAACGTAAGCGCATGACGACTTTTCATCGCGTGCCAGATGGCGTGATTGCTTACACCAAAGGTTCGCCAGAAGCGCTGGTGTCACAATGCACGCGCATGCTCACATCAAGTGGTGAGCATGCCTTAGACCAAAGCATAGGCCAAGCAGCATTATTACAACAAGCTGAAACCATGGCGGCAAATGGCTTGCGCGTATTGGCATTTGCCTACCGTCACCGGGATACCCTGCCTAATAGCGAGCAGCCAGACGAACTGGAACGGGATCTTATTTTTCTCGGCTTCGCAGGCCTCATCGACCCACCGCGTAGCGAGGCAAAAGAAGCGGTTTCTCTGTGTAAATCGGCGGGCATTACGCCTGTAATGATTACGGGGGATCATCCTGCTACCGCACGCGCCGTCGCGCATCAACTTGGCATATTGGCGGACAGTGACGGCAGAGTGATGACGGGCGCTGAGCTAGCAAAACTGAACCAGCAGGAATTCGAAACTGAAGTTGAACGTGTGCGAGTTTATGCGCGCGTTGACCCAGCACAGAAAATCAAAATTGTCCGTGCGCTGCAAGATAAAGGCGAAGTGGTAGCCATGACTGGCGACGGTGTTAACGATGCTCCCGCGTTAAGAGCCGCAGATATTGGCATAGCCATGGGCAAAGGTGGTACTGATGTGGCGCGCGAAGCTGCACATATGGTGCTGCTAGACGACAACTTTGCCACCATCGTACATGCCGTGCGCTATGGCCGTCGCCTCTATGACAATATTCGTAAGTTTATTCGTTATATAGTGACTACCAATTCTTCGGAAGTATTAACTATTTTTTTAGCGCCTTTTTTAGGGTTGCCAATTCCTTTGCTGCCAATTCATATTTTATGGATTAATTTGGTTAGCGATGGCCTTCCTGCACTGGCACTTACAGCCGAACCAGCCGAACGTGGCATAATGCGCCGCCTGCCACGCCCGCCAAAGGAAAGTTTGTTTGCAAATGGTATGTGGCAACATATGATCTGGGTAGGGCTGCTAATGGCTGGGCTGACCTTGTTTACTCAGGCATGGGCATATCATTCCGGCTCAGCGCATTGGCAAACAATGGCATTTACGGTGCTGACGATCAGTCAATTGGTGCATGTTTTGGCAATTCGTTCGGAAAAAGAATCGCTATTTAGTATAGGATTTTTTTCAAATATCCCTATGGCGGTAGCTGTCATTGTCACCTTCATGCTGCAAATGGCAACCATTTATGTGCCGGCATTTAACCCAATTTTCAAAACAGAACCACTGAGCATGAGCGAGCTTGCTATTTGTCTAGCCTTATCAAGTGTTGTATTTATTGCTGTAGAAATCGAAAAATGGCTGATACGGCTTGGCTGGTTATATCGCATTCAAAGCAGCTGATTCCAGCTTTCTATACGTGCTAGTACGTAGTGATGAAACATCACAATGAAGCTATCATTAAAACCGGGTGGGTAGCGGCCGTAGCTTGCGGAAGTGTGTACGTATTGCACCTTTTCGCTAGCTGAAAGCGTACCGTTGTTGGATGAGGTGCGCAGATTGTTGCAACCCCTTTTGTGTGGATCGCCACGTTTAAAGGAGGAGGTATGTCCGTCACGTTAAAACTGGTCATAAGCATTTTCCTGTCCTTGCTCTATGTTCTGCCAGTGCATGCGAAGAACGTCTACGTGTTGACCGTACAAGGTGCCATCAGCCCGGCCAGTGCAGATTACCTAGTGCGCGGCATCAATAAAGCAGCGGATGCAAATGCGCGACTGGTGGTGATCGAGCTGGATACACCAGGCGGTCTGGACACCTCGATGCGTGACATCATCAAAGTCATTCTCGCCTCGTCTGTACCAATAGCAACTTATGTGTCACCTAAAGGCGCGCGCGCTGCCAGCGCCGGCACCTACATTCTTTATGCCAGCCATATTGCCGCCATGGCTCCTGCCACCAACCTGGGCGCTGCTACACCAATAGAATTGGCGCCAGGCGCTGCACCTCCAGAAAAGCCGGCCACACCGGGCAAGAAGGACGAGAAACCAGCAGCAGATGCCCCATCCCAGGACGCAGCTAAAGACACAGCTAAAGACGCACCCCAAAGCACACCTCAAGATGCGAAATCACGCAAGGCGGTGCATGATGCCTCTGCCTATATCCGCAGTCTGGCTGAGCTGCGCGGACGCAACGCGGAATGGGCGGAGCGGGCGGTGCGCGAGGCGGTGAGCCTTTCTGCAGAAGCGGCCTTGCAGGCCAAGGTGGTCGATATCGTGGCAGAAAATCTTGACGACCTGTTGAAGCAAATACACGGCCGCAAGGTGAAGTTGTCCAGCGGCGAGATTACTTTGGACACCGCTAACCTTACTGTTAAGCGTGCTGAGCCGGACTGGCGCAGCCAGTTGCTGGCCGTTATCGGCGACCCTGGCATTGCCTACATTCTGATGCTGCTCGGTATATATGGGCTGCTCTATGAATTTTCCAACCCCGGCATGCTGTTCCCAGGCGTGGTCGGCGGCATCTGCCTGCTGCTCGCGCTGTTCGCGCTGCAACTCATGCCAATTAACTATGTTGGGCTGGCACTCATCATGCTCGGTATCGCGCTCATGGTTTCGGAGGCGTTTCTGCCCAGCTTCGGCGCACTGGGGCTGGGGGGTATTGTTGCATTCGTCATCGGCTCTGTGATGCTGATCGACACGGATATTCCAGGTTACGGCATTTCCTGGGCGCTGATCATACCCATTGCAACAGTCACTGCATTGTTTTCTTTCATTGTCGTCAGTATGGCGCTGCGCGCCCGCAAGCGGCCGGTAGTCACGGGGGGCGAGGAAATGCTTGGAGCCGAAGGCGAAGTGCTGGATGATATGCAAAACGAAGGCTGGGCACGCGTGCATAGCGAGCTGTGGCGGATACGCAGTAGCACGCCGCTCGCGCGTGGTACAAAAGTGAGGGTCACGGCGCGGCATGATTTGATTTTGGAAGTAAAACCGATAGACTAAAGGAGAACGACTATGTTTGAATTAGGCGGCCTGACGGCCTTGATGCTGGCATTAGTGCTAGTAGTTTCCAGTGTACGCATCCTGCGCGAATACGAGCGTGGCGTAGTATTCATGCTCGGTCGTTTCTGGCGAGTGAAAGGGCCGGGGCTGATAATCCTCATCCCGGGTGTCCAGCAGATGGTGCGGGTAGATTTACGCACCGTAGTGTTTGACGTGCCCAGCCAGGACGTGATCTCGCGCGACAATGTTTCGGTAAAGGTCAATGCGGTGGTGTATTTCCGCGTGGTCGATCCAGCCAAGTCCATTCTGCAGGTGGAAGACTACATGAACGCCACCAGTCAGCTATCGCAAACCACGCTACGCTCGGTGCTGGGCAAGCACGAACTGGACGAAATGCTGGCAGAACGGGAAACCCTCAACATGGACATCCAGCAAGCACTGGATACCCAGACCGATGCTTGGGGCATCAAGGTCTCCAATGTCGAGATCAAGCATGTGGATATTGATGAATCGATGGTACGCGCCATTGCCAAGCAGGCGGAAGCCGAGCGCGAACGGCGTGCCAAAGTCATCCACGCCGAGGGCGAATTACAGGCTTCGGAAAAACTTCTGGCAGCGGCGGAAATCCTTGGGCGCAAGCCTCAGGCCATGCAATTGCGCTACCTGCAGACGCTGGGCAGTATCGCCGGCGACCGAACCAATACCATTGTATTCCCGGTACCGGGAGATTTTCTGGAGTTGCTGATGCAAAGTAAAACAGCGCGCAACCAAGCTTAAGCTGTTCAGGAAAACACCATTAAGGAGAACAATATGCAGCCAATCACCCATGTAGTTGCAGGCATCGATTTTTCCGCCGCCGCTGGCCGAGCAGTACAGCGCGCAGCGCTGATTGCGAAACAGCTCAAAGCAGAACTGCACCTTATGCATGTGGAGTATCCCTTTGATTTATACACAGGCACTGAGTTATCCTTTGGATCTCAGAAATATTTTGGGCACATGCAACAAGAAATATGCAAAGATCAACTCAATACACTTGCAGCCAAGCTACAAAAAGACTTTGATATATCAGTGCAAATCGCCACTCGCATTGGCGGCGCTCACACAGAAATCGCCAGCTATGCCGCAAGCAATGCTGGGTGCTTGATTGTGGCGGGCGCGCGAGGAGAGGGCGAGAACAACATACTCAATCTGCTGCTAGGTTCCACCGCCATGCGTCTGCTGCGGGCAGCTTCTTGCCCAGTACTCATCGTCAGGAACAAGAAGATAGCGCCTTATCAACAGGCTATTGCGGCAGTGGATTTTTCATCAGGTTCTACCGAGGTGCCAGCGCTGGCCTGCACTGTCGCGCCAGAAGCTGCTATTGAGACACTGCACGTTTTTGACCTGACACAGGAGGCACGTATGCGACAAGTAGGTCTTCACGATGATAAGCTCCATCAATACCACAACGATGCGCTGATTGAAGTGGATAAACAATTGGACAAGATACTGGCAGACCAGAGCGACAGTCGTATCACACGCAAGGTTGTCACTGGATACCCTGCAGCAGAAATTTGCGCACGCGCTGCTAAACTACCTGCTGACCTCATTGTCATCGGTCGGCACGGTATGAGCGGCATACAGGAATGGCTGCTAGGCAGTGTCAGCAAGGATGTTTCCCAGGCAGCAGTTTGCGATGTGCTGGTTGTGAACCAGCGCCACTAGGCACACGGGCAGTAACCTCGTGATCGAATTCTGGCTCTGCTTCGTACCTTTGTTCGTGGCGGTAGATGCCATAGGCGTGCTGCCGATGTTTCTCTCTCTGACACAGGGCATGGATAGAGGCAAGGTGCGCCGGACAATATATCGTTCGGTGGTGACCGCCGCTGTGGTTGCGCTGATATTTCTCGCGCTTGGCACAGTGATTCTGCATCTGCTCGGTATCACGGTGGCCGATTTCATGGTGGCGGGCGGGATTCTCCTGTTCGTGCTGGCGCTGGGTGATTTGCTGACGAAAGAGAAGCTGCAGCGTCAAGTTGACTCCAACAATCTGGGGGTCGTTCCTCTGGGCGTGCCGCTGATTACCGGGCCTGCCGTGCTCACCACCTCGATGCTGCTGCTCAACCAGTACGGTGCTGGCTGGACTGCGGTGGCGATTATCGCCAACATTCTAATTGCGGGCACTGTGTTTTTCTACTCCGGAACCATCAGCCGCGTGCTGGGGCAGGTGGGTGAAAAAATCATTTCCAAGATTGCCATGCTGTTGCTCGCCGCTATCGGCGTCATGATGGTACGTAAAGGAATTGAGTCTTTCATTACGGCAGGCATTGCCAACACATCATAGGAGACCCACATGGAGCCCATCTGGCTGAAGCATTACCCCCAAGGCGTTCCGGCCGAGGTCGACATTTTCCGTTATGCTTCGCTCAAAGACATGCTCAAACAAAGTTGCGAACATTTCCGGAAACTCCCCGCTTTTACCAATATGGACGTCACTCTGACCTATGGCGAGCTCGACAGTCTTTCCCGGGATTTCGGCGCCTACCTGCAGCATGAACTCGGTCTGACCAAGGGCGACCGCGTGGCCATCATGCTGCCAAACCTGCTGCAATATCCGGTGGCACTGTTCGGTGCGTTGCGCGCCGGCATGGTGGTGGTCAACGTTAATCCGCTCTACACGCCGCGCGAGTTGCAACATCAATTGGCCGACTCCGGCGCGACAGCGGTGGTAGTGCTGGAGAACTTCGCGCACACCTTGCAGGAAGCCCTCGAAAAAACCGCCATGCGCCATATCATCACCACGCAGGTGGGCGACCTGTTTCCGCCGCTGAAACGCGGCTTAGTCAACTTCGTTATCAAGCGGATCAAGCGCATGGTACCGCGCTGGAACCTGCCGGCTGCTACGACATTCAACACTACGCTGAAACTTGGCGCGCGCCATACGTTGAACGACGTGCCTGTTACGCATGACGACATCGCCTTCCTGCAATACACAGGCGGGACAACTGGCGTGGCCAAAGGCACGATCCTGACGCACGGCAACATGGTGGCCAATGTGGAGCAGACCTCAGCATGGATTAGCGGCACGCTCAAGGAAGGCGAAGAAGTCGTCATCACGCCGTTGCCGCTATACCATATCTTCGCGCTCACTGCCAACCTGCTCACTTTCGTGAAATGGGGCGCGAACAATGTGCTCATTACCAATCCGCGCGACATACCCGGCTTCATCAAAGTGCTGCGCAAGACACGTTTCACTGTCATCACAGGGGTTAACACCTTGTTCAACATGCTGCTGCATGCGCCGGATTTCGAAAAAGTGCGAGAGACCAACGCCGGCGCACTTAAGGTGGCAGTGGCAGGCGGTACGTCAGTACAGCGCACGGTGGCGGAGCGCTGGTTGCAGATAATGGGTGTACCGCTGATCGAAGGCTATGGCCTGACCGAGGCAGCCCCCATCGTCTGCGCCAATCCTCTGGACGCCAAAGAATTCAGCGGCATGATCGGCATGCCGATCTCTTCTACCCAAGTAGAGATCCGTGATGAGACAGGACGCGAACTGCCGCTGGGCGAGGCGGGCGAGTTGTGCATAAAAGGGCCGCAGGTGATGCGCGGCTACTGGAACATGCCGGTTGAGACCGCCCACGTCCTCAGCGCCGATGGCTGGCTGCGCAGCGGGGATATCTGCGAGATGGATGAGCGCGGCTATCTCCGCTTCATCGACCGTCACAAGGATGTGATCGTGGTTTCCGGCTTCAAGGTCTGGCCTAACGAGATCGAGGAGGTGGTGATGCTGCATCCCGGCGTCAAGGAAGTGGGCGTGATCGGCGTACCTGATGGAAAGAGCGGCGAAGCGGTCAAGGTCTACGTGGTTAAGAAGGACCCGGCGCTGACCGCCGAGGCAGTGATTGCGCATTGCCATGCCAACCTGACCGGGTACAAAGTGCCAAGACAGGTGGAATTTCGCGACAAACTGCCAAAATCTCCGATCGGCAAGATATTGCGCCGGAGGCTGAAGGAGGAGCATGCTGCATCTGCAGAGGATGGAGCCTAATGAGACATGTATTGCGCTGGGCGGTACACGGCCTGATGGCGCAGCGTGAGGAGGTGTAATGAGCAATACTTTGCAGAACGCCAGTCCGTGCACAAAAGCACTAGTCCTGTGGCTGTTGGCTGCGGCGCTGGCGGGGGTTGCCTTGATGTTGCCGCGCATCCCGCAGCCACTTTGGTACCACAATTTCGCAGACCAGCGCGTCTGCTTGGGCGTGCCAAATTGCCTCGATACCGCCTCCAATGTCCTGTTCGTGCTGGCGGGCGTGATTGGCCTGCATTTTCTTTATTGTTCATCAGTGCGGCGCACATTCATCGATCAGCGCGAGGCGCTTCCCTATGTGCTGTTTTTTTTCGCTACTATCCTGGTCGGCTTCGGCTCCGGCTTTTATCATTTGGCGCCAGACAACGGCCGACTGGTGTGGGATCGGGCGGCAATAGCACTGGCACTCATGGCTTGGTTCGCTGCAATTTTGTGCGAACGCGTTAGCCTCAAAGCCGGTCTGCTCCTGCTGCCGCTGCTCATCACGGCCGGGCTGGGCAGCGTCGCATACTGGGGCTGGAGCGAGGCGCACGGCATAGGCGACCTGCGTCCATATGGGCTAACTCAACTCACTGCTATGCTGCTGCTCCCGCTTCTGCTCTGGCTTTACCCGCCGCGCTACAGCGGCGACCGCGACATCCTGGTCGTCATCGGGCTTTATACTCTGGCCTTGCTGTTCGACTTTACCGACCTCCCAGTTTTTGCCCGCACTGACGGCATTATTAGCGGCCACACTGTCAAACACGTGATCGCCGCGCTGGCGGCGTATTGGGTGATGCTGCATTTGAAGCGGCGCAGGATCTTGATAAAGCAAAGTCCTGTGAAATGAAACCGCGCTATCCCCATACAGCCCTGCGTTCCGATGTCCGCCCGCGTGAGCTGTGGGCTTGGGCGATGTACGACTTCGCTAATTCCGGTTATACAACGGTGGTCATCACCGCATTGTTCAACGCCTATTTCGTCGCAGTGGTCGCAGGCGATGCGCCGTGGGCCACGTTTGCCTGGACGGCCGCACTTTCCTTTTCCTATCTTCTGATTGTGCTCAGCGCCCCAGTAATCGGCGCCTATGCCGATCTGCACGCGGCAAAAAAGAAACTGCTGGCAATCACCACCGCAGGCTGCGTTCTGTTCACGGCTCTGCTCTTTTTCGCCCAGCCGGACATGTTATGGTTCGCCATTGTGTGCGTGATCGCTTCCAACTTCTTTTTCGGCAGCGGCGAAAACCTGATCGCGGCGTTTTTGCCGGAAATTGCCAAAGTTCGCGCCATGGGCCGTGTGTCCGGCTGGGGCTGGAGTCTTGGTTACCTCGGCGGACTGCTCACGCTCGGCCTGTGCCTGCTCTATGTTACTTGGGCAGAAGCACGCGGTCAGCCGGCCACACAGTTCGTGCCGGTAACCATGCTGATCACCGCCGGCATCTTTTCACTGGCTAGCTTGCCGACCTTCCTGCCGTTGCGCGAGCGTGCTGTACCCCTCGCCAAAGACGCACGGCTACGTGATGCCTGGCTGGATGCATTGCAGATCCTGCGTAATTTGCAGCAATTCGCCGACCTGCGCCGCTTTCTGCTTTGCAGCCTGTTTTATCAGGCGGGCATTACGGCGGTGATTACCCTGACCGCCGTCTACGCCACTCAGGCGATTGGCTTCACCACCCGCGAGGCTTTGCTGCTGATTTTTGCCGTCAATATCACGGCGGCAATTGGCGCCTTCCTGTTCGGTCACTTGCAGGATCGCATCGGCCATATCCGTACCATAGCGCTGACGCTGGCGGGGTGGATAGTGACCATTCTGCTGGCCTGGGCGGCGCACGAACCGCCCTTGTTCTGGGTGGCGGCGAATATCGCAGGCTTGTGCCTGGGCGCCTCGCAGTCCGCCGGCCGAGCGCTGGTGGGTGTGCTGGCGCCGCCTTCACAGCTGGCGGAGTTCTACGGGTTCTGGGGGCTGGCGGTGAAGCTCGCCTCCATTGCCGGGCCGCTCACCTATGGCATCACCACCTGGCTGACCGGCGGCGATCACCGGCGCGCGCTGCTGCTCACCGGCAGCTACT
The DNA here is from genome assembly GCA_049687015.1 of Methylotenera sp. Taxonomy (GTDB): domain Bacteria; phylum Pseudomonadota; class Gammaproteobacteria; order Burkholderiales; family Methylophilaceae; genus Methylotenera_A. The sequence continues at coordinate 21,398 of JBAVIP010000020.1, read as the reverse complement.
TTGTCATCGGACTGATTCTGCTCTCCGGCGTGCAGGCAGCACGCGGCCGGCACGCCGCCATGCGTGCAGAGCGTCAGGCGAGCAGGGGGGTATTCGACTGGCGCGGCTAGCAGGTTACTATAATGCTTTAACAGAATAAGGTAAAAAGTCACACATATGCACCATTCTCTTTCTCCAACGCACCCCGCTTCCTCTCCGGATGCAGAGCGACTGCTCGATATCGTGCGCGGCCTTTCACGCGAGTTGCGACCGGGTACTACAAATGATATCGAGCGCATGGAACTAGATCACGCACTGGAGCGTGATTTCGGCCTAGATAGCCTGGCGCGGGTGGAGTTGTTGGCTCGCATCGAGCGTGAGCTGGGGATAAGGCTGGCCGAGGCAGCGTTCGCCGAGGCCGAAACACCACGCGATTTGCTGCGGCAGATGGGATGCGAAGTCTTTACCGAGACGCTCGCTCCAGCGGAAACATCGACAGTGTTGGAAGCAGGAGTCGAGCATTCGCCCGAAACTATTGCCACCTTGATCGAAATGCTCGACTGGCATGTCGCGCAGCATGGCGACCGAGTGCATATCACCCTCTATATTGAGGATGAGCACACGCAGGACATTACCTACCGCATGCTGCAGGCGGATGCCCAAGCACTGGCTGCCGGCCTGCTCGCGCAGGGTTTGAGTGTTGGAGACAGGGTCGCCATTATGCTGCCTACCGGGCGCGAATTTTTTGCCGCGTTCTACGGCGTGCTCTATGCCGGCTACGTTCCGGTGCCGTTATATCCGCCGGCACGCCCGTCGCAACTCGAAGATCACATGCGGCGCATCGCCGGTATTGTCGCCAATGCCGAAGCCGCCATGCTGATTACTGACGACCGGGCCAAGACGCTTGGCTATTTGCTGCGCGCGCAGTGCGCAAGCTTGCGCGCTGTTGCTACCGTAGGAGATATGCCCCGCCCCGACATGCCGTCAACTCTGCCCCGGGTAGATGCGCAGGATATCGCCTTTCTGCAATACACCTCCGGCAGCACCGGCAACCCCAAGGGCGTGGTGCTGACTCATGCCAACCTGCTGGCCAACCTGCGCGCGATGGAGCAAGCCTCGGGCGTCACCTCCGCAGACATCTTCGTGTCCTGGCTGCCGCTCTACCATGACATGGGGCTGATTGGCGCCTGCATGGGCAGCCTCTGTGTCGGCTTCCGGCTGGTGCTGATGTCACCGCTGGCTTTTCTCGCCCGACCCAGCCGCTGGCTATGGACCATTCACAGGTATCGAGCTACCGTTTCAGCGGCACCCAACTTCGCCTACGAGATCTGCGCCAACAAGATTGATGACCGCGATCTCGCAGACATCGACCTGATCTGTTGGCGGCTGGCCTACAACGGCGCCGAGCCGGTCAGCCCCGAAACAATCGCGCATTTTACCGCGCGCTTCGCCACTTATGGATTTCGCCCAGACGCCATGACGCCGGTTTACGGCCTGGCGGAATCTTCGGTCGGGCTGGCCTTTCCCCCGCTCGGGCGCGGACCGCTGATTGACCGCGTGGAGCGTGCCGCACTTGCGGACTTGAATCTGGCCCATGTCGCGCCAGCGGAGGATGTACACGCGCGCCGCATAGTTTCCTGCGGCCAGGCGTTACCTGGCCACGATATCCGCATTGTCGATGCCAGCGGCCGGGAACTACCGGAACGCACGCAGGGGCGCGTACAGTTTCGCGGGCCATCTGCCACCGGCGGCTATTTCCGCAACCCCGAGATAACGTCACGCCTGTTCGATGGCGACTGGCTCAACACTGGCGACCTTGGCTATCTCGCGGCGGGGGAGATCTACCTCACCGGACGCGAGAAAGACATCATCATCCGCGGCGGGCACAATATCCACCCGCAGGAACTGGAAGAGGCGATCAGCCAGATACGCGGTGTACGCAAGGGTGGCGTGGCAGTGTTTCCGGCTGCCGACGCGCTTACTGGTACGGAGCGATTGGTGGTGCTGGCCGAGACGCGCGAAAAGGTCACCGCGGTGGAGCGCAACCGGATACTCACCGAGATCAACAACCTCGCAGTCGATCTGATCGGCATGCCGGCCGACGATATTGTGCTGGCACCGCCGCGTACGGTGCTGAAGACCTCCAGTGGCAAGGTGCGGCGTGCCGCCTGCCGAGAACAGTATGAGCGAGGCGAGCTAACCAGTACGCAGCGTGCAACGTGGCGGCAATGGTTGCGTTTGGCTAGTGCCGGTGCCTTGGCGCAGGCCAGCCGCTGGCTGCGGTTTGGCACCGGGTGGGCGTGGAGCGCCTGGGCCTGGACGGTATTTGTCACCATCGTACCTGTCGCCTGGCTCCTGATTGCTCTGGCGCCGATGTTACCATTGCGCAGACGCATTGCCAGACGATGTGCGCGCATCGCACTGGCGTTGACTGGCCTGATGCCCAAGGTGGAAGGCTTGCGCCACCTCGCTGGCGATACCCCGTGCATCGTCGTGGCCAATCACGCCAGTTATCTCGACGCCATGATCCTGACCGCCGTGCTGCCACCGCGCTTTGCCTATGTTGCCAAGCAGGAATTATTGAAAAAACCGGCGGCCGGCATCCCGTTGCGTCGGCTCAATGCCGCCTTTGTCGAACGTTTTGACAGTACGCGCGGTGCCGATGATACACGCGGACTAGAAGTGCGGGCGCGCGCAGGCGACTCTCTGGTGTTCTTCCCTGAAGGCACTTTTCGTATCCAGCCTGGGATGCTGCCGTTTCGCATGGGAGCGTTCGTGACCGCCGCACGCTCAGGCACGCCCGTGGCGCCAGTCACCATGATCGGCACTCGGAGCCTGCTGTGCGGCGAAGAGTTGCGCCCACGTTACAGCGAACTGCAGATGCTGATAGGCACGCCATTATCTGCGGCAGGAGAAGACTGGCAAGCGGCATTGCAACTGCGGGATGCGGCGCGGCGCGAGATTCTAGCGCGGCTGGGCGAGCCCGATGCGGCGCTCTAATAAAATTTATGTGGCATGATCTTTTCCAAAGCAAAACACTATGAGCGGGGAAGGTAAGATGCTGTCGGGTTTGCTGACCACTCTGGCGCTGGCTTATGGCGGCTTTGCCGCGCTGCTGTTCTTTATGCAGGACAAGCTGGCCTATTATCCGCAGATTGGCCGCGAGATACAGACAACCCCACGCGAGTATGGCCTTGACTACGAAGCGCTGACCTTGACAACAGCCGACGGCGAACGGCTGGATGCCTGGTTCGTGCCAGCGCGTGGACATGCGGTTGTGCTCATTCTGCACGGCAATGCCGGCAACATTTCCCACCGCATGGACAGCATCGCCATGTTCAACCGATTGGGCTATGGTGTGCTGATATTCGATTATCGCGGCTATGGCCGCAGCAGCGGTAAACCCTCAGAGGAAGGACTGTACCAAGACGCGCAGACCGCCTGGGATCACCTGATCCAACAGCGCGGCATTGCGCCTGCGCATATTGTCCTGTTCGGCGAATCACTGGGCGGGGCGGTGGCAGCCTGGCTGTCGGCGCGGGAGAGGCCGGGCGCGCTGGTGCTGTCTTCAGTGCTCACCTCGGCGCCGGAACTCGGCGCCGATCTTTACCCGTGGCTGCCGGCAAAATGGCTGGTGCGCATGCGTTACGATACCCGTAACATGCTGGCACAGATAACCTGTCCGGTGCTAATCGCCCACAGCCCGGATGACGAAATCATTCCATTCCGCCATGGACAACGATTGTTCATCGCAGCGAGAGCACCCAAGGTTTTTCTGCCACTGGCTGGCGGCCACAATGACAGCTTCATTTTCATGCGTCAGAAATGGGTTGATGTTCTAGCCGAGTTTCTGAGCCAGCATATTGAAAATGATAATGGGCTTGATTAATCTAAGTGGCACTTTTGCTGACCAACGGCTGTTGCTTCACCAATATCGTGACAAAGCGCTGAACGATGCAGATAATCGACTGAGTGCAATTGTAGCAAAACAAAAAAACTTAGCGAACGCATCTCTAAAAAATACTGACAGGTTACCCGCCCGAAGCTATTTGCAATCATGCCAAAGCAACGCATGCCGATTTGATCGTCATAGGAAAACATGAGAAAACCGATATCGAAGACTTTCTGTTAGGCAGTGTGAGCAATGGGGTATCTTATGCGGCAGAGTGCGATGTACTGCTCAGCATCTAGAAAACTTAATGGTGGAAGACTTTACAGTACGAATAAAACGCTATGGATTTACATGAACCGTAACATCAAGCTGGCGTATGCGTTGCGCCACTGTCTCAAACCATTCAGGTGACAGGTGACTAAGCCGTTTTGCCTCAGCTTGCATGGATGGCCGTGCGATGCCGTATAAATGAACGCCTTGAATCACTTCTTTGACCTGGCTGACCAGCGCTAAATAAGCTGAAACTTCGCTTTCTGAGGGTGGCTGACCATCCAGCGCGAACATGCAGGTTTGAATGAAAGTAGGGCAGGCCAGCGCGCAATTGCGCAGCCTCTGCATATGGCTTTGCGGGTTGAGATTGACATCGTTGATGCGCGCGATACCTTCTTTAGTCCCCGCATCCAGTTTGAACCAGATCTCTCCGTTGCATTGTGCCAGATGCCTGACGCTGTTGAGCACTGACGGTTTATCCATCATGCTGCCGTTGGTGATTAAACGAACCTTGATCTTGCCCAATAAATCAAAGTCTTTTAACACCCGCTCGACCAGCATCACCGCTTGTGGAAACTCTTTTGCACTGGTTGGCTCGCCATTTCCAGAAAATGCAATGTCTTTCAGTTGCCGGTCAGTTTCACTAACATGGCGTTGCATAAAATCGCCATGCAGCACATCGTTTAAAAGCCCCCGCAGTTCCTGCTCTAAAACGTCAAGCTCAATAGGGGGCGGGGTGCCGCGCGTGAGATTCGGCACACTGCAATAAATACAGCGCCAGTTGCAGGCGTTATTAGGGTTGAGGTTGATGCCGATCGAAACGCCGCCAGCGCGACGTGAAACAACAGGGTAAACATAGCGTAATCCGCCTACATCGCGGTTATGGTCAGTGACTGTGAGGATATTTTGCAAAGTCATCGTTCGACTTGTTGAATTAAGTGACGGATATTAATAAAAAATCTGGCGTAATCAGCAAAGCGCTTAATAAGTCTGAGGGTTGAATATTTTTTTGAGCGCTTCTGGATCAAGAATGCGCACATAGCGCTGTTTGACCTCGATAATGCCATCTTCACTAAACTTAGAAAAAGTACGACTCACAGTTTCGAGTTTTAAGCCGAGATAACTGCCAATTTCCTCACGCGTCATTCTTAAGGTGAGTTCCGTTTGCGAGTAGCCGCGCGCATGCAGGCGTTGCACCAAATTCAGAAGAAAAGCCGCTACACGCTCCTCGGCGCGCATGTTGCCCAGCAACATCATCACGCCGTTCTCGCGCACGATTTCACGGCTCATCATTTTGTGCACATGGCGCTGCAGCACTGGAAACTCGCGCGACAGGTCTTCTATGCTGGCAAAGGGCATCGTGCACACTTCAGCATCTTCAAGCGCAACAGCATTGCAGCTGTGGCGATCCGTCACAATACCATCCAGCCCGATGATTTCACCTGCCATCTGAAAACCGGTTACCTGTTCGCGGCCGTCTTCGCTTGAAATGCAGGTTTTAAAAAAGCCTGTGCGTATGGCATAAAGTGAAGTGAACGTGTCGCCGCTACTAAAAAGCAGTTCACCCTGTTTTACCCGACGACGTTTTTCAACTATTTCATCTAGTTTATCTAATTCCTCTGAGTTCAAGCCAACCGGCATGCAGATTTCACGCAGATTACAGCTTGAGCAAGCGACTTTAAAGGTTTCGGAATTCATGTTTTGCCAAAAAATAATACTATCATTGAAGCATACCGTTTTATCGCTTTTATTCATAGAGGGGCAAGCCCAACATTTTAAATTCAGTACAAATTATTATACGGAATGGTCTGTATGTTTAACGCACTGTCGTTTGATTTGCATCAAGGAGTTTTGTTTATAAAGATGGCAAAGTTCCATCCTGTTCAAGTGGGGCTAAAGATGATGATTACCAATAATGTTGCACAAAAAACTATTGCAAGTGCTAGTGACATAACGCCATCCATCACGCTAGAAATGCTGCAGAAATATGATGTTTCCGGTCCACGTTATACGTCATATCCCACTGCTGACCGCTTTGTGGAAGCCTTTGCAGAAGATGAATACAAACAAGCCTTGGATCAGCGGCGCGTAGGCGGCATGGCGTTGCCATTGTCTATCTATGTGCACATTCCATTTTGTGAATCGCTTTGCTTTTATTGTGCATGCAACAAGATTGTGACCAAACATCACGAACGCAGCGCAGAATACCTGCGCCATCTCAGTCATGAAGTCGACTTGCATATCGCCCATTTAGGCGCTGGACAGCGCATTACCCAATTACATCTGGGTGGCGGTACGCCCACTTTCTTTACCGATGATGAACTGAGCGAGTTGATGGCGATGCTACGCCGTAACTTTGTGCTGGCACCAGGTGGCGAATATTCGATTGAGGTAGACCCGAGAACAGTTGATGAAAAACGCCTGGCACATTTGGCGAGCTTAGGGTTTAACCGGCTGAGTTTCGGAGTGCAGGATTTTGATCCGGATGTACAAAAAGCGGTACATCGCATTCAGCCGGCCGAACAAGTATTTTCACTGGTCGAAGCCGCGCGCCGCTTAGGGTTTGAATCGGTGAACGTTGATTTAATTTACGGGTTGCCGATGCAGACATCCAAGTCGTTTGCCCGCACATTGGCTCAGGTGGTCGAGCTAAAACCCGACAGAATCGCGCTTTACGCCTATGCACACTTGCCTGAGCGGTTCAAGCCGCAACGCCGTATCAATGCATACGAGTTGCCAGCGGCTTCTGCAAAAGTTTCCATGTTGTCAGATGCCATTGCTACCTTTTTAGATGCGGGCTACGTGTATGTCGGCATGGATCACTTTGCACTACCCAATGACTCGCTGGCAATCGCCAAGCGGCAGGGCAGGCTGCACCGCAACTTTCAGGGTTATAGCACGCAGCCGGATTGCGATTTGATTGGTCTGGGTGTTTCGTCGATAGGCCGTATTGGCGCCACTTACAGCCAGAATGCCAAGACGCTGGAAGAATATTACGACTATCTGAATCAGGGCCGTTTCCCCGTAGTGCGGGGGTTGGCGTTGTCGCGGGATGATCTGGTGCGCCGTGCTGTGATTATGGCGCTGATGTGTCAAGGTAGGTTACAATACGAGTCCATTGAACTTGCTTATATGATTGATTTTAAAAGTTACTTTGCGACCGAGTTAGGGGCGATTAAAGAATTGGAAAGCACAGGTATGGTAGAACTAGAGGATGGCGGTATACAAGTCACTGACACTGGCTGGTTCTTCGTGCGCGCCGTCGCCATGCTGTTTGACCGCTATCTGCAAACCGATCGCAATCGAGCGCGCTTTTCTAAAATCATCTAAATTTCCTTCTTTATGCAAACATCGCTTGCGCTTACCACGTTTCTGATGGGGCTGGCCGGCGGACCACATTGCATTGCTATGTGCGGCGCGGCTTGTGCCAGCATTCAAAGCGGGCAGGGCGGAAATTATAATTTATGGAAATTCCAGGCCGGTCGTTTAATCGGTTACGCCAGTCTCGGCGCGGTAGCGGCCGGTTCAGTTAAAAGCCTGGCCTGGTTTTCCAGTCAAACTTCGGCGCTGCATCCCGTATGGACATTTTTTCACGTACTGGTGCTGTGCTGGGGGCTCATGTTACTCGCCTATGCCCGCCAGCCAGCTTGGGCAGACAATCTGGGCCGTAATATCTGGTCGCATGTGCGACAGCTCTCGAATTTGCCCGGCGGCATCGTGGTGACAGGCATGCTGTGGGCATTGATGCCCTGCGGCTTGCTCTATTCGGCGCTGTTAGTGGCATCGTTAAGCGCCGACATATTGAATGGAGCATTCAGCATGGCTACATTCGCGGCTGGCACAAGCATTTCCCTATTTATCGGCCCCTGGCTTTGGCTCAGGCTTAAAAATGGCGTTAAATGGCTTAACGATGGCACCAGTATGCGCTTGGCTGGGCTTTTGTTGAGTGCAGCAGCAGGTTGGGCGATATGGATGGATCTGGTGCATCAGGTAAAAGTCTGGTGTAATTAAAAATTAAATTACAAAAAAATACCCCCACCAATAATGGCAGGGGTAAAGAGTCTGGACTGATTAAATCCAGCTACTGAAAAGCTTCAATTAGAATTTTTTGCCAATACCAATACCGAATACCCATGGGTTGATATCAAGCGAGTCGATTTTTCTCCAGGCATTCCCTGTGAGAGGGCCCTTCCATTTAACATCAGTATCTAGCCAGACATATTTGATATCGGCGTTAATCAACCAGCCGTCTTTCAAGTTGATATCAAAGCCTGCTTGCAGAGCTGGACCCCAACTGTCGCTGTCAATTTTAATCTTGTTACCTGCAATAGCACCTCGGCTGCCTTTAAGGTTACGATCCAGCATGATTGTGTAGTTAATACCAGCACCGACATAAGGATCAAAAGTCTGATCAGGCATAAAATGCCATTGTGCAGTTAATGTAGGTGGTAAAAGATTAACACTGCCTAATTGCTGATTATTTACAACACCTGCAGAGTCACCATGAATGCTTACGTCGTGCCTTGTGCCTACTGCAAGAATCAATTCTGCAGCGATATTCTTGGTGAAGTAGTATGAAATATCCAGTTCAGGAATCACATTGTTATCTACTTTCAATTCAGCGCCAGGAGTCATGGCTGGAATGCCCAGCACACTGTTCACGGTCTTACCTAATTTACTGTCTTCATTCGGGCTAACATCTGCCGCACGGATACGAACTACCCAATCACCAGCTTCAGCCTGAGCTGCAACGGGTGCAAATACTGCTGCTGCGAGTGTTACTGCTAACAACGTTTTCTTCATAACTAACTCCCTTTAAAATTTAACTACCTAACAAAAGATGGTAGAACTTTACTTGCCGAAAGAGCGAGGCAATTTGATTTGTATCAAATAGATTATGGTTATTATCGGAATAACAACCCAAGATGTCTTTTATGTTGCATTTTTGGTACAGAATATAGGTTGATATTCTCTAAGCAGGTGTACTGGATTAGAATTTTGCTGTATTGGCATTAACTGAGATAGCCAACTTTGAATTGATGAGCTGATTTTGCATAACACGCTACGTATCGCGACATTTAACACCCACAAGGGCTTTACACATTTTAACGCCCGCTTTGCCTTGCAAAGCCAGCGTGAATTGCTGCGGAAACTGCATGCGGATGTTATTTTTTTGCAGGAAGTGCAGGATGTACATTCAAAACACAGTCAGCGCTTTGAAACATGGTCGATATCAGGGCAGGTTGAGTATCTGGCGGATACCGTCTGGCCTGATTATGCGTATGGAAAGAATTCCGTGTACCCCGCTGGCCATCATGGTAATGCCTTGCTTTCAAAATTTCCCATTGTCAAAACCGCCAACCAAGATATTTCTGCCCATACTTTGGAGCAGCGCGGCATGCTGCATTGCGAAATCAATATCCCCAATTGGGATACGCCTTTACACGCTATCTGTGTGCACTTAGGCTTGTTCGCACACTGGCGGCGTCAGCAATTAGTAGAAGTGGCTGAGTATATTGAGCAATACGTACCACATAACGCACCATTGATTATTGCTGGTGATTTTAATGACTGGAGCACACGGTCTGCACGTGATTTTGCAACACGCCTGCATATGCGTGAAGTGTTTGAGCATCACTTGGGTAAAGCTGCGCGGAGCTTTCCTTCCTGGTTGCCTGTTTTAAGGCTCGACCGTATCTATGTGCGTGGCTTCAACGTAAAACATGTAGAAGTGCATTCTGGAGCGCATTTCGTCAAAGTCTCTGACCATGCGATACTGACGGCAACACTCTCCAGAATATGACGCATTTATTATGACTCACTTTGTTGGCGGTAATCGAATTAAGTTACTGCGTAATGGCGCCGAGTACTTTCCTGCCTTAGTGGCTGCCATCACCAATGCCCAACAAGAGGTTTATCTGCAAACCTATATCTACCAGGCGGACGCAACAGGCATGCTGATAGGCAATGCACTTAAACAAGCCGCACGGCGCGGTGTTCAAGTGCATGTATTGCTGGATGGGTTTGGATGCAAGGATTTGCCAAAAACCTATGTGCATGGATTACAGGAAGCCGGGGTGAGAGTGATTTTCTATCGCCCAAAAATATCTCCGTGGACGTTCAAGAAGAACCGCTTGCGGCGTCTGCACCGCAAAGTGGCGGTAATCGATGGCACAATTGGCTTTGTCGGCGGCATCAATATCATTGATGATTATGATATTCCAAAAAGCCATACGCCTTTCAATGTGCCACCGCGCGTTGATTATGCGGTGCGCATGGAAGGCGCATTGTTGCCCGCCATCACTGCGAGCGTACACAAGCTCTGGCGACATCATGCGAGGCTGCATCTGCTAAGTGCGAGCGTTGATTCTGCCAAACCGATCCGGCAGAAAAAAATTAAAGACGGCGTAAAAGCGGCTTTTGTGCTGCGTGATAACTTGCTGCACAGGCGTGATATTGAAGATGCCTATCTGGAGGCAATCACACAGGCCAAATCTGAAATCTTTATTGCCAATGCCTACTTTGTGCCCGGCAAAAGATTTCGGCAGGCATTATTAGACGCGGCTCAACGCGGAGTTGCAGTGAAACTGTTGCTGCAAGGGCGTATGGAATATTTTCTGATGTTTGCCGCACATGCTTTTTACAGCGAGTTTTTGAGACATGGCATCGAAATTTACGAATACCGTAAAAGTTTCATGCACAGCAAGGTCGCAGTCATCGACAATGAATGGGCGACGGTGGGTTCATCCAATATTGATCCTTTTAGTTTGTTACTGGCGCGTGAAGCCAATGTGATCGTGTGGGATACCGCCTTTGCCAACGAGCTTCGAACAGACATTCTTGCATCGACGCAAGAGGGCGCGCATCGCGTAGCAGAGCAGGATTGGGGGCGAGGCAATATCGTTAAACGCATTGCCTCATGGGTGGCGTATGGGTTGGTTAGATTTTTTTTAGGTGTAATAGGGTATTCAAATGAGCGATAATTGTGGCACGTTTCAAAAAGAAGCACTAACAGCCGGTGATTAAATGATGAGCAAACTAGAAACCAAGCAAACAGAAACTGCCAGCGAAGATGATTGGAGCTCACTCAATCATGTGCATACGCTTGTGCTGATGATGCTGACTGCTTTAGGCATTTATTTGTGTTACAGGCTGGTTGCACCGTTTTTGCCTGTGATTGTTTGGGCGCTGACACTGGCGGTTATGTTTGCTCCTTTACAGCGCTGGCTTGAGGCTAAAGCTAGATATCCTAATTTTGCTGCGTTAATTTCTATCCTGATAATTGGTTTCATCGTAGTTATTCCTGCGATGTTCGTAGGGGATCTGCTGGTGGAGCAAGTGGTAAAAGGGTCGCTGTTAATTGAGAGCAAAGTTGATTCTGGGGAATGGCGGCGTGTGCTTGAAGCGCAGCCGAAAGTAGCGCCAATTGTCAATAAAATTGAGCAGTATATTAACTTGCCTGAAACCGTAAAAACACTCAATGCCAAGCTGGGCTCAGTCGTGGGCGCCATCGTCAAAGGCTCATTATTTCACGTGCTAGGGTTTGTCCTGGTTTTTTATGTGCTTTTCTTTTTCCTGCGCGACCGGCATTTAGCGCTCAAGTCCATTACCTCATTGTCGCCACTCTCGCAAACAGAAATGAGCATGCTGCTTAATCGGGTTGGCGACACCATTCATGCAATCGTTTACGGTACGTTCGCCATCGCGGTTGTGCAAGGGTGCCTGGGCGGGCTGATGTTCTGGTGGCTGGGTTTGCCAGCGCCATTGTTATGGGGGTTGGTGATGAGTTTGCTGGCAGTTGTTCCCATGTTAGGCACTTCTGTCATCTGGGCTCCTGCAGCGCTATTTTTGGCTTTGGAAGGGAGCTTGGGCAGTGCCTTGATTCTCACGTTATGGGGTATGCTTGTGGTTGGCACAATTGACAATCTGCTTAGACCAATTTTCGTGGGAAACCGCCTCAAACTTCACACCGTGCTTGCTTTTATGTCAATTGTCGGCGGCCTGGTGCTGTTTGGTCCTGCAGGCCTTATTTTAGGCCCCGTGGTACTTACCGTTACCATTGCCTTGTTAGAAATCTGGTTAACTCGGACTTCTATTGAGATTGCCGAGCATTAGGTTAAACGTGTGAGCAGATTATAACGATGTATCATTTCACTATTAAATTTTAGGATGGCCTATCATCAAGACTGAATCGACAAACTCTCATTTGCTAGTGCAAAGCATGTTCCAGCCTGCTTTGCCGCCACGTAACCGTGATGCGCACAAAGGGGCTTTTGGCAGCGTGGCGATTATAGGTGGTGATACGGGCATGGTCGGCGCAGCCTTGCTGGCGGCGCGGGCTGCTGTACATTGCGGGGCAGGGCGCGCATATGCCGCAATGCTTTGCAAAGATGCGCCAAGTATGGATATGTGCCAGCCAGAAATCATGCTGCGTTCACCGGCAGCGCTTAGCCAGCTATCTCAACTCAGTTGTGTCGTGATTGGTCCAGGGCTGGGGCAGTCGGATATTGCGATAGAGCTACTGGAATTCTGGTTAAGCAAAGATATACCATTATTGCTTGATGCAGACGCACTCAACTTGATTGCCAGCCATCTGCATTTGGCTTCTATCGTCGTCAGCCGCGGTACCGAAACTGTCATCACGCCACACCCGGGTGAGGCCGCGAGGCTGCTTGATACCAGTAGCGAGCATATTCAGCAAAACCGTACCGAGAGCGCACTAAAGTTAGCCAAAACGCTGCGTGTTACCTGTGTGCTTAAAGGTGCAGGCAGTGTTTGCGCACACTATGATGGCAGTTGGTTTATCAACACCAGCGGCAATGTCGGGCTTGCTAGCGGCGGCACCGGCGATGTGCTGAGCGGCATTATTGGTAGTTTGATGGCACAGGGCTTAAGCGGCCTGCAGGCAGCAACACTTGGTGTTTATGTGCATGGCGCAGCCGCCGATGCACTTGTTGAAAAAGGCTTCGGCCCGGTAGGGCTTACCGCCTCAGAGGTAGCACTGGAAGCACGCAATATCATCAATCTGCTGAATCATGACAAGTAACTTGCGAGAAATAGTTTTATTGCTGCAATCAATCTGATTAGCTCAAAGTTACAGTCTCAAGATAATCCGGCACAATCACCTGCCAACGCAGCGTCTCTTCGATATGAAGCCGCATGGCGTCTGCTGCAACCGGCTCGCCGTGGGTAATAAATGTCTTCTTTGGCGGCTTTTCGAAACCTCCCAGCCAATCCAGAATTTCGGAATAATCCGCATGTGCGGAAAGATTTGAAATAAATTCAACATTGGCACGTACTGGAATATATTCGCCATGAATCTTGATGCTTTCAGCGCCATCCAGCATGGCAGAACCGCGTGTGCCAGCGGCCTGAAACCCAACAAATAGAATTGTATTATTGGGCTTGGGTGCAAATGCCTTCAAATGATGCACAACACGCCCGCCGGAAGCCATGCCGCTTGCGGACAGGATAATCATCGGGCCTTTCGTTTCGTTTAGCCTTCTAGACTGATCAACGCTATTGACCATGTGCGCTGTGTGGCAAAGCGCACTACATTGTTCTGGTGTTAAGCGATGCTCGCCACGATGATGGCTAAATATCGCAGTGGCATCTACCGCCATCGGGCTATTCAGATACACTGGAATATCGTTGGCGATGGCGCCTGATGATTTAAGTAGATGAATGTAATAAAGCAGCTCTTGTGCACGTCCCACAGCAAATACTGGGATGAGGACAATACCTCTGCGCTTTGCCGTTTTATTAATAATCGCCGCCAGCTTGCTTTTAGGATCGTCCCTGTCATGCAGGCGATTGCCATAAGTGGATTCAAGTACCAGGTAATCGGCCTGCTTAATGCGCACAGGCGCTTTCATTAAAATGTCATTGGGTCGACCAATGTCGCCGGAAAACAGAATAGAGGTTTTTTTGTTGTGAATACGCACAAAGGCCGAACCCAGAATGTGCCCGTTTGGAGAAAATCTTAGCGTCAAACCACCATCCAAATTAACGTCCTGTTCAAAAGCAACGGGAGAGAGCAGTTCAAGCGCCGCTTGCGCATCTTCTTTCGTATAAAGCGGCAACGCTGGGTGATGCTTTGAAAAACCACGCCGGTTGGCGTAATCGGCTTCTTCTTCTTGCAGATGTGCTGAATCTGGCAACAAAATTTCGCATAAGTCACGCGTGGCTTCTGTACAATACACCTTGCCGGAGAATCCATTTTTCACCAGCAGCGGCAGGTAGCCACTGTGGTCGATATGCGCATGCGTCAGCACCACCGCATCTATATCTTTTGGGCTGACTGGCAGTTGCGCCCAATTTCTAAGTCGCAACTGTTTAAGCCCCTGGAACAGCCCGCAATCAACCAGAATACGCATCATGCCGCCTGAGTCGGTTTCACAGGTAAGCAGGTATTTTGATCCGGTGACGGTTCCGGTCGCGCCGAGAAATTTTAATTTCATTTTACTTTTCCCTTTCTAGCGTTCTTTATTTAGTGCAATACGGTATTCCTCAAGTTTTGCTTCATAGTTTTCGGCTTCGCCAAAGTCTAAAAACCGTGCATAACGGGCATGCGTGCCGAGAATTTTTCGAGCATGTTTGATGGGGCAGAAGTACTGCTCGGTGCGCGCCACGATTTCACTGATGTAGGCAATCATGCCCGCGCCATAGGCACAATAAGTACAGTGAAATTTTTCGATGAAATTGAGGTAATTAAGTTGTTGCCGGTCAAATATGATGTAATCAGCGCGACGCACTTTCTTGATGCCATAAACCGGAAAACAAGTCAGTTGATAAAAAGTAATGAATATATCCGTAACGAGTAACGGAATAATCAATGAGTAAATAATTGGGCCAGTAATCAGATTCTGCGGGCGATAGGTCACCAGCCAGCGAAAGAAATTCATTTTAAGCCTATGGTGTGTTTCTTTGATGGATTGCTCAAATTCAACGCGTTTTCCCTTGATTTGGAAAAACATGCTCGATTGTTGTTCGTTAAGTGCAGTACGCAGCTCATCCTCAAGCGCGGTAATTTGGTCAAGCAATTGCTGGATACGGTCGTTCATCAAGATTCCAATGTTTTTCTATTTGGCAAAGATTAGCACATTGCCTGGCAAAATATAGAGGTTACCGCTACAAAAGCAGCAACATATTGGTTGCGCGATTGAAGTTACTATTCTTTGCTGTAAGATTAGTATGGCGCTAAATTCAAAAGCGTTCCAACATTAAGAGATCACTAAATCATGAACTCTAAGCGCAACAGCAACAAGGTAATCCTGCCAGAGCCTGCTGCAAGCAGGTTTAGTGTGCATTCCGACGTGCTTAAGCTTGGGTTTGTAAGTTTGCTGACCGATCTCAGCTCTGAGATGATATTTTCGGTCTTTGCGGTATTCTTCACTACTGTTGCTGGCGCCTCGGCAGCCTTGCTGGGATTGATTGAGGGCTTAGCTGATCTTTCCGCATCTTCCTTGAATTATTTTTCTGGCTGGTTATCGGACCGTACCGGAAAACGCAAAATTTTAGCATTGGCTGGCTACGGTTTCTCCACACTGGCAAAAATCATTCTGCTGGTCTCCAGTTCCGTGGTTGGGTTAAGTGTATTTCGCGTCATCGAACGCTTGGGGAAAGGGTTTAGAGGGCCGCCTCGTGATGCCTGGCTTTCGGCTGTCGCAGGCGACGAAAAAAGAGGTTACTCGTTTGGCATACACAAAGCACTCGACAAAGCGGGTGCTATTTTCGGCCCACTGATCGCCTATGGCCTGCTTTTTTGGCTAGGTGATGATGCTTCAACATACCTAATCCTGTTCTGGGTTGCAATGGTGCCAGCGGTGCTTAGTATTGTGGCCTTGAGCCTAATTAAGGATCAACCGGCACCTAAACGCCGGCACGAGAATATGTTTGAGACATGGAAAACGCTAAGCCCACAATTTAAGCGCTACCTCGTTCCGGCAGGCATCTTTTCGCTGGCTTATTTCAGCTTTGGCTTTTTGCTGTTACGCGCTCATAGTGTTGGATTCTCGGTCAAAGATGTTGTGTTGCTCTACGCACTATTCAATATTGCATGTGTCATTGCTTCACCACTAATAGGTAAACTCGGCGATCGGGTAGGAAGGGCGCGAATGATTATGCTGGGCTACATGATTTATCTAGTCATGTGCCTGGGTTTCGCTTTCGCAACCACGCAGTGGCAGATGATTGCATTGTTTATTATTTATGGGTTGTTCTACGCGATTGATGAAGCCCAAAACAAGGCGTTTATCGTCGATATTGAGCTGGAGCGGCGCGCGTCAGCCATTGGCATGTATAACTTTGTGACTGGTATGATCTACCTGCCTGCTTCGTTAATAGCAGGCGGACTGTGGTTGCTGCACCCAGTTATCCCTTTCGTTGCGGCAGCAAGCCTTGCTTTTTCTGCAATTATGGCATTCCTTATTTTACGACCCGATATGGCAGTGTCTGCATCTGTTCCCAGTGACAATTAAACCTAAAGAATTCGTAAGCTGCCTGCAAGTTACCAGCTGCGAATTCGGCCAATATCGACATGCACGAAGTTAGATTTGGGATAGTAGCCGACACCACCCCCACGCAAGGCAATGGCAGCACGCCGCAATTCATCCAAAGGAACGCCTTCAATATAAAGATCGACCGCTTTGGCCTGCATGTGCAGGCTGCCCTTGGCGACACCATCTGTATTGGCGGCTAAAGTAGCGTTGGTGGCCGGGGAACGATAACCTGATACGATATGGAACGGCTGCACGGTACCTAGCGTGCTGTGGAGGCCATGCAGCAGATCAAGTAAAGGTATCTCGATGGGAAGTGTCTGGTCATTGCGGAAATCACGCAGAATATGATTGATATCAGCTAACGCATCCGGCAAGTAATTACCCTCGGCCCAGTAGGCAGTTTTAAGATTCTCGCCAGTGTGCAAGTTGTAGAAAGCCAGCTCGCGCACCGCCGTGTTACCTTGTTCGAAAGCAGCAAAAGCAGGGCGCGCACTTAGGCCCGTCAGCGCGAATGCCATACCGGCCTTAAGTAGACCACGGCGTCCTTTGCAAATTTTATTATCCATAGCGATAGTTTATCCTTAATTTCATTGAATTTGGGAGTAAAGTGTCACGTCGCGTGCAATGCCATCCATCTGCTCTAGTACAGCACTGGCTCGCACCCAGTCAATACGATCATTCAGCATGGCATTGTTCGCCAGCTGTTCAAGCGCCGCCAGTGAGACATCGCTTTCATTATAAATATCCCGATGCACCTCAAGAAAAATGTGCCCATCCGATTCTGTCAGCAGCAGTGGCGCATAAATAATACTGCCAGTCGCTCCAGGGCCAACCTGATCAAACAGGGCTTCAATGTCATCAGGATGCAAACGGATGCAGCCATGGCTCTGGAAATGGTAAATGCTGGCCGGCGCGATGGTGCCGTGAATGCCGATTGATGTCAGGCTTAGCCCCAGCCAGTGCTTGCCGAGCGGATTATCGGGACCCGGCGGCACTTCAGTCTTCACTATCTGGCCTTCGCGCCGCATCTCCTCCTGAATGGATTTCGGCACGCGCCAGGCCTTGTTGACCGCTTTGTCGATCACAGTGAAACTGCCTGCCGGTGTCGGCCAGCTTGGCTTGCCCAATCCCACCGGGTAGGCGGCCACCAACGCCCAATTACGAAAATAATAGAGCATGCGCTGCGGCAGGTTGATGAGCAGTCCTTCCTCCCGCACTTCCGGCACGATGTGCCGGTTATCAATCATCAGCTTTTTGCCCGGCATCAGCCTGGCGTCGTACTTCAGGTCGTTCTCGCGTGACAGCACTGCGGCAGCTATACCAAACCGCGCACCAATCTTGATAAGATAATCGCCGGGCTGAACGGTATATTCAAACACACCGCCTGCAATGGGGAACTCAGGCGATTCCGCCATTGCAAAAGGCAGATAAAACGCCAAAATGGCTGGCCATATAAAACGCAATTCTATTCTCTCTTTTCTTTCAGCCTGAACTGATGATGACATCATTAACGCATAACACAGGCATCATAACAGCAAGGCTACTGCAGCAACCAGTTGCAAAAATATAAGGGTTAGCCCTTACGTGTTTGCACTCATTTACACGTACATACCAGTCCATTACATTATGCATTTCGGCGGCGCATGCCTAACAACGCATAGTTGTCTAATTTCTACTTGAGATTAGTGCCGCCGACTTCAATTATTGTGGTGCTGGAACGTTAAATCGGAGGCTAAGTGAACCCTTTAAAAGTGAAACCTTCAAAAGCAGATGGAAAAGGCTCAATTAAGCCCAAGCCGATGGTTGGCATTGAGCCGGAAAAAGTACCTGATAATGAAGACCTGGTTTCTCGTATTGCTGTGTCTGCTTATTACAAGGCAGATGCGCGCGGCTATGAACCAGGACATGAAATTCAGGACTGGCTTGAAGCCGAAGCTGAGATGCAGCAATGATGCCCATACCCCCCCCGTAGATATGAATGTCAGGCGGCTAATTCCGAGTTGATGTTTCTGCGTGGAAGCGAAGATTCTGGCTGACATTGCCCGCGTGTTGTCTTTCGAGCAATTAATTGGAAAAGATGCACTTACTTAAATTAAACAAGCAATGATGAAAAAGTTCTATTTATATTTGAAGGAGAAACTCATGGACACAGACAACAAAGGAAACATTCCTGTAAAGACCGGAAGTAAAGAGGTAGCAAAAACCTCCTGGCCAGCGCTGCAGCATCCCATTGCCGAGATGGAGCGCGCGTTTGACCGCTTTTTTGGACGTAACTGGCCTTCAGTAAGGCGCTGGGGCGATTTTACAGCACTGGATAACCTGTTTGAGGCTGAAGGGTTGCGCATGCCCAGTCTGGACGTGGTGGATCGGGATAATGAAGTGCTGGTACGTGCCGAGATTCCCGGTATTGAAAAGAAAGACATCAGCGTGTCGCTTGCAGATAATGTGTTATCTATTAAAGGGCAATCCCGTAGCGAGAAAAAAGAGGAAAAGGGCGATTATCATCGGCACGAAATTTCCAGTTCTTCCTTTGCGCGTTCCATTACGGTGCCTGCAAATGTAGATACCTCTAAAACTGTTGCAAACCTGAAAGATGGCATTCTGGAGATTACGTTGCCCAAGCTGGAATCATCTAAAAAGCGCAATATCACTGTTCAGTAAAAGGTCTTGCTTCTAGTCTCGCTAACATCTGACGGTGTTAGCGAGTGGGTGAAAATTAGGGCCTCAGGCTTCGATGCCAAGCTAGATGCAATTAAAAAGCAGTTATGCCAGTGCATAATGCGGATATCGCAGCAATTTTCGAAGAAATCGCCGACCTGCTGGAGATTGAAGCTGCCAATCGGTTTCGCATCCTTGCCTACCGCAAAGCGGCCCGTATCTTAAGTGAACTGCCGCAAGATGTAAGGGCATTACTAAAAAAAGATTTTGACCTGACCCAGTTGCCAGGTGTTGGCGAAGATCTCGCTGCCAAAATTATCGAGATCGTTTCTACCGGAAGCTGCAGTTTGTTGCAGAGGCTGCGCAGTGAGTTACCGCCCGCCATCACCGAGTTATTGCATGTTCCCGGACTTGGCCCGAAACGGGTTAATGCACTTTACCATCACCTTGATGTACAGACGGTGGAACAGCTGCATCGGGCGGCGCGTGACGGCCGCATCAGAAATCTGCCCGGCTTCGGCGAGAAGACCGAGTTGAATATTCTGAAGGCGGTGGAGGCGCACGCCAGTCAAGTCCGTCGCTTTAAGCTGGCGACGGCTGCGCAGTACGCCGAATCGCTTATCGCTTATCTGCAGAAGAGTCCAAACATCAATCATGTAGTAGTGGCTGGCAGTTTTCGGCGCATGCGTGAAACGGTAGGTGACTTGGACATTTTGGCAACATCCTCTGCGCCTGATGCTGTCATGCGGCATTTCACGGCTTACGATGAGGTTGTGCAAGTACTTTCTGCAGGCAGCACGCGGGCCAGTGTGTCGCTGAAATGCGGGTTGCAAGTGGATTTGCGTGTCGTGGATGAAACAAGCTATGGTTCGGCTTTACACTATTTTACAGGCTCTAAGGCGCATAATATCGCCATCCGCCGCATCGCGCAGAAACTAGGGCTCAAGGTCAGCGAATACGGCGTATTCCGCGCCGGTAAATCTATTGCTGGCGAGACGGAGGAATCGGTCTACCGCGCTGTTGGCCTGCCGTATATTCCGCCGGAACTGCGCGAGGATCGCGGCGAGATCGAGGCTGCGCGTGCCGGACGGCTGCCAAAACTGGTGGAGACGGCTGACCTTAAAGGCGATCTCCACGCGCATACTAAAGCCACCGATGGCCACGACAGCCTGCGCGACATGGCACTGGCGGCGCAGGAAATGGGGTTTGAATACCTGGCGATTACCGAGCATTCCCGCCGCCTCACCATTGCCCATGGCCTTGATCCAGAGCAGTTGTTGCGCCAGTGCGATGAGATAGACCGGCTTAATTCGGAGCTTAGCGGCATCACCTTGCTTAAAGGCATCGAGGTAGATATTCTTGAAGATGGCAGCCTAGACCTGCCGGATAAAGTGCTGGGCCGCCTGGATCTGGTAGTTGGTGCGGTACACAGCAAGTTTGATCTATCGCGCACCAGGCAGACCGAGCGCATTATTCGCGCCATGGAACACCCGCACTTTACCCTGCTGGCGCATCCCACAGGACGGCTCCTGGAAAAAAGGGCGCCTTATGATGTCGACATGCTGCGCATCATAAGGAAAGCCAAAAACCGCGGCTGCTTCCTTGAACTAAATGCGCATCCTGAACGTCTTGATTTACTTGACACTTACTGCAAAATGGCAAAGGATGAAGGTGTTTTAATCAGCATCAATTCGGATGCGCATAGCTGCTTTGAGTTTTCCAATTTGCGCTACGGAGTTGGGCAGGCACGGCGCGGCTGGCTGGAAAAACAGGAGGTGCTCAATACCCGCCCATTGGCCGAATTGCGCACTTTAATCAAAGGTACCATGTGATTTATGCCGAAAGTAGGTGTTTGCATACGTGTTTGCACTAGTTTTTTCATCGGCCAAACTTCTATATATTGGTACTAAGCAAGTGAATAGTGAGTTGAGGAATGAGCGCAGAGATCATCCGGAGTATGAAGGACATCTAATGAGTATAATAAAACAGTTGGTTTTTGCATTATGCGTATGCTGCGGCATGACTTCCTTGGCGCATGCCAGAGCGCCTGATGAATCGCGGGGTGAATTGCTTTATTCAACACACTGCAATACGTGTCA
>JBAVIP010000019.1:0-1674 GCA_049687015.1 Methylotenera sp. | reverse complement strand
GTTGTAATTGAGTTGTTTCAAAATAGGCGATCTGGCTGATCGAACTGATTTCACGGATAAGACCGTAGTGGTTTCTAATATCACTCAGCATGGGGTTGGTTCTCCGGTAAGTGTTCGTCAGGTTCGATACAGGCACGGACCTGTGCCAGCACTTCCTGCTTGTTCAGCGTGGACTGGACAAACGCGTTAATTCGAGCGAGTTGATCGGTAGACAGTTTTGCCAGCGGCAGACCCAAAAATTCCGAAATTGCACGTTTCGCTGCCAGCGTGCTTGGGTAAGTCAGCTGGTTAAATGGATCGGGGTCGGCAAAAGTTTGGGTTGGTATGCCATCGGGCCGGATGAATACCGCGACGTCAGGCCTACTTTCCAGTGCGGCACGGGGCAATTCGAGTTGAGCGGCCAATAGTTCGATACGATCCGCACGTCTTTGCGCCGATGATTTTTTGAAAGCGCGATAGCGATTCAACGGAATGGGGCCGCCAACCGGCAAGTAAGGGCCGTAGCGTTTTTCGCCGTGCTCGACAAACAGTTCCTGGTCGAACAGTCCCCACCACAACACGACGTCCTCACCGGCCAATTCAGAATCAACCTCATACGGTGTGCCGTCCACCGTTACGCGCGCATCTATCGCAACCTTGCGTCGATCCGGCTCACGGGCGAAGGTGCAAAAACGTTCCCAATTGCACATGGCTCGAATGCCGCCAGCGGGAAGGTTCTGCAACCAATCTTCGGTGCGTGAGTGCGGCTCAGACCGGTGATCCATTGCGTTGTAGCGAATCAGGAAGTTCTGTAACCAAGCATTCGCTTCAATCTCATCGCGCGGTTTCTGGAAGTGATACAAGGTTTCGTGTATCTCTTTCACCGTGCGGAACGGGCACTCAACCTTGCCCTTAGAACGGGCGGTGGTGCGGCGGCCGTCTTTGCCGGCCGGCATGTGCGTGCGCACCTCAATGCCAAGGTAACGCATCACGCGCTGAAACACCTGGCTGCGTGCCACCGGCCCATTGTCCATGTAAATCACCAGCGGAATGCCTTGCAACGGAAAGTCAGGCGATGCTTTCGCCGCCATGGCGTTGAATAGAAACCGTAAAGCGGTTACGACATCCTCGCCGTAGACGCAGTGGTACTCCTGGTAAGCAACACCGCTACGATCATCAACGACGGAAAATAGCATGAGGGTGGGCGCCTTCATATCCGGGCGTACCCAAGAGGGTGCTTCGACCTGCTTGAGGTCCGATGGCGATAGATCGAATTGCCAGCAATCGTTACTGTGCTGCGCCTGGAAACGCACCGCAGGCGGTGGCCGTCCAAGCGTTGCGCGATCATAACCCCAGTGTTTGAGATAGCGATTAACCGTGGTCTTGTTGAGTGACCGGTAGGGGCCTGGACATGCCCGTCGGGTTTCTGCAATCGGCATGGGTTCCGCAATACCGGTGGATTCAATCAGCAAATAATCAAAATGCCCTTCTTTAGCTAGCTGCCCGACTTCTATCAGCAAGTCTTCACGCAAGGTGCAGCAGATGCAGCCGTTGCTCATTTCCACCAGTTTTTCTTCGGATCGGTTAAGCGTGATTTCGTTTTTAACCAGCGCCGCATCAATGTTGATTTCGCTCATGTCGTTGACGATCACGGCTATTTTTAAGCCCTCTCGATTGGCAAGAATGTGATTGAGC
>JBAVIP010000018.1:0-1611 GCA_049687015.1 Methylotenera sp. | reverse complement strand
TCGGACATCCTACCGATGTCTGCTGTCGCGCCGACAACTAAAGATATTCCCTATGATTATGTCGCCAAGTTCAAACTCCAGGGTAAAGCTGGCAATCGCGTCCAGGATGTGATCAACATCAGCGTTGAAGGCGGCTTTGTGGCGGTGGCGATTGGCTATAGCTTCATACCCGCCAAGCTGCAAATTACAAACCCTACCCCAGTGGCAACCCTGGCTGCAAACAGTCTAAGTGGGTTGATCGACCTGCTAAGTACAGCAGATCGTGACACACTTGCGCAATGTCTCTTTGTACGGTTATGTGGAATCGACTTTAAATACAGCATCGTTGATAGCGGTACAGGGCGCGAGTTACAAAACCAGCCTATCCACAATATTGCTGGACTGGGTGAAGCAAGCGGTGATCGCCCCTTCCGACCCTTAGCTAAACCGATGATGTTTATGCCAAGGTCTACCATCCGTATAGAAGTCGAAGAGATTTCGGAAGGGTCGATCTATACCGGGGCAGAACTTTATATCGTGCTGCATGGCTACAAGATACTGGGTTACGGAACGGCGATGCCATGAACACCTGCCAAATTTGTGGTATACCCCAGGATGCCGGTTTCTTCGACGAGTCAAATGTCTTTGACCTTGATCCGGCGGGGGTACTCGGCCCGTCACTGGAACCGGGTCAGGAAGTCGTTCTCGCCAGGTATGAACTGCACCGCAATTACTGCGGCCTGTTGATGTACTTCGCCCAGTTCACCAATTTGTATGCGGCCAATCCGGTTGAGGTGCAAACACCGGGCTATCAGTGGCAAATCCGTTGCAACGGCCAGCCGCGCGATCCCTACCTGACCTTCGGCCACATCATCAATCCCTGGGGATTGTCCGGCTTCCCGATTTATCTCCGATTGGAAGAAGGGTGTCTTCTGGAGTTCGCCATTCGCAACGTGGGTGACGATCAAGGGAAAACGTTGACGAAGGTTGGCGGACGCATCCTGGGCCGCACCTGGTACAACACCGCCTATGGCGGCGCACCGAATCGTTTGTAGAGATGGAAAGAGGAAAGCGAGGTGGTTATGAAACCTGTAGTCAATGTATTCAATGTAGGGTGGGTTAGCGCCAGCGTAACCCACCACAGCCGTTGCCAAGAAAGCAGACTCATTACCGGTCCAGGGTCTAAAGAGACAAGCTGAGCTTGTGGGTTCGGTGGGTTACCGCCTATTGACCTAACAGACCCTACATTAGTTAATGGGTTTCTTATCCATTTCAAACAGAAAGGAGCAACACGGTTATGTACCTACAAACAAACGAAAATCAGCTTCAGGGTTTTGGACAGCCCACGAGCATTGGAAACGCCCAGTTTACTAAAATTGGTCTTCCTTTACATTATCCAGGCCATTTTTCAACAACATCGGACGTCGTGAACTATATTCACAAAAATACCCCCTCCCACAAAAAGTTTACCATGCGCTCCTGTGAGTTCCTCGTTTCAACGCATTGGGCCGACCTTAGCGGTCACAACATAACCGTCGGAGGCTATTGGTTTCAACTCGAATTCCAATATAACGGAAATGATCTCGGAGTAGTCAGTATTAAGCCTTTGCCCGCCAAGTCCAAGTCGAAGTC
>JBAVIP010000017.1:0-34817 GCA_049687015.1 Methylotenera sp. | reverse complement strand
GACAACGTCTCCATCACGGTGACTTTAATCGCGCCAATCGCGATGGAAGAAGGCTTACGCTTCGCCATCCGTGAAGGTGGCCGTACCGTCGGTGCGGGTGTGGTCGCTAAGATTATTGAATAGTAATTAAAATAGGCGGCAGGCTTCAAGTCTGCCGTTTCGCTCTTTAAAGGAAAAGTAAATGGCAGCTCAAAAAATTCGTATTCGCTTGAAAGCATTTGATTATCGCTTGATCGATCAATCTGCTCAAGAAATCGTAGAAACAGCAAAGCGTACAGGCGCAGTAGTTAAAGGCCCGGTACCATTGCCAACACGTATTGAACGCTTTGATATTTTGCGTTCACCGCACGTGAATAAAACATCGCGCGACCAGTTTGAGATTCGTACGCATCAACGCTTGATGGATATTGTTGATCCAACGGATAAGACTGTAGATGCATTGATGAAATTAGATTTACCGGCTGGCGTAGATGTCGAGATTAAGTTGTAATAACTTGTTGTAAAAAAACTGTGGGTTCGGTATAATCCGCGCTCTTTCATAGAAGTCGGTCAATTGTAATCGGCTTTTTTAACTAAAAATAAGGATACGATCATGAGCTTAGGGCTTATTGGTCGCAAGGTGGGCATGACCCGCGTGTTTACTGACGATGGCGCAAGCATCCCGGTAACTGTGCTGGAAGTTGTACCCAACCGTGTGACACAGATCAAGACTGTCGCGAGCGATGGCTATACAGGCCTTCAGGTTGCTCACGGCGAACGTCGTGCTAGCCGCATCAACAAAGCGCTTACCGGGCATTATGCCAAAGCGGGTGTTGCTGCAGGTGCTGGCATCAAAGAATTCAATGTTACTGCAGATGTGCTAGGCAACTATCAGGTTGGCGGCAATGTGACAGTAGAAATTTTCTCAGCTGGTCAATTGGTGGATGTAACGGGTACCTCGATTGGTAAGGGCTTTGCTGGCGCCATTAAGCGCCATCACTTTAAGTCAAACCGCGCATCGCATGGTAACTCCAAATCACATAACGTACCTGGCTCAATCGGTATGGCACAAGATCCAGGTCGAGTATTCCCTGGTAAACGCATGCCTGGCCATTTGGGTGATGTAACAGTAACCACACAAAATTTGGAAATCGTTCGTGTAGATGCTGAACGTAATCTGCTTTTGATCAAAGGTGCAATCCCGGGTTCTAAAGGCGGCGATGTTGTTGTGCGCCCAGCCATTAAAGCCAAGCTCCAGAAAGTGAGGGGCTAAATCATGGAACTCAAATTAATCGATAAAAATGGTAAAGCTGCTAAAAAAGGCGTTGCTGTTTCTGATGTGACTTTTGGTCGCGAATTTAACGAGGCTTTAGTGCATCAAGTGGTTGTAGCGTACATGGCGAATGCCCGTACCGCGACGCGCGCACAAAAAGGCCGTGATAACGTAGCGCATACGACGCACAAGCCATACGCTCAAAAAGGTACTGGTAATGCGCGTGCAGGTATGAGCTCTAGCCCGATTTGGCGTGGAGGCGGTCGCGCTTTCCCAAATTCACCCAATGAAAATTTCAGCCATAAAGTAAACCGTAAGGCTTACCGCGCTGGTATGCAAACAATTTTATCTGAGCTTGTGCGTCAAGAACGCATTACGGTGGTAGAAGAGTTTAAAGTTGAAACACCAAAAACCAAGCAATTTGTTGAAAAAATCAAAGGTCTAGGCTACGCAGATGGCGTATTGTTGTTAACCGATGGTTTTGATGAGAATTTATACTTGTCATCACGCAATTTGATTAACGTGATGGTGGTTGAAGCGCAATATGCGGACCCGGTCAGTTTAGTGCGTTTCCCAAAAGTATTGGTAACCGCTGGTGCAGTGAAAAAACTTGAGGAGATGCTAGCATGATGAGCGCTATTACTAAAACTCAAGATCGTTTATTACAAGTAATTCTAGCGCCGCAGATTACTGAAAAAGCGACTTACATTGCCGACAAACATCAGCAAATCGCTTTCAAAGTGCGTACTGATGCAACTAAACCAGAAATCAAAGCAGCGGTAGAACTTGTTTTTAAAGTTGAAGTAGAAAAAGTTGCTGTGATTAATGTAGGTGGCAAGGTAAAACGCGCCGGCAAACGTGTCGGCAAACGTAACGACTGGAAAAAAGCTTATGTGAGCTTGAAGCCAGGTCAAGAAATTAACTTCGCAGCGGGCGAATAAGGAGAGAAGAAATGGCATTAGTAAAAGTCAAACCAACTTCCCCCGGCCGTCGTGGTGTGCTGAAGGTAGTTACACCAGATTTGTATAAAGGCAAGCCGCACGCGCCGCTGTTGGAAAGTCAAAGTAGAAACGCTGGCCGTAATAATAACGGTCATATTACAACCCGTCACCAAGGCGGCGGCCATAAGCAACATTATCGTATGATTGATTTCCGTCGTAATAAAGACGGCATTCCTGCGAAAGTGGAGCATATTGAGTACGATCCCAATCGTACAGCGCATATCGCTTTGCTTTGCTACGCTGATGGTGAGCGTCGTTACATTATTGCGCCACGCGGCATTTCTGCTGGTGCGCAATTAATCAGCGGAGCAGAAGCACCTATTAAAGTAGGAAATGCTTTGCCGTTACGTAACATTCCTGTGGGCAGCACGATTCATTGTATCGAATTGCAACCTGGTAAAGGCGCACAAATTGCTCGTTCAGCAGGCACATCGGTGCAGTTGCTAGCACGTGAAGGTGCTTACGCATCGTTACGTTTACGCTCAGGTGAAGTGCGCCGCGTACATGTGGATTGCAAAGCAACTTTAGGTGAAGTGGGCAATGAAGAGCATTCACTACGTTCAATTGGTAAAGCTGGTGCAATGCGCTGGCGTGGTGTTCGCCCAACCGTCCGCGGTGTGGTGATGAACCCAGTTGATCACCCGCACGGTGGTGGTGAAGGTAAAACAGCTGCTGGTATGAATCCAGTAAGCCCATGGGGTGTTAAAACTAAGGGTTATCGTACACGCAGCAATAAGCGTACCGATAACATGCGTATTAGTCGTCGTCCAAGAGGCGTAAGGTAATTATATGGCACGTTCAGTTAAAAAAGGCCCATTTATTGATGGTCATTTGGCAAAAAAAGTAGAGGCCGCTGCGGCTACACGCGACCGTAAACCAATTAAAACTTGGTCACGTCGTTCTACTATCCTGCCAGATTTTATTGGTTTAACAATTGCTATTCACAACGGTAAGCAACATATACCAGTGTTGATTTCTGAAAACATGGTTGGTCACAAGCTCGGCGAATTTGCGCTAACGCGCACATTCAAAGGCCATGCGGCTGATAGAAAAGCGAAGAAATAGAGGCTAATGATGCAAGTAACTGCAATATTAAAAGGTGTTCACCTCTCTCCGCAAAAAGCGCGTTTGGTGGCTGACCTTGTTCGTGGCAAAAAAGTAGATCATGCACTTAACATTTTAAATTTCACACCTAAAAAAGGTGCTGAAGTGATTAAAAAAGTAGTGGAATCTGCAATTGCTAATGCTGAACACAATAATGGTGCTGATATTGATGAATTGAAGGTGACTTCAATTTACGTAGATAAAGGCATTGTGCTTAAACGTATTCGTCCCCGCGCAAAAGGCCGCGCAGGTCGTATTATTAAACCAACCTGTCACATTCATGTGACCGTCGGAAATTAAGGGATAATCATGGGTCAAAAAATTCATCCAATTGGTTTCCGTCTGAGCGTCCAAAAAAATTGGTCCTCACGTTGGTATGCCAATAGCAAAAACTTCCCTGAGATGTTGCAAAGCGACATCAAGGTGCGTGAGTTTTTAAATAAAAAACTAGCTAACGCTGCGGTAAGTAAAATTATTATTGAGCGCCCTGCCAAAAACGCAAAAATTACTATTCACAGTGCACGTCCAGGCGTGGTAATCGGTAAAAAAGGTGAAGATATTGAATCTTTACGCTCTGCCTTGCAAGGTTTGATGGGTGTGCCGGTGCATCTTAATATCGAAGAAGTGCGTAAGCCGGAAATTGATGCAACATTGATTGCACAATCGATTGCGCAGCAGCTTGAAAAGCGTGTGATGTTCCGTCGTGCCATGAAACGCGCCATGCAAAACGCAATGCGTTTGGGTGCGCAAGGTATCAAAATTATGAGCTCAGGCCGTTTGAATGGTATCGAAATTGCACGTACCGAATGGTATCGTGAAGGTCGTGTGCCACTTCATACATTACGTGCTGATATTGATTACGGTGTGGCAGAAGCTTCTACCACCTACGGTATTATCGGCATTAAAGTTTGGGTGTTTAAGGGTGAAATATTTGCTGATAATGTGCAAGCGCCAATTGGTGCCACCGCCCCAGCCGCTACACCTGTTGCTGAACCAGAGAAAAAAGTAAGAAAGCCGAGGGCTAAAGATGCTGCAACCGTCTAGACAAAAATACCGCAAGATGCAAAAAGGCCGTAACAAAGGCATTGCAACGACAGGTAATAAAGTAAGTTTTGGTGATTTTGGGCTGAAAGCTATTGGCCGCGGTCGTTTGACCGCACGCCAAATTGAAGCTGCACGTCGTGTGATGACTCGTCACATTAAACGTGGTGGCCGCGTGTGGATTCGTATTTTCCCAGATCAACCAATTTCCAAAAAGCCAGCTGAAGTGCGTATGGGTAACGGTAAGGGTAGTACCGAGTACTACGTGGCGCAAATTCAGCCAGGTAAAATGTTATACGAAATGGACGGCGTGAGTGAAGAGCTTGCGCGTGAAGCGTTCCGTTTGGCGGCTGCGAAGCTGCCAATTGAAACGACATTCATGACGCGTCAACTTGGTAGTTAAGGACAAGGAAGCTATTATGAAAGCCACCGATTTAAGAGCAAAAAGTGTTGATGAATTGAATGCTGAGTTAATTGAATTGCGCCGTGCGCAGTTTTCGCTTCGCATGCAAATTGCCACACAACAATTAACTAAAGTAGATCAGCTGGGTAAAGTGCGCAAAGATGTAGCGCGTGTGAAGCTCGTATTGGCTGAGAAAGCGAAACAGGCATAATGATGACTGAAACGACAAAAGTAGTACGCAGCTTAAGTGGTCGCGTTGTTAGTGACAAAATGGATAAAACCATCACTGTATTGGTTGAGCGCAAGGTAAAACATCCGTTGATTGGCAAAGTGGTTGTGAAATCGAACAAATTTCATGCGCACGACGAGAAAAACGAATGCAAAGAAGGTGATTTGGTGACTATTACTGAAAGCCGCCCAATGTCTAAAACAAAAACGTGGGTAGTAAGTAAAGTGGTTACTAAGGCATAAAATAGTAAGTAAAAAGGGATTTTTGGCTTGCTATAATCCAAGAATACCCGTTATAATGTTGGACTTTTCGGCACTCGTGGGCTTTAAGATTAAAGCGCATAAAAGCAAGTGCCCCAATACTGACCGTGGTCTACTGGCCGTTAACGACTTATTTTATAATCGTGCGGCTGGTGTTGGTTTAACGGATTAAGTTGGAGATTATTCTCATGATTCAAATGCAATCTCGGCTAGAAGTTGCCGATAACACCGGTGCCCGCTCTGTGCAGTGCATTAAAGTGTTGGGCGGCTCAAAACGTCGTTACGCCGGTATAGGCGACATCATTAAGGTCAGCATTAAAGATGCTGCACCACGTGGTCGCGTTAAAAAAGGTGAAGTTTACAGTGCTGTTGTGGTGCGTACCGCTAAAGGTGTGCGCCGTCCAGACGGTTCATTGGTTAAATTTGACACCAACGCTGCTGTGTTACTCAACAATAAATTAGAGCCGATTGGCACCCGTATTTTCGGGCCAGTGACACGTGAGCTACGTAGTGAGCGTTTCATGAAAATCGTTTCTCTTGCGCCTGAAGTGTTGTAAGGGTAGGGACTAGATATGAGCAAAATTCATAAAGGCGACCAAGTCGTCGTAAACACAGGCAAGGATAAAGGCAAGCGCGGCACCGTGCTTAACGTGCTGGATTCTGGTCATGTTGTGGTTGAAGGTATTAATGTCGCTAAAAAGCACGCTAAACCAAACCCGATGAAAGGCATTACTGGCGGCATTATCAATAAAGAAATGCCGGTAGATATTTCAAATGTTGCGTTATTTAATAGCGCAACTCAAAAGGCTGACCGCGTAGGTTACAAGGTTTTGAAAGACGGCAAAAAAGTGCGCGTTTTCAAATCTAACGGCGAAGCTGTGGACGCATAGGATAAATTATGGCGCGCTTAAAACAATTTTATAAAGACTCAGTTGTTAAAAAAATGACCGAGCAATTTGGTTACACTTCAGTGATGCAAGTGCCTCGCATTGAAAAAATCACCTTGAATATGGGTGTGGGCGAAGCGGTTGCAGACAAAAAGGTGATGGAAAATGCAGTAGGTGATATGGAAAAAATCGCCGGTCAGAAAGTAGTGGTGACCAAGGCGAAAAAATCTGTTGCGGCTTTCAAAATTCGTGATGATTATCCTGTTGGCTGTAAAGTCACTTTGCGTCGTGAGCGCATGTACGAATTTTTAGATCGTCTGATCACTGTTGCTATTCCACGTATTCGTGATTTCCGCGGTATTCCAGCGAAATCATTTGACGGTCGCGGCAATTACAACATGGGCGTGAAAGAACAAATCATATTCCCGGAAATTGAATATGACAAAATTGATGCGATTCGCGGCATGAACATTACGATTACTACAACGGCAAAAACGGACGAAGAGGCCAAAGCACTTTTGGCAGCGTTTAGTTTTCCTTTTAGAGGTTAAGACATGGCAAAAACATGTATGACAGAACGCGAGCTTAAGCGCCGCGACACCGTAAAAAAATTCGCAGCAAAACGCGATGCTTTAAATGCAATTATTAGCGATCAAAAAGCCAGTGCTGAAGATCGTCGTGATGCGCGTTTGAAATTGCAAAGTCTGCCACGTAATTCAAGCCCAGTGCGCTTGCGCAATCGTTGCGCGCTCACAGGCCGCCCACGTGGTGTTTACAGTAAATTTGGTATCGGTCGCAGTAAATTGCGCGATTTGATGATGAGTGGCCAAGTGCCAGGCATCACCAAAGCTAGTTGGTAACGGGGGAGTAGATTATGAGTATGAGTGATCCGATTGCCGATATGCTAACGCGTATTCGTAACGCGCAAAGTGTTAACAAGCTTTCTGTTTCTATGCCTGCATCTAAACTCAAAGGCGCTATCGCCAGTGTGTTAAAAGATGAAGGTTATATTGATGATTTTGCAGTGCTTGCAAATGATGGAAAGCCTGTTTTAAGCATTAGCTTGAAATATTATGCTGGTCGTCCTGTAATCGAGAAGATTGACCGCGTTAGTAAGCCAGGTCTTCGCGTTTACAAGGGCAGCCAAAATATTCCTAAAGTGATGAATGGTCTTGGTGTGACAATATTGTCTACATCCAAGGGTGTAATGACAGATCGTAAAGCACAAGCGGCCGGTATCGGCGGCGAAGTGTTGTGCGTAGTGGCTTAAGGAGAAGCAAATGTCACGTGTTGCTAAAAATCCAGTCGCTATTCCAGCCAAAGTTGAAGTGGTGCTAAGTGCAAATAATATAGCTGTGAGCGGCCCATTGGGTAAGCTTTCACATCCGTTGACGGATGCGGTTGAGTTGAAGCGCGAAGGCGAAACTATCACTTTCACTGCAACCAGTGATAGCCAGTATTCACGCGCTATGTCTGGTACATTGCGTGCGTTAGTGGCTAATATGGTGCAAGGTGTTTCAGCCGGCTTTACACGTAAATTAACATTGGTTGGCGTTGGCTATAAAGCCAATGCGCAGGGCTCAATGCTTAACTTAGAGCTGGGCTATTCACACCCAATTAACCATAAAATGCCTGCTGGCATAACTGTACAAACGCCAACACCAACGGAAGTGATTCTGACCGGTTATGATAAGCAAGTGGTTGGTCAAATTGCAGCGCAGATTCGTTCTTACCGTGCGCCAGAGCCATACAAAGGCAAAGGTGTTCGCTATGCAGATGAAGTGGTAGCGCTTAAAGAAACCAAGAAAAAATAAGTAGATAAGGCTAGAAAATGAACAATGTAAATAACCGCTTGCGCCGCGCACGTAAAACCCGTGCCAAAATTGCCGAGTTAAAAGTTACACGTTTAAGCGTGCATCGTACAAATACGCATATCTATGCGCAAATTATTGCCGAAACTGGCGATAAAATATTAGCAAGCGCTTCAACTGTTGAAGCGGATGTGCGTAAAAAAGTAAAAAATGGCGGCAATGTTGAAGCTGCTGCAGTAATTGGCAAGCTAATTGCCGAAAAAGCGAAAAAAGCTGGCATAACTCAAGTGGCTTTTGATCGTTCAGGCTACAAATATCATGGTCGTATTAAGGCGTTAGCAGATGCTGCGCGTGAAAACGGCCTGTCATTCTAATAAGCGAGACGCATAATGGCTAAAGAATTTGAACAACAATCACAGCAAACCGATGGTCTGCGTGAAAAAATGATTACTGTAAACCGTGTAAGTAAAACGGTAAAAGGTGGTCGTATCATGAGTTTCGCAGCATTGACAGTAGTCGGTGATGGCGATGGCGCTGTTGGCATGGGCAAAGGTAAGGCGCGTGAAGTGCCGGTTGCAGTACAAAAAGCCATGGATGAAGCGCGTCGCGGTATGTTGAAAGTAAATTTGAATAACGGCACTTTGCATCATGCGGTAACGGGTGTTCATGGCGCTGCTAAAGTGTTTATTCAGCCCGCATCTGAAGGTACTGGCATTATTGCCGGTGGCGCGATGCGTGCGATTTTTGAAGTGATGGGCATCACCAATGTGGTGGCTAAGTGTATCGGTTCAACCAACCCATACAATCTGGTTCGTGCAACCTTGAATGGCTTGGAGTCCATGAATACTCCAGCAGAAATCGCAGCAAAACGCGGCAAATCTGTAGAAGAAATTAGAGGTTAATGATGGCTAAGGCTAAAAAAGACGTGGCAACAGTTAAAGTGACGCTGGTAAAAAGCGTGATTGGTAGAATTGAAGCGCATCGTGCCACAGTAAAAGGTTTGGGCTTGCGTCGCATGCACCATACGGTTGAACTGCAAGACACACCAGCAATCCGCGGCATGATTAACACCGTTAGCTATCTCTTAAAGGTAGAAGCATAATGCAATTAAATACAATTAAGCCTGCTGAAGGCGCAAAAAAAGAACGTCGCCGTGTTGGCCGTGGTATTGGTTCTGGTTTAGGTAAAACCGCTGGACGTGGCCATAAAGGCCAAAAATCGCGTACTGGTGGTTTCCATAAAGTTGGCTTTGAAGGCGGTCAAATGCCTTTGCAACGCCGTTTGCCAAAGCGTGGCTTTAAGTCAATGACAAAAGCGGATACTGCGCATGTGCGTACATCGGAATTAAATAACTTGCCAGTGGATACGATTGATTTATTGGTGTTAAAACAAGCAAACGTTGTTTCAGGCAACGCCTTGGCTGCAAAAGTGTTTTTATCTGGTGAAGTGACTAAAAAACTTAACTTGACTGGGTTGCTGCTGACTAAAGGCGCGCGTGCTGCGATTGAAGCGGCTGGCGGCAAAGTTGTAGAAGCATAAAGAGAATTGGCATTGGCGCAAGATAGCTTTTTAGGTGCGGTTGGAAAAATGAGCGAGCTGAAGAGCCGCTTGTTATTCGTGTTAGGAGCATTGGTGGTGTTTCGCTTAGGTGCGCATATACCGGTGCCAGGCATTGATCCAGCTGTATTGAAACAACTGTTTGATTCGCAAAGTGGCGGTATTCTGGGCATGTTCAATATGTTCTCAGGCGGGGCGCTGTCCCGCTTTACCGTGTTTGCTTTAGGAATCATGCCGTATATTTCTGCATCGATTATTATGCAGTTGGCGACAGTCGTTTCCCCTAAGTTGGAACAATTAAAAAAAGAAGGTGAAGCGGGCAGGCGTACCATTACCAAATATACCCGCTATGGCACGGTGTTATTAGCTACCTTTCAGGCGCTTGGCATTGCGATTGCACTAGAAGGCCAGGCTGGTTTGGTGTTGGACCCTGGCATGGCCTTTAGGCTGACCGCAGTAGTAACGCTGGTGAGCGGCACCATGTTTCTGATGTGGCTGGGTGAGCAAATTACAGAGCGCGGGATTGGTAATGGCATTTCCATTATCATTTTTGCCGGGATTGTGGCTGGATTGCCAAGTGCGATTGGCAGTACGCTGGAACTGGCGCGTACCGGTGCTTTCTCAATACCGCTGGTGGTATTCTTGTTTGTAGCGGTGCTGTTGGTAACGGCTTTGGTAGTGTTTGTAGAACGCGGCCAACGTAAAATTACAGTGAATTACGCAAAGCGCCAAGTGGGCAATAAAGTATATGGCGGTCAAACCACCCATTTGCCTTTGAAGCTGAATATGGCCGGCGTGATTCCGCCGATTTTTGCGTCAAGCATTATTCTGTTTCCGGCGACATTGGCTGGTTGGTTTGGCAGTAGCGAAAAGCTGTATTGGTTAAAAGACATCAGTAATGTGTTGTCGCCAGGCCAGCCGATTTATATTTTGTTTTTTGCAGCTGCGATTATGTTTTTCTGTTTCTTCTATACGGCGTTAGTATTTAACCCGAAAGAAACTGCAGATAATTTGAAAAAAAGCGGCGCGTTTGTACCGGGCATTCGTCCAGGCGAGCAAACGGCTAAGTATATTGACAAGATTATGGGTCGCTTGACTCTGATTGGTGCGATTTATATTACCTTGGT
Organism: Methylotenera sp.; assembly: GCA_049687015.1. Lineage (GTDB taxonomy): Bacteria > Pseudomonadota > Gammaproteobacteria > Burkholderiales > Methylophilaceae > Methylotenera_A. Next base: position 24,145 of record JBAVIP010000017.1, on the reverse strand, counting down.
GTGTTTGTTGCCAGAGTTTTTAAGATTGAAATTTAATACCCCATTTTACTTTGGTGGAACTTCGTTACTGATTATTGTTGTGGTAACCATGGACTTTATGACGCAAGTGCAATCACACTTGATGTCGCATCAGTATGAAGGGTTGCTCAAAAAAGCGAATTTTAAAGGTGGCGCAGGAGCGCGGTAACTTTAAAGATGGCGAAGGAAGACCGCATTGAGATGCAGGGTGAGATCTTAGAAAATCTCCCAAATGCAACATTTAAGGTTAAGTTGGAAAATGGCCACACGGTTTTAGGTTATATCTCTGGAAAAATGCGTATGCACTATATTCGTATTTTGCCGGGGGATAAGGTGACAGTTGAAATGACGCCTTATGATTTAACAAGAGCGAGGATTACGTTCCGAGCTAAGTAGACGATATTATTTTTTTGGCAGTATTAAGTAGTGGTGAGGTAAATTATGAGAGTTCGTGCATCAGTAAAAACATTGTGCCGTAACTGTAAAGTTGTGCGTCGTCGTGGCGTTGTGCGTATCATTTGTACAGATCCACGTCATAAACAACGTCAAGGTTAAAGAGTGCTAACAGCTGCTGGTTTCGGTTTGAAGAATTTTCAAATTTGTAAAAAATAGCACAAACTGTTAAAATCTAAGGCTTTTTTATTTGGTCGCTACAAGTTGCGATTTGTTTTGGAGTTAAAGTATGGCTCGTATTGCTGGGGTTAATATCCCGAATAATAAACACGCTGAGATCGCGTTAACCGCGATTTTTGGTATTGGTAGAAATACAGCACAAAAAATTTGTGCTGCTGCGGGCGTTTTGGCCTCTGCTAAAGTCAAGGATCTGAACGATGCTGATGTTGAAAAGCTTAGGGACGAAGTGGCTAAAGTAAAAGTAGAGGGCGATTTACGCCGCGAAGTTTCTATGAATATTAAGCGTTTAATGGATTTAGGCTGCTATCGCGGTGTTCGTCATCGCCGTGGCCTGCCAGTTCGCGGTCAGCGCACCAAAACCAATGCGCGTACGCGTAAAGGCCCAGTTAAGGCAATTAAACAAGCCAAGTAGTTAACTAAAAGTAGTTAATTTTTTAAGATTCATAGGTAAGGACAGTACAACATGGCAAAAGCTAATGTACGTGTAAGAAAAAAAGTTAAAAAGAATATTGCAGAGGGCATTGCCCACGTGCATGCCTCATTTAACAACACAATTATTACAATCACTGACCGTCAGGGCAACGCGCTTTCATGGGCGACATCAGGCGGTCAAGGTTTTAAAGGCTCACGCAAAAGTACGCCATTTGCTGCACAGGTTGCGGCAGAGGTTGCGGGTAAATCTGCGCAAGAGTCAGGTGTTAAAAATTTAGAAGTGCGCATCAAAGGTCCTGGCCCTGGCCGTGAATCTGCTGTGCGCGCACTTAACGCTGCTGGTTTTAAAATTACCAGCATTACCGATGTGACGCCAGTGCCTCACAATGGTTGCCGTCCGCCCAAAAAACGCAGAATTTAAGCGAAAAAGATTACTGGAGAACTATCTTGGCTAGAAACTTAGATCCTAAATGCCGTCAGTGCCGTCGTGAAGGCGAGAAGCTGTTTTTAAAAGCTGAAAAATGCTTTACAGACAAGTGCGCAATTGAAAAACGTAACTTCCCACCTGGCCAACATGGTCAGCGTCGTAATTCACGTTTGTCAGACTATGGCGTGCAATTACGTGAAAAACAAAAAGTGCGTCGTATTTACGGCATTTTAGAAGGCCAGTTCCGCAGCTATTACGCTGAAGCTGATCGTCAAAAAGGCATTACTGGCGAAAACTTGTTGCAGTTGCTTGAGTGTCGTCTGGATAACGTTGCGTTCCGCATGGGGTTAGGTGGTTCACGTACGGAAGCACGTCAAATCGTGCGTCACAATAGCATTCTGGTGAATGGTAAACGCGTCAATATTCCATCTTATCAAGTAAAAGCTGGCGATGTGGTTTCTGTTGCTGAAGCATCAAAAACACAATTGCGTATTAAAGGCGCACTTGAAGCGGCGGAACAACGCGGCTTTCCAGCGTGGCTAGAAGTAGATGTGAAAGCATTGACTGGCACATTTAAATCTAAACCGCAGCGTGATGATTTGCCTTCAACCATTAACGAATCATTGGTCGTTGAGTTGTATTCTAAGTAATTGGTACTTAGTTAAACCGCTCATTCATCCAATAACGTCAAGGAATTTTATGCAAAACAATCCAACTGAATATTTGAAACCACATGTGGTTGATGTTGAAGTGATTACGCCATTGCGTGCTCGCGTGACATTAGAGCCAATGGAGCGTGGTTTTGGTTATACTTTAGGCAATGCGCTGCGTCGCGTTCTATTGTCATCTATTCCGGGCTTTGCTATTACTGAAGTCAAAATTGATGGCGTAGTACATGAATACTCAACTATTGATGGCGTACAAGAAGATGTTGTTGATATTTTGCTTAACCTCAAGGGTGTGGCATTAAAACTTAACAACAAATCTGAAACGATTTTAACGCTGAATAAATCTACCGAAGGTGTAGTGACTGCCGGCGATTTTGAAACAGGTCATGACGCTGAAATTGTGAATCCAAACCATGTGATTGCGCACTTAACCAAAGGTGGCAAACTGAATTTAGAAGTTAAAGTTGAAATGGGCCGTGGTTATCAACCGGTTCCAGCGCGTCAAAAAGCTAATGAAGAAGACCGTATATTAGGTTTTATCATGGTAGATGCGTCTTTTAGCCCAATTAACAAAGTGAGCTATCAAGTTGAAAGCGCGCGCGTTGAACAACGTACCGACTTAGATAAGCTAATTATGGACGTTGAAACTAACGGCATTATCGAGCCAGAGCAAGCGATTCGTGATGCTGCGCGTATTTTGATTGGTCAGTTATCAGTGTTTGCTAACTTAGAAGGCTCACCAAGCGAAGTAGAGGTAAAATCTGCACCGCAGGTAGATCCAATTCTGTTGCGTCCAGTAGATGATTTAGAGTTAACAGTGCGTTCAGCTAATTGCCTGAAAGCGGAGAATATTTTCTACATTGGTGATTTGATCCAGCGTAGCGAAAATGAATTATTGAAAGCCCCTAACTTAGGCCGCAAATCTTTGAATGAAATTAAAGATGTATTAGCAACTAAAGGCTTAACTTTGGGTATGAAGCTTGAAAACTGGCCACCTGTTGGTTTAGAAAAAGCTTAACCATTATATTAAGTAAAGAAACTTTAAGGAATTACTATGCGTCACGGTAATAGCAATCGTAAACTAAATCGTACCAGCAGCCATCGTGCAGCCATGTTCCGCAATATGTCGGTGTCATTGTTGCGCCATGAAATCATTAGAACTACTTTGCCAAAAGCAAAAGAGTTGCGTAAATATGCAGAGCCTTTGATTACGCTGGGCAAAGATGCAACTTTGGCCAATCGTCGTATTGCTTTTAGCCGTTTACGCGATCGTGATATTGTTGGTAAATTGTTTGGTGAACTTGGCCCACGCTACAATGCGCGTAATGGCGGTTATTTGCGTATTCTAAAATGCGGCTTCCGTAACGGCGATAACGCACCAATGGCCTTGGTTGAGTTGGTAGATCGTCCAGACACCAGCACAGAGGCTGTTACTGCTGAATAAGTAATGATTCAATTTAATAAAAAAGCCAGCTAAATGCTGGCTTTTTTATTGGAAACTATTTTAAGAATTCACGAATACTGGTTTCATTAAACGGCCAATCAAGCTCGGACTGGGTATCTTGTCTCTGTAATACCGGAATGCGTGAGCCATATCGAGTTAGCAAAGCTTCATTCTCTGCAATTTCGATGAGGTTTACTTCGATGTTATTGCTTAGCTGTATCACAAGCGAATATGCTAATTCACACAAATGGCAATGCGATGTGGAATACAAATTAAGCTGTTTAGTCATGTGTAATACTTGTTAAATCATCGCATGACATTTTAAGCGCTAATTTCCCAGCACAACTCAAATTAAAAAATAAAATAAATCATAAAAATAAATCATAATAACGTTTTATGCTGTTTTGCCACTATCAAGGTTAAGCATGTCCGATTTTCAGGAAACCAAAGAAAGTCCCAAAGAAAGTTTGGGCGAAAACCTGCAGCAAGTGATTTCTCTTTTAGAGAAACACAGGCCTAGAGACGGGCTTGCTTACAATCCAGATATAGGTGAGCTGCAAAAGAAATTAGATGCCCTGCATCCAGCGGATGTTGCCCATATTCTCGAAGCACTTCCTCTTGAAGACCGCTTAAATCTTTGGGATCTGGTTAAGGCGGACCGAGACGGTGAAATTCTGTTAGAAGTAACAGATTCTGTGCGGCATAGTTTGATTGCGGACATGGAGCCTGAGGAGCTGCTTGCGGCCGCCGAGCAGTTAGACACGGATGAGTTGGCAGATTTGGCGCCAGACTTGCCAAAAGACGTATTGCAAGATCTTTTGGATAGTCTGGACACGCAAAATCGTGAGCGCCTACAATCTACACTGTCTTATCCCGATGCTGCTGTCGGCGCACTGATGGATTTTGATATTGTCACTATCCGCGAAGATATTACAATAGAAGTGGCATTGCGTTATCTGCGCCGTCTAGGTAATTTGCCAGATCATACTGATAAATTGTTTGTGGTAGATCGGTATGATATTTTACGCGGTGTATTACCGCTTACGCATATGGTTGTGAATGCGTTGGACGCGAATGTAGCAGATGTCATGGTAGCTGATGCAGTAGTATTTCACCCGGAGGATATTTCTGATGAAGCAGCACAGGCTTTTGAGCGATATGACCTGGTAACCGCGCCGGTAGTAGATGCCAATAATAAGCTGGTAGGGCGTATTACGGTGGATGCGGTGATGGATTATATTCGTGATGAATCTGAATCAGATATGCTCTCGATGGCGGGTCTGCGTGAGGAAGAAGACTTTTTTGCATCCATTTGGAAATCGGTGCAGAACCGCTGGGCATGGTTGGCGATTAATTTGATTACAGCACTAGTAGCTTCTCGCGTAATTGGCTTGTTTGAAGGCTCGATTGAGAAAATTGTTGCGCTTGCCGCATTGATGCCGATTGTCGCGGGTATTGGCGGCAACTCTGGCAATCAAACCACCACCATGATTGTGCGCGGCTTGGCACTGGGTCAAATTTCATCGCACAATATGCACTCACTCATCAAAAAAGAGCTTGGTGTAGCCTTGCTCAACGGCCTGCTATGGGGTAGCGTGCTTGGTCTGATAGCATACATGCTGTATGGTAACTACCAATTAAGCATAGTGATGACGGCAGCCATGACGCTTAATTTGTTGTTAGCCGCTGTGATGGGCGTGATGATACCGCTGATGATGAATAAATCCGGTCGTGATCCTGCCGTAGGTACTAGCGTACTCATTACCGCAGTCACTGACAGCGGCGGTTTTTTTATCTTTTTAGGCTTGGCAACTGTTTTCTTGGTATAACCTAATATGAATAACGATATTCAGCTGATTTGGCAAGAAATTCAAGGCGACATGTCGACACAGGTTGTGATGTGGCAATTGGCCATTGTTGCAGCTGCTGTAGTTACCGCATGGCTGATTAATGGAGCGCTACGCAATTATGTGATGCTGCACGCGCCAGAGCATTGGAAACTCGCGATAGGCGGTATCAATCGTGTGCTATTTCCGCTGTCATCATTGGTGTTTGTTTTGCTCAGCCAGTTGATTTTATCGGGTTGGCAGCACACAAGCCTCTTACTATTAGCCAGTCGATTATTACTCGCTATGGCAGCCGTTCGGTTAATTGTCTATTTCGTGCGTTATTTGTTTCCACCAGGTGGCTGGCTTAAAGCGCTCGAAAGCGTGATCGCGTGGGGTATTTGGGGAGCATTAGCGCTGCATCTTACTGGCGTGCTGCCTCAGCTTTTGCAAGGTCTTGAAAATATGCGGTTCAATATCGGCAAAAACCCTGTTAATTTGTTGCTGGTATTACAGGCCTTGCTCACTGTGATTGTCACCATTTTTATTGCATTGTGGCTGAGTCGCCTGTTAGAGAACAAATTAATGCGCGCAGAGCACGTCAATGTTAATTTGCGCGTCATATTAACCAAGCTCATTCGTATCGTACTGTTATTTATTGCCACGCTGATCGCGTTATCTGCAGTCGGTTTAGATATTACCTTACTCTCGGTATTTGGCGGCGCGCTAGGAGTGGGCTTGGGGTTTGGGCTGCAGCGCATTGCCAGCAATTATGTCAGCGGATTTATTATTCTGCTGGATAAATCCATGCAGATTGGCGACGTGATCACAGTTGATGCTCATTATGGCGTGGTGAGCGATTTGCGTACACGCTACCTTGTGCTGCGCAAGCTGGATGGGACAGAGGTCATTATCCCTAATGAAGCATTAATTGTTAATTCAGTCATTAATCACTCTTTCTCAGATCATAAGGCAAGAGTGCAGATGCCGGTTCAAATTAGCTATGACAGCCCTTTAGAGCTGGCAATGCAGCTGATTTCAAATATTGCGATGCAACATTCACGTGTTCTAAAAGTGCCGGAGCCTGCGGTGCACATTAAGGGATTCGGTGAAAGTGGAATTGATTTAATGTTATCAGTCTGGATACCTGATCCGGAAGAAGGTTCGGCAAGCCTGCAGTCAGAGATTTATTTGAAGATATGGCATGCTTTTCAGGAAAACAATATTTCTATTCCTTATCCGCAGCGTGAAATTCGAATATTAAGCAACTCGCCAGTTTAAGTGGTTGAAATAAGATGACGTAAAAAAACCCGCTATTGCGGGCTTTTTTATTACTTAAACAATTACTTATTTAAGCTTAGTTTCTTTATACATGACGTGTTTACGAACCACTGGATCAAATTTTTTGATTTCCATTTTTTCCGGCATGGTACGTTTGTTTTTAGTGGTGGTATAAAAGTGGCCTGTACCGGCACTTGATTCTAATTTAATTTTTTCGCGCATGATGATAGCCCCTAAATTTTCTGACCAGCTGCGCGCATCCCTGCAAGCACTGAATCAATACCGTTTTTATCAATCGTGCGCAAAGCAGCGTTAGTAATACGCATGCTCACCCAGCGATTCTCAGATTCTACCCAGAATTTGCGGTTTTGCAAATTTGGTAAAAAACGGCGTTTTGTTTTGTTTTGTGCGTGAGAAACATTGTTACCCACCATTGGCTTTTTGCCAGTTACCATACATACACGTGCCATGGTTATCCCCAAATACTTTGCTTTTTTAGAAAGACCGCAATTATAGACTGAAAATGCTTTCTATATCAAGCTTTAAGTCGAAAAATGCAAGATTCGAAGCTAGGCGAGGCGCGAGCAAAAAATAGGGGGGCGCCGCATATGGGCTGATATGTAAGGCCTAATTTTTTGTGTAGCAACAAAGTATAGCGAAAAATATTGTATTTTTAGTGTTTGCCTGTGCTGCCAAAGCCACCATCGCCACGCTCACTCACTGTAAACTCGTCCACAACATGAAAATCAGCCTGCACTACTGGCACAATCACCAATTGCGCAATGCGCTCCATCGGGTTAAGCAGAAAGGTTTCCTTGCTGCGGTTCCAGCAGGAAACCAGCAACTGACCCTGATAATCCGAATCTATCAAACCCACCAGATTGCCCAATACAATGCCATGCTTATGCCCCAAGCCGGAGCGTGGCAGAATCAACGCCGCATAATAGGTATTATCGATATGAATCGCCATGCCGGTCGGAATCATCACCGTTTCCCCGGGATGAATGGTTTGTGTATGCTCAATGCAGGCACGCAAATCCAGCCCTGCTGAGCCAGGGGTGGCGTAAGCCGGCATCATGTGATGCAGGCGGTTATCTAAAATTTTCAGGTCTATGGTAATGGACATAATGCCTTAATTTCTTAAAGGTTAATTAGGAATGTGACATTAAACACTAAAAAATCAAGAAAATCACTATGGTGACAGATTAGGGTTGCAAGTAGAATTGACCTCAATATTAAAGGGGTTATTAAATGATACGTGTTTTTAAAATAAAAAAATTATCCAGCCAGCTGGCTTTGGTTGGATTGGCGAGCTTGGCGCTGCCGGTAATGGCAGAAGATGCGCCATCTACAGAACAAGCGAGTGCCATAATAACCGCGCCTATTGTGGTGACAGGCACCCGTGTTGAGCAAAATAGTTTTGATTTGCCGATGTCGATAGATGTGACCGATGCAGAGCAAATTCAAGAAGGTCAACTCAAGGTCAATCTGTCTGAATCATCAAGCCGCGTACCAGGCGTGGTCATTAACAACCGAAATAATCCTGCGCAAGATTTGGCAATTCAGATTCGCGGTTTTGGTGCGCGTTCTGCCTTTGGTGTGCGTGGCGTAAGGCTGTATGCAGATGGCATCCCAATGACCATGCCAGATGGCCAAGGCCAAACCGGTACATTTAATTTAGATACAGCCTCGCGCGTGGAATATTTGCGTGGGCCGTTCTCTGCGCTTTATGGTAACTCGTCAGGTGGCGTGGTGCAGATTTTTACTAAAGATGGTGAGAAGGAACCTACACTTTCAGGTGGTATCACATTTGGTAGCTACAACACGCAACGATATAGCTTAGGTTTTAGCGATAGTGGCGATGGTTTTGACTATATTATTAATGCGAACACATATCGTAGCGATGGTTATCGTGATCAATCAGACACTCGTCGAGATACCTTGCATGGCAAAATAAACTTTAAGCTTAGCGATGACACTAAACTCACAATCGTAGCAACAGCACTAGACCAGCCAAATAATGAAGACCCTCAAGGATTGACTGCGGCGCAACTCAAAGCTGACCGTGAACAGGCAGGCACTAACTCAGAGCTGTTTAATACGCGAGTTTCTCGTGATCATCAGCAAGTGGGTGCAACTTTAGAACACAGCTTTACGCCAAATGATACAGCGCGTCTGATGGCCTATTATGGACAGCGTGATAATGAGCAATTTCAGTCAGTATCCATCGCGTCACAATTAACACCCACACCAGGTTTTCAAAGAAGCGGCGGGGGTGTTGCGGTGATTGATCGTAATTTTGGTGGTGTTGATGCACGTTGGACACACAAAGGTGAGCTAGCCAGCAAGCCATTCAATTTTACCGTAGGCCTGAACTATGATGAGATGAATGACGACCGTACGGGTTATGAAAATTTTATCGGTGGCACGGGAACAGTTTGTGGAGTTGCTGGCCGTATTTGTGGTGTTAAAGGTAAATTGCGTCGGGATGAAAAAAATGAAGTAAAAAACTTTGACCAGTACGCCCAAGCCTCACTTGATATTCTTCCTAGATGGTCAGTAAGTGGTGGCGTGCGTCATAGTCGTGTCAGCTTTAAAACTAAAGACCATTACATTGCTACTGGTAATCGGGATGATAGCGGCTCAGTTTCTTTCTCAGAAACGACACCTGTACTAGGTATGGTTTTTAAATTGACAGATAGCATCAATTTGTTTGCGAATGCAGGTGAAAGTTTTGAAACACCCACATTTGTCGAAATGGCCTACAACCCAGATTTTAATAAATCTGGGTTGAATTTGGATCTCAAGCCAGCCAAAAGTCGTCAATACGAAGTTGGCGCAAAAGCATTTGTCGGCGGAAATACGCTGGTGAATGCAGCATTGTTTAAAATTGATACAGATGACGAAATTGTTGTTGCGACATCACAAGGTGGACGCACGACTTATCGCAATGTACCTACTTCTGAACGAAAAGGTCTAGAGCTCAGTCTCGATAGCCAATTGCCGTACGATGTGCGTTTGTATTTGGCCTATACACTACTTGATGCAAAATTTACAGACTCATTTAGTGCTTGCCAAACACCATTCCCTAATGGCACCAGCTGTCGTTTTGGCACTCCTGGTGATTTCGAAACAATTGCTTCAGGCAGCAAAATTCCAGGCACATACCGCTATAACTTGTATGGTGAGGTTTCTTGGAAACATCAACCTACAGGCTTTAGTACGGCACTAGAAATGCGTAAAAGTAGTGATACCAACGTGAGCTTTAATTCTGCCGATGGTAGGGCTGATGGTTATACAGTATTTAACTGGCGTGGTGGACTTAGTCAAACAGTAAACAATTGGAAGTTTGCCGAGTTCGTACGCATAGAAAACATTTTTGATCAGGAATATGTTGGTTCTGTGCGTGTAGCGGATGGCAATCAACGTTTTTATGAGCCGGCACCAACACGCAATTGGCTTCTGGGCTTGAGTGCCGCATATAAATTTTAGTTTGTAACTGGACTTACAGCATGCTTGCTACATGCTGTAACAACAGGTGGGCGATCTCAATTTTTGGGGCGCATGGCAGATGGTGTGCTCCAACATCATCGAGCAAAGTCACTTGGTTTTCGTCGCTTCCCATCGCGTCAGTTGCTAAATTTGCTACAATCAGCGGCAATTTTTTTGTCTTGCGTTTTGCTTCAGCATATTCCAGCAGGTTTTCACTTTCTGCGGCAAAGCCTACGCAAAATGGCGCATTCGGCAAGCTAGCCACTTCCGCCAGAATGTCCTTATTTTTTTTGAGTTGCAGTGTAAGTGACGACTCATTTTTTTTGATTTTTTGTTCGTGTTTTTTCGTAGGGCTGTAATCTGCCACTGCAGCAACACCAATAAAAATATCCTGATTTACAATATTCCCCATTACTGCCTGATACATGGCATCCGCACTGGTGGCGGTAATGGTTTTTACCCCCAGCGGAGGTTTAAGTGCACTTGCGCCACTTACCAAGGTGACTTCTGCACCCATTTCTTGCGCCGCTTGCGCAATGGCATAACCCATTTTCCCGCTGCTTAAATTGGTGATAGCACGCACAGGATCTATCATCTCCAGCGTTGCGCCTGCGGTAACCATGACCCTTTTCCCTAAAAGTAACTTGGGTTGAAAATGCGCTTCTATTAAATTAAGCAAGTCTTCAGCTTCCAGCATGCGCCCTAAACCTACTTCTCCGCATGCTTGCTCACCGCTTTCAGGCCCTAAAATGCTAATGCCATCCGCTTTGAGTTGTGTGATATTGCGCTGTGTAGCGGGGCTCTCCCACATTTGTTTGTTCATGGCGGGCGCGACAAGCAGCGGGCAGTCTCGGGCTAAACAAAGCGTCGAGAGCAAATCATCGGCACGTCCATGCACCAGCTTGGCGATAAAATCGGCACTGGCCGGCGCAATCACAATCGCATCAGCTGCGCGGCTTAATTCGATGTGGGGCATGCCATTAGGAATGGAGGCATCCCACATGCCAATAAATACGGGCTTTCCAGACAATGCCTGCATGGTAACCGGTGTAATAAACTGGCATGCGGCTTCGGTCATTACTACGGTGACCTCTATGTTGGCTTTAACTAATAGGCGAGCGAGCTCAGCCGCCTTATAAGCTGCGATACCGCCTGTAATGCCTAATACGATGGATCTGTTTTTTCGCATTTTTGACTTACATTTTTACTGTGATTTATGTAATGCTTACATTTTAATATGAAAACAGGGTTGGAACCCTATCAAATTTATGTGGCGAAATTTAAGAGTTATTATTTTATTATTGATTTTAGCAACAGTTGTTCAGCAAACCTGGCTGGATAAAGCTGCTTTAGATTGGAAACACAACTTTTATGTCGTGGTTTATCCTGTCAACGCGGATGGTAGCGGCGAGGTTGCGAATTATATTAAAACGCTCACCCGCGAAGATTTTGAGCCCGTGGCCGAGTATTTTGCTGAGGAAGGCGCGCGTTATAACTTAGGCATGCCCCGTCCAATAGAAGTGCAGCTAGGTGATATTGTAGGCGAGGTTCCGCCTGCGCCACCTAATGGTGGTAGCATATTGAGCACCATGATCTGGAGCTTGAAGTTCCGCTGGTTTGCCTGGAACAACAGCCCAAAAGTCAATGTTAAGCCTGATATTCGGCTGTATTTGCTGTATCATGACCCAGCCACAACCCGAGCATTATCACACTCTACTGCCTTAAATAAAGGTCGCGTGGGCCGCGTGAACTTGTTTGGCAGCGAGGCCTACGCCAAACAAAATTTGGTCATTACCGCACATGAGTTGCTGCACACTTTAACCGCGACCGATAAATACGATTTAGAAACAACGTTGCCAGCATATCCGGATGGCTTTGCCGAACCGGATAAATCGCCGCGTTACCCGCAAGATTTCGCCGAACTGATGGGTGGTCGTGTACCAATGAGTGAAACGCAGGCCGAGATACCGAAAAGCCTGGCACAAACGCTGATTGGCACAAAGACAGCTTATGAGATTGGGTGGGTGAAATAATGGCGGACTATATATGGCTATAACGGATTGGCCAGCCGCAGAGCGGCCACGTGAAAAATTAATAGAACTTGGTGCAGAAGCATTGTCTGATGCAGAGTTGCTTGCCATATTTTTACGCGTAGGTGTCACAGGTAAAAGCGCTGTCGATTTAGCACGCGATTTACTCACGCAATTCGGTAGTCTTAACGGCATTTTCGCCGCTACTGAGCATGAGCTTAGCCAAGTGCACGGCATAGGCACCAGCAAATACGTACAGTTACAGGCGATATTTGAAATGAGTCGTCGTGCGCTAAATGAGCAATTGCAGCAACGCGATGTATTTAAATCGCCGCAACAAGTGCGTGATTACTTGGTATTAAAGCTTGGCGGATTAACACGTGAAGTATTTATGGTGTTGTTTTTAGATACCCAAAATCATTTGGTTGCGACTGAGGAAATGTTTAGCGGCACGCTCACACAAACTAGCGTGTACCCGCGCGAGGTGGTGAAACGCGTCTTGCATCATAACGCTGCTTCGGTCATTTTTGCGCATAATCATCCCTCTGGTGTTGCGAAACAAAGCCAAGCGGATGAGTTACTGACTAAAGAATTAAAACAAGCGCTTGGGCTAGTCGATGTGCGGGTGTTGGATCATTTTATTGTGGCGGGGAATAATACGCTGTCGTTTTCAGAACGTGGATTACTCTAAGAGCCTTCAGTTGTATTATCAAACTTAATTCTTAGAGGTAAATCTGACATGGCGTAGTGAATAAATTGTTGTCCTAGTTCGGTTAGGTCGTATCCTTCTTTTTCATCAAAGGCGGAAACGGCAGGTTTTGGTCCGCTACCGGCGGGGCGACGATCTGGTTGTTTTGCAATAAAATTTCCATAGTAATCAGTTTCTCTGTGCTGGCGAATAATGCCACCAGTGCTTAGGTCACGAAATAATAGTTTGTATAAATCAGCATCTGCTGAATCTTCACGAGCAGTATCTTTCCCAATTTTTTTCCAAACCTGACCACGAGTTATACCATTGCTATTGTAGATTGCACCAATTACTTGGAAATGCATTTCTGAATATTGGTTTATCCAATCAATATATAAACGAATCACATCATCACTTGAAACTTGAGAAGCGGCGGCATTGGCAAGAATATTTCTTATGTAAACTCGCTTCTCTTCGCTTTCAGCACCTGACCACTCTCTAAAAGTTTTTTTCACTAGTGACTGGTATTCTTTACTTTCGACTCGTTCTGATATAGCTTTATCTTGAAGATCAAGGCGAGCCATTATTTCTATAATTGTTTCTTCTTTTTCCTTAAGCTCATCTTCCAGCATCCGAACCCAGTGTTCGAAGAAACGATTTACCTTTTCTTGTTCGTTTTCTGACCAAGCGCCAGCTATTGCAGAGAGTATTCCGCCTGCAAAAGGCACAGCTCCACCAGCTATCTGTAGTGCCCCACGCGATATTTTAGCAACCTTTCCATCTTCAGGTAGTTTGTTTTCTTCTGTGTTGTCAGTATCGTCATTCATAGAAAACTCCAATAATACTAACTGTTGGTTGGTTCAACTCTATCAAGCCAAAACCAAGGCGCAGCGCGGTTATGTGCGGCATTTACTACGACAACTTGCCCCGCTTTAACGTCAATCGGCGCATCAAATAAATAGGCGCATTGTTGCCAGTTGGATACTTTGGATGTTTGCGATGGATGGTTCTCGAACACAACTTTTTTATCACTTGTCATGTCAAGCCGCATCCATTGCACAAGGCCATAGCAGGGCCCAGCTGATTTGACTGGAATATGCAAAGTTTTGCTTTGGGCGGGAAAGTATGATTCACCTTCAAAATCAAAGCTAAACGCTTCTATGCCGTCGCTCAATAACTCAATATTCAAGTCGTTTCTGGCGATCATGCGTTTTTTTGAAACGATGGTGTTGAAGTGTTGCAAGTTAAATCCGAACGAATTATCCACCATTAAATTTCGCCTGATGTTGTCGCCGGTAAACGGCGCAATCATAATGCTGCCAGCTGCGGGAATCACTTGCCCTTGCGGTTTCAACAGGCGGCGTTTGGCGTCTTCTAAACTTGGCAATACATGCTCGCCTAATAACTCGCTAGAAAATATCTCTGAGACCAAAATATCCGCCTGCTGGGGCATATCTTTTTCTGAGCCAACTTCTACACCGATGGATTTTTTTGCAATCACCTTAACTATTTTCTCAAACTGGTTGTCTTTCACAATTTGCTGTGCGGTTTCCGCAATCAGCGGCACGGCTTCGCAAGTGGTGACTTGTTTGGCACCGAGTTTGGCCGCCATCATGGCCAACAAGCCGGAGCCAGTGCCGATTTCAAACACGGTTGAATCGGGTGTGATTGCCGATTTAAGCGCATCAAAATAGGCCTGGTTGCGATGTTGCTCGTTCATCATCGGCACATGCCATTCAGGTACGGTGCGGCTTAGTGCCAAGTATGCGCCTTGCTGCGCGGCAATATTGCTGGGCGAAATGGCCAGCACTTTGCGATAATATACAAGCGCCTCTGCGGGTTCGCTCATTTCTTTTAATAGCGCGTCCAGATTAGCGAAAGCCTCGGCAAAATCAGGCTTTAGTTCAATCGCCCGTACAAAGCTTGTCGCTGCTTCGTGCATATTGTCCTGCGCTTTTAAAACCACGCCCAAGTTGCTATGCACTTCTGCATAACTGGGCCTGAGCGCGAGTGCTTTGCGGTAGCAATCGGCGGCTTCAATTATGCTGTTTTGCTCCTGCAAAGTTGCGCCCAAATTAACATAAGCCTCGACATAATTCGGGTTAAAGTTCAATGCTTTGCGCATGAGCTGGCTGGCGGTTTTAAGGTCGCCTTTTTGTTTGGCAATTAAGCCTAACAAATGCAGGGCATCTGGCTGATTGGGCATGGCTTGCAGCACTTGCTTATAAAGTGCCTCGGCTTGCGGTAAATTGCCAGATTGGTGATGCGCCATCGCTGCTTGCAGCGCATGGGGTACCGAAAAACCAGCCGGTGCGGATTGTTTTGGCGTAGGAATCGTGCCGGTTTGCTCGCAGCAATGCTTGTATTTTTTGCCGCTGCCACAAGGGCATGGGTCGTTTCGGCCGACTTTATTGGTTGTCATATTTTGTTTTGCTATTGTGGCCAGAACTAAGGCTGGCGCTATAATTTAGTCCGTTATTGTACCAAAATTGAATTGCGCAATTACTTAATTTATTCAGCATTTATTCACTACGGCTCAAGCTGATTTATACTTACTGAATAAATAGTTAATTACACACATGATGAATAAAAATCTCAAATTAATGATTTGGTTTGCGGTCGCGCTATTAGGCGCTTTTGCTTTAAGTACCATCGCGCTCAACCGTGGTGAGAGCATTAACGCACTGTGGCTGATTACCGCTGCGGTATGTATTTACGCTATTGCGTATCGCTTTTATGCGGCCTGGATCGCCGCAAAAGTATTGGTGATCGATGAAACGCGCGCCACGCCTGCTGAGCGGTTGGACAATGGGCGCGATTATGTTCCCACCAATAAATGGATCGTATTTGGGCATCATTTTGCTGCGATTGCAGGGCCTGGGCCGTTGGTAGGGCCGACTTTGGCAGCCCAGTTCGGTTATTTGCCAGGTACCTTGTGGATTCTAATCGGTGCGGTGCTGGGCGGTGCAGTGCAAGATATGGTGACGCTGTTCTTCTCTATGCGTCGTGATGGCCGCAGCTTGGGGCAAATGGCGCGCGATGAAATTGGTGTGATTGGCGGAACGGCTGCCCTGGTAGGCACGTTTATGATTATGATTATCCTCATCGCTGTGCTGGGGCTAGTCGTTGTGAACGCCATGAAACACAGCCCGTGGGCCACTTCTACTGTGGCTGCGACTATTCCGATTGCAATGTTTATCGGGCTTTATATGCGCAATATTCGCCCTGGCCGTGTGTTGGAAGCTTCTGCTATCGGTGTGTCTTTGTTACTGTTTTCAGTTTTGGCGGGTGGCTGGGTAGATCACAACGAGGCTCTACGCGTATTTTTCGATCACGAAGGCTTACCCTTGGCTTACGCGATTATTGTGTACGGCTTCGCGGCGGCGGTGCTGCCAGTGTGGTTGCTGCTCGCGCCGCGTGATTATTTATCTACCTTTATGAAGCTGGGCACGGTATTGCTGCTGGCGATTGCCATTGTGATTTTGCGTCCGGACATTCACATGCCTGCCCTCACACAATTTACCGATGGTTCCGGGCCGATTTTTGGAGGCAAGCTGTTTCCGTTCGTGTTTATCACCATTGCCTGCGGTGCGATTTCAGGCTTCCATGCGCTGATTTCTTCGGGCACCACGCCAAAATTACTCATGAATGAGCGCGACATTCGCATGATAGGTTACGGCGCGATGTTGCTGGAATCTTTCGTTGCGATCATGGCCATGATAGCCGCTACAGTGCTAGAACCTGGCGTATTCTTTGCCATCAACAGCCCTGCCGGCGTGGTGGGTAAAGAGGCGATAGACGCAGTGGCTAAAATCAATAGCTGGGGTTTTGCGGTGACAGTCGAGCAAATGCAGCAACTTGCTAAAGACATGGGCGAGAGTAGCCTGTTTGCCCGCACCGGCGGCGCGCCTAGCCTGGCAGTGGGCATGGCGAGCATATTTGGCAGTGCATTTGGTAAGAGTTTATTGGCGCTGTGGTATCACTTTGCCATCATGTTTGAGGCGATTTTTATCTTAACGACGCTTGATGCCGGCACACGCGTCGGCCGCTTTATGCTGCAGGATATGCTGGGTAATTTCAATAAAAAACTGGGTGAAACTTCCTATATGCCTTCCGTGATATTTACCAGTGCCATTGTGGTGGCTGGCTGGGGTTACTTCTTGTATATCGGCGTGATTGACCCCAATGGCGGTGTAAATATTCTGTGGCCGCTGTTTGGTATTGCGAACCAAATGCTCGCCGCCATTGCCTTATGTGTAGCAACGGGAATTTTGGTGAAATCGGGCAAATTGAAATTTGCATGGGTAACTGGGCTGCCGCTGGCTTGGCTGGTTATCATTACCACCACTGCCGCGTGGCAAAAAATATTCAGTGATGATATTCGTGTAGGCTTTTTTGCTGCTGCCAATGATTTGAGTGCCAAACTTGCGAGTGGAGTACTGCCTGTCGACAAGGCGGCTGTTGCACCGCAGCTGATATTCAACCAGCATCTGGATGCCTATTTAACCATGTTTTTTGTCGCAGTGTTGTGGGTGGTGATAATCGATATGCTGGCTGTCTGCGCGCGGCATCTAAAAGGTAAGCCGGTATTGCCGTTATCAGAGGTGCCGCATAGTGAAACCCAATTAGACAACTTGTGGGTAAGAGATTAGGGTAGGTTAGAGATCTAATGTTAAAAAGTATTAAAAACTTTTGGCAATCCATCCGCCAGCTTTCGGGCGATGATGCGTATGAGCGCTATTTGAAGCATTATTCAGAGCACTATGCCGGGAATGAGCAGTCTGAAAATATGCCCCCGCTTTTAAGCCGCGAGGAATTTTTTAAGCAATGGCAAGACGGCAAATGGAAAGGTGTTAAACGCTGTTGCTAGCAATAGCGCATACCCATCCACACGTACTTAGGAACTCTGATAGATTCTATCAATTTCCATTTCGTCACTATCAACTGACTCGTCAACATCATACTCTGTAGCTTTTGCAACGGTGTCTAACGAGTTTGTTCTCATTGGCTGATATTCCGCAATGATGTAATTAAATTGCGGTTCTTTTTTAAATAATCTTTCAAATAAGTTTTTCATTTTTATTCATCCCGAGTTGGCTACGATTAATAATATGCAATGCGTATGCCAGTTTTATGAATCGAAATATTGAGATGAATATTGATTAACTGATTGATTTTTAGTTGATTAATTTATAATTGAAATTCCATATGGAGTTTGAGTGTTGAACAATGATTAAAAATGTTGGATTTTCGACTCTAACCGAATCTGTTTTTATGGGCAGATAACCACATCCAAATGCCGATTAATATCATAGGCAAGCTCAGCCACTGCCCCATGCTCAAACCCAGTTGCAGCAAGCCCAGGTAGCTATCGGGTTCTCGTGTATATTCCGCCAAAAACCTGAAACTGCCGTAGCCGATTAAAAACAGCGCCGAGATTGCGCCAACAGGGCGTTGCCTGCGCGAAAACCACCACAAGATACAAAATAAGGCGATGCCTTCCAAGGCAAATTCATACAACTGCGAAGGGTGGCGTGCGATGTTATCAACTTGTGGAAAAATCATGCCATAGCTTGAATGGGTAGCGCGACCCCACAATTCGCCATTGATAAAGTTGCCTATACGGCCAGCACCGAGACCTAATGGAACGAGCGGTGCAACGAAATCCATGATTTTTAGCCAGGATTGCGGATATTTTTTGTTAAAGAAAAACATGGCGATAAGTACTCCTAAAAAACCACCATGAAAACTCATGCCGCCTTGCCAAATTTTGAAAATATCCAGCGGGTGTTGCATAAAGCTGCTCAATTGGTAAAACAAAATATAACCGATTCTGCCACCCAAAATCGTGCCAAGCGCGCCATAGAACAACGCATCATCAAGCATTGCGTTGGTCCAGCTGAACCATGGGTTGTGCTTGATTTGATATTTTCCAAGCAATAAGCAGGCTAAAAAGGCTACTAAATACATGAGGCCATACCAATGGATACCAAAGGAGCCAATATGTATTGCAACGGGGTCGAATTGTGGGTGAATATACATATTTAGTCTTAAGATTGCTGTAAAATACGCATTATACGTTTTAATTGAGCTATTGAATTTTCATTAAGGTTTAACCATGCCTGTTTATCGTTCTCGCACCACCACCCACGGCCGCAACATGGCGGGCGCTCGCGCGTTATGGCGCGCCACCGGTATGAAAGACGGCGATTTTGATAAACCGATTATCGCGGTTTGCAACTCGTTTACGCAATTTGTGCCTGGCCATGTGCATCTTAAAGACCTGGGCCAGCTGGTTGCGCGCGAGATAGAAAAAGCAGGCGGCGTGGCCAAAGAGTTCAATACCATTGCAGTGGATGACGGTATTGCGATGGGTCACAGCGGCATGCTGTATAGCCTGCCTAGCCGCGATTTAATTGCGGACTCGGTCGAATACATGGTGAATGCGCATTGTGCGGATGCGCTGGTATGTATATCCAACTGCGACAAAATTACGCCTGGTATGTTGATGGCGGCTTTGCGCTTGAATATTCCGGTGGTATTTGTATCTGGTGGTCCAATGGAAGCGGGTAAGGTGACTTGGCAAGGTGATACCTTAAAGCTGGATTTGGTTGATGCCATGGTGGCGGCGGCTGACAGCAAGGTTTCGGATGAAAAGTCGGAGGCGATTGAACGCTCGGCTTGCCCGACTTGCGGCTCTTGCTCGGGCATGTTTACAGCCAATTCGATGAATTGTTTAACCGAGGCGCTAGGTTTAAGCTTGCCTGGCAATGGCTCTACGCTTGCCACGCATGGTGCGCGCAAGCAATTGTTTTTGCAAGCAGGGCGTTTGATTGTCGAGCTGGCAAAACGCCACTACGAACAAGATGATTACAGCGTATTGCCGCGCAATATTGCGACGCTGAAAGCGTTTGAAAATGCCATGAGCCTGGATGTGGCAATGGGTGGCTCGACCAATACAGTGTTGCATTTGCTCGCAGCAGCGCATGAGGCAGGTCTGGATTTCACCATGAGCGATATTGACCGCATTTCTCGCAAAGTGCCTTGCGTGAGTAAGGTAGCGCCTGCCACGCAAAAATACCACATGGAAGACGTGCATCGTGCTGGCGGTGTGATGAGCATTTTGGCGGAGTTAAGCAGAGGTGGTTTGATCCATCGCGATATTCCAACCGTGCATTCCGCCAGTATGGGTGCGGCGCTGGATAAATGGGACATCACGACAACGACTGACGAAGAGGTGAAGAAGTTCTACCGTGCGGCGCCGGGTGGTATTCCTACGACAATTGCATTCAGCCAAAGCATGCTATGGCCTGATCTGGACACCGACCGTGCTAATGGCTGCATCCGCGACATTGCGCATGCCTACTCCAAAGATGGTGGTTTGGCGGTGTTGTACGGCAATATTGCGCTGGATGGCTGCATAGTAAAAACTGCGGGTGTCGATGACAGTATTTTGAAATTTACTGGACGCGCGCGTATTTTTGAGTCGCAAGACGCTGCAGTTGAGGGAATTCTGGCCGATAAAGTAGTAGCAGGTGATGTTGTAGTGATTCGCTACGAGGGCCCGCGTGGCGGTCCTGGCATGCAGGAGATGCTGTATCCAACCTCTTACTTGAAATCGAAAGATTTAGGTAAAGTGTGCGCGCTGCTTACCGATGGGCGCTTCTCGGGCGGTACTTCAGGTTTAAGTATTGGTCATGTATCACCAGAGGCGGCTGAGGGCGGCGCGATTGGTTTGGTGGAAGAAGGTGATACGATTGAAATTGATATTCCAAATCGTACTATCCATTTAGCGATTAGCGATGAAGAAATGTCGCACCGCCGTGCAAAAATGGAAGCCAAAGGCAAAGCGGCGTGGAAGCCAGTAAATCGTGAGCGCCATGTGTCGCCAGCTTTACGCGCTTATGCAGCAATGAGCACCAGCGCGGCGCGCGGAGCAGTGCGCGATGTGTCGCAAATTGAAAAATAGTTAACTATAAAATCATTAAGAGACAGAAAATGCAAACAAATATTTTAAAAGTTCTCAACCAGGTTGAAACAGAGCCGATAGAGGATCTGCGCTTTGTGAAAGATGAAAATGGTTTGGAGTATATTGAGATAGATAACCGCCATGCCACCGCCAAACTGGCGCTGCAAGGCGCGCATGTGATGCACTGGCAGCCTAAATCCACAGCGCAGCCCGTGTTGTGGCTCTCCAGCAATGCGCGCTATACGCCGGGCCGCTCCATCCGTGGCGGTGTGCCGATCTGCTGGCCGTGGTTCGGCGCACATCCAACAGACAGCAGCTATTGTCCGCATGGCTTTGCACGTGTGATTCCGTGGCAGTTAAAGAAAAGCAATCGTCTGGGAAACGGCACTACCAGATTGCTGCTCCAAATGACAGAAACTGAAGTGACCAAAAAGCAATTGTCTTATCCCTACCAATTAACGTTAGAGATCACGATCGGAAACTACCTGCGTATGGAGATGACCACGACTAACCTGGCCAATCATCCATTCATGATAGGCGAGGCTTATCACACTTACTTTAATGTGAGTGATGTTGGAAATACGCAAATCACCGGGCTGGATAATCTGGTGTACTCAGATAAAGTTGAGGACTATCTACGGAATGTGCAGCATGGCGCTTTGCAATTCAATGGTGAGTTTGACCGCGTGTATCTTAACAGTGGCGAAGATTGCGTGATTCGGGATAGCGGCTATGACCGTGCTATCCGCATTGCAAAATCAGGCAGCAGCACGACGGTGATCTGGTCGCCAGGCGCAGAAAAAGCGGCGCAGATGGGCGACATGGGAACGGCCGACGAGTGGCGGAAAATGCTCTGCGTGGAATCTGCCAATGCCATGCAAAACAGCGTGACGATTTTCCCGAATGAAACGCACACCATGGTGACAGAGTATTCCCTGGAATCGCTATAGGCAATGTCAGACAAGGTTGCCAAGAATAAGCTGGCGGCTGAAACCAGTCCATACTTACTTCAACATGCTGATAACCCCGTGGAATGGTATCCGTGGGGTGAACAAGCGCTCAGTTTAGCGCGCCAACTCGATAAGCCAATTCTGCTTTCCATCGGTTATTCGGCCTGCCACTGGTGCCATGTCATGGCGCACGAATCGTTTGAAGACGCCGAAGTCGCAGCGATCATGAATACGCACTTTATCAACATTAAAGTGGATCGTGAAGAACGTCCGGATATCGACCAGATCTACCAAACTGCGCACAGCATGCTCTCCAACAAAAGTGGCGGCTGGCCGCTCACGGTATTCTTAACGCCGAATCAGGAACCGTATTTTACCGGCACCTATTTTCCCAAATCACCACGCTACCAATTGCCCGGCTTTGCCGATCTAATCCCGCGCGTTGCCCAGTATTATCATGAACGCAAAGACGATTTGGCAATTCAAAACAGTCAGTTAGTCGATGCGCTCAAACGTACCATACCAACACCCAGCAGCGCCTTGAGTGCGAGTGAAAGCACGCTTAAACTGGCATTTCAGTCGCTGGAAAGCAGCTTCGATTTTGAGCATGGCGGCTTTGGCAGTGCGCCAAAATTCCCAAATCCGGCGGATATCACGCTGTTATTGCACCAAGCCAAAGCGGGTAACAATCGTGCAGAAAGCATGGCTTTGCAGATGTTGTCAGCCATGGCGAATGGCGGCATTTACGATCAGATTGGCGGTGGGTTCTGTCGTTACAGCGTGGATGAAAGATGGAATATTCCGCACTTTGAAAAAATGCTTTACGACAACGGCCAGTTGCTTTTCCTGTATGCGGATGGCTGGCAAATAAGCAAGGACGAGCATTACAAGCAGGTGGTTGAAGAAACCATTGCATGGCTGCAGCGGGAAATGCTATCACCACATGGTGCATTTTATTCATCGCTGGATGCGGATTCATTGGATGCACATGGGCATAGTGAAGAAGGCGCATTCTATGTGTGGCAGCCGGACGAAGTGAAGGCGTTGCTTACGCCGGCGGAATTTGTTGTTGCAAGCCGCTGTTTTGGTTTTGACCGTGCCGCGAACTTTGAAGGGCATGCCTGGCATCCTTATTTGGTGCACCTTCCAGAGCATGCTGATAAGGCATTATTCTTAAGCGCGCAAAAAAAACTATTTCAGGCGCGTGAAAAACGGCTCCGTCCTGGGCGAGACGATAAAATCCTCACATCCTGGAATGCTCTTGCTATCAAAGGTTTGGCGCGGGCAGGACGCGTGTTTAATCGGCCCGATTGGATTAAACTCGCACAAGATGCGGTGGATTTTATTCGAGAAAGATTATGGATAGATGAACGCCTGCTGGCAACTTGCAAGGACGATGACAATGGAAATTATCAGGCGCATCTAAATGCCTACCTGGATGACTACGCTTTTCTGCTGGATGCCTTGATTGAATGCCTGCAAGCCAATTATCGCGCCGTTGATTTGGGCTTTGCGGAAGACCTGGCCGAGGCTTTGTTACAAGACTTTGAAAGTAGCGATGGTGGTTTTTATTTCACCAGTCACTCACATGAAACGTTAATTCATCGCCCCAAACAAGGCTATGACAACGCTACGCCCAATGGCAACGGCATTGCTGCTGTTGCGCTACAAAGGCTAGGCCATATTATGGGTGAGCCGCGCTATTTGCAAGCCGCAGAGCGCACATTAAAGGCCTTTGGCCTCAGCATAGCCAGGAATCCGGCCGCGTGCGCCAGCCTGTGCCATGCTTTGGAAGAGTTTTTAGCACCGCCTACCATAGTGATTATCCGTGGCGCAGCCAATCAAACGGCGGCTTGGCGTGAGTTGATTCATCAATATTATTATCCTCACCATCTATTCTTTTATCTAGATGAAAGTGTTACCGATTTACCACAAACTTTACAAAGAAATTTTACAAATAATGTCAACGCCTGGGTATGTAAAGGCGTTGTGTGTTTACCCTGCATGGATGATTTGCAGCAGTTGCTAATTACATTGTAGCTATAAAATCTACAAAGGCTATTGTGCATTTGTAAATAATAGGTATGATATTAACTGCAGATAATCGTATATTTTTACAATAATTCAAGGAGATAGCATGAAATTTTTATTATCAATGATCGCGGCAGCTACCGTGTTATTAGCTGGTCAGGCTAATGCTGCTGATGCAACAGCTTTGGCACAAAAAAGTGGCTGTTTGGCTTGCCATAGCGTAGATAAAAAAGTATTAGGCCCATCATATAAAGAT
>JBAVIP010000016.1:0-1515 GCA_049687015.1 Methylotenera sp. | reverse complement strand
TGCAGCCGGCCAGAAGACTCAAGCAAGTGACAATGGCCGCTAGCCGACACCCGTCTACTAGACCGGACATGGGCTTAATCCAGTGCGGCAACATAATGGGCCTTTCCTCGTTGCTTGCGTGCATAAGCTAATTTCCTGCCATGAGGCTCAAAGTCGATGGGCAGTTCCCGGTCGATATGCAGCGCCACCTCCGCGCCGGTATCGACAAATACCGCGTCATAGTTCTGGGCCTGGCGTTCGCTAATCCATTGCGCCAGTTCATCGGAGCTACCCGACGCCAACGAACCTAGCGCATATTGAGCGGGATCGCCGGTGACCGAACTGGTCGCTCCGCCAGTCAGCGGGGAGGTCGTGATCGTCGTTTGCGAACGGGCATAAGCATTGCCGGCAGCGCCAATGGCACGAGCCAGGAAGCGGCCGCCCAGAAACTGGGTGGCATTGGAAATGCGGGT
Organism: Methylotenera sp.; assembly: GCA_049687015.1. Lineage (GTDB taxonomy): Bacteria > Pseudomonadota > Gammaproteobacteria > Burkholderiales > Methylophilaceae > Methylotenera_A. The sequence goes on along the minus strand of JBAVIP010000016.1, from coordinate 1,063 downwards.
GCCGCTGATGCAAGGAATCCCGCGCCGGTCGGACAGCCAGCCTAGCGCCTGTTGGCCGTTATGGTTGCCGCCGGGTGAACTGTTGCTTTGGCCACCGCTGGGTTGGCTGTTGGTCTGGCCGGCAGCCAGGGCGCTTCCCCGGCTTTTCTGCTGTAAACTTTGGTCATCCGAGGACAGGGTTCGAATAGTGCCGTCTTCAAAGACAAAGGTCACCGAATAGATGCTGCCGCGTACACACGCTAACGACCAGTCGCCCATGGCGGTGCCGGTGAAGATCATTCCATCCACACCCGGAATTTCCAAACCATTGGCGGCCAGGTTGTCACTGCCGACAATGACCTTAAAAGGATAGGGATCATCGACATTGCCTTTAATGGGAATGCGGCCGATCAGGGCGGTCATGCCCGTGGAGCCAATCAACGTGGCGTTGCGGGGCACAGTATAGACCGGTTCGGGCAGATTGGCAGGGGCGCTGCCCGGATTCCCGCCGGTGCCCGGCATGTGGCTCTTGACCACGGCATTATCGCCCAGTCCATGCAGGAGACTACCCTCGGTGCTAATGAGTGTGTCAGCCGTTTTGTTTTTGAGTCCGTTGACGGTCATACCCAGTTTGTCCAATAAACCTTGGGCGTTTAAGGGTTCGATCCGGATGCTGTCGGGTTTGGCCGTCAAGCCCAAGTCCGACTCCAGGCCGGTGCCAAGTGGCAAGGGGTCATTGCTCGGGTGGCTGCCGGCCTCGATCTTGGCGCTCATGTCCTCGACGTGCTGGATGATCGAGGCCAGGGCGCTATCGCGCTGGTCCAGGTTCTCTTTACGCAGATCCTGCTTGACCTGATTGCTGATTTCGGCGCTGAGCGCGTTCTTTTGCAGCATTGCGGCATCATTGCTTTTACGGAGACGTTCGGCTTCCAGGCGCATATCCGCCACCTGTGCGGTTAAGGCTCTCAACGTGTCGGCCGGTGAGTCGGCGTCAACCGGTGGCGTTTGGGCGGCACCGCTAAGGGCAGCCGTTTGCTCTCGATCTTTGCCGCAGGATTTAATGCCGATGCCGACGGTGAGTGCC
>JBAVIP010000015.1:0-1607 GCA_049687015.1 Methylotenera sp. | reverse complement strand
ATCAGTAATGTGATTTCTGTTTTTAACGCAGCTGTTTCGGCGCTAAGGTCATCCGAATTGGCACAGGAAGAGTCCATTTATTACACCTCGCTACTGGGCAGGCCGCTTAACCAGATGACCACCGACGATAAAGAGATCACGCCGGGCGATTTGCAAAAGCGTTTTAACAAGGGTTACGATGATCTGAAAAAACGGGCGTGGACAAATGTGCTGCACTCGACCGAGTTCGACAAGTACCTGTCGTCAAAAGCCTATACCAAGCTGGTTAATGATTTTGAGCAGGTATCAAAATTAAGTTTTACCGAGTCCAATATTCGCGGCTTTTTGTTGGGGTTGGTGAATGGACAGTCTGAAATGAATATGCAAATGCTGTTAGATTGCTTCGATGATATTACCAAGTATATCCCGGAAAACCGTGCTTATTACCGTGGCTGGAAGTCGAACCTTAAGCATAAAGAACAGGCGTTCAGAGTGCAAATGACGCGTTTTATTATGCCACGCATTACCAGTTATTATTCAAGCTCGCCTTCAGTCACTTATGAATCCATGAAAAAACTGCAAGATTTCGATAAGGTATTCGCCATGTTGGACGGAAAAGCCGAATGTGAGACATCCTTGCACTGGTTATTTACCTATAAATTTAAAGAGCTTTGTGAAGGTCAGCGTATGCCTTCAACTTACTTTGATGTGCGTTTTTATCCTGGCGTCGGCACTATCCATTTTTACCCGACTAACAAGGCTATTATCGACCGATTTAACCGGCTGGTAGGAAAAGAACGGCAATGGCTGCCACAAGATGACGCTCAGGCTTCAAAAGCGTTTTGGAAGCAGTACGATTCGGCTGAAAAAGTTACCCGGACAATGGTAATGCCAAAAGGCCGCTATGGTGACGATAATAAAGACGAACAACTTATTGCGGCGCATTTGACAGCTTGCGATAAACTGGGTTTTGATACGTCAAACATGCTAAGTTATGATGAAAAGGCGGCGGCATAGTAAGGGTTTATAGTGAGGGTAAAGATTTCTTTACCCTCACTACTTTTTAATGATTTATTGGGTTTTTTATGTCTACTTATAGAATATATGCACGTTGGGCTGAACAGAAAGTTACAGACAAAACAGTGACCGAGAGTAAGGCGGTTGCTGATTTTGCTTGGGAAGAATTGCGGCGGTTAAGCTGGAATGGGGAGGTCAAGCCTATTGGCTTGACCTATACATGCAATGGTAAGCAAGTGGACTATATTGATTTAACGCCTGGTGTTGGTTGATATATTTATTAGGACAGCCCTACGGGACAGGGTTAAGCCTGCAATTATTCTGCACCCAGGGTAAACGTCCGTAAGCCCACATTGCTATTCCTGCCGTCATAGAATGCAGGCCAACGGTCGCTATAACCCTGAGCTGGTCTAATTTCCAACTAAACCCTTCTGTAGCTTGATGATGGCTTCGCGGCCTATTTTTATTTTCGCTAAGTGGTCGAGTAGTAAAGGGGAATTTCACCCACACGCTCTTACGCAACGGTACGTGAATCTCTCGATTTATACCGCTCCTATCGTCCAGTCGTGGCTTGAAGAGTAATCTGCCAATAAGCAAATACCGTTATACAC
>JBAVIP010000014.1:0-1829 GCA_049687015.1 Methylotenera sp. | reverse complement strand
GGCATTAAAGGTTTGTCGCCGTTTTGGCGGTTTCCAGCCTTCTGTGTTTAATTTTTCAGCGATTTGGGAGGGAGTGCAAGCTTGAGATTGGAGTTCTTTTACCCGGCTCATCATGGCTTGATAACCTGCCAATTGCTCTAATTTGGCGACAGGCCGGTCAAGCCATGCGTGGGTTATATGTCCGCCGTACCAATGAATTTCGGTCTGCACTTTTTCGGTGTTATCAATCACGGTCACTAAAATACGCTCGACAAGTTGGCGAACGATCGTTTGGCGATCCATTGCCGTTGTGGTTTCCGCTTTCCACAGGGTTGGAATATCCTGTGCCAAATGTTGGATGGCAAGTCGCTCTTCCTCCGACAAAACGGTTGGCTGTTCAAGCAAATAGTGCTCGTATTGCGCTTTAAGTTCTAACTCGGTATTCATGGTTTCTTCCCATTTTCGCTCAAGTGTTCTCGCCACTAGGCGATTTTCGGGCTCAACCGCATTGTATTGGCGAGCGGCACGCTCGGTGTCGATATGCGCCCGCTCTAAACGCTGTAACCAATATTTCACTTGTTTTTGACGTTCTATGGTTTGATCTTCGGCGGCCGCCATGCTGATTTCTAGCGCGGCTGGTTGTAAGGCTTTGAAAATCTGTGCGGTGACGTAGTCATCCAAGGTTAATCCGGATAGGGATTGGCAGGCCGCTTCTGCATAATCGATCTTCATTCGGTTACAGCTGTAACGATATTGCCCCATCTGGCTACTGTAATGCGGTGCCATACGCAATCCGCAACGCCCGCAAATAAGCAATCCCGATAACAGGGCCGCTCCTTTGCGTACCACTCCGAGTGCTTGCGCCGTATTGGCTTGCAATTGCTGAACGTTACGCTCATAGTGCGCCCAACTGATATAGGCAGGATGATGATCTTTAATCAAAACCTCCCAGTCATTGATCCCCGCTACCGTTCGACCCGTTGAGGGGCGGCCAGGAATCTTTTTACGTGGATCGGTAGGACGACGCCCGTAAGCATAAGCGCCAGCATAAATGGGGTTGTGTAATAGATTACTGAGTGTGATCCGATTAGGACGACGCCAAACCAGATCGCCTTTATTGAGGCCACCAGCCACCCGATGAGGCATTTGAATTTGTTGTGAGACCAACTCAATCAGAACGCCATTAATCGTTCTTTTTCCTTCGAACAGCTCGAAAACTCGCCCAATCGCATTTTGTGCCTGTTCATCCGGGTCTTTTACGATTAGGCCGGATAATTGCCGAACAAAACCCATCGCGACAGGCATGCCTAATTCGCCACGACGCGCTTTAGCTCGTTTACCCTCAAGCATGCGCTGTTTAAGTATGTGCAGTTCGGCTTCAGACATGGTTCCCTTGAGTCCTAATAACAGTCGGTCATTGTAAAGGCTGGGGTCATAAATACCGTCCATATCACCGATAAGTGTACTGAAAATGGCGCAGACTTCCAGTAATTGATACCAGTCGCGTGATGATCTGGAAAGTCGAGACATCTCCAGACCCAAAACCAGACCGACATGATCAAGGCCCACTTCAGCGACCAGCCGCTGAAAGCCTTGCCGACCGGCCATTGTGCTGCCGGAGCAGCCCAGATCATCATCAATGACTTCAATGTCGCACCGAGGCCAGCCTAATAAAATAGCTTTATCGACTAAACCATATTGTAGCCTTGTCGATTCTTGGTGCCGTTGGACTTGTTGTAGAGTCGATTGACGGATGTAAATGATAGCTTTTCGATTGAGGTGTTGAGCCTTGATTTTTCCGCTGTGATCCAGTTGATTAATCGTGCGATTGGGTAAGACTGCATTCATGA
>JBAVIP010000013.1:0-27385 GCA_049687015.1 Methylotenera sp. | reverse complement strand
CAAAGTACCAAATTACCTGTGCTATTTACCCGCTAGATGTACGCGATAATGCGGCCTTAGAATCCGCCGCACAAGATTTCATGCAAAAATATGGTACCCCAGATATTGTCATCGCCAATGCAGGTGTCAGTCGCGGCACGCTCACCGAGCATAAAGAAGACATTGCCGCTTTTCAAGCCATCATGGATATTAACGTTTTAGGCATGGTGCATACTTTTCAACCTTTTATTGCCTCGATGAAACAAGCTGGGCATGGCCAGTTGGTAGGCGTTGCCAGCGTGGCAGGCATCCGCGGCCTGCCCGGGGCGGGCGCCTATAGTGCCAGCAAAGCCGCCGTTATTAGTTATTGCGAAAGCCTGCGTGTAGAAATGCTGCGCGACAATATTGCCGTCACCACCATCGCACCGGGTTATATCCGCACCCCAATGACCGACGTTAACAGCTACAAAATGCCGTTTTTAATGGATGCCGATGTTTTCGCGCATAAATTCGCCAATGCCGTAGAACGCAAGCGCCGCTTTTGTGTGATTCCTTGGCAAATGGGCATACTGGCTAGATTCATGCGCTTTATACCGCCATTTTTGTGGGATTGGGCGATGAAAAACGCGCCTCATAAGAAGCGCCTGGATTGGGATTGGCTTTAACGCCCGTTCAGTTACTTGCCCACTACAATGTCATGTTGGCCATTGGCCTATAAGTAATTCTGGGATAATCCAAAATATTGACATCTGGCTTCTCAAGTTCACCAATTGCATCTCTAGCAATCCATTTAGCTGACTTGCTATCCGTTGCTAAAATACGATTTGCAGCTGCCAACGCCAGTTTCTTTAGATCAACATTTCTTTTCCCAATATTGCGAAGCGCCCAATTCACTGCCTTTTTTACATAGACTCGATCGTCATCCGCTTCTCGTTCAATAACTGGAAGGAATTGTTCAAACACTTCGTTTCCTGAGGTTTTATCTGCAAAACCATAAGAAGCCATGATGACAAAACCAGCCCGTTTAATGAATTCACTTTCATACTCAGACCATTCAAATGCTTTAGTCAGGCCAAGTTTACTTTTGGCGAAAAATCCCATACAGAATGAATCACAGATTTCCCAATTCTCAAATGTTTTCACCCATTGATTCATTTGCTCTTCAGTAATACTCTCGGGGTCGTAAATTTTACTGCAGAGTATTCTTGCCTCATAAATACCTGTGTCAAATAGTGCTAGTGCGAGACTATGATTACACCCAATCTCTTTAGATAAAACCTTTAGGTCTTTATGGTAAATGCCCAGCGAATTCTTGGCTTTTATACCAAATTTTCTTTCCTTGATTGATATTTTTTCTGGATCTGCCAATGCGTGGAGTCGTGTTAAAACTTGTTGCAAGTTCATGGTTTTTCAGCATTTATCTTGACGGCTTGGTCTATGTAATACTTAACACAATCGGAATCTAGCGCATTCATTGAAAAGACTCTCATTATTTTTCCTGTGCCTGTCAGCAAGCCGTATTTGTCTTCCATAGCAGCGCCTTTAAGAAAGCCTATATCAACTCCATACTTCATCGTTCGCATATGACATATCCCACTAATATTATCGGAATATGTGGTAATGCGATCTTTTTTGATTTCCATCAGTTTGTGATATTCAATCAGTAATTTTCGTGCCGACATAAATAATTCTTTATGCTCTGATTTCATATCAATGTCGAATTGCATATCTAATCGCCCTTTGGCTAGCTATCTAGCAATTGGTTTATAACGAATGCGCTTAGGCTTCGCACCTTCCTCGCCCAGACGTTTCCGTTTATCTGCTTCGTATTCCTGATAATTGCCGTTAAAGAACGTCCACTGTGAGTTACCCTCTGCCGCCAAAATGTGCGTGGCGATGCGGTCTAAGAACCAGCGGTCATGTGAAATCACCAATACGCAGCCAGCAAACTCCAGCAGTGCATCTTCCAGCGCACGTAAAGTTTCCACATCCAGGTCGTTTGAAGGTTCATCCAGCAGCAGCACATTACCACCTGAGATGAGGGTCTTGGCTAGGTGCAAGCGCCCACGCTCGCCACCCGAGAGATTACCAACTATCTTTTGTTGGTCGCCGCCTTTAAAGTTAAAGCGGCCAATATAAGCGCGACTTGGCGTTTCGTAACGACCCACCGTGAGAATATCCGAGCCGCCTGATATTTCATCAAACACAGTTTTATCGCTACTAAGTTCATCACGGCTTTGGTCTACATACGCCAGCTTGACCGTTGAGCCAATTTTCACCTCACCGCTATCCGGCTGCTCTTTGCCTGTAATCATTTTGAACAGCGTCGATTTACCCGCGCCGTTTGGCCCGATGATGCCGACAATCGCACCCGGTGGAACGCTGAAGCTCAAATTATCGATCAGCAGGCGGTCTTTAAACGCTTTGCTCACGCCGTTGAACTCAATCACTTGATCGCCTAAGCGCTCGCCTGCGGGGATAAATATTTCCTGTGTTTCGTTACGTTTTTGGTACTCAGCACTCGCCAGTTCTTCATAACGTGCGATTCTAGATTTACTTTTAGCTTGGCGTGCCTTCGGGTTCTGCCGCACCCATTCCAGCTCGGTATGTAATGCCTTGCGCCTTGCAGATTCCTGCGACTCCTCCTGTTTCAGCCTTTCCTCTTTCTGCTCCAGCCAGCTGGAGTAATTGCCTTTCCACGGAATACCATGACCGCGGTCCAACTCCAAAATCCACTCTGCTGCGTTATCAAGGAAGTATCGATCATGCGTCACCGCCACCACTGTGCCTGGGAAACGCACCAAAAACTGCTCCAGCCACTCCACAGATTCTGCATCCAGATGGTTGGTTGGCTCATCCAACAGCAGCATATCGGGTTTTGATAGCAATAATTTGCATAAAGCTACACGACGCTTCTCGCCGCCTGATAACGGGCCGATTTTTGCATCCCACGGTGGTAAACGCAGCGCATCAGCAGCGATTTCTAACTGTGTACTTAAGTCGCTACCGCTTGCAGCGATAATATTTTCCCACTTGGCTTGCTCTTCGGCCAATTTTTCAAAATCGGCATCCGGCTCGGCATAAGCTGCATAAACCGCTTCCAGCTTGGCTTGCGCCTCCATTACCTCGCCCATACCGCTTTCCACTTCTTCACGCACGTTTTTGTTTGGATCTAACTGCGGCTCTTGCGGCAAATAACCAATTGAAAGGTTAGGCTGCCATTGCACTTCGCCTTCAAATTCTTTATCTACGCCCGCCATAATGAGCAGCACGGTCGATTTGCCAGAGCCATTCAAACCCAGCAAACCGATTTTGGCGCCGGGGAAAAACGATAGCGAAATATCCTTGATGATTTGCCGTTTGGGCGGCACGATTTTGCTCACGCGGAGCATCGACATTACATATTGAGCCATAGAATTTATCTTTTTTGAAAAGAATGAAAGCTTAACAGAAAGCAGACCGGCCTTGTTAAGTAGGTATAATGCGCCATGGCCTTGAAATCGACTATATACAAAATTGACCTGACCATTGCGGATATGGACAGACAATATTACGCACAGCACAGCCTCACACTGGCTAAACACCCATCAGAAACCGATGAACGCGTGATGGTGCGGCTCATCGCATTTACGCTTTATGCCAATGAAGCACTGATTTTCGGCAAAGGTTTAAGCGATGATGAAGAACCTGATTTGTGGCAGAAAGATTTGACGGGTGCAATTGAGTTATGGATAGACGTTGGCTTACCTACAGAAAAAGAAATCCGCAAAGCAGCAGGGCGCGCAAAGCAAGTGGTGGTGGTGCTTTACGGCGGAAGGATTGCCGACATGTGGTGGGCGCAAAACAGCAAAGCGCTACTAAAAACCAATAATTTAACAATAATTAACCTGCCTGAAACACAAGCACTGGCGAGGCTTGCAGCCCGCAACATAAATATAAGCTGCAGCGTTCAGGATGGTCAAATCCTGGTGAGCCATGATGCGGGTAGTTTTGACATCAGCCCAGTTGTTCTAAAAGAGGGTGCCTAGCACTAGTTACTTAATTAAATACCTAAAGCTTCTGTCCAAGCCAAGGCTGAGAGATGACATTTATTCACCTTGGAAGAATCCAGCTGGAGCAATTCAGCCAGTTCCAGAATACGTGCATCGTCTGAATCTTCACAGGCTTCCGTCAACTGTAAAAAAGGACCATAAATCCCCTCACGGTTTAGCAGCGCTTCAACCACAGCTTCCGGCAATTGAATTTTTTCAAGCACCTGATCAATCGGCATTTTCAGTATGGCATCCAGTAACGAAAATGCGCCGACGATAAACAAATTATCGCGATCTTTTTTCTCAAAATAACCTTCGCCCAATAGCTCGGTCAAACGTCCGCGCGTGATAGAGGTTTTCATCAGCGCTGGCGGTGTGGCGTTTTCCCCCGCAGTGACCATTAACAATGTAAGCCAGCGATTAAGCTGGTTTCTGCCCAAAATCGTCATGGCATGGTTGATTGACTGAACCTCGCACGAAAGCCCAAAACCCACTGAATTGATGTAACGCAGCAGCTTGAACGACAACGCAGAATCCTGCTTGAACCCAGCCTCAATAACCTCATTGTCTGCATCCTGATTAACCTTATTCAGAATATTCAACACACTGTCGAAAGACGCATTAATAACTTTTGCTGTAAATGTCTCAGGCCGCGCAAAATAAAATCCCTGAAAAAGCTTAAAACCAGTGCTTTTACATGCCTCAAACTGTTTCTCAGTTTCAACTTTTTCTGCAATCATTTTTACCGATGGCGCATTGAATCGCATAAAAGTCTTACCAAGCTCGGCAAGATTAACGCTCTGAATATCAATTTTGACGAAGTCGGCGCACGGCAGTAAAAGCTCAGAACCCTTACATAAATGCGGGTTATCCAACGCAACCCTGTAACCTAGGCTGCGCAAAACCTGGCAACGCTCAACGATTTCATTGCTAGGGGTAATGCTCTTTAATATTTCAAGCACCGTACGCTTGGGCGGCATCAACTCCAAAAGCTCACTTTTTAACATCTCTTCATTTACGTTGATGAAAGCAAGCTTGTCGCCTAGCAGCCACTGCATATCCATTCCTACAGTGTTCACCAGCACATTGGAGCAAGCCTTAAAATCATCTTCATACACCGCGCTTTGGGCGCTTGCACTGTGCCTGAAAAAAAGCTCGTAGCCGATAATGTGCTGCTTTAAATCCATAATGGGCTGGCGCCCGATAAATGCTTGATCTTCCATTTTTCCCAACTCTTAGAGTTCGTAATTACGCTATTTAAACAATCTGCTGTTGGGCTAATCTTAAACCCACTCAAACCAAATCACTCCTGCGAATAAAGAATATTTATGGGCTTAATTCCAGCTTTAAGTTTTAAAATATAGTCGGGCAAGCGCAAACAGGGCGCTTAAAGTAAGATAATGTTATGGTGATTCCAAAAATAAAGCAGCTAGGTAAACAAAATGATGATTGATAACGCTCTCTGGCTAAATTTAGCGGTCGCCCTGGGTATTGGGCTGCTGATTGGTGCGGAGCGCGAACGCAGCAAAGGCACTGGACCGGATAGATCGTCTGCGGGCATTCGCACTTTCACCATTGCATCTCTGCTTGGGGCTGTCAGCACCATTGTCAACTTTTGGCTGCTGGTCGCCTCCATATTCTGCGTGATGATTTTTGCAGCGATCGCTTACTTTAACAGGCGAACTCAAGATCCGGGGCTTACTACCGAAATATCCCTCATATTTACTGTGATTTTAGGCGGGTTGGCCATGAGCGCGGCTGCATTAGCCGCAGCGCTTGCGGTGAGCGTGGCCATACTGCTGGCTGCTAAAGAGCCTATTCACGGCTTTGTGCTTGGTGTGGTCACAAAAGATGAGCTGAATGATTTTCTCATTCTGGCCGCTGCAACGCTTATTATTTTGCCGCTAGTGCCTAATGAATTTATCGGGCCATTCGAGGCCATTAACCCTCGAAATCTCTGGCTCATCGTGATTCTGGTCATGGCGATTGGCGCACTTGGCCACCTTGCGTTACGCTGGCTGGGCGGGCGTATCGGCCTGCCGCTGGTTGGGCTGGTATCAGGTTTTATTTCCAGCATTGCCACTGTGGGTGCAATGGGGGAGCGCGCTAAAGAAGCACCCGCCTTAATGGGCACAGCCGTGGCGGGCGCATTGTTATCTTGTCTCGCTACCATTTTGCAGCTCACTATGCTGCTCGCAGCAATCCACCCGCCCACACTACACGCAATGATGTGGCCGCTTATTTTTGGCGGAGTCTCGGTTGCGATATATGGCTTGGCAGTGACTTTAAATTCCTTCCATAAAAATGGAACAGAGATCAATAAACCCACCAAAACGTTTAGCGTAAAAACCGCGCTGATGCTCGCTGCTGTTATTGCAGTAGTACTGGTGACATCGGCTGCGTTAAAAGCCTGGTTTGGTCAGGCAGGGCTTGTGGTGGCCTCTGGCGTGGCAGGTATGGCAGATGTTCATGCCTCTACCATCTCTGTTGCCTCGCTTGCCGGGGCTGGCAAACTTAGTCCGGAAAGCGCTGTGATACCGATACTGGTTGCTTTTTCGGTCAATTCAACTTCAAAAGCTGTCATAGCGTTAATCAGTGGCGGCAAGGAATTTTCAGACAAAGTTCTTCCGGGCTTAATTGTGCAGGTTGCAGCCACTTGGGCAGGATGGTGGTTGTTTTGATAGTTTCACAACGCATTTAGACACGAAATACGATGTCCTACAAGCCAGTATCCATGCGGCTTCCAGGGCATGCATAAAATGACAGTTTTCGCATGGTTTTGACTTTAAATCCCCTTGCCGCGCCTTTGGCTTGAGCGGCAGATGGATAGCGGCGAGGACTGTTTGAGTGCTGAAAGCGCGAGTTCCGCAGCCGCCCAGATGCGGCGCTAAGACCGAAGGAAACAAGCGGCAGTGGGGTGTCGTTTACTTTGGTTACTTTCTTTTGCTTGTCCAAAAGAAAGTAACTTGTAGTCGGCAACCCCGACTATTGGTTTTGTAAAACCTTCATTGCTCGTTCAGCTTTTTGATATTTAGGTTTTAAAATAGTATCAATATCCTTTTCGCTCACCTTGCCTGTACCAAGTTCTTTTCTCATAATGAGTATTGATTTGACCATAAATGCTCGGCATTCATCAGATAATGTAGAAGCACATTGTGGATATTGTCTAAGAAGATTAGCGCCTTCTTCAATTGAGTCTGAATCCATAACTGATAAATTCGTAATTTCATCCATTAATAGTTTTAAATCTATGTACTCTACAGGTTTATCCATTGAGTCAAATTTGACAGATTTCAACGCTAATTCATATTGTTGCTGCTTTTGATATGTGTAAATATTCATATAGCTTGTAGTAATAATACCTACTACTGCACCAATTAGACCGGTTCCAATTGTCTTTAACCATTCTTTAGTTTTAGTGTTCAATCAAAACTCCCTTTAGAAATAGCAATTATTCTACTGTCACACTCTTCGCTAAATTCCTCGGTTTATCCACATCCGTCCCTTTTAACAATGCCGCATGATACGCCAGCAACTGCACCGGGATAGTATGCAAAATAGGGGAGAGCACGCCTACGTGGCGCGGAGTGCGGATGACATGCACGCCTTCGGATTCGGTAAAGTGGCTATCCGCATCGGCAAATACAAATAGCTCGCCACCACGGGCACGCACCTCCTGCATGTTGGATTTTACCTTCTCCAGCAGCACATCGTTCGGCGCGATCACCACCACAGGCATGTTGTTATCTACCAGCGCCAGCGGGCCATGTTTAAGCTCGCCTGCAGGGTAAGCCTCGGCATGGATGTAGGAGATCTCTTTCAGCTTAAGCGCGCCTTCCAGCGCGATAGGGTAGTGCACGCCGCGGCCCAGGAATAGGGCGTGCTCTTTATCGGCAAAGCGTTTTGCCCATTCGCGGATTTGCGGCTCTAAATTAAGCGCAAATTGCACACTGCCCGCCAATTGGCGCAAGGCTGCAAGGTGTTCTTGCTCTTGGGTGGCGCTTAATAAACCGCGCTGTTTGGCCAATGTAGCGGCCAAGGTGAATAAAGCCACCAGTTGTGTGGTGAAGGCTTTGGTAGAAGCTACGCCAATCTCAGCCCCGGCGCGCGTGTAGAACACCAGCTGCGAGGCGCGAGGAATGGCGCTTTCCTGCACGTTACATATCGACAAGGTAAGATTTTGCCCCAAGGATTTTGCGTGTTTTAAAGCTTCCATCGTATCCAGCGTTTCGCCGGATTGTGAAATGGTCACAATCAGCTGCTTGGGATTAGGCACAGATTGGCGATAGCGATATTCACTGGCGATTTCCACATTGGTGGGTATTTTTGCAATGCCTTCCAGCCAGTATTTAGCGGTGAGCGCGGCGTAATAGCTGGTGCCTGCGGCCAGTATTAAAATACTATCGATTTGACTAAATACATCGCCGGCTGCTTTGCCAAATAATTCGGCAGAGAAGCTGTTATTATCAATCAGCGCTTCTATCGTATCTGTTAAAGCGCGTGGTTGCTCGTGGATTTCTTTTTGCATGAAGTGCGAATAGGGGCCAAGCTCCATACTGGCGAGTGATACATCGCTCATATGGATTTTACGAGTTACTTCATTGCCATCGCGGCCAAAAATGGTCACACCATCACGGCGAATATCTGCCACATCGCCATCTTCCAGGTAAATCACTTTACGGGTGACGGATAATACCGCAGAAACGTCAGATGCGATGAAATTCTCACCTTCGCCCAAGCCTATCAGCAGCGGGCAGCCGAGACGCGCGGTAATCATGTGCTCTGGCTCTTTAACCGAAATCACGCTAATGGCAAATGCGCCCGTGAGCTCTGCTACCGCCTTCTGTGTAGCTGCCAGCAGCGCCAAATCTTTGTGGTAATAGTGAATTAAGTGAGCAATCACTTCAGTATCGGTTTGCGAGGTGAACTCGTAACCGAGCGCTTTTAAGCGCGTGCGCTGCTCATCGTGATTTTCGATAATGCCGTTATGTACCACGGCAATCTCACCTTTGGAGACATGCGGATGCGCGTTGCTTTCGGTAACGCCGCCATGCGTAGCCCAGCGCGTATGGCCGATGCCAACGAGGCCGCTTAGATTCGCATCCAATGCTTTTTCTATCATGGCGGAAACACGGCCCACCGCGCGCACGCGCTCGATACCAGTGCGGTTCAACACTGCGATACCGGCAGAATCGTAACCGCGATATTCCAGACGGCTCAGGCCTTCGATTAATGTTGAAACGACGTTTCTATTTGCTACTGCGCCTACAATGCCACACATAACGTTTTATTCTTTCTTAAATTATTTCAGTCCAGCCATTCTCGCGAAAGCGGAAACGACGAATAAGGCTTTATTTTTTTATCTTTACAGGCCGTTTCCAGCCCACAATTGATTTTTGTTCTTTTGCTCTGCATAACGTAAGCTGATCGGCTGGTACGTCCTTTGTAATGGTGGAGCCTGCGGCAATGGTTGCACCTTTGCCTACGGTAACAGGCGCGATTAATTGTGTATCGGAGCCAACGAACACGTCATCTTCGATAATGGTTCTGAATTTATTAGCGCCATCATAATTGCAAGTGATGGTGCCCGCACCAATATTGACGTTTTTACCGACGGTGGTATCACCCACATAACTCAGGTGATTGATTTTACTGCCAACATCTACTTGTGCATTTTTAAGCTCGACAAAGTTACCAATATGCGTCTCAGCCGCCAGTGTAGTGCCCGGGCGGATGCGTGCATATGGCCCAATGCGGCTATTATTGCCAATTTTAGCCTGGTCAATGTGCGTAAATGGGGCGATGATTGTTCCAGAAGCAATTTCGGCATCTTTAATGACACAGTACGCACCAATCCTTACATTGTCGGCAATGCTTACCTTGCCTTCAAAAACACAGCCGACATCTATTTCTACATCCTTGCCAACACTTAGCTCGCCCCGCACATCGATTCTTAATGGGTCGAGCAGCGTCACACCCGCTTGCATTAAGCTATCGGCATAGCGTTTTTGGTATATCCGTTCCAGGTCAGCCAGGTCTCTCTTGCAGTTCACCCCTGTCACAGAGGCTTCATCCTGAGAAATTTCTGTTGCTATCGTAAACCTTTTGCTAGACAGACCAATCCAGCTGTCTGAAGATGATTCGTCATCTGCAATTTCACGCACTGCTATTTCGTCTTCCAGTTTGGCCATTGCTACGATATCCGTCAGATAATATTCACCTTGGGCGTTATTGTTGGTAAGGCGTTTTAACCAGCTTGCCAGATGTTTGTTTTCTGCAGCGATAATGCCGGTGTTCACCTCTTTAATTTCGCGCTGCTGTGAAGTAGCATCTTTATGCTCAATAATTGCAGTAACGATACCTTCACTGTTACGAATGATGCGGCCATAGCCGGTTGGGTCTGGCTTGATAAACGTAAGCAGGCCTAATTCCTCGGTTTGATCGAGCAGCTTTTTGCAGCTTTCGGCGCTCAACAGCGGCACATCGCCTAGCAAGATAAGCGTTGTGGCATTTTCATCCAGATGCGGCAGGGCTTGCCGCACGGCGTGGCCAGTGCCAAGCTGCTCGGTTTGCTCAACCCATGTAATATTTTCATGCGCGAAAGCTTGTGGCACTGCCTCGCCCCCATAACCATAAACCACGATGATTTTCACCGGGTTTAATTGCTTGGCGCAGTTAATGACGTGCTGCAAAAGCGGTTTACCGGCCAGTTGATGCAGCACCTTGGGCTTGTTTGAATGCATGCGTGTGCCTTTACCGGCGGCGAGAATAACAATGTTTAATTTATTCATAATCTGTTTAATTTAATGGATAGTGAAAGTATAAACAAAAAAAGCAGCCATAGGCTGCCTTTGTAGAAGCATGAAAACACTTAATGCGTAGTTTTGCGTAAGCGCTCAATCGTTTGAATTTGAGCAAGCGCCTCAGACAATTCAGCTTGAGCTGTTGCGTAATCAATATCTGAAGTCCTGTTTTTAAGCGCTTCTTCAGCAGCTTCTTTCGCAGCAATCGCTTTTGCTTCATCCAGATCATGGCCACGCACCGCAGTATCAGCCAGCACAGTCACCACGCCAGGCTGTACTTCCAGCATGCCGCCCGAGATAAAAATCAAAGTTTCTTGTGCTTCATTTGCTTGCTTAATACGCAAAGCACCCGGCTTGATGGTAGTAATCAACGGCGCGTGGTTAGGGTAGATACCTACCTCACCAGCGCTTGCAGGCGCAACCACAAACTCAGCTTCACCTGAGAAAATGCTTGCCTCTGCACTCACCACATCGATATGAACAGTATTTGCCATACGTATATTATCCTTAGTCTCTTAAATTAATTTAGAGTTTTGGCTTTTTCTACTGCTTCTTCAATGCCACCCACCATGTAGAAAGCTTGCTCTGGCAAATGATCATACTCGCCGGCCACAATCGCTTTAAAGCCTTTGATGGTTTCTTTTAATGGCACATATTTACCTGGTGAACCGGTAAACACCTCAGCCACGTGGAATGGTTGTGACAAGAAACGTTGGATTTTACGTGCACGGCCTACAGCTAATTTGTCTTCTGGAGACAACTCATCCATACCCAAAATCGCAATAATATCGCGCAATTCTTTATAGCGTTGCAATGTTTGTTGAACGCTACGTGCCACGTTGTAATGCTCTTCACCAACCACTAATGGGTCTAATTGACGTGATGTTGAATCTAGTGGATCTACCGCAGGGTAGATACCTAATGATGCAATGTCACGTGACAACACAACGGTTGAATCCAAATGTTGGAAAGTAGTTGCTGGTGATGGGTCAGTCAAGTCATCCGCAGGCACGTAAACGGCTTGGATGGACGTAATAGAGCCTGTTTTAGTTGAAGTAATACGCTCTTGTAAACGGCCCATTTCATCAGCCAAGGTAGGTTGGTAACCCACCGCTGAAGGCATACGACCTAACAAAGCAGAAACCTCGGTACCGGCCAAGGTATAGCGGTAGATGTTATCCACGAAGAACAGCACGTCACGGCCTTCATCACGGAATTTTTCCGCCATGGTCAAACCTGACAAAGCTACGCGTAAACGGTTGCCTGGTGGCTCGTTCATCTGACCGAACACCATCGCTACTTTTGATTCTTTCATGTTATCCAGCTTGATAACACCAGCTTCCGCCATCTCATGGTAGAAGTCGTTACCTTCACGGGTACGCTCACCCACACCTGCAAACACTGATAAGCCAGAGTGTTGTTTAGCAATGTTATTAATCAACTCAAGCATATTAACGGTTTTACCCACACCCGCGCCGCCGAACAGACCCACCTTACCACCCTTGGCAAACGGGCAAACCAAGTCAATCACCTTGATACCTGTTTCTAACAAGTCAACGGAAGGAGAAAGCTCTTCAAAACTTGGTGCTTTTTGGTGAATTGAACGACGTTCATCAGAATCGATTGGACCAGCTTCATCAATCGGGCGGCCCAGCACATCCATAATACGGCCTAGCGTACCGATGCCGACTGGAACGGTAATTTGACTGCCTGTAGATTTAAATGATGTGCCGCGTGCCAGACCGTCAGATGAGCCCATCGCAATGGTACGCACAACGCCGTCACCCAATTGCTGCTGCACTTCCAATGTCAAGCCAGCCTCAGCTTTTGAGCTGGCATCATCGATAATCAATGCATCGAATACTTTTGGCATTTGATCACGTGGAAACTCAACGTCCACTACAGCACCAATACATTGCACCACTTTACCTACTTTTACTTGATTTGCTTTTGCCATTTCGATTCCTAACTTCTTTTAGTCAGATTTAATTAAATTCTTCATCTTAGCTTCGCCCAATCGCTAAAGCCATTTCTCTACGCTACTGCCGCCGCGCCGCCAACGATTTCAGAAATCTCTTTCGTAATCGCCGCTTGGCGCGCTTTGTTGTAAACCAGTTTCAATTCACCAATCACGTTTTTCGCGTTATCAGATGCTGACTTCATCGCCACCATACGAGATGATTGCTCTGACGCCATGTTTTCTGACACTGCGTTATATACCAATGATTCGATATAACGTACCATTAACTGGTCGATCACAGGCTTTGCTTCTGGCTCATAAATGTAGTCCCAATGGCCTTTTGCAGCGCCAATCTGAACTACACTTTTTACTACTGCGCTTGCTGTCAATGCTTCAGGTTTTTCATCCGTTGGATGTGTACCCAAACGCTCGCTCGTTAACGGTAGCAATTGCTCAATGACTGGTTCCTGCTTCATGGTGTTGATGAAGCGAGTGTAGCAAATATGTAACTGATCGATTTCACCAGCAGTATATGCGTCTAACATCGCCTTGATTGTACCAATCAATGTTTCCAAATGTGGCACATCACCTAAACCGGTAATGTGTGATTTCACATTGGCGCCAACACGGGTCATGAAGCTGTAACCTTTGTTGCCAATCGCACTCACACATAATTTTTTGCCTTCCGATTCCCAGGTTTTCATCTGGTTCACAGTGAGCCGCAACACATTGGTATTCAAACCACCGCATAAGCCTTTATCAGAACTTACAACGATAAGGCCAATATTCTTCACATCCTCCCGCTTTAAGAGAAAAGGGTGTTTGTACTCTGAATGCGCGAGTGAAAGGTGAGCAGCCACATTACGGATTTTCTCGGCATATGGACGTGATGCACGCATTCTATCTTGCGCTTTTCGCATTTTAGAAGCAGCGACCATCTCCATTGCTTTGGTGATCTTGCGTGTATTTTCTACGCTCTTGATCTTGGTTCTAATCTCTTTACTACCAGCCATTTTGTTATCCTAGATAGTGGTATTAGTAAGCATTGGTCGCTTTAAAGTCTTGAATTGCCGCTTCAACCGCTTTTTCAGCGTCACCGCTTAAGTCTTTGCTGGATTCAATGCCATCCATCAACGCTTTGTATTTAGAACCCATAAAGCCATGCAGTTTATTTTCAAACGCCAATACTTTATTGGTAGGCACATCATCAAAGTAACCTTTATTCGCTGCTAACAAGCTAATCGCCATGTTAGAAATGCTGAGTGGCGCGTACTGCGCTTGTTTCATCAGCTCGGTAAACATGCGACCACGGTCTAGTTGCTTACGTGTTGCCTCATCCAGATCGGAAGCGAACTGCGCGAACGCTGCCAATTCACGGTATTGCGCCAATGCCAAACGCACACCGCCGCCCAATTTTTTAATCACTTTAGTTTGTGCTGCACCACCCACGCGAGATACTGAAATACCCGCGTTGATCGCTGGGCGAATACCCGCGTTGAACAAGTCAGTTTCCAGGAAAATCTGACCATCGGTAATTGAAATCACGTTAGTTGGAACGAATGCTGAAACGTCGCCAGCTGCAGTTTCAATCACAGGCAATGCTGTCAATGAACCCGTTTTACCTTTAACGGCGCCGTTAGTGAATTTTTCTACATACTCTTCGTTTACACGAGCTGCGCGCTCTAACAAGCGTGAGTGAATGTAGAACACATCACCTGGGTAAGCTTCACGGCCTGGTGGACGACGTAATAGCAATGAAATTTGACGGTAAGCAATCGCTTGTTTGGTCAAATCATCATATACGATCAGAGCATCTTCACCGCGGTCACGGAAATATTCGCCCATGGTACAACCAGCGTATGGTGCTAAAAATTGCAAAGCTGCTGAATCTGAAGCAGCTGCTGCGACCACAATGGTGTAAGCCATTGCGCCGTTTTCTTCTAATTTACGTACCACGTTAGCAATGGTTGAAGCCTTTTGACCAATCGCAACGTAAACGCAGGTCATATTTTGACCTTTTTGATTAATAATCGCATCGACTGCTACGGCTGTTTTACCTGTTTGACGATCGCCAATAATCAGTTCACGTTGACCACGACCAACCGGTACCATTGAATCTACAGACTTCAAACCTGTTTGCACTGGTTGCGATACGGATTTACGCGCAATCACACCAGGCGCTACTTTTTCAATCTTGTCGGTCAGCTTTGCATTAACCGGCCCTTTGCCATCAATCGGCTGACCTAGCGCGTTCACTACGCGGCCAATCAACTCTGGGCCTACTGGCACTTCCAGAATGCGGCCTGTACATTTACATATATCGCCTTCAGTAATGTGCTCGTAATCACCCAATACCACCGCACCCACTGAGTCACGCTCAAGGTTAAGTGCCAAACCGAATGTGTTGCCCGGAAACTCAATCATCTCACCAGACATGACATTTGATAAGCCGTGAATGCGAACGATACCGTCAGTCACTGAAATAACTGTACCCTGAGTACGCGCTTCAGCACTGGTCGAAAAATTTTCTAATCTGCTTTTAATCAGTTCACTGATTTCTGATGTAGATAACTGCATTGCTAAACTCCTATAATTTTCTCTGCTTAAGCTTAAATAAGCCCAAGCCCCTTATGCCGTAAGCGCGTAGGCTAAATTTTGTAACTGACCTTTGACGGACGCATCAATCACGGTATCGCCAACAATAATTTTGATGCCGCCAATGATTTCCGGGTCTACAGAAACACTCGCCTCAATTTTTTTGCCAAACTTTACTTCTAAACGTTTTACCAAATCTTTCACTTCTGCCGCACTAGGTTTTACTGCAGCGATAATTTGTGCATCTAATGTGCCCTCATCCTGCGCTTTTAACGCTTCAAACGCGCTAGAAATTTCTGGCAAGATAGACAAACGACCATACTCAACCAAAACTTTGACGAGATTTTGTCCGTTTTCATTAAGTTGATCGCCACAAGCCTTCAAGAAAGTTGTTTGCAAATCATCACTTACAACTTTAGGGTCTTGAATATAGGCCTTAATCTGCGCGTCATTTGCAACAGCAGCGGCAAAACCCAACATCTCAGACCATTTGCCAAGCGCCTTCTGTTCACGGCCTAATTTATAAGCTGCTACTGCATAAGGCCTTGCGATGGTTGATATTTCAGCCATGTTTTCCCCTATACTCTCTTAGAGTTCCGCGGCGAGTTTAGATAACATTTCGCTATGTGCTTTTGCGTCAATTTCTTTACGCAAAATTTTCTCAGCACCGGCTACTGCCAGCGCCGACACTTGCGAACGCAAACCTTCTTTTGCACGGTTTACTTCTTGATCGATTTCAGCTTTAGCACCCGCCAAGATACGCTCACCTTCAACCTTAGCGTTACCTTTAGCTTCTTCAACGATTTGTGTTCCGCGTTTTTCAGCTTGCGCAATAATTTCACCTGCCTTTTGCCTGGCTTCGTTCAGCGTTACTTCTGATTTTTTTGCGGCTACTTCCAAAGCACTTCTGCCTTCTTGCGCCGCTGCCAAACCATCAGCAATTTCCTTTTGACGCGCTTCAATTGCTTTTAATAGCGGCGGCCAAATAAATTTAACCGTAACTGCAATTAATGCTGCGAAAGCAAATGCCTGCGCGACAAGTGATAATCCTATTTCCATTATTTACTCCAAAATTTGAGTCGTTAATTTGTGCTAGTCGCTATATAGCTAGCAGCCAAATTATTTCAGCTAATTACTTAGCAACTACACTTAATAATGGGTTTGCAAATGCAAACATCATGGCTAAACCAACGCCAATAATGAAAGAAGCATCGATAAGACCTAATAGCAAGAATACTTTACCTTGCAATGCTGGAATCATTTCTGGTTGACGTGCTGCACCTTCTAAAAAGCTTGCGCACATAATACCAATACCGATACAAGCACCCGCAGCGCCCAAACCAATAATTAAACCAATACCGATGCCTGTGTAGGCTTGAATCATTGCTAATGCATCCATTTTATTACCCTCTCAAAATTAAATTACAAATACAACATACAAAACTAAAAACAAACTACAAAACTTAATGACTCTCGTGCGCCATAGCAAGATACACAACAGTTAACATCATAAAGATGAATGCCTGCAAAGCCACAATTAAAATATGGAAAATTGACCAAAAAGCACCCAACACAGCGCCTGCTATCATGCCAACCAAGCCAGTAGCTGCCCACATACCGAGCAACAAGAAAATCACCTCGCCCGCGTACATATTGCCAAATAACCGCAATGAATGTGAAAGTGGTTTTGAAACGTATTCAATCATATTAAAAGCAAAATTCGCTACAAATAATAGCGGGCTTAACACCAGGCCTAACCAGCCCATGATGCTTTGTGGCTTAAAGAATTTAGCACCGCCGAATGGCGCATAAAATATCTCATGTATCCAGCCGCCAAGACCTTTTGCTTTGATCGAGAAGAAAATCATGAGAATCCACACCGCTAATGCCAATGCGAATGTAGTATTGATATCGGAAGTAGGTACAGGACGCCATTTTGCATGTTCACCACCAATTAAACTTGCTGCTCCTGCAACCCAATCGACTGGTAGGAAGTCCATGGCATTCATGGCCAAAACCCACAAAAAAACCGTCAAGGCGGTTGGGGCAATAAAACTGTGGCGGTTGCCGTGGAAAATATTTTTAACCTGGTCATCTACAAAGCTAAATATTAGCTCAACGAAAGCCTGACCTTTAGAAGGTACGCCAGATGTTGCTTTACGCGCCACTAGCCACACTAAACCCATCACCAACATACCCAAAACCACGGACATCACCAAACTATCGACGTTCAATGTCCAAAAGCTACCTTCGCCAACTGAGTGCGTATTAAAGCTCAAGTGATGCTGAATGTATTCAGACGGAGTGAGTGCGTTTTCCGCTTGTTGTACGTGTTGTGTAGCCATATTTAAAAATGCCTAATTAATTTTTACCTATATTTCAATACCTGTTTTATCCAGTTTGCTCATCGCCGCACCAGAAACCAGCGCTGCTGCAGCCAAGCCCGCGATCAGCGCGAAGGGCACCAATTGCTTATAGAGCTTAAACACTACCAATAAAACAATAAAAATTACTAAAATTTTAGTTGCTTCCGCTTTTAATAAATTTATTAAAACGGCCGAAGCGTGGTTTTGTTGCTCGCTACGTTGCGCGATTTTGGCGGCGATAAACGCACCCAAAATCACTGCTACGCCGCCCGCCAACGCGGAAATTCCAGCATGCAAACCTGATGTTACCAATGAAATGATTGCGACAAAACCTGTTGCCATTAACTGCAAGCGCAACATTTTGCTAAAAATTGAAGCCGTCGTTATGTTTTCCATATTTTATTAACTTCAAAAACGTTAATTTGTCTTTGAACCTTGTTTGTATTTAAAATACTGTTTATTAAAAATACAAGGGGCTTATCTAGCAAAGGATGGAATTTTGAATTAATACGGAGGTTTAGTCAAGCGCTAAGTAAAAGCCACTGCATTAAGTTTCTCACAAAATGAAACACTTAGCGCAAAAAATGATTAGACGTTAACGCGCAATCCTGGCAATAATATCATCCAGCTGATCTAAATTGCTGTAGTTAATTTTGAGCGTGCCCGCGCCATTCGTTTTGGCAACAATACTCACACTGGCGCCAATTTTTTCACTTAAACTATTTTGTAAGGCCAAAACATCTTGATTTACGCCGGTTTTCTGCAGTTTTGGTTTTGATTCTGCGTCCAACCTTTTAACCAAACTTTCTACTTCGCGTACTGATAAATCCTGATGCACCGTTTTATTGGCCAACAATATTTGCCGCGCAGCATCTAGGCCGATCAGCGCACGCGCATGGCCCATATCGAGCTTATTTTGCATAAGCAAATCTTGCACAGGCGCGCTCAAACTAAGCAAACGCAATAAATTAGAAACTGCAACGCGCGAGCGCCCAACCGCTTCTGCGGCCTTTTCATGCGTCATGGCAAACTCATCGATTAAACGTTTAATGCCTTGCGCTTCTTCTAACGGGTTTAGGTTTTCGCGCTGAATATTTTCAATCAACGCCATTGCTAGTGCAGATTCATCCGCGATCTCGCGCACCAGCACGGGCACTTCTACCAAGCCTGCAATTTGACTGGCGCGCCAACGTCGTTCGCCGGCAATAATTTCATACTTTTCAACCGCAATCTCTCTCACCAAAATCGGCTGCATAATGCCTTGCGATTTAATTGAATCTGCCAAAGTTTGCAAAGCCGCATCGTCCATGTATGAGCGTGGCTGATATTTGCCTGGTTGCAATTGCTTAGTGCTTAGCATACGGAGCGCATCTGTATTTCTCGCATCTTCTATATCATTTGCTAATAATGCATCTAAGCCGCGCCCTAAGCCTTTTGGTTTAACCATTATGAACACCTTTATCTACACTTTTATTTTTAACCTGTTGATTTTTAATGATTATTTCTTTAGCCAGATCTAAGTACGCCACGGCGCCTTTCGATGATTTATCGTAAACCAATACCGGCAAACCATAACTTGGCGCTTCTGCCAGGCGAATATTGCGCGGAATTACCGTGTGATACACTTTATCGCCAAAATGGCTGACTAACTGCGCCGATACTTGTTGTGCCAGCATATTGCGGTTATCAAACATGGTGCGTAGCAAACCTTCGATTTCTAGTGTAGCGTTCAAATTTGACCGTACTTTTTTAATGGTATTTACTAAGTCAGATAAACCTTCCAGCGCATAATATTCGCACTGCATTGGAATCATCACGCTATTGGCGGCAGTAAGCGCGTTCACCGTAACTAAATTAAGCGCGGGCGGACAATCTAACAGTATGTAGTCATACTCGCCGTCTAGCTTTGTAAGCGCTTGTTTTAAGCGGGCTTCGCGTGCAAACTCATTCACCAGCTCGACCTCGGCACCCGCCAACTCGCGGTTAGAAGGCGCTATGTGGTAACCACCTTTTTCGCTGGTAACGATCACTTCGTTCAATGACTTCTTACCGATTAACACATCGTAAATACTATGCTTTAAATGTGCTTTATCAACGCCGCTACCAGTGCTGGCGTTGCCTTGTGGATCTAAATCTACCAACAATACTTTTTTATAATTGGCCGCCAAACTTGCAGCCAAGTTCACACAAGTGGTGGTTTTACCTACACCGCCTTTTTGATTTGTAATTGCAAGTATCTTCATAATTAATTTTCTATCACCACTAGATGACGTTTTGCCTCTAAACCCGCCACTGTTAGCGGAACAACTTTTGCTGGCTTTGCCGTTAAGTTTTCAAGCTCATCGTGCGGCATCTGGCCTTTCATCGCCAACCATTGACCATTTTCTGCGATTAAGTGCTTTGTTAGCTTAATAAACAGCGCGATCTCAGAAAATGCGCGCGATATTATTACCTCAAACCTTTCGGTCGGCTGAAAATTTTCAACCCGCGCATGCACAACTTCTAAATTTTCCAAACCCAGCTCACCTTTTACTTGGCGCATAAAAATCGCTTTTTTCTGCACTGTATCAATCGTCGTTACTTGCAATTGCGGCCTACAAATCGCCAGGACAATACCCGGTAAACCAGCCCCACTACCCACATCTAGCAGGCTTTGAGCTTTAACATACGGCAATACGCTTAAACTATCGAGCAAATGTAACGTCACCATCTCCTGCGGGTCGCGCACCGCAGTTAAGTTATACACCTTATTCCATTTTTGTAGCAACTCTAAATAACTTAACAGTTTCTGCTGAGCCTCTAAAGATACACTCAAACCCATCTCAGCGATACCCGCGGCTAACAACTCCGCTTGCATCATGCTGCTTCGATAGTTTTTTGGTTGGCTTGTTTTTTATGTTTGCGCTTTAGGTATACCAACAACAGCGAAATCGTCGCGGGCGTAATGCCAGAAATACGTCCCGCCTGGCCAATGGTCTCAGGTTTGTGCATGATTAATTTTTGGCGCGCCTCAATGCTCAAGCCATGCACGTCAGCATAATCAATCTCCGCGCCCAACTTGATATTTTCGCTACCTTTTTGTTTGGCAATTTCGTCTTTTTGTCGGTCAATATAACCTTGGTATTTGGCAGCAATTTCAACCTGCTCTTTCACCTCATCCGTTAAAAAGCCGAAAGAGGGCGCCAATTCTAATAAACCCTCATAGCTAACATCAGGTCGCCGCAATAACTCAAACAAGCTATATTCATGTTCTAACTCTTTACCTAGAATAGCTATCTGTGTTTCACGTGAAACATTGCCTGGTTGCACAAAAGTTTTTTTAAGTCGCGCTTGCTCACCCGCAATCGCTTCTTGTTTGCGGCTAAAGGCTTCCCAGCGCACATCGTCCACCAAGCCCAATTCGCGGCCAATTGCTGATAATCGCATATCGGCGTTATCTTCCCTAAGTTGTAGGCGATATTCCGCACGCGAGGTAAACATGCGGTAAGGCTCGGTCACGCCCGTGGTAATCAAGTCATCCACTAATACGCCTAAATAAGCCTCGTTTCGCGCGGGGCACCAGCTTTCTTTCTCTTGAGCATATAGCGCAGCATTCGCACCAGCAAGCAAGCCTTGCGCGGCTGCTTCTTCATAACCAGTTGTGCCATTGATTTGCCCCGCAAAAAACAAACCTTTAATCGCTTTAGTTTCCAGGCTGGATTTTAAGCCACGCGGATCATAATAATCATATTCAATCGCATAGCCAGGACGTAGTATGTGCGCATTCTCCAGCCCTTTGATTGAGTGAACTAACGCAAGTTGAATATCAAACGGCAAGCTGGTTGAAATACCATTGGGGTAAATCTCATTCGTATTAAGGCCTTCCGGCTCAAGAAAAATCTGATGCGATTCTTTATCTGCAAACCGATGGATTTTATCTTCCACGCTCGGGCAGTAACGCGGCCCAACACCCTCAATCACACCAGTATACATCGGCGAGCGATCCAAACCGCTGCGAATAATGTCATGGGTACGTTCGTTGGTGTGCGTAATCCAGCAGGGCAGTTGGGCAGGATGTTGTGCCGCATTGCCTAAAAATGAAAATACAGGCACCGGGTCATCACCTGGCTGAATGACCATCTCCGAATAATCAATAGTGCGGCCATCAATACGCGGCGGTGTGCCGGTTTTTAAGCGGCCTGCGGGCAAGTTCAGCTCACGTAAACGCGCTGCCAATGATATGGCCGGCGGGTCTCCTGCGCGGCCGGCACTATAATTTTGCAAACCCACATGAATCAAACCACCCAAAAAAGTACCTGCAGTGAGCACAACGCTTTTAGATTTGAAGCGCAAACCGATTTGTGTGACTACGCCTGCTGCACGCGCGCCCTCAAGAATAATGTCATCTACCGCCTGTTGAAATAACCATAAATTTGGTTGGTTTTCTAAACGCCTTCTAATGGCGGCTTTATACAAAATACGGTCTGCCTGTGCTCTGGTAGCGCGCACAGCCGGGCCCTTACTAGAATTTAAGATGCGAAACTGGATGCCACCTTCGTCTGTTGCAACCGCCATCGCGCCGCCCAGTGCATCAATTTCTTTAACCAAATGCCCTTTGCCAATGCCGCCAATGCTAGGATTGCAAGACATTTGACCCAGTGTTTCGATATTGTGTGTTAGCAATAGGGTTTTTTGCCCCATTCTGGCGCTTGCAAGCGCCGCTTCGGTGCCTGCGTGGCCTCCGCCTACCACTATTACATCAAAAATATCTGGAAAATTCATGGTCAAACGATTCAATTTCAAAGAACTAGATTCTACTGCAAACCTATGCCTAAGTCATGCAAAAGCATGTTTTAACAGATATTTTAGGCGTTGTTTCACGTGAAACTATATACTTAATTTGCCTCAGACATAATTCCTTAACAATATTGGCATAGAATTAGCTTGACTCAAATCAAAGCAGTTCAAGTCAAATCGATTTATAATAACAAAAGGTAACAAACCTTTTATTAACTAAAGACGGAGTATTAAATGAAGAAATTAAATATTGTTTTAGCAGCATTAGTTGGCTTAACTGCTGTTTCAGCACAGGCAGACGTTGCCAATGCAGAAAAATTAGCACAAAAATACACTACAATTGCCAAAATAGTAAACCCGGAATATGCAGGTCCTTCAGCGATGGAAGGTAAAATGTTTTTTAATCGCAAAATCACCATTAACGGCAAAGAAGCGGCTTGCGCATCCTGCCACACAGCCAACCCTGCAAACGAAGGTAAGCATATTGTTACCGGCAAAACAATTCGTCCGTTGTCGCCAGCAGTCAACAACAAACGCTTTAACGACCTAGATAAAGTGGAAGATAAATTTACTGAACACTGTAACGACATTATCGGCGCCGATTGCACGCCTGAAGAAAAAGCCAATTTTATTGGCTACGTACTGACTGAAAAAACACCTTCAGTCAAGAAATAAGTAGGAGATTTCACATGCAGTACGTTTGGGATCCATTTGTAAGAATCTTCCACTGGTCGCTAGTCATCGCGTTCGCGGTAGCGTTCTATACACATGCTTCCGAATGGGATCGCCTCATCCATGTGCGGGCTGGCTATGTAGCAGGGGGTTTGCTACTTGCCCGCATTGTTTGGGGCTTAATGAAAACAGGTTACGCTAGTTTTGATAGTTTCCCTCTTAATCCCATGCATGCTGCTAAGCATATATATCACGTACTTAAAGGCAATGCCAAACGCTACATTGGCCATAACCCGGCAGGGTCCCTAGTAATTTACGCTATGCTAATAACCGGTCTTACTGCCGTGGGTTCTGGCTGGCTAGTATTTAATGATGGCTGGTTAATCGACCAACCCGATCTGTTGCAAGCGCTGCATCAGTATTCAACGTGGGGCTGGTTGGCCCTAGTTACCATGCATGTGGTGGGCGTAGTAACCGAAAGTATATTGCACAAAGATAATCTAATTCTAGCCATGATTACCGGCTGCAAACGTGTAAGCAGAAAAGGCGAGCGGCAAGCTAAACAAAAAACTGCTTAAACACAATAAGGATTGAGCCAATTAAGATTGTTTCACGTGAAACACACATTACAATATTTTACAAAGTTAGGCTATTGACTAATACACATTTAGGCGCCTATAGTACTGCTAGCGGCTAATGACGCTTTCACCGAACAAAAATGGGGAGAACAGTATGGCAGGTAAATTTGAAGTAAAAACCGCAAAAAACGGCCAAACGCACTTTAACCTTTTGGCTGGTAATGGCCAGATTATTTTACAATCCGAAATGTATGAAACTAAAGCCAGCGCATTAAATGGTATCGCATCGATACAAAAAAACGCAAGTATGGACGAGCGCTATGAGCGTTTGGTTTCAAAGTCTGGCAAACCTTACTTTGTGATTAAAGCGGGTAATCATCAGGTTATTGGCCAAAGCCAACAATATGAATCAGAAGCAGGGCGCGACAATGGCATTGAATCGGTTAAGAAAAATGCACCTGACGCAACTATTGTAGATTTAACCGCTTAATTTAATAAAGCTGATGTATTTAAAAAGGCGTGTGTAGCTAAATTACAGTTGCGCCTTTTTTATTTTGCCTTTTCCAATAAATTTACTTGCCAATACAAAATTTACTAAAAATCTCGCCCAGCAAATCATCGGGGGTATATTCACCGGTAATACTACTTATGGACTCTTGTGCTAAACGTAATTCTTCTGCAATTAATTCTGCTTGATTCAAGTTTTGTTGTGCCAGTTGCAAATGTTCACCCACTTGCTTTAAGGCATCTAAATGTCGCGCCCGCGCCATAAAAACTCCTTCAGCATTTTGCTGATAGCCTGCAATATTCAATAAATGCTGTTTTAGTAGGTCAATGCCGTCACCTGTTTTTGCGGAAAGGTAAATATGTGTTTCACCGGATTTTTCTATAATTTTGGCCGATTCATTTGTGGTATCAATTTTATTGTGCACCCAGATTTTGCTTATTTCTTGCGGCAAGCGCGCTAGAATTGATTTTTCGTTATCGCCAATACCGTGAGCTGCATCTACCAATAATAATGCGACCTGCGCGCTTTCTAGCGCTTGATAAGTTCGGGCGATGCCAATTTTCTCTAGCTCGTCATTGGTCTCGCGCAAACCCGCAGTATCAATAATGTGCAGCGGCAACCCATTGATTTGTATTAAGTTTTTTATTGAGTCTCGGGTTGTGCCTGCAACTGGCGTCACAATGGCGACCTCTTCACCGCTTAACTGATTCATCAAGCTCGATTTGCCTACATTCGGTTGACCAACCAATACAATAGACATGCCTTCGCGCAATAAACTGCCTTGCTTGGCTTTTACAAATACCCTTTTTAACTCTGCGGCAATTGCCTCTAATTTTTCGGCCACTTTGCCTTGCGTAATAAAATCAATTTCTTCTTCAGGAAAATCCAGACAAGCTTCAACATACATACGTAAATTAATGAGATTGGCTAAAACCTGATTAATGCTATTTGAAAACTCACCCGATAAGGAACGCACAGCACTGCGCGCTGCCTCAACGGTTGAGGCATTAATTACATCCGCTACTGCTTCCGCTTGGGCTAAATCTATTTTGTCATTTAAGTAAGCGCGGCGTGTAAATTCGCCGGGCTCGGCCTGGCGCGCGCCTAATTCAATACAGCGAGCCAGTAAAATTTGCATAAGCGCTGTACCTCCATGCGCCTGCAGCTCTAATACATCTTCGCCTGTATATGAATGTGGGTTTTGGTAATAAATCGCGATGCCGCGGTCGATCAACTGATGATTCGCATCATAAAAAGGCAAATATGCAGCGTGGCGTGGCGCAGGGCACTGTTCTAATATCTGGTTTGCGATAACTCGGCTCAATTGCCCCGAAACCCGTACTACGCCGATGCCGCCCGCACCGCTCGCTGTAGCAATGGCGGCAATGGTGTCTACCTTATTTTTTAGCATTGCCTTTTTTGGCTAGGGCGGCGGCATGAATGGATTTATTCACATACCATTGCTGCCAGATCGACAAGATATTGTTCACCAGCCAGTACAACACTAAGCCGGCAGGGAAAAAGAAGAAAAACACGCTAAATACGACCGGCATGATTTTCATCATTTTTGCTTGCAATGGGTCAGTTGGTGCTGGGTTTAGATAGGTTTGGATAATCATGGTCGAACCCATTAAAATGGGCAGCACGTAAAATGGATCAATCGCTGACAAGTCTTGTATCCAGCCGAAAAATGGCGCATGGCGCAGCTCCACAGAACCTAACAGAGTCCAATAAAGCGCAATAAAAACAGGTATTTGCACAAGAATTGGCAAGCACCCGCCCATCGGGTTAATTTTTTCGGTACGATAAAGCTCCATCATTGCTTGTTGCATTTTTTGTTTATCATCACCGAATTTTTCTTTCATCGCCTGCAAGCGTGGTGCCAATTCGCGCATTTGCGCCATCGACTTATAGCTTGCTGCCGAGAGAGGGAAAAATGCAGCTTTGATAAGTACCGTTAATAAAATAATCGCTACGCCCCAGTTGTGTACTAAGCCGTGAATTTTTGAAAGCACCCAGAATAGCGGTTTCGCCACAATGGTAAGCCATCCATAATCCACCGCGTACTCCAGGCCTGGTGCCGCGGCGGCCAAGTCTGCTTCGGTTTGTGGCCCAGCAAATAATTTTGCACTAATTTCTGTTTTTGCACCTGCAGCAATACTAGTGCTTGGCGTAACAACGCCGGCTGCAAAAAAGTTCTCAGATAATTGTTTAGTATAAAACTCACGATTTACACCAGCCTTAGGAATCCAGGCACTGGCAAAATAATGTTCAATCAAACCAATCCAGCCATCTTTACTGGTTTTTGAAAGGTTTTCTTTGGCCATGTCAGCAAATTTAATTTTCTTGAATTTATCTGCCTCGGTAAAATATGCACCACCTGTAAAGGTTGGCATCATGGCAGAGCCTTGCTTGGATTGATTGTCATGCACAATTTGATAATAGGCAGATGGCGCGATAGCCGATGCACTACCGTTATTGATTTGGTAAGTTAGGTCAATCACGTAGCTGCCACGATGAAAGGTATAAATTTTATCTACACTAATACCATTACCCGCCCAAGATAGGCGTACTTCCTGGGCTGCTGCGCCATCTGCCAATGTGTAGCTTGCTGCAGCACTGGTAAACAGTGATTTATGGTTTGGTAAGTCACCGCCCATTAAACCCGTTTGCGCCACATATAACATAGGATTTTGTGCGTCATCCATCAGCACAAAATTACCGTCTTTAGCCTCTGCTGCACGATGTTTATTGAGCACCAAATGGCGCAAATCTCCGCCTACTGTATCAATCTCAGCTTGAAATAGATCTGTAGCAACCTTAATGCGTTGGCCTTTTTCAAGCTTAAAACTTCCATCACTAGTCGCCACATGATTTGTAGCGGCCACCCCAGCCAGATCAGCAGAGCCGCCTGGTACTTGCGCCTTTTGCTGTACTTCTTGTTGCGCGGGAGATATAGGTCCATTTTTTTTCTGCCATGAATCCCATAACATCAAAATAGAAAATGAAAAAATAACAAATAAAATTAAACGGCGTGTATCCATAAGTTCTTTATAATCAGCAAGTTATATTAATTGTGCAACAGTTAAGCGCCCATTTCAAGGCACAGCATCATGA
>JBAVIP010000012.1:0-127676 GCA_049687015.1 Methylotenera sp. | reverse complement strand
ACGATAGCCTAAGTCATATAATTGACACCAGATATCATCTTCAAATTTTATATTGTGTTCTTTGATTTTTCTAAGTTTTGTTTTGGTTTTAGCAGGCCTACCAAATTCTTGCCAACCTTCTCGCTTCATTCCTTCAACGAGGTTATGGTCGACACTCTTAATATAATATTCGCTTTTCTTTGCTTTATATAATTTGCCTAGAAAGGAAAGGTTATCAGTATATTTCGACTTTAGTTGCTCTATTTCTGTAGAATCAATAAATGACATTTAAATCCCGTCTAATAATATTATTATTAATTTCTAATTAAATTACATCCCAACCAAACCTCATTAAAACCTCACTAGTTAGCCCTCTATTACTAGCCCTCCCAGCAATAACACTGTTTCTTTCCACTTTTTGAATTGAACCTAAGCCTGCATATAATGCATGAATCGACTCGTGGTCAGCGTTAGTCATGGTAACCATAGCCCCCCTATCAACTGCTGAGACGACCGCATCTTTCAAACGAACTTGATCCTCCCAACTAAATATTTTCTCGTTGTATGCAATAAAGCCATTTAAATTATGGTTTACCGTATAAGGAGGATCAATAAATATAAAATCACTCTCACCAGCTAAAGCCATTGTCACTTCAAAATCTTGATGAAGTATCTTACCTTGGCTGAGCCTTTCTGCGACCGCTTTGAGATTATCGTTATTCAAAAAAGCGTTATTTCTGCTCCCTATTGGTACGTTAAATATCCCTTGTTTATTAACTCTATATAAACCATTAAAACAGGTGCGATTTAAATATAGAAAGCGAGCCGCCCTAGTATGCTCATTTCTTGGTTTGAACTTTCTAATTTGGTAATAATAGTCTTGACTATGTTTTGCTTGATGTAATCGCAGAAGACTATCAATTTGTAAATAGTCATTTTTAATAGCTTGATAGCAATTAATTAACTCTGCATTTATGTCGGATATTATGAAGGGAGTTTTAGGTAATGAAAAAAATACAGCAGCGCTTCCTAAGAAAGGTTCGAAATATGTATTAAATTTAGGTGGTGTAATTAGATTTTCTTTATTTACAAGCCACCTCTTACCACCTGCCCATCTTAAAAATGGTTCAAGTGGCTTGATTTCCATATTTGACGATTGCATTGGAACCTTTTTTAATTATTTAATTATCCTAGGAGGATTTTTTTATAAGACAATTATAGATATATTCTAAATAATTTACCCATATTTATCTTCCCCATCAATAATAAATGTGGGGCAAACTATGTTTTAAGCCACATTTAATATGTTTTAACCTGCCCTGCAGCCCAATATCCATGGGGGGGGGGGGGATGCAGGAAAGGTATTTTTACATTAAAACTTATTAATTACAAAAACAAAAAAAGCCCAGCGATTTCTCGCTGGGCTTTTTTAATCTAGTAAAAGATTACTTATTGCCTAAAACTAAATTAAGCGATGTTTGCGCCAACAATGGCGGCCATTTGCATCATATCAACGGTTTCGCCAACTTTAATGTTAGTCAGGTCGGTTAATTTACCTGTTTTGCTGGTTGATTTTGTGTTTTTGAAAATTGGGTGCAATTTAGCGTCGCAAACAATGTATTTGCCTGCGTTTTCCGCTTTGCCGTTTACAGTTTTGGTCTGTAATTTGTTGGCTTTAATGTAATCCCATAATTTTTTAGTGATTTCAGTGCGCGGGAGTGAAGCCGCGCCAACCAAGGCTGCTAGCTCGCTTTTCATTTTAACCGGGGTGCTTAAACCTTTTGCTTCTGCCATTTTACTATCCTCAATATGTTGTTTAGGTTTGATAAAACTTTGTTAATCGTCGAGTATGGCACATAAGCAGATATTAGCAAATATGAATAATGACTTAGTCATATTTTCTGTTTTTAAGGTAAAATTTTTCCCATGTCATATGCCCTTCAGACCAATATCCATGCGTCTCACAGAGCATATTTTTTAGATTAACTCGTCCTTTACGCAGGCGATAATCGTTGCGGGTAGCGCTGCCTCTGGCACTTCTACAGTTTTAGCACCAAATTTGCTGGCGCAAGAGATTCTATAGCTGAAAGCATCGCGTTGTGCTGAAGGCTGCTGCTTGCCATGTGTTTTAAATAACGCTTCCACTAATCGTTGATCTGTATCTGGCAAGCTATTAAATGCAAGCTGGCCTTTACTGCGAATGTGCGAGCCCGCAATGCCAAACCCAGCTAAGCCGCCAATACGCTCCACCAACAGTAAATGTGTTTCTTTTGGCATGTGTTTTAACTATAACCCAACGGCTATCCAAGCGTTATTGATAGCCGCAAATACGGCAGGCTCTTTAGAAAACATAGATTTTGCCAGCGTGCGGGTGCGTTTTGCAAAAGTTTTCATCTTCATGTTTGGTTGTGGCGCAAAGCCCGTTAAAGCGCTATACCATACCTTGCCAGCTTTATCCCAGCTGTTGCCGCCAATGGCCTTTGCTGCCTTGCAAAAAGCCAAGTTGGGGATACCGCTACTGTAGTGAGGATCCATGCCGTTTTTATATTGCGAATAATGCGTTGGCTGCGGCGCAAGGCAATGCGCAGCAGCCGGATCTGCCATATCACGTAAGCAGGTGTAACCTTTTGCTTTGGCGCCTGGGCCCATAATATCTTTGCCAATTAACCAATCGGCCTTATCCGCAGTTTGCTTGCCGCGCCATTGACGAAACATCGAGCCAAAAACATCCGACATACTCTCATTTAAGCCACCTGCTTCATTGCTATAGCCAAACTGCGCGCTAAACTGGGTAACACCATGCGTTAGTTCGTGCCCTATCACATCGTTAGATTGAGTGAAATCGACAAAGATATTACCATCGCCATCACCGTAGGTCATCTGAGTTCCGTTCCAGAAGGCGTTGTTGTAATTAACACTGTAATGAATCGAAGACATGAGTGTTTTGCCTGCATTATCTACCGAGTTGCGACCAAATAACTTTTGGTAAAATTCTGCAACCGCTTTGGTTTCGACAAATGTGCGCTTAGCAGTAGCGTCTCCCGGATACGGCACGGGAATGCCCGGTAGCGTTGTTCCATGGTTACAGTTGTAAACAGTGACAGTGGGCGGCGAAGCAGCCTGGGCACCGCTAGCCAGCATAGTGTTGGCGGCGGCAGATACTTTTCCGTAGGTGGCTCTGAGTTGGCGCCACTTCCGCTCAAACTGCGCAGCATCAGCAAATGATTTACGTTGTGCTTCTGATAAACTTTTATCTTTTGCAAAGCGTTCTAACACATCTTCTGGAATGATGAAGCATTGACAAGACATTAGCGCTCCTTAACTTAAAGAATATGTTTGCTACATGTCACGCGGCCAGCTACCAGCCACATGGTAAGTCTTAGTTTTGTATGATGCTTATAATTTCATTTTGTTCAAACCAATAAAGGTGATTCCAAAAAAGCACCCGAAAAGAATAAATAATAGATGCCCTGCAAGCCAATATCCATGCGGGTTGCAGGGCATGCATTTTAAAGAACATATCAGGTCATTTTCAATATCTTGAACATAAAGGGAACTGATACTGGTAATTGATAGACATATCACCCATGATGAAATTTACAGCCTTTGCTATTCTTACCGTTGCTTTGCTTTCAGCCTCGCCTGCGTACGCTGCAAAGGTAGACCCCGTGGCTATTGTCGCTGCGCATAACAAATTGCGCGCCGAAGTGGGCGTAACAAAAAAGCTAAGTTACTCCACCATCCTAGCGGCAAGTGCGCAGGCTTGGGCTAATAATTTAAAGCGCACTAACGGTTGCCAAATGCGCCATAGCGAGCCCAATGGTAAATATGGTGAAAACCTTTTTTGGGGTAGCGCGGTTGATTGGACTGATGGCCGCAAGGAGCTGCAAAAAGTATCATCTAAGCGGGTGGTAGAAAACTGGGGCAGCGAAAAGGCTGATTACGATTACAGCAGCAACCAATGTGCAGCGGGGGCGATGTGCGGCCATTACACGCAGATAGTGTGGAGTGATACAAATAAGGTTGGTTGCGGCGTGGCCGTGTGCGAAGATACTTTAGAGCAAGTGTGGGCATGCCAATACCAGCCTGCGGGCAACTGGGTAGGCAAAAGGCCCTATTAATTATTCACTAATACTGGCCGTTTTAACTATAAATCGCGGCAGATTGTTTTACCGTGAACGTCAACACTAGTAGCCTGTCTACGTTATATAGCTGGGAGTAAGTTTTTTATTATTAAGGAGTTTGAATGAAAATTATACATATTGTAACGATGGCGGCTTTAGCATTAGGCCTTTCTCAAATGGCTTATGCTAACCATGACGGCACCGATGGGATGCATTGTAATCACAAAGGCATGATGCAGGATGCCGATGCGAATAAAGACGGCGCGGTGAGCCGCGATGAGTTTACGGCCGCCCATCAGGCGCGTGCTGATAAAATGTTTGCTAAGATGGATGCCAATAAAGATGGAAAAATTGACCAAGCCGAGCGCGACGCCATGAAAGCAAACATGAAAGACCGCTGCAACATGAAAGACCATAAGATGCACGATATGAATAAAATGCATGAGATGAATCCAGATAGCACTAAAAAGTAGCCCTGTCAGTTGGCCATATAAAGCCACGCTTTCTTAAAGCCATGCCTTAGGGTGTGGCTTTTTTATTTCCTAACGCGGATAATCACCTGTAATTAATCTTCTACCTTGAGAAAAACAAATGAACACATACCAAGTTCTGATTACTGGCGCTAACCGCGGCATTGGCCTGGAGTTTGCCAGGCAATACGCCGCCGATGGCTGGAGTGTGCTTGCATGCTGTCGCGAACCGCAAACAGCGCTTGAGTTGCAGGCGCTGGAAAGCGCACATAGCAACGTGCAGATTTTTGCGCTGGATGTGGGCAACTTTGCCCGGATTGACGCCCTTGCCTTGCAGCTAAAAGACGAGGCCATTGATGTGCTGATTAACAATGCAGGCATTTACCCGCACAGCACTTTTGGTGATACCAATTATGATGATTGGGCAGAAGCGTTTAAGATTAATGCAATGGCTTCGCTAAAAATGGCCGAGGCTTTTGTGCAGCATATCACTAGAGGTCAGCTTAAAAAAATCGCCACGCTCACCAGCAAAATGGGCAGCATCGATGACAATACCAGCGGCGAGAGCTATATTTACCGCACCAGCAAAACCGCTTTGAATATGGTGATGAAAAGCCTTTCTATCGACCTGAAACCTTATGGCATCAGCGTTATCACACTACATCCGGGCTGGGTACGAACCAATATGGGCGGGCCTAACGCCTTAATTAGCACGCAAACCAGCGTGGCCGGCTTGCGCAAACTGATTGAGAATTTAAATTTGAGTAATACGGGCAGATTCGTTGCTTATGACGGCCAAGAGGTTGCCTGGTGATTATGCCGCTTTAAAAGGCGCGCGTTCTTCCAGCTCGTTGGTATAGGCAGCAATGCCTTTTGCCTCGCGTGCCAAAAACTGTTTGATTGCCGCTTCGAAATCCGGATGTGCGATTTTGTGATATGAACAAGTGGGCCGTGGCTCAAAGCCACGCGCGAGTTTGTGCTCACCCTGTGCACCGCCTTCAAAAAATTCTATCTTTTCTGCAATGCAAAACTGCTGCGCCTGGTAATAACAAAGCTCGAAATGCAGACCGGAAACAAACTGCGTTGCACCCCAATAACGGCCATACAGTGTAGTGTGATTGTAAATGTTGAGTGTGCTGGCTATCGGCTGGCCATTAATTTCGGCCACTATCAACAATATGTGCTGCGGCATGGTTGTGCCAATTTCGCTAAAAAATGCACGTGTAAGATAAGGTGTGGAATGGTGCTCAGCGTAGGTGTTGCAATAGCAGCGATAGAAAAAGTCCCAATCGCTTTCGGTAATTTCATGGCCTTTGATAAAACGGCATGCAACACCTGCCTGCTGAATTTTTTTGCGCTCCTGATGGATTTTCTTGCGCTTGTCGTGACTTAAAGTCGCTAAAAACGCTTCAAAATCAACGTAGTTTTTATTGTGCCACCTAAACTGCACGCCCGCACGCTTCAGCCAGCCGGCAACCTCGAACTGCTTGGCACCAGCTTCATCAGGAAAAAGCACATGTGCGCTAGAAAGCTTGTGTTGATACATGGTGCTTTCCAGCGCTTCTATCAGCAAGTTAGCAACATTTACATGCTTGCTTAATAAGCGCGCACTGGTGATGGGCGAAAATGGAATTGCAGAAACCAACTTAGGGTAATAATTAAGCCCACTTCGTTCATAAGCCTCTGCCCACGCCCAATCAAATACATATTCACCATAGGAATGGCTTTTTAAATACAAAGGCATTGCGCCTACTATTTTTTCACCCTGTTTAATCACAAGCGGATGCGGATTCCAGCCCGTACCTTTACCCACACAACCGGTATTTTCGAGCGCGCTCAAAAACGCGTGGCTTAATAACGGCGTGCCGTCAGCCAATGTATTCCCAAAGACAAGCGCATCCCAATCTGCGGCGGGTATTTCATTGATACTGGTAATAAGTTCTGCTGAAAAATCTTGGTTAAAATCTTGAGGTTGTGCCATAAAAACACTGTGAGCCCAAAAGTGCTAAATATCAAGTGCTCTTAAAAAATCAGGCTTGTCAAAATTTTGCTTAGTAAAATGCTAAATTTGCTTTGTAAAATAAAGGTGTTGCTAAAAAACTAAATGGGGCGTTTGCGAGTACCGGTTGCTTGTTTATTGACTTTAGCATTACTTTTATTTTTAATGGCGGCTTCTGCTTCCTGGATTTTTTGTGCTTCTACTTTAGCTTCTGCAGCTTTTTGACGTTCGATTTGTTTGGCCTGCGCCAGTTCTAATTCTTCCAGTGTAATAACACCATCCTCATCAACATCGACATAACTAAAATGTCGTGCGATTTGCGGTAAACATTGCGTGGCTTCTTCACGGTCTATGGAGTCATCATTATCTTTGTTACATTCGTTAAAACGCGCTTCCACATTCTCCTTCATCGCCTTGCGCTTTTGCTCAATCTGGTAATGTTCCGGGTCTGTCGATTTGGCATAATCCGCAAGCGCTTTACGCAGGCTGGCACGATCTTCTGGGCTGAAATTATGTTCTAGTGTTTGCTCCAAACCGCCCCGGTCATATTCTTCTATAGCTTGTTTATCTGTAGCTTGTTTGTCAGTACTTTGTTTATCTGTAGCTTGTTTATCAATAACGGGCTTTTCGTCACTGGCAAATGAGTTTTTACCACCAGCTATCGCAGGCAGCGCTAATGCCATACCCATTAAAAATAGTATTGAAGATGCAAATGAAAAAGAATGTGCTTTTAGAACCATTGTTTTTTTACAGATGCCTCTTTGTTAATATCAACATACAGAAATTACCCGAATTAATGA
The DNA here is from genome assembly GCA_049687015.1 of Methylotenera sp. GTDB lineage: Bacteria > Pseudomonadota > Gammaproteobacteria > Burkholderiales > Methylophilaceae > Methylotenera_A. The sequence goes on along the minus strand of JBAVIP010000012.1, from coordinate 120,304 downwards.
CTATGAATCAAGGTTGTAAATGTAGTGTTTCGTTCACCCGAATAATTGTAACCAATTGTAACCGCTACCCATTTTGTTCTTTTGATACGTAACAGCACATAAAAGTTTTTACAATTCTAGCTTTATTAAACCTTAAAACTTATACTAACTTATTACAACAACTATTCAAACGTGTGAAAGCAAAAAACATGACTGAAACTGCTAAAAAAATATTAATGGTAGATGATGATGCGCGCATACGCGAGTTACTACAACGTTACCTTACTGAACAGGGATTTAGCGTTAAAACGGTGGCGGATGCTAAAGAAATGGATGTTGCGCTTAGTGCCGATAGCTTTGATTTACTGGTGCTGGATTTAATGCTGCCGGGCGAAGATGGCCTGGGCATTTGCCGCCGCCTGCGTGGCAACAATGTGACAACGCCTATCGTTATGCTCACCGCGCGCGGCGATGAAGTCGATAGGATTATCGGCCTGGAGATGGGTGCAGATGATTATTTGCCGAAACCGTTTAATCCGCGTGAACTGTTAGCGCGTATCAATGCGGTACTGCGCCGCCATGAACATAGCCCTGAATCCGAAAATACGGGTAAATCTGAGGCGTTCAGCTTTGGTGAGTTTGTGTTCGACCCCTCTACCCGCAGCCTTAGCCGTAACGGCATGCCAATTACCATTACCAGCGGTGAATTTGCCCTGCTGAAAGTGTTTACCGAGCATCCGCGCCAGCCGCTTTCGCGCGATCGGCTCATGCAGCTCGCACGCGGCCGCGAGCTGGATGTGTTCGACCGCAGCATCGACGTGCAAGTCTCGCGCCTGCGCCGCATTGTAGAGCCAGATCCTTCGCACCCCCGTTATCTGCAAACCATGTGGGGCTTCGGCTATGTATTTATTCCCGATGGCGAAGCAACACGTTAAAGCCAGTCAATAAGCTGCTGCATTGAAGCTCTTACCGCGCACACTGCTATCACGCTTGATGCTGCTTATCGCTCTGCTATTGGCGATAAGCATTTACGCGTCACTCAAGATTTTCGATTACTTCGATCGCGAGCCGCGTGCCACCACGGCCGCGCTACAGGCCATCACCATCGTCAACTATACCCGCGCTTCACTCATTGCCGCGCACGAAAACCGTCGCCTGGCGTTGCTTTCAGAGCTCTCTGGCCGCGAAGGTGTGCGTGTGTATGCAGCAGATTTTTTAGAAGAGATTGAGCCGCTCCCCAACGATCCGTTCATTAACCTGATCGCACAAAAAATCCGCGAGCGGCTGGGCGAGGAAACCATTATTACTGTGAATCATTTCAAAATCCCAGGTTTGTGGATCAGCTTTAATGTTGGTTTAGACGATTTCTGGGTAGTCATTCCAAAAATTCAAGTGGATAGGCCTTTCCCGTGGCATTGGCTGGGATGGGCCGCAGTGGTAGGCTTGCTGTCTTTACTAGGCGCCTATTTAATTGCCTCACGCATCAATCGCCCGCTCAATTTATTAGTGTACGCAGCAGACAGGTTGCGCCACGGCCAGCCAGCACCGCGTCTGCCGGAAGATAGCGTAGATGAACTACGCGAAGTAAGCCGTACGTTTAACGAAATGGCAGAATCGCTGGTACGGCTTGATAGCGAGCGCACCTTGTTGCTCGCAGGCGTTTCGCATGATATCCGCACACCGCTGGCAAGGCTGCGTTTAGCCGTAGAGTTATTACCAGACGATAGTTGCAGCAGCTTGAAAGCCGGCATGATTGAAGATATTGCTGACATGGACAATATCATCCACCAGTTTCTGGATTTTGTGCGCGGCGTAGAAGGTGAGCCCACCAAAATGATGGATATCAACGTGCTGCTGCAATCTCTGGCAGAGCGTCAGGCGCGCGCAGGTCGCGACCTTAAACTGAAGCTTTCCTCAACTTACTTTATTCCATTACGCCCGCTTGCCATGCAGCGCTTGCTGGATAACCTGGTGGGCAATGCCTATACTTACTCAAAAGGCCAAGTGACTGTGGAAAGCAAAATTACTTCTGAAAAAATCATTATCAGCGTACTGGATAACGGCCCTGGCATACCGCCAGAACACGCTGAGCGGCTATTAAGACCATTTGAGCGCTTGGATAGTGCGCGCAATAAAAACGAAGGGGGTAGCGGCTTAGGTTTGGCGATTTGTAACCGCATTGCCAAGCTGCATCGCGGCAATTTAGAGCTGATTAATCGCCCTGAAGGCGGCCTTGAAGCCAGACTGACGCTGCCGATACAGCACTAGCTAGGCATTCGTTTCAAACCAGTTCAGCTTCTCACGTAATTTCACCACTTCACCAATAATCGTTAAGCATGGTGGCTTTAACCCTGCAGAGGCTACCTTTTCAGCCAAATCGGCCAAGGTGGCGACAACTACTTTTTGTTTTTGTGTGGTGCCCTGTTGCACCACCGCGACGGGCATGCTGGCAGATACGCCATGCGCTATTAATTTTTCACAAATTTCTTTCAAACCCACCAAACCCATATAAATCACCACCGTTTGATTTGGCCGCGACATAGCGACCCAATCTAAATCAATTGTGACTTCTTTTGAATTTTCTTTTGCTTTAAGATGCCCAGTAACGAACAGGCAAGCCTGTGAGTAATCTCTATGTGTAAGCGGAATACCTGCATAGCTGGAAACGCCATTGGCGGCGGTAATCCCCGGCACGACTTGAAACGGCACGCCACGCTCCATTAAGGTTTCAATTTCCTCGCCACCACGCCCAAAAATAAATGGGTCACCGCCTTTTAGGCGCAACACCCGCTTGCCTTCAAGTGCAAGTCTGGCAAGCAACTCATTGATTTCCTCTTGCGGCATGGTGTGCTGGTCGCGCGCCTTGCCTACGTATATCAGCTCTGCATCACGCCGCACCAGTTCCATCACTTCTGGGCTCACCAATTTATCATACACACACACATCGCATTGTTGCATGAGGCGCAACGCTCTGAATGTGAGCAAATCAGGGTCTCCCGGTCCGCCACCCACCAGATACACTTCGCCCTTGCTAGCGGTGGTATCCTTGTCATCAAGGATATCTTGCAACAACTCACGCGCAGCTTTCTCTTGCCCAGCCAGCACCCGCTCTACCATTGGGCCTTGCAGCACATCCTCCCAAAAGCGGCGTCTGGCTTGCGTAGTGGCGAACTTGGCTTTGACCTGGTCTCTGAATTCACCGGCAATGGCAGCGATACGGCCGTAGCTTGCAGGCAGCATAGTCTCGATTTTGGTGCGGATAAAGCGCGCCAGTACGGGCGCATTGCCTTCGCTGGAAACTGCAATCACCACTGGGCTGCGGTCAATAATCGAGCCCATGGTGAATGTACACAAATCAGGCGCATCCACCACATTCACGGGGATATTCTGCGCTTTTGCCGCCAATGAAACAGCTTTATTCACCGTTTCATTGTCTGTTGCGGCAATTACCAAACATGCGCCTGCCAGCTGATTTTGTTCATAATCAGCTTGGATATATTTTATTTTTTTTGTAGCAACCAGCGCTTTCAGCTCATGGCAAATTTCGGGCGAATAAAGCGTAATGGCTGCCTTAGCCTTCAGTAACACTGTCACTTTACGTATGGCAACATCGCCGCCGCCAATCACCACACAATGGCGGTCTTTGATATTAAAGAAGATGGGGAGTGCTTGCATAAAGTTTGAGTCTAAATGAATGACGTCATTTTACTCGTCTTGGAACAACTTTGCGTGATGTAGAAGATTAAATGCGTTAAAATCACATTTTGAGCAAACATATAACCCCTTGAATTCAACTAAAAAAGTTTTTATTAAGACCTTCGGCTGCCAGATGAACGAATACGATTCATCGCGCATGGCGGATATGCTGGCATCCAGCGATGGCATGACGCAAACTGAAAACGTAGATGAAGCCGATGTCATCCTGCTAAATACCTGTTCGGTGCGCGAAAAAGCCGAAGACAAAGTATTTAGCCACCTTGGGCGTTTTATTCCGCTTAAGGAAAAGAATCCTGATTTAATCATTGGCGTGGGCGGTTGCGTGGCGTCTCAGGAAGGTGACAACATCATCAAGCGCGCGCCGTATGTGGATGTGGTATTTGGCCCGCAAACCCTGCACCGCCTGCCTGACATGATTAAAAGCCGCCGAAGCAGCGGCCAATCGCAGGTGGATATTACGTTCCCGGAAATCGAAAAATTTGACCACCTGCCGCCACCATGTGTAGAAGGCGCAAGTGCTTTTTTGAGCATTATGGAAGGCTGCAGCAAATATTGCAGTTTTTGCGTGGTGCCTTATACACGCGGCGAAGAAGTCTCGCGCCCGTTTGCAGACATATTAACCGAAGCCGTACAATTGGCCGAGCAAGGCGTAAAAGAAATCACCTTGCTTGGGCAAAATGTCAATGCTTACCGCGCCGAATATGACGGGGTGGAAGCTGATTTGGCCATGCTGATTGAAACCATTGCCGAAATCCCGCAAATCGAGCGCATCCGTTTTACCACCAGCCACCCCAATGAAATGAACCAGCGCCTGATTGATTGCTTTACCAATGTACCTAAATTGGCAGCGCAGCTACACTTGCCGGTGCAGGCGGGTTCTGACCGCATTTTGATGGCGATGAAGCGCAATTACACTACGCTGCAATATAAATCGATTATCCGCAAACTGAAAACTGCTAACCCCAATTTAACCTTTACTTCCGACTTCATTGTAGGCTTTCCAGGCGAAACCGAAGCCGATTTTGAAGCGACGGTTAAACTGATGACTGATATCGGTTTTGATGCCAGCTTCAGCTTTTTATATAGCCCACGCCCTGGCACGCCCGCTGCATTTATCAAGGACGACACGCCAGAAAAAGTTAAATTAGCGCGTCTCACCAAATTACAAACTATTAACGAGGCGCAAGCCAAAGCAATATCAGAAGCAATGCTAGGCACTATTCAAAGAGTATTGATTGAAGGCGCTTCGTGGAAGGACAGTGCCCTGCTTGCCGGCAAAACCGATAACAACCGCGTGGTGGATATTGCAGGTGATGCCAATTTAATTCACCAGTTTGTGAATGTTAAAATCACCGATATATCCAATCCACGACGCTTACAAGGCCAAATCATCTAATTATGGAAATCACCCTAAGCCCAGAAGACAATACCCGCCTCGCCAATCTGTGCGGCGCGCTGGATGAAAATATCAAACAGATTGAAACCGCGCTGGAGGTGAATATTAATCGGCGCGGCAGCACATTCAATATCAGCGGCAAGCAAGATAACATGCGCCTTGCAGCACAGTTGATTGAAAACTTTTACGTGCGCGCCAAAAAACCGTTGGAGCTTGAAGATGTGCAACTAGGTTTGGTGGAAATAGATAAGCTTAAGCCTGAAGATGTCAACACCGCCATGCCAGTATTGATGACGCGCCGTGGCGATCTGCATGGCAGAACTCCTAGACAAATAGAATATTTACAGCAAATTCAGGATCACGACATCACGTTTGGCATCGGCCCCGCTGGCACAGGCAAAACCTATCTGGCGGTAGCCAGCGCAATAGATGCCATGAGCCGCGACCGCGTGAAACGCATTGTATTAGTGCGCCCGGCAGTAGAAGCTGGCGAAAAGCTAGGCTTTTTGCCGGGCGATTTGAACCAGAAAGTTGATCCGTATTTACGCCCGCTCTACGATGCGCTTTATGACTTAGCTGGCTACGATACGGTCAACAAAATGTTCGAACGCGGCGCGATCGAAGTCGCCCCGCTTGCTTACATGCGCGGCCGCACCCTTAACCAAAGCTTTATTATTTTGGACGAGGCGCAAAACACTACGCCCGAGCAAATGAAAATGTTTTTAACCCGCATCGGATTCGGCACTAAGGCCGTGGTGACAGGCGATGTAACGCAAATCGATTTGCAAAAACATCAGAAAAGCGGTTTGGTAGAAGCGCAAAAAATCTTAAAAAATGTTAAAGGCATTGCCATGACGCACTTTTTATCTGCTGATGTAGTACGTCATCCATTAGTACAGAAGATCATTAATGCCTATGAAGAGTATGAGCTTAAAAATAATGAATCTTAAATTGTGTTAAATCAAAACATCCTTATTTTGTAACCCAAGCCAATTGACATGTAGATTATTAAGGGTGAAGATATTCCGTTTACAAATCAAGGGATGTGCTTATGTCAACAGCAAAAAAAACTACCGTTACCCCCATCACACGTCGCGTATCTGAAGGTGATATCCCTCCTGATAACAGTACAGAAGGCATTGAAGAATTTTCAGTCAGCGAAAAAATCTCGGCAGCACATGAATCGAAATCTGCAGCTGTGCAGGATATTATTAATCGCATAGCAACCGGCAACGATCTGGCAACGTTGCCAGATGCGCTGCGTGCGATTCTGGATGGCGCATCCCCGGACGATGCAGCAGCACTAAGCAAGGCTATCGCTGGCATGTCAAGCGCAGGGGGCACAAGAAAACATGCACACACCGATGAGGAGCTTGCCGCCGATTGGCGCGATGGCGGTTACCCTTACAAAAACCTGTTATCCAGAAAATCTTACGAAAAGCAAAAGTACCATCTCCAGGTTGAGTTACTGAAGCTTCAGGCATGGGTCAAAGAAACCGGCCAGCGCGTGGTCATCCTGTTTGAAGGACGCGATGCTGCCGGCAAGGGCGGCACCATCAGGCGCTTCATGGAGCACCTTAACCCTCGCGGTGCACGCGTAGTGGCTTTGGAAAAGCCCAGCGACGTAGAGCGCGGCCAATGGTATTTCCAGCGTTACATTTCAGAACTGCCCACTGCTGGCGAAATCACTCTTTTCGACCGCTCCTGGTATAACCGTGCCGGGGTAGAACGCGTGATGGGATTCTGCAACAATGATGAATATCTGGAGTTTATGCGCCAGGCGCCTGAGTTTGAGCGCAACCTTACCCGTAGCGGCATTCACGTGATCAAGTTCTGGTTCTCAGTCAGCCGTGAGGAGCAACGCCGCCGGTTCAAGGAACGCAAAATGCATCCACTTAAACAGTGGAAGTTGAGCCCAATTGACCTCGCCTCGCTGGATAAGTGGGACGATTACACCAAGGCTAAAGAAGCCATGTTTTTCCACACAGATACCGCGGATTCCCCCTGGACGGTAATCAAGTCAGACTGCAAGAAGCGTGCGCGCCTTAACGCCATGCGCTATGTGCTGCACAAATTGCCCTACACCAACAAGGATATATCGGCAATCGGCCCGCTTGATCCGCTTCTGGTCGGCCGCGCACATATTGTGTATGAACGCGGTGAGCATGACAACCAGCCAGTGCTTTAAACAGCTTTGATAGCTGGTGCATCAATCACCATTGCGGTGATTGATGCTGTTTATAGTTCGCAACTTTACAAGTAAGTTTTACAATGCCGTCATGCCCAAACTAACCTTATCCACCCAATACGCCACAAATGCGGCATATCTTCCCGCTAAATCACTGCTTAAAAAATGGGCGAAAGCCGCTATTCGCGTGGATACTGAAGTCACGATCCGCATTGTGGATGCGCAAGAAGGATTGGAGTTGAATAGCACCTACCGCGGTAAAGATTATGCGACCAATGTACTGACTTTTCCAATCGCCGAAGAACCACATTTAATGGGCGATATTGTCATTTGTGCGTCCATCGTCGAGGTTGAGGCCAAAGCGCAGAACAAGCCGCTTGAGGCGCATTATGCACATTTAACCGTGCACGGCATTTTGCATTTGCACGGTTACGACCACGAAACCGAGGCTCAAGCAGAGCTAATGGAAGGCTTGGAAATTTCTATTTTGACTAAATTAGGGTATGCTAACCCCTATCTCATTACATAGGGCGCCTCAATGGCCTCCGAACCGGAAAAACCAAACAATAAAGTCAGTCTATTAGAGCGCTTAAGTAATTTTTTGCTACGCGAGCCTGAAGACCGCGAACAGCTTTTAGAATTGCTACACGGCGCGTATGAAAACCACCTGATGGATGCAGACTCGCTTGCTATGATAGAAGGCGTGCTGCAAGTGAGCGAAATGCAGGTGCGTGATGTGATGATTCCGCGCTCGCAAATGGATGTCATCGACATCACCGACCCACCTGAGACCTTTATTCCGCATGTGATCGAGACCGCACACTCGCGCTTTCCCGTGATTGAGGACGACAAGAATGATGTGATTGGCATTCTGCTGGCCAAAGATTTGTTGCGTTACTATGCGGGCGAAGATTTTAACGTGCGCGACATGCTGCGCCCTGCGGTGTTCATCCCCGAAGCTAAGCGCTTGAATGTGTTGCTGAAAGAGTTCCGCAGCAATCGCAACCATATTGCTATTGTGGTGGATGAATATGGCGGTGTAGCGGGCATGGTGACGATTGAGGACGTGCTTGAGCAAATCGTCGGCGACATTGAAGATGAATACGATTACGACGAAGACGAAGACAATATTCTAAAAGATGCCAAAGGTCACTTCCGGGTAAAAGCGCTGACAGAAATTGCCGATTTTAACGAGACAATAGGTACACAATTCAGTGATGAAGAGTTCTCGACCATTGGCGGCTTGGTGGTCAATAAATTTGGCCACCTACCCAAACGCGGCGATACAATAGTAATCGACAACTTGAGCATCAGCGTGCTTCGTGCCGATAGCAGGCGCTTACATTCCATCCTGGTTGAAGTGATTCCGGATGAGCCGTTTCCGATTGAATCAACCTGAACGCAACTGCAATTAACGCAAAATGAACTAAATTGATTATCAAATCTCTTATCTGACATACTTTGGAGATTTCAATGAAAATTTGGCCATTAGCAGTTTTCCTTACAGCAAATGCGTTGTTGGCGAACATTTCCCATGCTGATGAAGCGCAGGCAGTGCCTTTGATTAATGAAATTCCTACCGAAGAAAAAGCCTTTGTTGATGTTATCAATCAATTTGATAAGACAAAAATCGTCGAATTACTAGGGGAACCCGCCAAAGCAGATGATGTAAGGATTAAAGGTTCCGATAAAGTGGTTGCTTCTATCTGGCAGTATCACAACATCAATACTGACGCCAATGGCGCGTATTATCCAACCACTGAACTTGATTTTATTGACGACAAAGTGGTCATGGTGGTTTTCATGAATCATGATGGTTCAGAAAGCTCGAAAAACAACCAAACATACGAGAATCCTCAACTCGAACAAAATCAGATTGATCCTGGTATGTAATTTCTGAAAATAAAAAAGGCGCTGTAAGCGCCTTTTTAAATTGAAAAGTGGTTGCTTATTTTTTCAATGCATCACGGATTTCACGCAACAACACAACATCATCCGGTGTTGGTGCTGGTGCTGCTGGTGGTTCAGCTTTTTTCATTTTGTTTACTTGTTTTACCATCATAAAGATGATGAATGCCAAAATTACAAAGTTAATGGCAATAGTAATAAAATTACCATAAGCCAACATTGGTACACCTGCTGCTTTAAGTGCTGCATAAGTGCCAGCATTACCTGCAGGCACATCTGCTAGTGGAACGAACATATTGCTGAAATCTACGCCGCCAGTAATTTTGCCAACGATAGGCATAATAATGTCATTTACTAATGAATCGACTATTTTACCAAACGCCGCACCGATGATGACACCTACTGCTAGGTCCATCACATTACCCTTCATGATAAACTCTTTAAATTCAGATGACATACTCATTTCACTCTCTCCCAAAAAATATAAAAATTAAGCACTTTTAAATGTAGCAGATGCAATATAGTGCCAAGCGCCGGTCACTGTCAACGCTTCATCATAAATTTTTACAATCGCTCTAAACCAACTACAATAATCAGCCTTGATAAAACTAGAGCCTCATTTTGAAGAATTTTATAAGCAGATTTAAGCATTTAAACCGGTCTAACTGGCTTAACTCAGCCATGCCATATCTGCTTGGCGCATCGGCTGTATTGGGGTTTGCACCATTTTATGTATTCCCGGCAAGCGTAGCTTCACTCGCTGGGTTGTGCTATTTATGGATTAAAGCAGGCGACCCAAAGGCCGCATTCAAGCTGGGTTTTGCGTTTGGTTTAGGGCTTTATATCGTAGGCATTTACTGGATATACATCAGCCTGCATGACTTTGGCGGTATGCCGTGGTGGTTCGCAGGCTTTTCCACGTTATGTCTGTGCGCGTTCATGGCATTATTCCCCGCTTTAGTAGGCTGGCTGAGCAAATGGTTTGGCTCGCCTTTAATCAGTATCCCTGTTTTATGGGGTTTAAGCGACTGGATCCGTGGCTGGATTTTTACAGGCTTTCCTTGGCTGACAATGGGTTACAGCCAAGTGCCGCATAGTCCGCTAGCGGGTTTTATGCCGATTGTGGGCGTATATGGCGTTTCAATCATCACCATATTGATAGCCGCATTAATCGCTTATTGGCTAGCAAATCGGCAGCAAAACTTGGTATGGAAACGCAATGCTATTGCTGCATTTGTGCTGATCATTATTGCAGGTGGCTTGCTAAAAGCTGTTGAATGGGCAACGCCAAGCGACAAGCCGTTCAGCGTGGCATTATTGCAGGGCAACATTTCACAAAGTGAAAAATGGTCGCCAGAAACCGCACAAAGTACCATTAACCAATATATCGAAATGGCAATAGCCAGCAAGGCTGAACTCATTGTACTGCCAGAAACTGCGCTACCGGTGATTTCCAGCCAATTAGACCCAAACATAAAGGATGCACTTAGCGCACACGCCAAACAAAACAACGGGGACTTGCTGGTGGGCATGGTGGAATTTAATGAGAACACCAATGAATACTTCAACAGCGCGCTTAGTTTTGGCAGCAATTCAAATCGAGCCTACAAAAAAAATCATCTCGTGCCGTTTGGTGAGTTTATCCCGCTCAAGCAAGTATTTGGCTGGATTTATCGCGATTGGCTCCATATGCCGCTTAGCGATTTGTCGCGCGGCGGAAAGTATCAAAAACCGATGCAGCTGGCCAACCAGAAAGTAGCCGTCAATATCTGCTACGAAGACGTATTTGGTGAGGAAATCATCCGCCAGTTGCCTGAAGCGACGTTACTCGTCAACATCAGCAACGACGCTTGGTATGGCACTTCTTATGCGGCGGATCAGCACATGCAGTTTTCACAGGCACGCGCACTGGAAACGGGCCGCATGATGCTGCGCGCTACCAACACCGGCGCCACCGCGGCTATCGACCCGCATGGCTATATCCTTGCCCATGCGCCACATTTCACAAAAACCACGCTGGATGTGGTGGCGCAAGGCTACACGGGCAGCACGCCTTATGTGCGCTGGGGCAATTGGCTGTTTTTGCTGTTTTGCTGTTTTGGATTAGGATTTTTGCTGTATAAAACTTATTGCTTGGCAAAAAACCGTTGATACAAAATCGGCAATATAACCAGTGTCAGCAAGGTGCTGGTTACCAAGCCGCCAATGACCACAATCGCCAGCGGGCGCTGAATTTCTGAGCCTGGCCCTGTGGCAAACAGCAGTGGAATCAACCCGAACGCGGTAATACTTGCGGTCATTAATACAGGTCGCAAACGGCGCTTAGCGCCCTCAAATGCAATCAGCGCTTTATCCATCCCCTCGTAAACAAGCTGATTAAAGTAGCTCATCATCACCACACCGTTCAGCACCGCAATGCCCAGCAGCGCTATGAAGCCGACGGACGCCGGCACGGAAAGATACTCCCCGGAAATCCACAAAGCAAACACACCGCCTATCATGGCAAATGGAATATTGGACAAAATAAGTGCTGCTTCTTTCATGGAGCCAAAAGTAAGAAATAACAACAAAAATACCAAGCCGATTGAAATCGGCACCACAATGCCCAAACGCGCGGCGGCACGTTGTTGATTTTCAAACTGGCCACCCCACTTCACCCAATAACCTTCGGGCATATTGACCTGCGCTTCTACTTTTTGCCTGGCTTCTTCGACAAAGCTCACCAAATCGCGCCCTTCCACATTGGCTGTAACAACCACCATACGGATGCCACGTTCACGGTCGATTTTAACTGGACCTTCAATGCGCTCTAATTTAGCAACCGAAGTCAGTGGCACATTCGTACCGTTCGGCAAAGTGAGCAATAAACTACCAAACTCCGCTGGCGACAGCCTCACTTCCTGGCTGCCACGCAACAATACAGGGGTTCTACGCGCACCTTCCTGAACAACACCTAACACTTTGCCTTCAAGTTGTGCTTGTAAAATTCGGTTAATGTCGCTCACACTAAAACCTAGCCTGCCTGCGGCCAGTCTGTCCACTTTAATTTGCAGGTATTGAATGCCGCTATTTTTTGGCGTGTAAACGTCCTGATTACCTTTGATCGACTCTAATACTTTAATGATTTGCTGCGCTTTTTCATCTAACACAGTTAAATCACTGCCGTACAATTTAATCGCCAGATCGCCGCGCACACCAAGCAACATCTCATTTACACGCATATCAATCGGCTGCGTAAAGCTATAATCCAGCCCCGGCATTTGCGCCATCACTTTGCGTAATTCTTCTAACAGCGCATCTTTGCTTTTCATGCGCCATTCGGCGCGTGGTTTGAGGACAAGAAAATTGTCTGTTTGATTTAAGCCCATCGGGTCTAACCCAAGCTCATCTGAGCCAACACGCGAGTAAATGCCTTTCACTTCAGGCACTTGCTTCATGATCGCTCGTTGTACTGCCATGTCAGTTTCGGTGCTTTGTTTCAACGTAATTGAAGGTAGTTTTTCCACACCGATAATAATATCGCCTTCATCCATCACTGGCATAAAGGTTTTGCCAATCTGCGTATACACCACGCCTGTAAGCACCAGCAACACCAAAGCAGCAATAACCATTTTTTTGCTGTTACGCATAGCTTTTTGCAGCGCTGGCGCGTAAATCGCATCCAGCTTGCGCACCAGCCACGGCGCTTCTTCGTGCTTATCTTTAATCAAAAAAGAAGCTATGACTGGGATAACTGTAAGCGACAGTGCCAGCGAACCTGCTAACGCGAAAATAATCGTCATCGCAACGGGTGAAAACAATTTGCCTTCCAAGCCTTCCAGCGTGAGCAAAGGTAAAAATACCGTGATAATAATGACAATGCCCGCCGACACTGGCAAACTCACCTCGCGCATGGCCGCTAAAATAATGCTGAGTTTAGATGACACATGCTTTTTAGGCGCATGTGCCATGTGCGAGACGATATTCTCCACTACCACCACGGCAGAATCCACCAGCATGCCAATGGCAATCGCCAGCCCGCCTAAACTCATGAGATTAGCCGACATATTAAAGTGCTTCATCAGCACAAAAGTACCAAATACTGACAATGGCAAAATACAAGCTATGGTGAGTGCTGCACGTAAGTTACCTAGAAACAACACAAGTAGAATAATCACCAACACAACAGCTTCCATCAAAGCTTTATTCACCGTGTGTACTGCACTTTCAACCAAATTACCGCGGTCGTAAAACATTTTGGTCGTCACACCTTTTGGCAGTGTAAGCGCAATTTCTGCCAACTTTGCACGTACGCCTTCCACCACCGCACGGGCGTTTGCACCACGTAAACCTAGCACCAAGCCTTCCACCGCCTCGCCTTTGCCGTTACTGGTGACTGCACCGTAACGCGTCAGCTCGCCGATGCGCACTTCAGCAATGTCGGCAATGCGCACAGGCACACCATTATCGCTGCGAATCACGGTGTCTTTCACATCATCCAGCGTCTTAAACGCGCCCTCAGAACGCACCAACAGCGATTCTTCACCATCGCTTAATCTTCCGGCACCATCGTTGCGGTTATTCTGACTAATGGCGTCTTGCAGCGAATTAAGCGACACCCCACGGGCATACATGCGCGCATTATCTGGCACGATTTCAAACGTACGTACCAGGCCACCCAGCGCATTGACATCGGCCACGCCTGGTACGGTTCTAAGCTGCGGCCGGATGACCCAATCCAGCAGGCTGCGTTTTTCTTGCAAACTCAGGCTGTCAGATTCCACAGTAAACATAAACATTTCACCCAGCGGTGTGGTCATGGGCGCAATGCCGCCAGAAATATCGGCTGGCAAGCTCGCCCAAACGCTACTCAACCGCTCTGACACCTGCTGGCGCGCCCAATAAATATCCGTGCCGTCTTCAAAATCCACCGTAATATCGGTGAGCGCGTATTTCGCTACCGCGCGCAACCCCACCTGCTTGGGGATGCCCAGCATCTCCACCTCAATCGGCGCGGTGATGCGCGACTCCACCTCTTCCGGCGTCATGCCAGGCGATTTAATAATGATTTTGACTTGCGTAGAGGATACATCGGGGAACGCGTCAATCGGCAATGATTGATAGGCGAAATAGCCCAGAATGCACAAAATAAGTGCCACTAACGACACCATGATGCGCTGTCTTAACGAAAATTCGATGAGTTTATCTAACATTTGGGCACCTCTAAAAATTCAGTATTATTGGTGCGCATTATTCGCCCCCGCCCAAACCCAGCCACGCGCCTTTAAGTGCCGCCGAACCTGTCACCGCAATTTTTTCCTGCCCGCTAAAATCGCCTTGCACCAGCGTATTGCCACCTTGCTCGGAAAGAATTGTCACCGGCACAGTTTCAAAGCCTTTGGCTGTTTGCTTAAACACCACGGTTTGCTTGCCATTCCGAACGATAGCAGCACTTGGTAAAGCAAAACTTTGTGCGTGTGGCTGCATTTGAATTTCAGCCTCAACAAATTGCCCCAAAGCCAGATTTTCTGCGCCCTGCTGCACTTCAGCACGCACCTGCATGGTCTGGCTTGCTTTATTGACGCTGCGCATCACAGCAATCACCTTGCCGCTGGCATGCATTTTTGGCACATTCACTAACAAACCCTTTTCAAGCTGCATCGCACCATCAATCGGCACGTTAATCTCCAGCCACAACGGGTTCAGCTTCGCCACTTTATACAAGGGCATTGCGCTATCCACACGCTGCCCGACACTGGTCATTTGCTCGATGATTTGCCCATCCATAGGTGAAACAATCGCCATGCCGCTTTGCAGGCCTTTTGCGCTATTGAGGCGATTGATTGCCGCGTCATTCATGCCAGCTAGACGCAATGCCTGTCTTTTCTCAGCTAAAGATGCGCTCAATTCTTCATGCGCGCTTTGTGTTTCAAGATAACGTCTCTGCGCAATAATGCCATCTTTCAGCAGTTCACTATCTCTGGCTAATGCGCTAGCTGCCAGGTTTTTCTTAGTTTGTACTTGCAGATATTCGCCCTGCAAACCCACCAAATCCGGACTGCTTAAATGGGCAATCACCTGGCCTTTTTTCACCTCTTGCCCTGTCGCCACATGCATTGCATCAATCAACCCCTGCTGCGGCGCACTGATAATGCGCACTTGCGTGGTTGGAACAACCACTTCGGCCGTGTATTTGCGCGATAGTGTCGCAGCTTTGGTATCAAGCGCAACCAGCTTGATGTGCATACCTTGCAACTGTGATTTGCTTAAAGTGATGACATCTGCAGATGCAACCTGAGGTGATAATAGCAACACAATAATAACTAATAATTTTTTCATATTAACCTCTATAAAACTCTAAAACTCAGAAATTCTGGATGCAGTGCAAGGCGCACGGAACGCAGAACCCGAGATAGTACGTAGTTGTACAGCGAGGGAGCGAGTACCATGCAACGCTGCGATGCGCCGGAAGGATGAGTTTTCATGGCAGCACTCCTACGGCCTGGTTATATCGCGCCACATCCCACCCCACCTGCAACTGGCGACGGGTATAGCTGCGTTCAGTTTCGAATGTCTGGGATTGAATGCGTAGCAAGCTGGTTAGATCCAGCTCGCCCAAGGTATAGGCTTTTTGGGCTAACTCAGCACTTTTTTTGGCGATTTCCAGTTGCTGCGAAGCGATTTCCAGCTCCCGTTTACTCACGGATAAATTATGCTCAGCCTCATGCATGGCCGCCTCCAGCGCATAGCGCAAAGTTTCGCGCTGGCTTAACGCATCGCCTACCGCAAGCTCCGAAGCTGCTTGCAAAGGCGCACTGCGCACCGCACTATCCAGGGGAATACGCACGCGAACGCCCACGCTTTGGTTATACTGATTATCAAATGCACCTTGCGAGCTGCGGGCATTCAAAATCACCTGCATGTTTTCGCGCTTTTCTACTTGTGTGAGGTTGCGCTCGCCTTGCGCCAATGTCACCTTGGATTCAGCCGCCAGCCATAAAGGTGACTGCTCAAAGCCTTCAAGTTCAGACTGCTTTTCTTCAAAATTCTCGGGGATTTCATTCAAGCCAGTCAGCAAAGTGTAGCGAAAACGCGCATGCATCAACTCTGCTTCAGCGCGTAACAGATTTTTTTGTGCCTGCAAAGTATCTTGCTGCACCAGCATCAAATCGGTTTTTGCTAACTCGCCCGCGCTAAATGTTTTGCCCACATCGGCTTCCAGACGCTTTGCTTGCGCCATTTTTTGGTTATAAAGCGAGACTTCGTTGCGGTTGATGGCGATATCCCACACGGCATCGCGCAATAAGCCAGCAGCTTGCAAACTTAAACTTTCACGGTCAGCGCTTAGATTGTGCGCGCTTAATTCTGCCACTTTTTCACGCGCGCCACGCTGCTTGGGCAGCCACACCGGCAACTCAAGCTCCGCTTGCCAATCGCGCTCATTACGCCCGCTGCCGATAGTATCATTCTGATGGTAAAGCGAAATCGCCGGCGCATGCGGCAGCATACTTTTCGCCATCGTTTCTTTAGCCTGCACATTAAAGGTTTTAGATTGCAAACTCAGTTGCTGCGGCTGCCGCGCAATGGTTTTTTCCAGCACATCGCGCAGGCTAAGATGGGGACTTACTACCAGCACATCTACATGCGCGCCTGTTCCATGCCCATCCTGCCCATGTGCTGCTGCATAGATAGCCTGAGAATTCAACAACATGCAGGCCAGTAAAGCCGTAAACATAAAGGGGGTATTCATATTGCACTCCTAAAAATAAAACAAAAAACCTGGGACTAATGCCCAAGTCAATTGAAAATTTTAGTAGTGTGGCGGTGCGCGTGAGTTTAAGCGCGTGCGCTCAAACCGGGGGGGGAGTTTGAATAATACATAGGCGCGTAACGGATGCCCTTGCTTGACTATCAGAGGCATCCACAGTACCACTAGCAACAAGGCTATAAGCAACTTGAAGCTGCTATCTTGCGTAACGGCTTGGCCTAAATCAACCACATATCCCTGAGAAGCGGCATCCTGAAATGTAGGGAAAATATCTGGATGACCAAGGCCGGGATCATGTATGTGCATTGCCTGACTGCCATGCGCTGAACTGCTGCCGACGTGGGCGTGCACAAACGGTGAAATGGCTTGCAATAATACAAACCAAAGCACCAATATTTTCAGCAACTTTTTATGTTGGCCCATTAACATATGTTCAATTTAACAAAAAACCTTTAACAAAACAAATACTATTAAATTCAATCTAGTATTCAGGTAAAATTCAGGGGCTTACAAGCAAGCCTGTCTGTTGCAACTTGACGTCGGACACCGCTCACCAAAAATAGTTTTTTAATTTAGAAATAAAATAATGCTTACTTTTCAACAAATTATTCTTAATCTACAGGCTTATTGGGATAAACAAGGCTGTGCCTTGTTGCAACCTTACGATATGGAAGTGGGCGCGGGCACTTCGCATACTGCCACATTTTTACGCTCACTCGGCCCAGAGCCTTGGAAAGCCGCCTACGTGCAGCCAAGCCGCCGCCCTAAGGATGGCCGCTATGGTGAAAACCCAAACCGTTTACAGCATTACTACCAGTATCAAGTGGTGCTGAAACCGGCACCCGCCAACATTCTGGATCTGTATTTAGGTTCACTGGAAGCGCTTGGTTTCGACCTGAAAAAAAACGACATCCGCTTTGTAGAAGATGACTGGGAAAACCCCACATTAGGCGCTTGGGGCCTAG
The DNA here is from genome assembly GCA_049687015.1 of Methylotenera sp. Taxonomy (GTDB): domain Bacteria; phylum Pseudomonadota; class Gammaproteobacteria; order Burkholderiales; family Methylophilaceae; genus Methylotenera_A. Next base: position 102,404 of record JBAVIP010000012.1, on the reverse strand, counting down.
GCTGGGAGGTATGGCTCAACGGTATGGAAGTTACACAATTTACTTACTTTCAACAAGTCGGCGGCATTGATTGCAAGCCGATTACCGGCGAAATCACTTATGGTCTGGAACGCCTCGCCATGTACCTCCAAGGCGTCGATAGCGTGTACGATTTGCAGTACTCAGAAAACGTGAAATACGGCGATGTGTTCCACCAAAATGAGGTCGAGCAATCTACCTACAATTTCGAACATTCTGACGTAGAATTTTTGTCGACTGCTTTCATCGCACACGAAAAACAAGCAAAACATTTAGTCGAAAACAAACTCGCCCTACCCGCTTATGAGCAAGTGCTGAAAGCCGCCCACACGTTTAATTTGCTCGATGCACGCGGTGCGATTAGCGTAACTGAACGCGCAGCCTACATTGGTAAAATCCGCAACATTGCCCGCGCTGTTGCCGCGAGCTACTTGGAAAGCCGCGCCAGGCTGGGCTTTCCACTTGCGCCAAAAGAACATGCGGCAGAAGTGCTGGCGAAATTAGAAAAAGAAAAGAAAGCAGCATAATGGCAAGTCAGAATTTACTCGTAGAATTATTGGTGGAAGAACTGCCGCCGAAAGCACTAAAAAAACTAGGTGAAGCGTTTTCTAGCGCACTATTTGAATCACTTAAAACACAGGGTTTAACAGCAGAAAATTCAGCCGTAATTTCATTCGCCACACCGCGCCGTTTAGCGGCGCATATCACACAAGTTGCCGCAAAAGCCGGAGATAAACAGATAGCCCAAAAACTCATGCCAACCAGTGTGGGATTGGATGCAAACGGTAAGGCAACCCCTGCCCTGATAAAAAGACTGCAAGCATTAGGTGTAGACGAATCTGCTGTTGCTAAACTCAGAAAAGAGAACGATGGCAAGACCGATATTCTGTTGCTCGACATTCTGGTTAAGGGTATTTCCCTAACACTAGGGCTACAAAAAGCAATTTATGAGACTTTTGATAAACTACCCATTCCTAAAATGATGAGCTACCAACTGGTCGACGGCTGGGATACAGTGAATTTTGTTCGACCGGCACATGGATTAGTTGCGCTACATGGAGCAGATATAGTCCCAATTTCTCTACTTGGGATTGCAGCCAGCAACACCACAAACGGCCATCGCTTTGAGGCAGCAAAACCAACTATTACCATTAAAAATGCAGACAGTTACGCCGAGCAATTAAAAACAGAAGGTGCAGTCATTGCCAGTTTTGCCGAGCGTCGCGATGAGATTGTGCGCCAACTCAACACCGCTGCTACAAAACAAAACCTCAAACCAATTGAAGATGATGCCTTGCTGGATGAAGTCACAGCACTGGTTGAGCGCCCGAATGTGTTGCTCGGTCAGTTTGAAGAAATCTATCTAGAAGTGCCGCAAGAATGTTTGATTTTGACCATGAAGGCGAATCAAAAATACTTTCCGCTTCTGGATGCGAATGGCAAACTCACCAACAAGTTTTTGATTGTTTCCAACATCAATCCAGCCGACCCCAGCGCAGTGATTGGCGGCAACGAGCGCGTGGTACGCCCTCGCCTGGCAGATGCTAAATTCTTCTTCGACCAAGACCGCAAGAAAACGCTGGAATCACGCATTGCTGGCTTGGACAAAGTGGTCTATCACAACAAACTTGGCTCGCAAGGCGAACGAACAAGCAGGGTGCAACAAATTGCATTTTCAATTGCTCGATTAATCAACGACAATGAAACATTCTTATCAAAAGTTTATCTAGCCGCAGCTTTGGCAAAGACTGACTTACTAACAGACATGGTGGGTGAGTTTCCAGAACTGCAAGGTATTATGGGACGTTATTATGCCCAGCATGAAAAGCTGGATGATGACATTTCATATGCAATTGAAGACCACTATAAGCCACGTTTTTCTGGTGATGAACTACCACGGAATCAAGTGGGTGTTTGTGTTGCGCTGGCAGATAAACTAGAAACTCTTGTTGGTTTATTTGGCATTGGTGAAAAACCAACGGGCGATAAAGACCCATTTGGCTTGAGACGGCATGCTCTAGGTGTGATACGCATGCTGATTGAAAAAGATTTGCCTTTTGGCGTTTATCAACTAATTGAGTTTGGTGAGAATACACTTCCTAATCTTACTGCGGTACTTGATTCACTTAGTGAATTTATATTCGAGCGTCTTGCAGGCGCTTTACGTGAACAAGGTTATAGCTCTCAAGAGGTTGATGCTGTGATTTCACTTCGTCCACAGCGTTTGAGTGACATACCTAAACGTCTTGAAGCGGCTCGCACTTTCTCAACCTTACCAGAAGCTCCTGCCCTCGCCGCCGCCAACAAACGCGTAGGCAATATTCTGAAAAAAGCAGAAGGTGAAGTGAAAGCTGAAGTGAAGGCAAGCTTATTACAAGAACCTGCCGAAATCGCACTCAATGCGGCTTTAAGCAAAGTAAAACCAGAAGCCGACAAATTATTCGAAAGCGGCGATTACACGGCCTCGCTCAAGGCATTAGCTGCCTTGAAAGCACCTGTGGACGATTTTTTTGATAACGTGATGGTGAACGCAGAAAATATAGATTTGCGGAATAACCGCTTAGCTTTACTTGCACAACTTCATGCTGCCATGAACCGCGTGGCAGATTTATCTAAATTAGCGAGCTAATGATCATGTCTCTATTTTGTCATTCCCGCGCAGGTGGGAATCCAGTTAACCAAAAAATAGATTCCCGCCTGCGCGGGAATGACGGGTGATTGCATGAAACTAGTTATTCTCGACCGCGACGGCGTCATTAACCAAGATTCCGCCAATTTCATCAAAAACCCCAATGAGTGGATTCCTATTCCTGGCAGCTTAGAAGCAATTGCTTTGTTAAATCAGTCTGGTTTTCGCGTCGCCCTTGCCTCCAACCAATCTGGCATTGCGCGCGGATTGTTTGATATGGCAGCACTCAACGCAATTAACGACAAAATGCATCGCGCATTGGCACAAGTGGGTGGCCGCATTGATGCCATGTTTTATTGCCCGCATATGGCAGAAGACCATTGCGAATGCCGCAAACCAAAAACCGGCATGATAGAAGATATCGGCCGCCGATTTTCTGTAGAATTAAGTGAAGTATATACTGTGGGCGATGCCTTGCGCGACTTACGAGCCTATGCCGATACTGGCTGCAAGCCAATATTGGTGCGCACTGGCAAAGGGGAAGAGACTTTAGCACATTGCGATTTGCCTAAAGGTACTTTAGTTTTTGCCGATTTAAACGAAGCGGTGCAGCATATTATTATGGACCATATTTAATGTTACTGTTGATTAGATGGCTGCGCTCACTTTTGTTTTTTTTAGGCATGTTAGTTATCACGCCGATTTTTGCCTTGCTAGTCATTTTAATGTTCCCTCTCAGCAACATTACCCGCTCGCGCGTTGGTAGTTACTGGGCGCATTGCGCCTTATTCTGGCTCAAACTTACTTGCAATCTAGGCTTCGAAGTACGCGGCCGCGAAAACATCCCCAATCACCCGTCTATCATCTTGTGCAAACATCAATCAGCATGGGAGACCATCGCGCTGCAAGTGATTTTTCCGCCGCAAATCTGGGTGCTGAAGCGCGAGCTTTTATTCATCCCTTTCCTGGGTTGGGCATGGATTGCGCTTTCTGCCATCCCGATTAACCGTAGCGGGGGGCGCGAAGCACTCAAACAATTGGTGGTGCATGGCAAAGATAGGTTAGCCAAAGGATTATGGGTGGTCATATTCCCGGAAGGCACGCGCATTGCACCGGGCAAGCGAGGCAAGTATCACATCGGCGGCGCCTGGCTAGCCACGCATACGCAGACTACTGTTGTCCCAGTCGCGCATAATGCAGGTTTGTTTTGGCGTAAAAACGCATTCATCAAACGGCCTGGCACGATTACAGTCAGCATCGGCAAACCGATTGAAACGGCAGGTTTAAAAGCAGACGCATTGAACAGCCAAGTTGAACATTGGATTGAAGCGGAGATGTTGACACTTTGACTCATCAAACACTCACGCTACGAAGTGGCGAGACGATTTCTTACCTGCTCGAACGCCGTCCGCGCCGTACCATTGGCTTAAAAATCACCGCTGATGGCTTGGTGGTGCATGCGCCAAAACGCATTTTCGAGTTTCAGCTCAATCAGATTCTGCAGGAAAAATCTAACTGGATTTTGAATAAACTGCAAGCACGCGAGGCGAATCAGGTCGAAAAAATTCAATGGATGGATGGCGAACATTTGCTATATTTGGGCAACGATATTCAGTTGCGCGTGATGCAAAGCAGCAGCAATAAAGCACTGACTTTTGACCAAAACACCTTAAATATGGCATGCCTGCAGCCCAATAACCATGCGCTTGTCAGCCGCAAGGTGATTCAGTGGTATAAAAAGCAAGCCGCCTCCGACTTTAGTCGCAGGCTGGAGATTTTGGCTGCAAAACTGGGCGTCGCCACACCACCGCTCACGCTTTCTAATGCGCAATCGCGCTGGGGTAGCTGCAACAGCCGCGGTGAAGTACGCTTGAGTTGGCGCCTGCTGCAAGCACCGCCGCACCTCATCAATTACGTGATCTGCCACGAGCTTGCACACTTGAAGCAGATGAACCATTCCGCCAAATTCTATGCCGTACTCGAAAGCCTGTTCCCCAATTACAAAGCCGCAGAAAAAGAACTTAAAACCTTATCGCCAACTTTGCATCGAATTTAGGTGCATCGCATCTGGCATCCCTTAAACTTTGCCCCAATTTTTAAAATTATGTTAAGTTAGCGTTGCAGTTGTGTGTGACTAAATTAATAAGGGGGAAATAATGTCTTTTACAGATTCAATCAAGCTTTGCTTTGCTAAATATGCAGATTTCAATGGTCGTGCCAAACGGCCAGAATACTGGTGGTTCGCGTTGTTTTGTTTTGTTGTAGCAGTACTGCTTGAGTTTGTGAGTAGCCCTGTTTCTTGGGTGTTTTCACTCGCAACCACAGTGCCATCATTAGCTGTAGGCTCGCGCAGATTGCACGACATGAATAAAAGCGGCTGGATGCAATTGCTGTGGCTAATCCCGATTTTAGGCTGGATCTACCTGATTTACGTGCTAGCCCAACCAGGTGAAGACGGCGATAATCAATACGGTGCGCCACCGGTTAATTAGCAATTTCTAAGCGCTAAAAAGGGAGCCTTCGCTCCCTTTTTAATCACATCAACTTGCTTATATCACTCGCTATGTCGGCTGGCTTTTGCCCGTATTGCATGTACAGCCGGATTTTCCCGGCTTTATCGAACACATACATGCCGGCGCTATGGTCTATGGTGTAGTTATTTTGAGCATTACCCTCTACTTTTGAGAAGTAAATTTTAAAATTGCCCAAGGTTTCGGCGGTCTCTTGCAAGCTGCCGCGCAGGCCAATAAAGCGCTTGTCAAACGATGGTACAAATTGCGCCAGCACTTCTTGCGTATCACGTTGCGGATCTACCGTAACAAACAAAACCTGTACCTGGTCTGCTTTGTCACCCAGCAATTTCATGGTCTGTTTTAAATCGACCATAGTGGTTGGGCATACGTCCGGGCAATGCGTGTAGCCAAAAAACAGCGTCACCACTTTGCCTTTAAAGTCGCCCATGGTGCGCAGCTTTCCGGTGTGGTCGGTCAGCTTAAGTGGTTGAGGAAAGTCTGCACCCGTAATGTCAGTACCTACAAACGGAGTCGGTGATTTCGCGGGACTACACGCTGATATCAGCAAAAAGAACGTGAAAATGAACAGTTTTTTCATGGTATTTATAGGGCATTAGGCCATAATTGACAATCATTTGATTCTAACATAAGCAATAAATTCACTGCTTGGTTTACAATAACGCTTTCACCAAATTTAGTTCAAAAGGTAGCAACATGGCAATACCAAGCTCAATGGCAGATCGCGACGGCGTAATTTGGTACGACGGCAAAATGGTAAATTGGCGCGACGCCACCACCCACGTGTTAACCCACACCTTGCACTACGGCATGGGCGTGTTTGAGGGCGTGCGTGCGTACAAAACAGACAAAGGCACAGCGATTTTCCGCTTGCAAGACCATACCGACCGCTTATTCCGCAGCGCACACATCTTGCAGATGAAAATGCCATTTGATAAAGCCACCATTAGCGAGGCGCAACGTGCTGCCGTGCGTGAAAACAAGCTGGAATCTGCCTACATTCGCCCGATGGCGTTCTACGGTGCAGAGGCGATGGGCATCGCAGCCAAAACGCTTTCAACGCATGTGATTTGCGCAGCCTGGAGCTGGGGCGCCTACATGGGCGAGGAAGCCATCACCAAAGGCATCCGCGTTAAAACATCGTCATTCGCACGCCATCACGTCAACATCACCATGTGCAAGGCCAAAGCTAACGGCAACTACATGAACTCTATCCTGGCGCATCAGGAAGCCGCACACGACGGCTACCAGGAAGCCCTGCTGCTGGATGTAGACGGCTTTGTCGCGGAAGGCTCCGGCGAAAACATCTTTATCGTTCGCAATGGTAAGCTCTATACACCAGATCTCACATCTGCGCTGGAAGGTATTACGCGCGACACCATCGCCCAGTTAGCGGGTGAATTGGGTATTCCTGTTATCGAAAAACGTATCACCCGTGATGAGGTTTATGGCGCGGATGAAGCCTTCTTTACTGGCACTGCAGCCGAAGTGACGCCAATCCGCGAGCTGGATAACCGCGCGATTGGCACAGGTAGCCGTGGTGAGATGACCGAAAAACTTCAAAGCCTATATTTTGATGTGGTTAAAGGCAAATCATCCAAACATGCGCATTGGCTGACTTTGGTTTAAAAACTGCCCATTCTGAGCATAACGAAGAATCCAGTGGATTAGATAAAAAACCCGTTCGTGGTGAGCTTGTCGATCTATAGATATGAAGTAACCGCGTAACCCTTCGACAGGCTCAGGGCGAACGGATTAAGGAGATTTTAAGTAATGTCCGAAGTAAAAGAAATAGAAATCACCGCAAAAGACCTGCCCCTACACTGCCCTACCGATGCAGTCGCAGCTTGGTCATCGCATCCGCGCGTGTTTTTAGATATTGCCGCCACAGGGCAAGTGGCTTGCCCTTATTGCGGCACCAAGTACAAACTTAAAGCAGGTGAGCACATTCCGCACCACTAACTCTAACCGTCAAATTTCGTGGATTCCAATCAGTCGCAGCGTGATACTTTATCTCTGCTTAAAGCTGGCAAGCTACAAGATAGCAAGCAGCTTAAACTTTCTTGCGGGCTAAATCGTTTCCCAGAAGAAATTTTTGATTTAGCACGTAGCACGTAGGTTGGGGTGAATCGGGTTTTTGAACCCTAACACTTCTCACATCGTTGGGGTTCGTTACACTCACCGCCAACCTACAACCGATGCACTTCCACGTGGTTTCCCCACAGCTTTTCCGTCACCTGTTCGGCATTTTCCGCTTCACTATTCGTCCAAAAATGCACTTCCGCTTTTTGTTGGCTGGTTGAAAGCAAGCCTTTTTCTTCTAGTTGACGTTTTAATTGTTTCGCTACCGCCATACCGGTATCAATCAAGCTGATTTTATCGCCAACAATTTCACGAATCGCCTCTTTTACAAACGGGTAATGTGTACAGCCCAGTACAATGGTATCTGCGCCCTCGGCCAATAACGGCGCGGTGTATTGACGAATTAAAGCTTTGGTTTCAGGCGCGCCCAGCTCGCCGCGCTCAACGCATTCCACCAAACCCACACAGGCTTGGGTGACGACTTTGACATTGCGGCCATAACTTTCTAGCAGCGCGGCAAATTGTGCACTTTTAAGCGTGCCCACCGTAGCCAGCACGCCAATCACACCACTTTTGCTGGCTTCTGCTGCAGGTTTAACCGCAGGTTCCATGCCGATTATTGGCAGCGCATATTTTTCGCGCATGGCGTCAATCGCTGCTGCAGTAGCTGTATTGCAAGCCACCACTAAAGCTTTTACGTTTTGTGCAATTAAAAAATCGGCAATCGCAAAGCAACGTGCGGTGATTTCCTCAGGCGTTTTATTGCCGTAAGGCGCGTATTTGCTATCTGCCACGTACATGAGATGCTCGTGCGGTAAAAGCGCGTGAACATGCTTGAGCACCGAAATGCCACCTACGCCGGAATCCATGACGCCGATAGGTTGGCTTGATGATGGTAGAGTTGGCATCGAAACAGGTTTGAATGATTTATAATGAGCGAATTATATAGGATTTTGAATGGCAAACAGACTGAGCAAAATTTACACGCGCACCGGCGATGCCGGCACCACCGGCTTGGGCGACGGCACACGTGTGGCTAAAGACAGTCTGCGCATCGCGGCGATGGGCGATGTGGATGAACTCAATTCGATTATCGGCCTGATTCTCACAGAGCCAATGTCACCCAAAATCCGGGATTGTTTAACGCGCATTCAGCACGATTTGTTCGACATTGGCGGCGAGCTTTGCATGCCAGGTCACGCCATGATTAAGGCCGAGCGCGTAACGGCTTTAGAAAAACAATTAGACGCGTGGAACGATACGCTCTCGCCATTGAAAGAGTTTATTCTGCCAGGTGGTAGCCGCGCTGCAGCTTATTGCCATTTGGCCAGAACCGTGTGCAGACGTGCCGAGCGGCAGATGACCTCGCTCAATAACCAAGAAAAAATTACCGAAATTTCACTGCAGTATATCAACCGGCTTTCTGATTTATTATTTGTACTGTGCCGTATTCTGAATAAAGAGGCGGGGTTGCCTGACATATTGTGGCAGAATACGCATAAAGCCAATAATTAAAAACGTATGATTAAAAGATTCCTGCAAAAAGTTTTTAACAAAAAGTCTAAAGCTGAAATAGCGATTAATCGGGCCGATAGCGCCCAAATCGACACCGCAAAACGCATCCCTGCGAAAATCCATAAAATCAATAAAAACCTGATTAGCCAATCTGCGCTTAAAACCTGCGAAGGCTTACAGAAAGCCGGGTTTGAGGCTTTTATTGTGGGTGGTGCGGTACGTGATTTACTGCTAAATTACAAGCCAAAAGATTTCGACATCGCCACCAACGCCACCCCTGAAGAAGTTAACAGGATTTTCCGCCGCTCGCGCCTTATCGGGCGCCGCTTCCGCTTGGTGCATGTATTGTGGGGCAACGAAACGATCGAAGTATCAACCTTTCGCGGCCATCACTTAGCAGTAGGCGATGGACAGACCGCGGACAGCGGCCGCATTCTGCGTGACAACATTTTTGGCAGTCTGGAAGAAGATGCCGTGCGACGCGACTTTACCGCCAACGCCTTGTATTACAACCCCGCGCGCGAAGAGGTGCTGGATTTTCACAACGGCGTGGCAGATATTAGAGCCAATCTGTTGCGTATAATTGGCGACCCTGTGACGCGCTACCAGGAAGACCCGGTGCGCATGCTGCGCGCGGTAAGATTGTCTGCCAAGTTAGGCTTAAAGCTTGAAGCCAAAACACAGGCGCCTATCCAAAAACTGGCCGACTTGCTGCAGGATGTTCCGCCCAGCCGCCTGTTTGATGAGATGCTGAAATTGTTTTTATCCGGCCATGCGGTAGAAAGCATCAACGCGCTGCGCGAACAGCATTTGCACCATGGCCTGCTGCCCTTGCTGGACGTGGTGCTGGAGCAACCGCTTGGCGAACGCTTTGTGATGCTTGCGCTGAAAAATACAGATGAACGTATCTCTATGGGCAAGTCGTCCAACCCCAGCTTTTTGTTTGCTACCTTGCTTTGGCACGAGGTTCTAAAAGCATGGGAGCAATATAAATCGCAAGGGCACAATTTCATCCCGGCCCTGCACATGGCAATGAACGAGGTGATTGCGACCCAGGCTGAAAAACTGGCGATTCATAACCGCTTTACCGCCACCATGAAAGAGATTTGGGGCATGCAGCCGCGCTTTGAGCAGCGTGCCGGTAAGCGGCCATTCGGCTTGCTTACACACCCACGTTACCGTGCCGGCTACGACTTTTTACTGCTGCGCTGCGAATCCGGCGAACTGCCGATGGAATTGGGAGAATGGTGGACGCAGTTTGCAGATGCCACAAGTGAAGCGCGCACCGCCATGCTATTGCCGGATACAATGCCTAAAAAGCGGCGCCGCAAACGTAAAAAACCTGCAATTCACACAGAGCCTATAGCGGATGCCCCAGACACCAACTAACCGCGCTTTTGTTGCATTGGGCAGTAATTTGCAGGACCCTGCCTTACAAATAAAAAACGCATTTCTGACATTAGAAAAACTGCCAAAAACCAAGCTGGTAAAGAGTTCCAGCTTATATCAAAGCGATCCTGTAGGCTATGCCAACCAGCCGGATTTTATTAATGCGGTTGCAGAAATCAGCACACAGCTTTCGCCAGAAGATCTGCTTGCTGCGCTGCTGAACATTGAGCGTGCGGCCGGGCGCGAGCGCCCGTTTGCCAATGCGCCGCGTGTGCTGGACTGCGATTTGCTACTGTACGATGACGTGGTGACTCACACGGAAAAACTCACATTGCCACACCCGCGCATGCATGAGCGCAGCTTTGTACTGCTGCCATTAGCGGAAATTGCACCTGATTTAGTCATCCCAAACCGTGGGAGTGTTGTAAAATTAGCGCTGGCACATCAAAACCAGAGCATAAAGAAACTGAATGAGCATATTTAACAAGTATCCCTATATCGTCATCGAGGGTCCTATCGGCAGCGGCAAAACGACGCTGGCCAGAATGCTGGCCGATAAATTCTCGGTGCAGCTATTAAGCGAAAAGGCGGAAGCCAACCCGTTTTTGCCACGTTTTTACCAGGATGCACAACGTTACGCGCTGCCAACACAATTATTCTTTTTGTTTCAACGCTCACGCCAGATTAGCGATTTAAATCAACGCGATATGTTTGCAAAACCGACGGTGGCGGATTTTTTCCTGGAAAAAGATCCGCTGTTTGCGCGGCTGAACCTGGATGATGAGGAATATGCGCTGTATCACCAAATTTATACGCACTTGCAACTCAAGGCCAGCAAGCCGGATTTGGTGATTTACCTGCAAACGCCTGTGGACGAACTCGCTGACCGCATCGAGGAGCGCAATGTGAGCTACGAGCAGGAAATTCCGCGCGAGTACATCGAACGGCTTTCTGACGCTTACAGCGAGTTTTTTCATACTTACGACGCGTCACCTCTGCTTATCGTCAATAACGAAAAACTGAATATCATCAAAGACGAAAACGCCTTGAATTTGCTGATCGACAGGATTGGTCAAATCAAAAGCAGCCGCGAATATTTCAATCCGAACTTTGAATAACTAACGCTGGCAATGCTGCAAAAAATACAAACCCTGGTGAAATCTGGCGAAAAAATCGCCATGCTCACCTGCTACGACGCCACTTTTGCCAAACTGATGGAGCATGCCGGTGTGGATATTCTGCTGGTGGGCGATTCACTTGGCATGGTGCTGCAAGGTGCAGAAAATACGCTGAATGTGAGCATGCACCACATGACCTATCACACCAAAAGCGTGGCTGCGGGCGCTCCAAATACGCTGATCATGGCGGACATGCCGCTTGGCAGTTACGAGCATGACAATGAAGCGGCCTACAAAAACGCACTGTGGCTCATTAAAAGTGGCGCGCACATGGTGAAGTTTGAAGGTGGCGGCAACAGGGTCGACACTGCGCGCTACCTGGTCAAGCACGGCATCCCTGTTTGCGCGCATCTGGGTTTTACCCCGCAATCTGTCAATCAACTGGGCGGCTACAAAATTCAGGGCAAAACTGATGAAAGTGCCGCGCAGATTATGCGGGACGCTATCGCAATGAGTAACGCGGGCGTGAGTTTTGTACTGCTGGAAATGGTACCGGCGACCTTGGCTAAAAAAATTACCGAAACCATCAGAACACCCACCATCGGCATCGGCGCCGGCGTGGATTGCAGCGGGCAAGTGTTAGTGCTGCAGGATCTACTCGGCATTTATACCGGGCCGGCCGATAAAAGCCCAGACGAGTTTAAATTGCCACGATTTGTGCGCAACTTTTTAAAGGATACCAACAGTATCCAGGAAGCCGTGGCGGCTTATGTAAAAGCCGTTAAAAACAAAACTTTCCCAGCACAAGAGCACAGCTATTAATGCAGATTATCCATACCGTTGCAGCGCTTCGCGCCGCCCTTAAAAACCAGGCCAGTATTGCATTTGTACCGACCATGGGCAACCTGCATGCCGGTCATATTCACTTGGTAGAAATCGCCAGGCAGCATGCAGAATGTGTGGTGGTGAGCATTTTTGTGAATCCGTTACAGTTTGGCCCGAATGAAGATTTAGCGAGTTACCCGCGCACGTTAGAAGCCGATTGTGAAAAACTGGAAACTGTTGGCGCAGGCATTGTGTTTGCGCCAAGCGCGGGTGAAATGTACCCCGAAATCCAGACCATGACCATCACTCCGCCGCCCATTGCCAGCGAGCTCTGTGGCGCAAGCCGCCCCGGTCATTTTGCTGGCGTTGCCACCGTCGTCATGAAATTATTCAACATGGTATTTTTTAATGGCTCAACCAGACAGGTGGCGGTATTTGGCAAAAAAGATTTCCAGCAACTTTTTATAATTAAAGAGCTGGTCAAGCAATTTAATCTGCCGATTGAAATTATCGCAGGCGAAACCGTGCGCGAGGCCGATGGCCTGGCGATGAGTTCACGCAATGGCTATTTAAGCGCTCAGGAACGCGCCTCTGCAACCCAGTTAAATAGCGCTTTGCAGGGCATTGCTAATGCGATTAATAGCGGCAATAAAACTTTCCCCGCGTTAGAAACCACAGCTATCCAGCAACTGAGCCAGGCAGGCTGGCAAGTGGATTACATTGCCGTACGCAGCGCCGAAACCTTGCTTATCCCCAAAGAAAGCGAGCGCGAGCTGGTCGTACTGGGTGCTGCAAAAATCGGCACCACGCGTCTGATCGATAACTTAACCATCACCATTTAAAAATATTTCTGGAGATTTTTTTGAACGACACACTTCCGCACTGCCCGCAATGCAATTCCCCATACACCTATCAGGACGGCGATCTGTTGATCTGTCCCGAGTGCGCGCACGAATGGTCGCCCAACGCAGCAAGCGACAATGCTGAAGAAGCCCGCACCATCAAAGATGCTAACGGCAATGTGTTGCAAGACGGTGATAGCGTGACAGTGATTAAGGATTTGAAGGTCAAAGGTTCGTCACTGGTCGTGAAAGTCGGCACCAAAGTCAAGAATATCCGTCTGGTCGAAGGCGACCACGATATCGACTGCAAAATTGATGGCATAGGCGCGATGAAATTAAAATCTGAATTCGTTAAAAAAGCTTGAGTTTTGTGCAAACCATCAACCAGCTTTTGCGCTAACCATTTGAAAAGACTATAATACGCTTCCTTTTTTCCACTGACTTTGCGAAAGGTTCAAATGCAAAGAACCATGCTCAAATCCAAGTTGCACCGCGTGCATGTCACACACAGCGAGCTGCATTACGAAGGCAGTTGCGCGATTGATGAAACCTTATTGGAAGCCACCAATATTCGCGAATACGAGCAGATCGATATTTACAACGTCACCAACGGCGAGCGTTTCAGCACCTACGCCATCCGTGCTGAACGCGATTCCGGCATCATTTCGGTCAACGGCGCCGCCGCGCACAAGGCAAATCCCGAAGACATCATTATCATCGCAAGTTATGCTATTTACAATGAAATAGAACTCGAGCACTCCAGTCTTAATAAATACAGCCCGCAACTTGTATATGTGGATACGCAAAACCGCATACAATCTCAACGCAACGCAATTCCAGCACAGGCCGCATAAATGACATCTGACATAAAACAAAACGCAACATTTGACTTAGAAATAATGAAACAGGCAGTAATTGACGCGATTGAAGATATTAAAGGTTTTGATATCAGCGTGATGGATGTGCGCAAACTCACCAGCCTCACCAATTACATGATTGTTGCATCGGCGACTTCTAGCCGCCAGGCTAAGGCCATTGCCGACAATGTGCGCGAGAAGCTTAAAGAAAAGGGTTATCACATTCGCGGTACGGAGGGTGAAAAAGAAGGCGAATGGGTACTGGTGGATTTGGATGATATTGTCGTGCACATCATGGTGCCGACTACGCGCGCTTATTATAATCTTGAGCAATTATGGGGCGAGGCGGAAAGCCGCCGCAGCCATATCAAGGCCGAATAAACAAGGTTTTGAAATAATCTGAGAGAGTAATACTTGAAGCTGCGTGTTATCTCTGTCGGCCACAAAATGCCAAGCTGGGTTGAAACTGCTTGTGCGGAATACATCAAGCGCATGCCGCGCGAACTTACGCTGGAAATCATCGAGATCAAGCCGGATAAGCGTGCCGATGGCAAAAATAGCGCAGTGGTGCAGGAGGCCGAAGCCAAGCGCATTTTGGAAGCGGTTGGCAAAGATTTTTTGATTGCCTGCGACGAGCGCGGACAGGAAGTGACCACCCTGCAACTCGCCGAAAAAATGCAGCACTGGCAAACGCTTGGCCGTGATGCCAGCATCGTGATTGGCGGCGCGGATGGCTTGCATACAAGCCTCAAGCAGCAAGCAGACTTTCAATGGAGCTTATCTAAACTCACATTGCCGCATGCGTTTGTGCGTGTATTGCTATGCGAGCAACTTTACCGTGCACATACGGTCATTCAAGGCCACCCTTATCACCGCGAATAACCCATGAACAACGCCCTTGTTTGGTTTCGCCGCGATTTGCGCGATTTTGATCATGCGGCGCTATATCATGCCCTTAAAAGCTCGCAAGCAGTTTATTGCGCTTTTATTTTTGATACAGAAATTTTAGACCACCTCACCAGCAAAGCAGACCGCCGTGTCGAGTTTATCTGGGAAAGTGTGCAAGAGCTAAAAGCTGCGCTACAAACCAAAGGCAGTGATTTAATCGTTATGCACGGAAGCGCGCGCAAACTTATTCCGCAGCTGGCACTGCAGCTTAATATCCACGGAGTGTTTGCAAACCGGGATTATGAGCCGGTTGCAATTGAGCGCGATGCCGACGTTGCAGTGCAACTTGCAAAAGTAGACATCAAGTTTCACGAATTTAAAGACCAGGTCATTTTTGAAAAAGACGAGATTTTGTCTTTAAGCGGCAAGCCCTACAGCGTATTTACACCCTATAAAAATGCGCACCTTAAAAAACTAGACGATTTCTACCTGAAGCCTTATCAGATCGATAGCCGCATGCATAACCTGGCAAAAACAGCCCCCAGCGAGCTTATCAGCCTGGAAGCCATGGGATTTGCACGCACCAATTTAAAAGCGCTACGCCTGCCGACCGGCATGCATGGTGGCAAAATGCTATTTGAAGATTTTGAAAACCGCATGAATCGATACAAAGAAGCGCGCGATTTCCCTGCGCTGAAAGGCGTTTCGTATTTGTCAGCGCATTTGCGCTTCGGTACGGTATCAATCCGCCATTTAGCGAAGCAAGCTAGAAGCCGTGCCAATACTGGTTCTCAGGCATGGCTAAACGAGCTGGTCTGGCGTGATTTTTACTTTCAGATTCTATATCACAACCCGCAGATTGCTGCCGGAAAGGCTTACAAGCCAGCATTTGAAAATTTACCTTTCCCCAACAATCCAGAGCTTTTCAACGCCTGGTGCGGAGGAAAAACCGGCTATCCATTAGTAGATGCCGCCATGCGGCAACTCAATCAAACCGGCTTTATGCACAACCGCCTGCGCATGGTCACGGCCAGTTTTCTGGTGAAAGATCTGCTCGTCGATTGGCGCTGGGGCGAGCGTTATTTTGCCGAACATTTAATCGATTACGACCTAAGCGCAAATAACGGCGGCTGGCAATGGGCCGCCAGCACAGGCTGTGATGCTCAACCGTGGTTTCGCATCTTCAACCCCATCACCCAAAGCGAAAGGTTCGATCCGCAAGGCCAATTCATCCGCAAATATGTGCCGGAATTGGTCAGTTGCGATGACAAGGAAATTCACGCGCCATGGCAAATTCCACAGCTTCGTCAACAATCCATCGCGTTGTGATCGGTAAGGATTATCCTGCGCCAATCGTTGACCATGCCGCACAGCGAGCATTGGCACTGTATTTGTACAAATTCTGCAGTCACAATACGAGCTAGACCGCCAATACACGATTTAAGGCATAATTATTGCTACACATATCTTTCAAGAGTAAGTATTTTTTTGTTGTTTTTCAGCAACACAATCCGAGCTTTAATGGGTGAAATTTTATAACACTAGACAACACTGGCTTGTGTCAGCGATAATATTCTAGACAGAATTCGCTTAAAGTTTCATTTACTGAAGCATTAAAAAAATAATTAAATAAGTGACCCTAACGATGCAATCAAAATTAAGAACACTTTTACTAGGTTGTGCCATGACGCTACTGGTGTCAGGTTGCGCCACGCCAGCTAATAAAGATCCGCTTGAAGGCATTAATCGCGGCATTTATAAATTTAACGATGTGACTGACAGGGCGTTGTTCAAACCAGTAGCAAAAGCCTATAAAACTGTTGCCCCCACGCCTGTACGTAAAGGCTTTAATAATTTCTTTAATAATCTAGGCTCAATTACTACCGTTTTAAACGATTTATTGCAGTTGAAATTTGCAAATGCTTTCACCGATGCTGGGCGTTTCATTATCAACAGCACGTTTGGTCTGGCAGGTTTTGTAGATTGGGCTGGTATGGATAACATCCCGAACCATAAAGAAGATTTTGGTCAAACCTTAGGTTATTGGGGTGCTGGTAACGGTGCTTATATAGTATTGCCATTTTTGGGCGCAAGCAGCGTGCGCGACACCGCTGGTTTGGTGTTTGATACTGTGACCACCGACCCTATTACTTATACACATAATATTGGGCAAGTAAGGTTGCACAACCAATTACGTGCAGCGCAATTCATAGACAGACGTACAGAGTTACTCGATGCGAAAGATTTTATAGACAATGCTTCGCTTGATCCATATGCGTTTTATCGTGATGCTTATTTGCAACGTCGGGAAAACTTGATTGCAGATGGTGTAGTTGACACAAAACTTGATGATGGTTTTGAACCGGCGGATGAAGATAAGATAACGCCTGCTCAATAAACTACTCGTTGACTTATCACCAATGAAAAAGCCGCGCCCATGTTAAATTAGCGCGGCTTTTTATTGTTCAAAACTTACTTGTCAAACTCTGGTTTACTCTCCAGAAGCTACCATCATTTGCTCAATCAGAATTGAGCCTGTCTGTTTTGAGCCTTGTTTGTTCACATCGCTGCCAATCGCAATAATCTGCCGCAACATATCATTCATATTGCCTGCGATAGTAATCTCTTCAACTGGATAAGCAATGACGCCATTCTCTACCCAAAACCCTGCGGCACCGCGCGAGTAATCACCTGTAACCATATTCAAACCATGCCCTAGCACCTCAGTCACTAATAGCCCTGTGCCCATCAGTTTCAATAAATCTGCAAAACTTTGATTGGTATGCTGCACAATCAAGTTATGGCTGCCACCCGCATTGCCGGTGGTTTGCATGCCCAGCTTACGCGCTGAATAGCTTGATAAGACATAGCCCTGTAACACACCATTTTCAACCAATTTGCGCGACTTTGTCGCTACACCTTCGCTATCAAACGGGCTGCTGGCAATGCCTTTTTTAAGATGCGGCAATTCTTCAATATTCAACAACGGCGATGCGATTTGTTTACCCAGGCTATCCAGCAAGAAAGACGACTTTCGATACAGGCTGCTGCCAGAAATTGCGCCAACCAGGGATGAAATCAAACCAGAGGCCAAGGGCGCTTCAAACAAAACCGGCACCTGGCAGGTAGTAATGGTTTTCGCCCCCAAACGACGTATCGTGCGCTCACCCGCCAATTTGCCTACATATTCGGCAGATTCCATATCACACATATCACGCGCAGAGGTGTACCAGTAGTCACGCTGCATGCTGTCATTCTGTTTGGCGCCATCTTCTGCAATGACCGAGCAGCTAACGCTATGGCGCGAGCTGGGATAGCCGCCTATAAAGCCATGGCTATTGGCATAGGCAAAAACACCCTCACTGGTGGAAACACTAGCGCCTTCGGAGTTGGTAATTCGTTTTTTGTCGACTGCAAATGCTGCAGCTTCACATCGTCTAGCAATTTCAATCGCCTCATCCACGCTGATATTCCATGGATGATACAAATCCAAATCCGGTATTTCTTTGGCCATTAAATTAGCATCGGCCAAGCCGCAAAACTCGTCTTTGGCCGTATATTTGGCAATATTACAGGCGGCTTCCACCGTGTCTTTTAACGCTTGCTGGCTTAAATCAGAACTGCTGGCATGGCCTTTTTGCTGACCAAAATATACGGTGACCGAGACGCCTTTATCGCGGTTATATTCAATATTCTCAGCTTCTCCCATGCGTACCGAAACATTTTGTCCTGTGCCAAAACTTACCTCGGTTTCAGCAGATGACGCCCCAGCAGATTTGGCTAGCTTGAGCACATCTTGAGTGACTTGTTTTAAGGTATCTAAATCCATTTTGCCCATTCATCTATTTAAGTTAAGTTTTCATTAAACTTAGGCGAAAACACTAAAACTGCTATCATACCGTAGCTAACCTTAAACCCTGTAAAAATACCCTGAAAAACGTGACCGAAGAAAACACCCCATTAGAGGCTATCAGCAAAACCAAACTTAAAGCTGAGGCCGATGCGCAGCAAGCGATTGGTAAAAAATTAGTCAATTTACCTAAAGACCGGCTGATGAAACTCAACCTGCCAGAAGCCTTATTTGAGGCGGTGATGGAGGCCAAGCGCATCACCGCCAACGGTGCAATTCGCAGACAAATGCAATATCTGGGCAGGCTGATGCGCGATGTTGATAGCGCGCCAATTGTTGAACAGTTACAACGCTGGGAAGGCAAGCATAATGAAGAAAATGCGCGGTTCCATACGATGGAGCGTTGGCGCACGCGCTTGATTGCGGAACCCAATGCGCTGCCAGAATTTTTGGCAAGCTTTCCACATGCAGATATTCAGCAATTGCGTACATTGATCCGCAATGCGCAACGTGAAGAAGCAGCACAAAAACCACCAAAAAACAGCCGCGAGTTGTTTAAACTTATTCGAGAAATATCCGAAAGCGCTGCAAAAACTACGCATGAAGTAAACGAATAAAGCTAAAACCATGGAACAATCCCCCGCCATTTTGCATGCCAAAGAGTTACTATTTTTATTAGGCGTTATCCTAGGAATTGGCACGCTTATGGGCTTTATCGCACGCTTACTCAAAGTGCCAGATGTCGTGCTATTTCTATTGGCTGGCATTGCTTTAGGCGGCGCAGGCTTTGGGGTGATTGATATAAAAGTCGATTCTACCATCAATCAATTATTACTTATTTTTGGCTCGTGTTATATTTTATTTGATGGTGGCGCGAGTGTGCGCTTAAACGTGCTTAAAAAAGTATGGCCAACTTTGTTGATAATAGCCACTATTGGCGTGTTGATTAGCGCATTTGTAACGGCCTACGCCGCACAATATTTGCTTGGCCTGCCGTTTATTTTCGCGCTATTACTTGGTGCAGTCATCGCCTCTACCGACCCGGCAACACTAGTGCCAATTTTTAAGCAAGTAAAAATACGCGCCAAAGTCGCGCAAACCGTTATGAGTGAATCAGCTTTTAACGATGCCATGGGTGCGATTTTAACCTTCGCCGTGCTAGGCATAGCGGTGTCTGGTGGCGAGTTTTCAATTCAGAATAGCTTGTTTGATTTGCTTAAGCAATCCATATTCGGCTTGATTGGCGGCGTAGCACTTGGTTATTTAGCCGCCGCTTTAATAGCACATGAAAAATACAGCTTTTTGGCCGAATATGCGCCCTTAGTCACCATTATGTCCGTCGCAGCGGCTTATTTAAGTGTAGATAATTTACACGCCAGCGGCTTTATGGCGGTGTTTGTATTTGGTTTAGTGTTAGGCAATAAAGATATTTTTGGCTTTGTCATGGAACAAAATGAAGAGGCTAAACTAGAAGACTTTATCCTTACCACTTCACTCATTATGAGAATATTCATTTTCGTGCTGCTAGGCTCGCAAGTGAATTTTGCATTACTTCAGCAATATTTTTGGCCTGCTTTAGGTGTAGTGCTGGCGTTTATGCTGATTGGCCGGCCTTTGGTGGTGTTTATCTGTGCCCTGCCAGATCGACGAGCAAAATGGACATTGCAGGAGTTAGTTTTCATGTGCTGGACGCGCGAAACCGGTGTGATTCCAGGTGCATTAGCGGGCATGCTGGTTGGATTAAAAGTGCCGCACTCTGACGTCATCGCTTCGGTAACATTTTTGGCGATACTCATTACCATTGTCATCCAAGCCACCACTACGCGCTGGCTGGCTTCAAAATTAGACTTGCTTGAAAATTAGTTTTTGCGATTAATTTGCGCGCTGGTCGCAGCTTTGTTGCCTTCGCGCTCATATTCTATCGTGACATTCTGCCCTTGTAATTGACGCGCCAGCGTTGAAAGCTCTTCTGGTTTATCCAGCGCGGTATCATTTATTTTGAGCAACACATCCCCACGCATTAAACCAGCTTTTGCAGCGGGTGAATCCTTAATCACCGCCAATACTGTCAAACCCTTTTCAAAAGCTGATTCTTCAGCTTCACCCGCTTTTTTTAGTTTGATGATATGTACGCCCAGCAACGGCATTGGCAACTTGACCCAGTAGCTCGCATAGTAGCGGTACTGTGTTTGCTCCTCTACCAAATCTTTTTCATCAATCACGCCGCCATTTTTCTTGGCGGCCTCTTTAATTATTGCGATTTTTGAAGCCGCTGTTTTAGCCGAGCCATATTTTCTATATATCAACACCGTATCGGCCTTGATGGCTTTTGCATGCTGCAACGCCAGCTCCGGAGCCACGTCGCCTGCCTCAAACGCGGATGTGCCCATCATGTCATAGCCATTTTCCAACATGCTGATATTGTCTTCATCTTTATGGTTGCTTACGTACATTTTGGTATCCGGGTCAGCCTGCACCGATACTAAATTACTTGTATTTTGCGCTTTGTAATTTTTTTCATATAAGTTTTCAGCCGCAAATACGCCCGTGTGTAAGCCAACCAGAAAAACCAAACCTAATAATTTTTTCAGCATGCTTAAAACCCTTTATTTTTTGTCGTGTTATGATTTAACACATTACTAGACACATCATATACAAAACAATTCACATGATAATCAAAATAGGCCTGGTTTCAATCAGCGACCGTGCATCCGCCGGTGTGTACGAGGACAAAGGCATTCCCAGCCTGCAAGAATGGCTTGGCCGCGCACTGATGACGCCGTTTACGCTGGAAACACGCCTGATTGCCGATGAACAGGATGAGATTGAAGCAACTCTTAAAGATTTGGCGGACTATCAAAACTGCCATTTAATTTTGACGACAGGCGGCACCGGCCCTGCCCGTCGCGACGTGACGCCAGAAGCCACGCTTGCAGTCGGTGAAAAAGAGATGCCAGGCTTTGGCGAGCAAATGCGGCAGATCAGTTTGAATTTTGTGCCAACTGCAATCCTCTCGCGCCAAGTCGCGGTAATCCGCAAGCAGTGCTTAATCATCAACCTGCCAGGCCAACCCAAGGCCATTGCGCAAACGCTAGAAGGCTTGAAAGACGCCGACGGCAACACTAAAGTGCATGGGGTATTCGCCGCCGTACCGTACTGTTTAGACTTGATTGGCGCGCCTTATATTGAAACCAATGCGCAGATCGTCAAAGCCTTCAGGCCAATATCTGCTACCAAGCCAACTTCCAGTCAATGAACCAGCAAATCAGGTCGCTATGAAACTACTTTCTCAGAAGACTCAGCGCGTAATGCCGCTTATTTTTTGGGCTTTACTCGTTGTCGTCACAGTGCTGATGCTGATAGAGCTTGCCCCCGAACAGGGTGGCTGGCCATATTGGGATAAAGTGCAGCATGCGCTGGTATTTGCAGCGCTCGCCTCGGCGGGCTATCTAGCTTTTCCACAAAAAAAGCGCTGGGTTTGTTTGGGTTTAGGATGCTACGGCGCTTTGATTGAATGGCTGCAAAGCGTGCTCACGATGACACGCATGGCGAGCGTTAATGATTGGCTGGCTGATATCGCTGGTATTTTATTGTCCATACAAATTAGTTTGGCCTTGGCTTATTTTGCAGACAGATCTAAGGCTAAAATACAATAAACCATGGCCTCAGAATTTAATTTAATTGAGAAATACTTCACGCGCGCCACACCGCAAGCCAATTTAGGCGTAGGCGACGATGCTGCTCTAATTTCTATCTCGCAGGGTATGCAACTCGCAGTTTCAACCGACATGCTGGTGGCGGGTACGCATTTTTTTCATGATGCCGCGCCCTATGACATCGGCTGGAAGGCGCTTGCGGTCAATGTTTCAGACATGGCGGCGATGGGTGCACAGCCCAAATGGGCGACGTTGGCGATTGCTTTGCCGCAAATTTTGCCTTCCCCAGCTCAGGAGGAAGGTCAGGATGGGGGTCAACGCAACGCCCCCACCCCAGCCCTCTCCCTAAAAGAGGGAGGGTTAATAGATGAAAATTGGCTGGCAGAATTTTCGCGCGGGTTTTTTGCCTGTGCCGGGCAATTTAAGGTGGATTTAATCGGCGGCGACACCACACGCGGGCCGCTTAATATTAGCGTTACCATCATGGGTGAAGTGCCTAAAAATCAGGCACTTAAGCGTGACGGCGCACAGGCAGATGATGATATTTGGGTGAGCGGGAATTTGGGAAGCGCCGCAGCAGGTTTGGCGCATTTACAAGGCAAGTTGACTTTAAAAAATGAATTATATGCGTGCTTAAGCGCCTTACATACACCTACGCCACGATCCGCTCTGGGATTGGCTCTCAGAGGCATTGCAAATAGCTGCATCGACGTTTCAGATGGCTTGCTGGCTGATTTAGGACATATATTAAAAGCCTCTAATCTTGGAGCAACGATAGATTTAGAGAAAGTTCCGTGTATAGCCTGTTTGAAAAATGATCTAAACAATGTCGAAATACAACAATTGTTGCTGGCGGGTGGTGATGATTATGAACTGTGCTTTACCGCACCCAAAGGCAAAAACGAAGCAATTAAAATGCTAAGCAAACAACTTGGTTTGCCCCTAAGCAACATTGGTAATATCCGCATGGATATTGGTTTGCAGGCATGCTATAAAAATAATAATTTAGAGATTTACAAAAAAGGCTTCGACCATTTTGAATAATCCAAATTTCAAATTTATGTTCAGTCATCCCGCTCATTTTTTTGCCCTAGGGTTCGGCTCCGGTCTGGCGAAAAAAGCACCAGGCACATTTGGCACAATAGCGGCTTTTCCGCTATTTTTTGTGATGCCTACCAATGCCTCATGGGTGTTGCCACTTTTGGTATTATTTTTTATTGGCGGCGTGTATGCATGCGGCATCACGGGAAAGCATCTTGGCGTATCAGATCACGGCGCAATCGTATGGGATGAAATTGTCGCATTTTTACTGCTGCTTCACTTTGTACCGCCTTCCGGCATCGCGTGGCTAGTGGCGTTTATCCTGTTCCGGTTATTTGATATTTGGAAGCCCTTTCCCATTCGCCAATGCGATGCAATGCTTAAGGGTGGCTTTGGCGTGATGTTCGACGACTTGCTTGCTGCGATTTACGCGTTTTTAACCATGCTGGGTTTGCAATGGCTGATAACGCACTTCTAAAAATTTCTGAAACACTTGGATCGGCGCTCAAACAACGCCGCCTGATGCTCGTGCTGGCGGAATCATGCACCGGCGGCATGGTCGCACAAGCGGTTACCAGCGTCGCTGGCAGCTCGGCCTGGTTTGATCGCGGCTTTGTCACTTATAGCAACACCGCTAAAATTGAAATGCTTGGCGTCTCCAGCAAAACGCTGGAAACCTTTGGTGCTGTGAGCGAAGAGACTGCTGCTGAAATGGCGCTGGGTGCTTTAAAAACATGTGCACTAAAAAATGATCATGCACATATCGCTGGTAGCATTACGGGCATTGCTGGACCCGATGGCGGCACACCAGAAAAACCCGTGGGCATGGTATGCCTTGCATGGGCAGGACACGGCCTACCTGTATCAACTATAACCAAGCACTTTCAAGGCGATCGCCACGAAATACGCCAACAGGCCACCATCGTATTGATGGCGGGCATTATCGATAGATTAAATACAGCTTAAATTTAGCTAAACGATTAACTTAGTCGTGACCGTGGCGATCATGACCACCGCGACCCCAGTCTCCGCGTCCGCCACCATCATGCCCCCAGCCGTGATGTCCTCGACCTTCGCGCCCCCAACCTCTGTGATGGCCACGGTGGCCATAGCCGTCATAATTTTGGTAGCCAAATGACACCACGCTCGGCGCGTAGCCGTAATAGGCTGGCGCAGGTTGGTAATAAACTGGCTCACGGTAATATACAACGGGCTCGCTATAATAGACTGGCGCTGGGTAATAGGCCACTGGCGGCGCATAACCATAGCCACCAATATTAATGCCCAAGCTAAATGAATCGCGCGCATTGGCTGTTGACACAGACGCTGCTCCAATTGCTAACGCTACAACTAAAGTATGAAATATTTTCATATTCTCCTCCGTTCAAAAAAACTACACTCCCGAGCTAAAAGAACGCGCCCATCTCATAATCGTTGACACAATATTTAAAACACTAGTTCACTTTTATTGCATACAAACCTGTGCATTACGCCTTGTTTAGCTTACGTTAAACAGCAAATTATGGAATAATTACAAGTTGATTAGAAAGTCTATTAAGCCCCTAAAATTAAAGGTAAAAACCCATGGATGACAATAAAAGCAAAGCACTCGCCGCCGCCCTTTCGCAGATTGAAAAACAGTTTGGCAAAGGCTCTATCATGCGCATGGGTGACAGTGATATTGGCGAAGACATTCAATCCGTCTCCACAGGTTCTCTAGGTTTAGATATCGCACTTGGCATTGGCGGTTTGCCGCGTGGTCGTGTGATTGAAATTTACGGCCCTGAATCATCAGGCAAAACCACGTTAACGCTTTCTGTGATCGCGCAAATGCAAAAATTGGGTGGCGTGGCTGCGTTTATTGATGCCGAACACGCGCTTGACCCGCAATACGCAGCCAAACTTGGTGTAAACGTGCCAGAACTGCTAATCTCGCAGCCTGATACAGGCGAACAGGCGCTTGAAATCGTAGATATGCTGGTACGCTCTGGCTCTGTGGATATTGTGGTCATCGACTCGGTTGCAGCATTGACACCTCGCGCTGAGATTGAAGGTGAAATGGGCGACTCGCACATGGGGTTGCAAGCACGCTTAATGAGCCAGGCCTTGCGCAAACTCACTGGCAACATCAAACGCACCAATACCATGGTGATTTTTATTAACCAGATTCGCATGAAAATCGGCGTGATGTTTGGCAACCCGGAAACCACCACCGGCGGCAACGCGCTTAAGTTCTACGCCTCTGTGCGCTTGGATATTCGCCGCATCGGCGCAATTAAAAAGGGTGATGAAGTGATTGGCTCTGAAACCCGCGTAAAAGTCATTAAAAACAAAGTCGCGCCACCATTCAAACAAGCAGAATTCGACATCTTGTATGGCGAAGGCATTTCGCGCGAAGGTGAAATTATCGAGTTGGGTGTCAATGCCAAGCTGGTTGAAAAAGCCGGCGCATGGTACAGCTATAACGGCGAAAAAATTGGTCAGGGCAAAGATAATGCGCGTGAATACTTGCGTGAGCATCCAGCTATAGCAAACGAAATTGATGCAAAAATTCGCGCCAATATGAAAGCGTTGAGCGAAACCATGACGGCTGTACGTTCAGAAGAAGATTAAGCGAGGAATACTAATAAAATTTCAAGCTAAAAGCTTGCGGCAGCGCGCGCTGGAATACCTTGGCAAGCGGGAGTATTCATACGCCGAGTTAGGTCAAAAACTCAAGGCCTTTGCTGAAGAAACGGACGATATTCCAGCCTTACTAGACGACTTTAAAAAACGCGGCTGGCTTTCTGATGCGAGATTTACCGAACAAGTTGTGCATGCTCGTTCGCACAAATTTGGCAGCGCAAAAATCGCACATGAGCTTAGCCAAAAAGGCGTTTCGCCAGAACTGATTCAAAATGCAATTGAAAAAGTAAAGGATAACGAGCTAGAAAATGCCAAAGAGATTTGGCGAAAAAAATACAAAACAGTGCCAGCCAACCGCGATGAATGGGCAAGACAAGCAAGATTTTTACAAAGCAGGGGCTTTAGCTTTGATATTATAAAAAAAGTGTTGAGCCCGCAAAAAACGGATGAATAAATTATAAATTATGACGTTCAACATATTCGGCCCCTCGCCCTACGGGAGAGGGAAGGGATGAGGGACTAAAAAATTATTAAAAAAGTATTAACTACAAAAACAGATGAAAATTAAATTAAGTAGCAATCCATCAAGCAACGAGATCCGCCAGGCGTTTCTCGATTTTTTTGCATCTAAAGGACATGCAATCGTTGCCTCCAGCTCGCTGGTGCCGCAGGGCGACCCCACACTGCTCTTCACCAACGCAGGCATGAATCAATTTAAAGACGTGTTTTTAGGCTTTGATAAACGCCCTTATACCCGCGCCGCATCTAGCCAAAAATGTGTGCGTGCAGGCGGCAAACATAATGATTTGGAAAACGTCGGCTACACCGCGCGCCATCACACATTTTTCGAAATGCTAGGCAATTTCAGCTTTGGCGATTACTTCAAACAAGATGCGATTGCTTACGCTTGGGAGTTATTAACCGACGTATTCAAGCTGCCTAAAGACAAGCTCACAGTGACCGTGTATGCCGAAGATGATGAAGCCTACGACATCTGGACAAAAACTATCGGCGTGCCTGCCGAGCGTGTGATTCGCATCGGCGACAACAAAGGCGCGCGCTACGCATCGGATAACTTCTGGATGATGGGTGACACCGGCCCGTGCGGACCGTGTACCGAGATATTCTACGACCATGGCGACCATATTCCAGGCGGCCCGCCAGGCAGCCCAGATGAAGATGGCGACCGCTTTATCGAAATTTGGAACAACGTATTCATGCAATTTAACCGCGACGAAGCGGGTGTAATGCACAAACTTCCTAAGCCTAGCGTTGATACTGGCATGGGGCTAGAACGTATTGCCGCAGTATTGCAGCACGTGCATGCCAATTACGAAATTGATATTTTCACCACCTTAATTGCCGCTGCTGCGCGCGAAGTAGAGGGTGCAAGAATAGGCGGTTTTTTTGCCGCTTTAGTACCGATAACTGATTTGGATAACCCGTCACTCAAAGTTCTTGCCGACCACATTCGTGCCTGCTCCTTCCTCATCGCCGATGGTGTGATTCCAGGCAACGAAGGCCGTGGTTACGTGCTGCGCCGCATCATCCGCCGCGCCATTCGCCATGGTTACAAACTTGGCACGCGCAAAGCATTTTTTCATAACATGGTGCCTGATTTAGTATCAGAAATGGGTAGTGCTTACCCTGAACTTGCAACGAATAAAACTCGCATAATGGATATGCTGAAACAAGAAGAAAACCGCTTCTTTGAAACCATTGAACACGGCATGAAAATAGTGGAAGCTGAATTAGCCGAAATGACAAAAACAGGCAAAACTGAATTCAATGGTGAAACTGCATTCAAGCTACATGACACTTATGGCTTTCCGTTAGACTTAACGGCAGACATTTGCCGCGAGTACAATGCAACTTCTCGCGATATAACTCTCCCATTAACTGGCGTGGGGACAGTAATGTCGGTTGGGACTGTAACAGTTGATACCACAACCTTTGACTCCGCCATGGCGCGCCAAAAAGACCAGGCACGTTCTGCGGGCAAGTTTAAGATGGCTGCGAACCTTGAATACAGTGGCGCAAGCACTGAATTCAAAGGTTATCAAACATTGGAAACCACGGCCAAAGTGCTTGCCCTATACAAAGATAGCGCCGCTGTGAGCCGCTTGAATGAAGGCGATCAGGGCGTTGTAGTATTGGACACCACACCTTTTTACGCCGAATCCGGCGGCCAAGTGGGCGACAGCGGCATCCTGAAAGGCGAAAACGGTATTTTTGCGGTGGAAGATACGCAGAAAATCCAGGTTGCAGTTTTTGGTCACCACGGAATTTTAAAAACCGGCATGCTGAATGTCGGCGATACCGTGAAAGCCAATGTGGATATGGCTTCCAGGGCATCTACCATGCGCAACCACTCTGCGACGCACTTGATGCACAAAGCCTTGCGTGAGATGCTGGGCGCGCATGTGCAGCAAAAAGGCAGCTTGGTGGATAGCGACAAAACACGCTTTGACTTTGTGCATAACGCGCCGATGACGGATGACGAAATCGCTCGCGTCGAAGCCATTGTAAATGCAGAAATCCTCGCCAACACGGCAACACAAGCGCGCGTGATGGATATTGAATCTGCACAGAAAACCGGCGCGATGATGCTGTTTGGCGAAAAATATGGCGATGAAGTACGTGTACTGGATATTGGCAGCTCTCGCGAGCTGTGTGGCGGAACGCACGTGAGCCGTACAGGCGACATTGGTTTGTTTAAGATCATTGGTGAATCTGGCGTGGCCGCTGGCGTGCGCCGTGTAGAAGCCACAACCGGCAATGGCGCGCTCAAGCTCATCAACGCACAACAGGCTTTAATTGCACAATTGTCTAGCGAATTAAAAGCACCTAGCCAGGAGCTCGCTAACAAGGTTACGCAGCTATCTGACCATGCCAAATCACTTGAAAAAGAACTGGCACGTTTAAAATCTAAACTCGCATCCAGCCAAGGTGATGATTTAACAGCGCAAGCAGTTAATATTGCAGGCGTTAAAGTGCTGGCAGCCATGCTGGAAGGCGCGGATGCCAACGCCTTGCGTGAAACCATGGATAAACTCAAAGACAAGCTCAAAACGGCTGCGATTGTGCTAGCAAGCGTAAATGACGGCAAAGTGAGTTTGGCCGCCGGTGTGACGCAAGATATCATTGCAAAAATCAAAGCGGGTGATTTAGTAAATTTTGTCGCTAATCAAGTGGGCGGTAAAGGCGGCGGCAAGCCAGACATGGCAATGGCGGGTGGCAGCGATGCCAGCCAATTGCCTAAGGCGCTTGCCAGTGTAGAGAACTGGATCAGCAATAAATTAGTATAAGTAGTAAACTTTAATCAGGTAAATTTAAGAGCTAAAAATGGCATTAATTGTACAAAAATACGGCGGCACCTCAGTAGCGAATCCCGACAGGATTCGCAATGTCGCCAGACGTGTGGCGCGCTACAAAGCAATGGGGCATCAGATTGTGGTAGTGGTTTCAGCCATGTCGGGTGAGACCAATCGTTTAATAGCCCTCGCAAAAGAAATCATGCCGGAGCCAGATCCGCGTGAGCTGGATGTGATGGTGACTACTGGTGAACAAGTCACGATAGGCATGACAGCACTAGCATTGATGGAGCTTGGCATTAAAGCCAAAAGCTATACCGGGGCACAAGTCAAAATCCTCACCAACGATGCTTTTGGCAAAGCGCGTATTTTGGACATCGACGAACACAATATCAAAAAAGACTTGCGTAACGGCTACGTGGTGGTGGTTGCCGGCTTTCAAGGCGCTGATGAACATGGCAATATTACAACGCTCGGCCGTGGCGGCTCTGACACTACCGGTGTTGCGCTTGCCGCCGCACTCAAAGCAGACGAATGCCAAATCTACACCGATGTGGATGGCGTTTACACGACAGACCCGCGCATCGTACCCGAAGCGCGCCGGTTAGATAAAATAACTTTTGAAGAAATGCTAGAACTCGCCTCACAGGGCAGCAAAGTATTGCAAATACGCTCAGTAGAGTTTGCAGGCAAATATAAAGTTAAGTTACGCGTACTCTCCAGCTTTGAAGATGAAGGCGACGGCACACTGATTACATTTGAGGATGAAAGCAAGGACAACGACATGGAAGAACCAATTATCTCAGGCATCGCATTTAACCGCGACGAAGCCAAAATCACAGTACTGGGCGTGCCAGATAAGCCCGGCATTGCTTACCAAATTTTGGGCCCGATTGCGGAAGCTAACATTGATGTAGATATGATTATCCAAAACACGGGCGCAGACGGCACCACCGACTTCACCTTTACTGTGCATAAAAATGAGATGAACAAAGCCTTGGGCATCTTGCATGATAAGGTGCAAGGTCACATTAACGCTCGCGAAATCTACGGCGACGATAAAATCGCCAAAGTGGCTGTAGTTGGCGTTGGCATGCGCTCACACGTGGGCATCGCCAGCCAAATGTTCCGCACACTGGCCGAGGAAGGCATCAACATTCAAATGATTTCAACCAGTGAAATCAAAATCGCTGTGGTGATTGAAGAAAAATATATGGAACTTGCCGTGCGCGTACTACACAAAGCATTTGAATTAGAAGGTAGTTAAGTTCTTGAATAAGAGACTTGAGAAAGCATTAACCGATTTTTAATTGATTTATAAGGGCGAATCAAGTAGTATCACGCCCTCAAAAGTAGTAAGCAACAAAGAGTAAAACGGAGAGCTGGCCGAGTGGTCGAAGGCACTTCCCTGCTAAGGAAGCATACGGGCTTAAATCTGTATCGAGGGTTCGAATCCCTCGCTCTCCGCCAGTATTTGCTTTAAGAAACACACAGTATCACGTATAATGCGTGGCTTAGATTTTGAAAAAAATCAAATGCGCCCGTAGCTCAGCTGGATAGAGTACTTGGCTACGAACCAAGGGGTCAGGAGTTCGAATCTCTTCGGGCGCACCATATAAAACAAAGGGTTAGCCAATTGCTAGCCCTTTGTCATTTCTGGCCTTGTGACATAATTGTGTCGTGGCATGTCACATTTATCTCACGTGAAGTACACAATTTATCCGCAAAGATGCTAAGTGTTTCGTCTAAAACTCAACTATTGGCGCGCAATTTAGTAAAACAGGCCGTATTAACGCATGCCAGGTAGCTTGCCGCCCATCATGCCACCCATGCTGCGCATCATCTTGGCCATGCCGCCTTTGCTAAACATTTTCATCATTTTTTGTGTTTCTTCAAACTGTTTTAGCAAGCGGTTTACTTCTTGCACTTGCACGCCGCTACCATCGGCAATGCGTTTTTTACGCGTGGCCTTAATCAGCTCTGGCTTACGGCGCTCTAGCGGTGTCATGCTGTTGATAATACCTTCTATGCGGCGCAGGGCTTTGTCGCTGTCTTCATTATTCACTTTGGCGGCCATGCCTGCCATTTGCGCGGGCATTTTATCCATAAGTGCGCTCATACCGCCCATTTTGCGCATCTGCATCATTTGGCTTTTAAAATCTTCTAAATCAAACTTGCTGCCTGATTTAATTTTATCAGCGACTTTTTGCGCCTCTGCCATATCGACATTTTTATGCGCTTGCTCAATCAAGCCCAGCACGTCGCCCATGCCCAGAATGCGACCTGCCATGCGGTCTGGGTAGAATGGTTCCAAGCCATCAACCTTTTCACTCACACCAATAAACTTAATGGGCTGGCCAGTGACATGACGCACAGAAAGCGCCGCGCCGCCACGCGCATCACCATCCAGCTTAGTGAGCACCACACCTGTAAGTGGCAGCGTATCGCCAAAAGCTTTGGCAGTATTGACTGCATCCTGGCCCTGCATGGCATCGACCACAAACAAAGTTTCTATTGGATTTAGTTGCGTGTGTAAGGCTTTAATTTCCGCCATCATCGCTTCGTCTATGCCCAAACGGCCAGCGGTATCGAATATCACAACGTCATAGTAATTCTTTTTGGCATGCTCTAAAGTTAGCGTAGCAATTTCACTTGGCTTTTGGCTGACGTTGCTATCAAAACAATCAATATCAAGCTGCTTAGCTAAGGTTTGCAATTGGGTAATCGCGGCCGGACGATATACGTCAGCACTCACGAGTAACACTTTTTTCTTTTGTTCTTTAAGTAGTTTCGCAAGCTTGGCGGATGTCGTGGTTTTACCCGAACCCTGCAAGCCCGCCATGAGGATAATCGCGGGCGGCACGGCAGCAAGATTCAAACCGACATTAGCCTTGCCCATCAGCGCGGTCAACTCGTCATTCACTACCTCTATCACGGCCTGGCCTGGTGTTAAGCTTTGCAGCACTTCTTTGCCCTGTGCACGCTCTTTTACCTTGGCGATAAACTCTTTCACTACAGGCAACGCCACATCGGCCTCTAACAAAGCCATGCGCACTTCGCGCATCGCGTCGGCAATATTATCTTCGCTTAAACGCGCTTGACCGCGCAAATTTTTAATAACGCCTTGCAGCCGTCCAGTTAAATTTTCTAACATGTTTTGTTACCTTAATCGATTTAGCTTAATTGAATTTATTAGATTTTACATGAAGCTATTATAATCGCGTCATTTTTAAGCCATAATTGCACTATGTTAAATTCAGTGCAAAAACTAATCCCCTATTTAGCCGTTGCGTTTATCTACTTAGCTGTAGCGGCTGACTTTTGGCGTGGCGAAAAAGCTGCCGCCCACGATCATTCGCTAAACCTGCATTCCAAGATGGTTGCCTTAGGCCTGTTGATTCACGGCTGGTTGTTGTGTCAGGGAATCTTTTCTGAAGGCTTTAATTTAGGTTTTTACAATGCGCTATCTGCCATATTCTGGCTAACCGTGCTTGTTTATTGGCTCGCCAATTTAAAGCATGAATTACACAGTTTGCAAGCTTTTGTCTTGCCGCCAGCTGCTTTATTTGCACTGTTGCCCGCTTATGAGGTGAGTGACCACTATCTTCCAGATGAAATCCAGCCTTTATTCATAGCGCATATTGGCATTGCATTGCTGGCATACAGCCTATTCACCTTTGCCGCTTTGCATGCGTTACTCATGGCGATTGCAGAGCGCAGTTTGCACAACAAACCTAGCATCATTAAATTGCCAAGCTTTCCGCCGCTGCTGGTAATGGAAAGTTTGTTATTTAAAGTAATTAAAATAGGTTTTGTGCTACTGACTTTTACCTTAATAAGCGGCATGCTGTTTTCTGAGCAAATTTTTGGCAGACCCATGCAATATACCCATAAAACAATATTCTCGATTGCCTCATGGATTATCTACGGCTGGCTACTATTTGGGCGCTATCAATACGGTTGGCGCGGGAGCAAAGCGATTAAATTAACGTTGATTGGCTTTGTATTATTGTTGCTGGCCTACGTTGGCAGCAAGTTTATTTTGCAAGTATTGCTGCGCCGCCAATAAATGCAATTTAATTTACCTTAGACTGATTTGAGGCCAGGCCTGCTCTTCTGCGTAAGCTTTTAAAATCGCATCGGCATCTACCGCCACTGGGTTAGTCACTAATTTCATGAGCGGTAAATCGTTGTGTGAATCGCTATAAAAATAGCTGGTTTCAAAATCATCTAGTTTTTGTCCGCGTTCTGCCAGCCACTGATTCAAACGGATTACTTTGCCTTCTTTATAAGTGGGCACGCCGGCGACACCGCCGGTATATTCACCATTCACCATCTCGGGATCGCTGCCAATCAAATGTTCAACGCCGTAGGCGGTAGCAATCGGTTTGGTGACAAAGCTGTTTGTCGCCGTAATCACCACGCACAAATCACCTGCCGCTTTGTGTTTATCAACCAAGTTTTGCGACTTTTGCGTCATCATCGGGCGGATGACTTTTTGCATATACTTTAGATGCAATTCATCTAAAAACTTCTTGGGATGCTGCGCAAGCGGCTGTAGCTGAAATTTCAAAAATTCCACGATATTCAGGCAACCATTTTTGTAATCCGCATAAAACTGCTCGTTACGGTCATGGTGCGTTTTAGCGTCCAGCAAGCCTTCTGAAATTAAAAACAGGCTCCAGTTGTAGTCACTATCGCCTGCCAGCAGAGTATTATCCAGATCGAATAAAGCTAAATTTTGTTTGTTTTGTTTCATATTAAATTTCATTATTTTTTACAGATAGCACTAAAAACACGCCCACCAGAATCACTGCGAGCGCCATATATTCCAAGGAGGCAACATGTTCGTTTGCCAGCCAGATGCCCACCGCAAACGCCACAACGGGGTTCACGAACGTATTACTGCTGGCTACCAGCGGGCGCACCGTCTTAAGCAAATATTGATAGGCGCTATATGCCACCAGCGAGCCTAACACCACTAAAAACAGCATCGCCCCCCAGGATTTTGCGCTAATGGTTTGCGGCCAGGTTTCACCCCACATTGCGCTCACAACAAGCAACACCACACCGCCCACCAACATTTGGCACGCCGCGCCCATCAGTCCCTGCGGCATGGCTAAATGCTTACCCCACACCGAGCCAAACGACCAGCTGGCGGCAGCAAAAATCAGCAAAATTGCACTTGTGATGTCACCATGCAGGCTGCCACCCAAATTAAGCAACACAATCCCCGCAAAGCCAATCGCAATGCCCAGCCACTCCTGGCGGGTGATTTCATGCCCCCAGATGGAAGAAAAAATCGCCATCCAGATAGGCGCTGTTGCAATAGAAAGCGCCGCCACGCTGGAGGATATGGTTTGCTGCACGTAGCATACCGTGCCGTTACCCAGCGCCGGCAGCAAAATCCCCACAGCACCCGCACCAAGCCATTGCTGTTTATTGGGGCTAGGTGCGCCCAGATAGCGCATCACCACATACAACACAAAACCTGCCACCGTAAACCGTACCCCCGCCATCATGAATGGTGGAAAACTCTCGATGCCAAAACGAATGGCAAGGTAGGTCGAGCCCCAAATAAAGTAGGTGCAGAATAGCGCAAGTGCTATCAGCAAAGTTTGTTTTTTATTACTCACACTAAACTTGTGGGTTCATTTTCTCAAGTTTGCTATGCAATTTATTCAAGCCATTCAAATACGCCTTGGCCGAAGCAATCACAATATCGGTATCCGCGCCCTGCCCATTCACAATACGGCCGCCTTTAGCCAAACGCACGGTGACTTCGCCTTGTGCATCGGTGCCACTAGTGATGTTATTGACGGAATACAATTGCAACTCCGCGCCGCTATTTACCATACTCTCAATCGCCTTGAAACTGGCATCTACAGGGCCACCGCCGTCAGCTTCCGCACGTTTTTCCACGCCATTTTCGCTTAAGGTGATGATGGCATGCGGAATTTCACCTGTTTGAGAGGCTACCTGCAAATAAACAAGCTTGTAATGCTCTTTCGTCTCACTCACAAATTCATCGCTGACAAGCGCATGCAAATCTTCATCAAAAATTTCAGATTTTTTATCGGCCAAATCTTTAAAGCGTGAGAAGGCTGCATTCAACGCATCTTCACTCTCTAACTCAATGCCAAGCTCTTTCAAGCGCGTTCTAAACGCGTTGCGCCCTGATAATTTGCCTAAGGTCAATTTATTGGCGTTCCAGCCCACATCTTCAGCACGCATGATTTCGTAAGTCTCGCGATGCTTCAATACGCCATCTTGGTGAATGCCGCTCTCGTGTGCGAAAGCAT
Organism: Methylotenera sp.; assembly: GCA_049687015.1. GTDB lineage: Bacteria > Pseudomonadota > Gammaproteobacteria > Burkholderiales > Methylophilaceae > Methylotenera_A. The sequence goes on along the minus strand of JBAVIP010000012.1, from coordinate 66,922 downwards.
TGGCGCCGACAATAGCTTTATTGGGCTGTACCGGATAGCCAGTGATAGTAGAAACCAATTTGCTGGTCGGCACGATTTGTGTGGTGTCGATACGCGTATCCAAGTTGAAAATATCACGGCGGGTTTTAATCGCCATCACCACCTCTTCCAAACTCGCATTGCCCGCACGTTCACCCAAGCCATTGATAGTGCACTCCACCTGCCTTGCTCCATTTGAAACAGCAGCCAACGAGTTCGCCACAGCCATGCCTAAATCATTATGGCAATGTGTAGACCACACCACTTTATCGCTATTTTTCACGCGCTTGATGAGCGTGGCCATACGCTCACCCCATGGCGCGGGCACGCTGTAACCAACGGTATCTGGCACGTTGATCGTGGTGGCGCCCGCTTCGATCACTGCATCAAAAATGCGCACCAAAAAATCAATGTCTGAGCGCACGGCATCTTCGGCTGAGAACTCGACATCATGCGTGTATTCCAATGCCCATTTCACCGCCTGCACGGCTCGCTCCACCACCTGGTCTTCGGTCATGCGGAGCTTGTTTTCCATATGGATTTTGCTGGTGGCGATAAAGGTATGGATGCGGCCGTTCTTTTCATCATGCTGCATGGCAGGTGTAATCGCCTCGCCCGCGCGGCGCACGTCATTCTCGCTGGCGCGCGCAAGCGAACATACAGTAGAGTTGTGAATCAAACCTGCAATGGTATGAATGGCATCAAAATCGCCCGGGCTGGCTGCTGCAAAGCCTGCTTCGATAATATTCACGCCCAATTTTTCAAGCTGGCGCGCAATGCGGATCTTTTCTTCTTTGGTCATGGCCGCGCCCGGACTCTGTTCGCCATCGCGCAAGGTGGTATCAAAAATAATAATCTGGTTAGTCATTCTTTTTTCCTAATTCAATAGATGGATTTTACCCGCTACGTGTAAAAACGGCGAGTGCAAAAATACTTAAATTTGGGGGGGGGTAATTAGTGTGCGCTGGCGCGCAGCAGCAAGGCTGGGCGTAGCGCGCGCAACAAAGCGAGACTCAAAAACAAACCTGCGGAAAAAGGTAAAACTTGAAATGTGAATTCATTCAACATGACACGAGTATAAGTATTTATTTGCGCTTTTTCAAGCAATTGACCACTATTAAGTGCTACTTGATCTATTAATTCGTGATTTTGCCCACAAAAAATAGCCCGATAACGCATACACTAGCACAACGGTAAATAAAACTTCTGGCGGACTGTATGAAATCAGGACGAAAGTCAGCACGATGGCCAAAATCGTCACGAAAGGCACACTTTCCTTCAAATTAATATCTTTGCCGCTGTAAAATTTTAAATCGCTCACCATGCTGCCCGCGGCAAACACAGTCAACCCCCAGGCCAGCCATTTCACTTGAATGGCACCAAAAAATATTTCCCGGCCGCTTACATTATATTCATAAGAAACCCATACAAAGCCCGCCAATAGTGCGGCGGCGGCAGGGCTGGGCAGGCCTTGGAAATAGCGCTTATCCTGATGTTCGTCATCCAGTTTAGTATTGAATCTAGCTAACCTTAATGCAGCGCAGGCGCAATAAATAAAGGCAGCTATCCAGCCTAGTTTGCCCATAGGTTTTAATGCCCATACATACATAATCAGCGCAGGCGCAACGCCAAACGACACCATGTCTGACAAGCTATCGTACTCTGCTCCAAACGCACTTTGCGTATTGGTCATGCGCGCTACGCGTCCATCCAGCCCATCCATTACCATGGCTATAAAAATCGCGATCGCAGATTGTTCAAAGTTGCTATTCATGGCCTGCACGATGGCATAAAAGCCCGCAAATAATGCGGCTGAGGTAAATAAGTTAGGCAACAGGTATATGCCGCGTGCGCGCAGGCCAGCTTCATCCGCAGCAGAGTGCACTTGGCGTTGTTTAGGATCTAGCATGTCAATATAATTCCAAATGGATACAAATAGTATAAATCAAGCCGCTACTAAGGCGTAAAAAAATACCGTGTTAAATGAAAGAAAATTGGCGCAGCAAAACTTACAGAATCCATTCTATCCAGCATTCCACCATGGCCTTCTATCATGCTACCCCAATCTTTTGCGCCTAAACTGCGCTTTATTGCAGACATCACTAGTCCGCCTAAAAACCCCATTGTAACAATGATTGCCGCCATCCCTGCACTTTGCAGTGGCGTGAAAGGCGTAATCCACCACATGGCTGCGCCAACTAAAACCGTGCTGAAGCCACCGCCAATTAACCCCTCTAGCGTTTTATTGGGGCTTACAATGGGCGCTACTTTAGTTTTACCAAACAAATTACCAAACACATATTGCAGCACGTCGCTCAACTGCACAATCAGCATAAAATAAAACAGCAGCAGTGCATTTTGGCCTTCGAAGTGAGGGATTTCTAACAGTAACAATGCAGGTGCGTGGCTAATGCAATAAATGCAAATCATCACGCCCCATTGAATTTTGGCAGCACGCTCTAAAAAATGCTCGGTGTCTTGCGCCAACACAGCGATTGAAGGCATGAGCAAAAATGCATATACCGGAATCAAAATGCTAAAAAGTGCATACCATTCAATATAAATAAGATAATAATGCAAGGGAATGAGCAAGAAAAATGCTAAAGATAAAGTGCGGTGATCGCCAGCCCGCGTGGGTGTTAGCGTGATGAATTCGCGCAATGCAAAGTAAGAAATAAACGCAAATAATATAATGGTGCCTAACTTACCTGCCAAAAATGCCACCGCAAAAACAGCAATCATCACCCACCATGCGTTCACCCTAGCGACTAAATTATTCACCACTTTTTGCGATTTTTCTGAGGGATTCTGCTGTTTAGACAAACGACTTTGCAGTACCCAGCCTATCACGCTAGCCAGCAACAGCAGCGCGGCTACGCCGCCAATCAACCAATAAAATTTATGGTGAGGATTTAGGTTTTGCAAAGTCGTTGCAAGCTGGTTAAACATTCGTTGCGCTCCCAAGTAACATAAGTAACAATAGTATTAAATTAAAGCTAAAACTGCTTCGCGCGCGCGCGCTAAAAATGCCTTTTTGTGCTCATTTTCGTGCAATTTTATTGCCGCCCCGAACCTCACGGTGCAAATCAGCGGCACAGGCAAAATAGCACCTTTAGGCATGCTGCGATGCAGTGTATCTAAATACACAGGGATGAGTTTCACCTGTGGAAACGCCTCTGCTAAATGGTATAAACCGCCTTTAAAATCGCTAGGCTCAGCTTGCGCGCGGCGCGTACCTTCGGGGAATATAATCAAAGAATCTCCAACTGCTAGGGCCGCCAATAAAGGCGCGAGCGGATCATTTTGGCGCGAAACTTCGCGGTCAATCAATACGGCGTTAAGCACTTTTAACGCAATAAATCGCTTAATTATGCCTTTTCCCCAATAGTCTTTGGCCGCGACTGGCCTGGCTTTTTCACGAATTTCTGCTGGCAAAGCAACCCATAGCGCCAGTGTATCCAAGTGACTAGTGTGGTTGGTAAAATAGATGCTTTGCGACTCATCAGGCGCTGCGCCTACCCAGCGAGCGTGCGCGCCGACCAGCAGCCTTACAAGACCTATCAGCCCAAAACGAATAATGCGCGCGAACATTATTGTTGCTTTAATTTTTGTGCGATTGCCAAAGTACGAGTGATACACGTAATGCCTGCACCGATAGCAATCACATAAGCCGTGATAGTTAACGCATTTAAGCTGCCATAAAATTGCAACTCAGCTGCACCAATCAAGCACCCCAGGCTCATGACGAACATGCGATGCTGCTTGGCCATTGGCCCACGAAAATCCTGCACAAGCCCATTAGCGCCACCCAGCACGCGAATGTATGCGGTTTTTGCGGCCAATAACGCTCCTAGCCAACCCAGCCAAGGCATATTAATGGCATAACCTAAAGCCACAATAAACAGTGAATCCGCAATACGATCGGGTATTTCATTATACAAAATACCCACTTTTGATTGCTTGCCGCCCTCAATCGCCACCATGCCGTCTAACATATTACACAGCAAACGCAGTTGAATACACAACACGACAAATACAAGCACCCATGAGCCTAAAGGGCGCACTAGCAACCACGCGCCTAGAATGGCAGGGACTATGCTCAATACTGAAATTTGATTGGGTGAAATATTGGATTTAACTAATATGCTTGATAGCCACCTAGCCCAACCCGCACTGCGCGTAGCAAGCGGGCGCCTGTTTTCATTTTTATCTGCCATTTTATTTTTTCCAAAGCGTTTAACAAACGCGAGTATAGCAAAGCCATATGATAATATCGCGGCTAATTAATTAGTTGATTACCATGCAATTTACATTACACAAAACAGACGGCCTCTCACGCCGCGGCACGCTAACGCTTGCACACGGCACAGTTGAAACCCCCGCATTTATGCCTGTTGGCACGTATGGCACGGTTAAAGCCATGTCGCCACACGAGCTTACCGAAATTGATGCACACATTGTACTAGGCAATACTTTTCATTTATGGCTGCGCCCGGGTTTGGAAGTCATTGCCGCACATGGCGGCTTGCACAAATTCATGGGCTGGTATAAACCCATACTGACCGATTCTGGTGGCTTTCAGGTGTGGAGTTTGGGTGCGATGCGCAAAATTAGCGAAGAAGGCGTGAAGTTTCAAAGCCCGATTAATGGCGACAGCTGCTTCTTAACACCTGAAGAATCGATGCGCATTCAAAAAATATTGAACAGCGACATCGTGATGATTTTTGATGAATGCACGCCCTACCCCGCCACACATAAGGCTGCCAGCGATTCCATGCAGCTTTCGTTGCGTTGGGCAAAACGCAGCAAAGACGCACATCAAGGCAACAGCAACGCTCTTTTCGGCATCATCCAAGGCGGCATGTTTGAAGATTTGCGTGATATTTCATTGAATGGATTAACCGACATTGATTTCGACGGCTACGCGATTGGCGGCTTATCCGTAGGCGAACCGAAAGAAGACATGTTGCGAATACTCGCGCACACCGCGCCCAAAATGCCACAAGATAAACCGCGTTATTTAATGGGTGTTGGCACGCCGGAAGACTTAGTCGACGCAGTTTCGCAAGGTATTGATATGTTCGATTGTGTAATGCCCACCCGCAACGCCCGCAACGGCTGGCTGTTCACGCAATATGGTGATATTAAAATTAAAAATGCGGGCTACAAACAAGATTTAAAGCCACTGGATAGCGATTGCACTTGCTACACCTGCCGCAATTTCACCCGCGCCTATTTGCATCACCTACATAAGGTTGGCGAAATTTTAGGCGCGCGCCTCAATACCATTCATAACCTGCACTATTACCAATTTTTGATGCAAGGTATGAGGAGTAGCATTGAAGCTGGCACGTTTGAAGCTTTTAAACTTGAATTTACAGCAAAACGTGCGCAAATTGCCTAAACCGTAGGTTGGTGGTGAGTGAAACGAACCCCAACAATACAAACAACAAAACAAGAGAGATTAAACGCATCATCATGGAGTATCGACGTTATCGGTTGCTTGGTGGCACTTATTTTTTCACCATCAATTTACTCAACCGTAAAAGTAGTTTATTAACAGACCATGCAGATGTATTAAAGCAAGCATTTAGTTACGTTAAACAAAAACATCCATTTGAAATACCAGCGATTGTTGTTTTGCCTGAGCATATGCATTTAATCATGGAATTGCCTGAAGGAGATGATGGCTTCCCCAAACGCATCATGTTGATTAAACAATATTTTTCACGTCAAATTCCCAAAATAGAAAGCATTAAAACAAGCCGACTAAATAAAGGTGAACGTGGAATTTGGCAAAGACGATATTGGGAGCATTGCATACGCGATGAGCAAGATTATCAACACCATGTCGATTATATTCATATCAATCCTGTTAAACACGGATTAGTGAGTCGTGCAAGTGATTGGCAATATTCATCTATACATCAATATATTAAACGTGGCATTTACCCAGAAAACTGGGCGGCAGATATTAAATTGTTTGTTGGGGATTAAGTCGTAGATGTGAGAAGTGTTGGGGTTCATAAGCCCGATTCACCCCAACCTACGCGCTAGAAAACCGTGGTCTGTCCCCTATTGTCCCCCGCAGGATACCGCATGGATATTGGCTTGCAGAGTATCGATTATTGATTGTTTTGTGTAGGAAACCGTGGTCTGTCCCCTATTATTTTATGCCTATTATTTTATGTTGGTCAATTTGCTGCTGTGTAGGTGTAGTCATGTTCATCACTTTCTAAAATGGTAAAGTTTGTGATATTAATTATTAATTTTTACTTATCTAGTATTTGATGGTGTAATTGGTTCAGGTGCTGAAGGTCCGCCTGGCGATTGCCAGCCACCACCTTTCATTGGTTCCAAGCAACCTTTGATGATGCTCGCTACTGGTTCTCTCAGGATAGTACGATATTCAGGTTGTTTGTACTCAGCGTTAAATACCTTGATCCATTCGGCTGACACAAAGCGTTTACCAATTCTTTCTACCTCAACATCAGGCTGGGAGCCAATCAAATTTGGCATTTTAATTTCCGCAGGCAGATCTTGAATTGAGATTCTCAACCATGTTTTATTGATGTATTTAAATATAACGTAAGGTGGATTAGGGCAGCCCCATTTAGAGAAAGATATGGTTCCCATAGGCTTTACAACTAAATACGCCACACCACTGCTTATATCTAATGCCATCGGTAAAAAATTTGCTCCGCCTAAATCTTCACTGTAATGGTCTTCCCATGTAATTGTTTGATTTGTACCCGGCATGGTGAAGGTCAGACTTTGTTCTTTATATCCTGGTTTCTGTCCAATTTCGTGTCGCCCGCCATACACTACTGTGCGCTCCGCAACAATCTTACTACCGTCATGCAACAGCACTTCTTCTTTCCAGCTAGACTTCCCCGCGCCGCACGCACTCAGGCTTACCCCCAGAATCAATGCAAAACCAATTGTTTTAAATGCCTTCAATAACCAATGTCCTTTGCTCATGCCGCTCTCCTTGTTGCAATAGTTGAAGTAAAACCATAATAGGGGACAGACCACGGTTTTTTAAGGATTTCGGCATCATTATTTTTTTCAAACTGAATATGGCAATATGTTCAACAATACCGTAAATTAGCACCAAAGGGGTCAGCATCGTTTTAATTTTCATAGAACTGAGTGTATCAAACAATCATCCTACCCGTACTTAAGCCAGCATGCTCTTAAAGTTTGAGTCTGTGTTAAAATTCGCCGTTGATTTAAAATAAATTTTAATTAGGAATTAAACCATGTTTATTAGTAACGCATACGCCGCACCAGCCGCCCCAGGTGGCGATTTGATGAGTTTTTTACCCATTATAATTATTTTTGTATTGTTTTATTTCATGCTGATTCGTCCGCAAATGAAGCAGGCCAAACAACAAAAAGCCATGATTGAGGCACTTAAAGCGGGCGATGAAGTAGCCACCGTAGGCGGCGTGATAGGCAAAGTCACCAAAGTAGGCGATAACTTTGTAAGCGTTGAAATTGCTGCCAACACTGTGATTAACGTACAAAAACATTCGGTACAAACACTATTGCCGCCTGGTACCATTAAATCAATCTAAAATTAAAGCTTTAAGCGAGCACTTGGAAGAATCTCAGCTATGAACCGCTACCCTACCTGGAAGTATATTCTTGTTGCTGTCGTCATTTTAATTGGCCTGTTATACACCATCCCCAATTTTTATGGCGAATCCCCTGCCGTGCAAGTCAGCCCGGCAAAAGCAACCTTGAAAGCCAACCCTGAGCTGCTTAAGAAGGTAGAGGCGACATTACAGCTTGCCAACATTAAGTTTAACGGCATATTTTTAGATGCCAGCGGCGTGAAAGTACGCTTTGAAAACCCTGACGAGCAACTGAAGGCCAAAGATAAACTCATTGCAAACTTGGGTAAAGATTACACAGTAGCCTTGAACTTGCTTTCGCAAACGCCTAACTGGTTGTTAGGCATTGGTGCCAAACCCATGTATCTGGGCTTGGATTTACGTGGCGGCGTGCATTTCTTGCTGCAAGTTGACATGAAAGCTGCTCTCGATAAAGCGGCTGAAAGTAGCATCGGTGACTTCCGCACTGCGTTACGTCGTGAAAAAATCAATTATTTCGGCATTTCACGCGATGGCCAAAAAGTGGAAGTGCGCTTTGAAAGTGCGACCGAACTTGAAAAAGCGCAAAAAGTACTGGGCAAGGATTATCCTGATTTAACTTATAACAGCTCTGCAGATGGTAAAGAGCAGGTGCTGAGCGCAACGATTGGCGATGCGACCAAATTGAAAATTCAGGAATTTGCGCTTAAACAAAACTTGCAAACCTTACATAACCGCATTAACGAGCTTGGCGTTGCCGAGCCAATCGTTCAGCAGCAAGGCTTTGACCGCATTGTGGTGCAATTGCCAGGCGTGCAAGATACCGCCAAAGCCAAAGAGATTTTAGGCCGCACCGCCACGCTGGAAATCCGCATGGTGGATGAGGATAAAAAAGACTTTGCCACGCTAGAAGCCGCAGAAAAAGGCCAGGTGCCTTTTGGCGACGAGCTATATAAAGACCGTGAAGGCCGCCCGATTTTGGTCAAGAAAAGTGTTGTGCTGACGGGCGACCGCATTACCGACGCCAGCCCAGGAGTGAACCAGCAAACTGGCGGCTCTGTTGTCAACTTAACACTAGACGGTCGTGGCGCGAGTATTTTCAAAAATGTCACGCGCGATAACGTCGGCAAACGCATGGCGATTCTGCTCATTGAAAAAAATAGCACCGAAGTGATTACTGCGCCGGTGATTAACGAAGAAATCGGCGGTGGCCATGTGCAAATATCTGGTATGAATTCTGCGCAGGAAGCTACGGATATTTCATTGCTGTTACGCGCTGGTGCACTGGCCGCGCCGATGGAGATTATAGAAGAACGCACGGTTGGCCCAAGCATGGGTGAAGAAAACATCAAACGTGGCGTGCATTCTACGCTATGGGGCTTTGCCGCGATTGCTACCATGATGATGGTTTATTACATGATATTCGGCGGCGTATCTGTACTGGCCCTTGGTGTTAATTTACTGCTATTAGTTGCCTTGCTTTCTATGTTGCAAGCCACACTCACCTTGCCCGGCCTGGCGGCGATTGCACTGGCACTTGGGATGGCGATTGATGCAAACGTCTTGATTAATGAACGCATCCGCGAAGAGTTACGCAATGGCAATACACCACAAGCAAGCATCAGCGCAGGTTACGACAGAGCATTTGATACGATCCTGGACTCCAACGTCACCACATTAATTGCAGGCATGGCCCTATTTATGTTTGGCACAGGCCCAATTAAAGGCTTTGCGGTAGTGCATGTGTTGGGCATTTTAACTTCCATGTTTAGCGCCATTTTGGTATCACGCGCCATTGTGAACATTATTTATGGCTATCGCCGCAAAGTAAGCAAACTTTCAATTGGTCAAATTTACAAACCAAGCTAATGCTGCAAACAATTAAAAACGAGTAAAGATTATGGAATTATTTAGAATCAAAAAAGACATCCCGTTTATGAGCTATGGCCGCTTGACCACGGCTATTTCGCTGATAACTTTTATTTTAGCGGTGTTTTTCTTGGCTACACGCGGCTTAAATTACGGCGTGGATTTCACTGGCGGCACTGTGATGGAAGTGCACTATCCACAAGCGGCCAACATTGATGGCATCCGCAAGGCGGTGGATAGTATTGGCTTAAAAGACGCTACCGTACAGAACTTTGGCACCAGTAGCGATGTATTAATTCGCCTGCCTTTGAAAAAGAACATGTCAATCGCACAGCTATCTGAAACCGTGACCAAGGCATTGCAAGCAGCAGATTCGCAAGTGGAGGTGCGGCGCGTGGAATCGGTAGGTTCACAAGTAGGTGAAGAGCTTTATTCAAATGGCGGATTGGCGTTATTACTGGTTTGTATAGGTATTATGGCTTATTTAGCGATTCGTTTTGAGTGGCGTTTTGCGGTGGCCGCGATTATCGCCAACATGCACGATGTGGTGATTATTTTAGGCTTTTTTGCCTTCTTTCAATGGGAATTCAGCCTCACCGTACTCGCTGCAGTTTTAGCGGTATTAGGCTATTCCGTTAACGAATCTGTGGTGGTATTTGACCGAGTGCGCGAAAATTTCCGCAAAATGCGTAAAGCCAATGTGGTACAAGTAATTGATAACGCCATTACCCGCACCATGTCACGCACCGTAATTACCCACTTAATGACACAAACCATGGTGGGTTCTATGTTGTTATTCGGTGGCCAAGTGCTGCATAACTTTGCACTGGCACTCACTATCGGCATTTTGTTCGGTATTTATTCCTCAGTATTGGTCGCCTGCCCGATCGCCATGTGGCTTGGCGTCAATCGCGCCAACCTGATTGGAGATGTTGATAAAAAAGGCGCCGACAAAGAAGCTGCTGAAGCCGCTCCCTAATGCCCACTAAGCTCGTGCTTGATTATTCATGCGGCTTGCAGTTAAACTAACTGCAACTTCATTCTTGTTTTAACACTCATTGGATAATGTTCCCATCGCCTGGCAACTGGCTATTTTAGCTTTGCTGCTGCTCATTTCTGGTTTTTTCTCGATTGCAGAAACCAGCTTGATGTCCCTTAACCGTTATCGGCTACGACACCTGGTTAAAGAAGGTCACCGCGGCGCGCGCCTGGCAAGTACTCTCCTGGCAAAGACCGACAAGCTGCTGGGCGTCATTTTGCTGTGCAACAACTTTGCCAACGCAGCTTCGGCTACCTTAGTCACCATTATCACCGTTGAATTATTCGGCGAGGGAGAATGGATATTGATGACAGGCACGCTTGCTGTCACCTTTGCCATATTGGTGTTTAGTGAAATTTCCCCAAAAGTGATTGCTGCCGCTTACCCAGAAAAACTCGGCATTTTTTGTAGCTACATCCTCTATCCTCTACTCAAACTGCTGTATCCCGCAGTCTGGTTCGTCAATTTATTCGTAAAAGGCTTACTCAAGCTATTGAGAGTCAACATTAACTTTAGCGAAAACGCGCAATCGCTCACCATGGATGAGCTCAGGAGCATCGTGACTGATGCCGGGCATTTCATGCCGAATAAACACCGCGCTATTCTGCTCAATTTATTCGAGCTGGAAAAAATCACGGTAGATGACGTCATGACCGCCCATACATTGGCTGAAATCATCGATTTTGATGCGCCCATTGACGATATTCTGCAGCGTATTTCCAGCAGCCATCACACGCGCCTACCCGTGCGCGAAGGTGGCAGCGAAGAAATTGTCGGTATTATTCATATTCGCAAAGTGATCAACCAAATTCGCGCGCACCAGCAAGATAACGACTTAACCAAAGAAGCGTTGCGTGAAATTATTGAAGACCCTTATTTTGTGCCATCTGGCACACCGCTTTATACGCAAATTCAGCAGTTTCAGGAAAAGCGGGAACGCATCGCGCTGGTGGTAGATGAATACGGCGAATTTAAAGGCTTGGTAACGCTTGAAGACATTTTAGAGGAAGTGATTGGCGACTTTACCACGCAATCGCCAAGCCGCATCGGTAGCTATCGCCAGGAGGCAGATGGAAGCTGGCTGGTAGACGGCAGCAGCACATTGCGCGACTTGAATAAAAAGCTTAATCTTCACTTGCCGCTAGATGGCCCGCGCACTTTAAATGGTCTAATACTAGAGCATTTTGAAGATATCCCGGAGCCTAACACCAGCTTTAGAGTGGGTGAGCACACGCTGGAAATCGTACAAACCCAAGACAGAATCGTCAAAAGCGTCAAAATATTTCCTTAATCTCGACTAAATACATAAAATATAAAGGCCCTACTCATTTTGGGCTTGAATTTTTTGCTATTCGGCTCAAAATACAATCTGGTAAGTAAGTAAATAAGCATATGGCAAATACGCATAGCACAGGCGATACCGCACTTAAGCCTAGCGCAGTTAAACCAAAACTGCCAAAAATGTTTAAAGTATTGCTATTAAATGACGATTACACTCCTATGGAGTTTGTGGTGGAAACGATTCAACGCTTTTTTAACAAAAGCCGTGAACAAGCGACGCAAATTATGCTCAAAGTACATACAGAAGGTGTGGGCGTGTGTGGTGTGTATCCGCAAGACATCGCGGAAACAAAAATGAATCAGGTGCTGATACATGCCAAGGAAGCGCAACATCCGTTGCAGTGTGTGGTGGAGCCAGCTTAGGGCTGGCGTAAATAAAATAGCACCAGCTTAAAGTAGGTAAATGAAAGTAAGGTATTGAAATGATTGCTCAGGAATTAGAAGTTAGCCTCCACATGGCGTTTATGGATGCGCGACAAAAGCGCCATGAACTCATCACGGTTGAGCATCTGTTGCTGGCGATGATTGACAACCCGACTGCGGCCGAAGTGCTGCGGGCGTGTGGAGCAAAAGTCGACGTTCTGCGCACCGAGCTAGTTCACTATATCGAAGAACACACGCCCGTTGTAGGCGGCGAAGACGAAGTCGACACACAACCTACACTGGGCTTCCAACGCGTGATTCAGCGCGCCATGCTGCATGTGCAATCCTCAGGCAAAAAAGAAGTGACCGGGGCTAATGTTCTGGTCGCAATTTATGGTGAAAAAGATTCGCATGCGGTATTTTTCCTGCATCAGCAAGGCATTACACGGCTTGATGTGGTGAACTATATTTCCCATGGCGTAGCTAAGGTGCCCGAAGGCGAGGGTAAGACTGATAGTGGCGAGTCCGATGTTGAAATGGAATCGGCACCCAATGGCGCACTGGAAAACTTTACGCTTAACCTTAATGCACAAGTTGCTGCGGGCAAAATTGATCCGCTGATTGGTCGCGCGCCGGAGCTTGAGCGTGTGATTCAAACCTTATGCCGCCGCCGCAAAAACAATCCGCTGTTGGTGGGTGAGGCCGGCGTGGGCAAAACTGCGATTGCCGAGGGTTTGGCGAGCCGCATTGTGAGCAAGGATATTCCAGACGTGCTTGCAAACGCGACTGTTTATTCGCTCGACATGGGTGCGTTGCTAGCTGGCACCAAATATCGTGGCGACTTTGAGCAGCGCCTAAAAGCGGTGATGAAACAACTGGCCGAAAAACCAGATGCGATTTTGTTTATTGATGAAATTCATACCTTGATTGGCGCTGGCGCCGCCAGTGGCGGCACTTTGGATGCAAGCAACCTGCTAAAACCTGCCCTTTCTAACGGCACACTCAAATGCATAGGCGCGACCACTTACCAGGAATATCGCGGAATTTTCGAGAAAGACCATGCGCTCTCGCGCCGTTTCCAAAAAATTGACGTGGTAGAACCCAGCGTTGCGGAAACAATCGAGATTTTAAAAGGCCTGAAATCGCGCTTTGAAGATCATCACAGCGTGAAATACAGCGCCAGCGCACTTTCCACGGCAGCGGAACTCTCAGCCAAATACATCAACGACCGCCACTTGCCCGATAAGGCGATTGATGTGATTGATGAAGCTGGCGCGGCGCAACGCATCTTGCCAAAATCGAAGCAGAAGAAAGTGATCGGCCACAAAGAGATTGAAGATATTATCGCCAAAATTGCGCGCATTCCACCCAAAAATATCTCCAGCGACGACCGTACCGTACTTAAAACATTGGAACGTGATTTGAAAGCCGTAGTTTTTGGGCAGGATAAGGCCATCGAAGTGCTGGCGTCCGCAATGAAAATGGCACGCAGCGGCTTGGGTCAAGGCAATAAACCGATTGGCAGCTTCCTGTTCAGCGGCCCCACCGGCGTCGGCAAAACAGAGGTCGCCAAACAACTCGCCTACATCATGGGCATTGAACTGATTCGCTTCGACATGAGTGAATACATGGAACGGCATGCCGTAAGCCGCCTGATTGGCGCGCCTCCCGGCTATGTCGGGTTCGATCAGGGTGGCTTGCTGACCGAGGCAATCACCAAACAACCTTACTGTGTTTTGTTGTTAGACGAAATTGAGAAAGCGCATCCTGATATTTTCAACATCCTGTTGCAAGTGATGGATCACGGCACTTTGACCGATAACAATGGACGCAAAGCGGATTTCCGCAACGTGACCATTATTATGACCACCAATGCAGGCGCTGAGGGGTTATCTAAAACCAGCATGGGCTTTACCACCAGCAAACAAGCGGGCGACGAGCAGGCCGATATTAAGCGCCTGTTCTCGCCAGAGTTCCGCAACCGCCTGGATGCAACCGTATCGTTTAGCGCGTTGTCGCAGGATATTATCATCCGTGTAGTGGATAAATTCCTGATGCAGCTCGAAGACCAATTGCATGAGAAAAAAGTGGATGTCACCTTCAGTGATGCGCTTAAAGCGTATCTGGGTAGAAAAGGTTTTGATCCGAGCATGGGTGCGCGGCCAATGGCACGCCTGATTCAGGACACCATTCGCAAAGCCCTGGCCGATGAATTGCTATTTGGCCGCTTGGCCAACGGCGGTGCGGTGCATGTGGATATTGACGACAAAGACCAGGTCAAACTGGTGTTTTCTGAAAAGCATGAAACACCGAAACCGGAAGCTGAAACTGTTTAGCTATTCAAAAATTTACACAATCACCCGATAAAAGTCGGGTGTTTTGTCATCACGCTTCTAAACAATTCTGAGTCTAGCCAATCATTAAGCCAAGCCCTTAATTTTGGATATTCGCATTGTGCAAACCACGTCGCATCTACCGCAGCAAACTGGCGCACAAACGGAAAAATCGCGATATCCACCAAACCAGGTGTCGCTTTGAGTAAATAATTATTTTGCTCAAGCAGATTCTCCAGCTTTTGCAAAAACACTTCGCCTTGCGCGCGACATTCCGGTTGGGACTTCTCAGGAAAACGCTCAGGATACTTGTATCGATCCAAAGCCTGCTTAAAGCTGCTGTCATTTTCCAGAATCAATGCCCTGGAAGCCGTATCCAGATTGCCTCCCAGGGCATGCTTTTGAAGCGCAAACAGCATGATTTCCAGGCTTTCTTCTATCGCCGTGCCATCTTGCAAGACTAAAACCGGGACAGTGCCTTTGGGTGAAACCTGCAGCATGTGCACAGGCTTATCACGCAATGAAATCTCGCGGATTTCGACTTCGATTTCTGCCATTTTCAGCGCCATTCTTGCACGCATGGCGTAGGGGCAGCGGCGATACGAATAAAGTATAGGCAAAGCCAAGTGCTATCCTAGCGCTCTGGCAACCTCATGCACCAGCGCCGGCCCTTTGTAAATCAGCCCGCTATATACTTGCACCAAACTTGCACCAGCAGCAATTTTTTCAACGGCATCCGCACTGCTTAGAATGCCGCCCACGCCGATAATCGGCAGCGCACCTTGCAGTTGTTTTGAGAGTTGCTGAATAACCAAAGTCGATTGATTACGCACCGGCGCGCCTGACAGGCCGCCGGTTTCATCGGCATGAGGCAAGCCTTTAACAGCCTCGCGCGACAAGGTGGTATTGGTTGCAATCACGCCATCAATCTTATGCTGCATCAGTAAATCTGCGATTTCGATAACTTGTTCTGGCGCTAAATCTGGTGCAATTTTTAACGTAATCGGCACGTATTTACCGTGCTGATCAGCCAACTTGGCTTGCTCCTGCTTCAGGCTGGCCAGCAGGCCAGACAAAGCTTCCTTCTCTTGCAGCGCGCGCAGGTTCTTGGTGTTGGGCGATGAAATGTTCACCGTAATATAACTGGCATACGCATACACTTTTTGCATACACAGCAAATAATCTTCAACCGCCCGCTCATTTGGCGTATCAAAATTCTTGCCGATGTTAATGCCCAGAATTCCTTTGTACTTTGTGGCCTTCACATTCTCAATTAAATTATCTACACCCAGATTATTAAAGCCAAAACGGTTAATAATGCCCTCTGCTTGCGGTACTCGGAACAATCTAGGTTTTGGGTTTCCAGGTTGCGGGCGCGGCGTCACCGTACCAACCTCGATAAAACCAAAACCCAGCTTCGCCATGCCGTCAATCACCGCACCGTTTTTATCCAGCCCAGCCGCCAAACCAACCGCATTGGGAAAGGTCAAGCCCATCACCTGACGTGGCGCACAGGCCGGGGCTTGGGGATACAGGCCTAGCACACCTGCTTTTTCTGCCCATTTCAGACTTTTAAGCGTGAGATCATGCGTAAATTCCGCATCGAGTTGAAACAGCAAAGGCCTGGCAAGTTGATAACAATTCATAACATTATTTTACGCGAGATATGCCAAAACAAGCCAATCCATTAAAAATGATGCACCCTTTTTGCGCTAAATCAATGCGCCAAATTACCGTATGCGCAATAGTCTTGGCATCGTGTATTGACTTAACATGGGGAATGAGCATGAAGATATGGAGTGATTTACTCTCTACAGACTACGGCATGATGAGCCTGATTGTAATCGCCGCTGCCACGATTGGCATGATTTTGCTTGCCATCGTTGCCCTTAAAAAAATTAACGGCAAATAGCCAGTTCCCAACATTCTGCTTGAGCATAGCCTTTAGCCCCATAAGTGGCCTAAAGGCTGGTTTGTCATTCCCGCAGATGTGAGAATCCAGTTAGTTAAGTAACAAGTCGGGGGTAGCCCGACAGCTAGTTACTTTCTTTTGAGCAAGCAAAAGCAAAGTGGCTCGCCGAGAGACGAAAAGAAACGGCACATACGGCGCAATGCCTTTCAGTTATTGATTCCTATGGTGGCTTGGTTAATAGGCCATTCAAACTTTGCATTTCAGAAACTAATAATTGGATACACTCCAGAAGCTCTTGATTAAGCTCAAGAAAATTAATTGGATTATCTTCATAGCCCAATGCATAAGCTTTAAGCTCTTTGGGCATAGACATGGAGGTTAGTAATAACGACTTGTGAGCTACAAGATTTCTCCACTCTTTGAGAACCTTTAATCTTTTCTGCAGTTCTGAATTGTCATTAAACTTAGCAAAAATCGTTAAAAGTCTTTCCAATGAAGCGTTATCTAAGTCATCGAATGAATACTTAAAGACAATTTCTTTTCCTACTTTCTCGCTTATATAGTGGTAATTCGCGCCTATATAGAACTTTAGAGAAGTTTCCAACCCTTGGAATAATCCAATTAACTTTATAACCTCAATATACTGCTGATTTTGATCCATAAAATTTACAGCAACACCTTCTCAATCCCGCCATTATTCGCCTTCTCCACATATTCCTGCATCCAGTTCTCGCCCAGAATATGCTTCGCCATTTCTACCACAATATAATCCGCTTCAATGCCGGTATCATCGCCATAGCGCGCCAAGCCTTGCAAACAGCTTGGGCAGCTGGTAAGAATTTTTACCTTCTCTTCAGGATTCCCCACTGTTAAACCCATTTTCTCCATGCCTTTTGCAAGCTCTTCCTGCTTGCGGAATTTCACCTGCGTAGCAATGTCCGGGCGGGCGGCGGCGAATGTACCACTTTCACCACAGCAGCGGTCATTCAGTTGTACATCCTGCCCCATCAGCGCGTTAGTCACTTTAAGCGGCGCATAAGTTTTCATCGGCGTATGGCATGGGTCGTGGTACATGTAGCGCGTACCCGTCACACCTTGCAGGCGCATGTCTTTTTCCATCAGATATTCGTGAATATCCAACAGCCTGCAACCTGGGAAGATTTTTTCAAACTCGTATTTCTGAAGTTGATCCATACAGGTGCCGCAGGACACAATCACCGTTTTAATGTCGAGGTAATTGAGCGTGTTGGCGACACGGTGGAACAGCACGCGGTTATCCGCCGTGATTTCCTGGCCTTTATCGTGATTGCCAGCGGAGGTTTGCGGGTAGCCGCAGCATAAATAACCGGGCGGTAGCACGGTAATCGCGCCCACTTCATATAGCATGGCCTGCGTGGCCAAACCCACATTCGAGAACAGGCGCTCTGAGCCGCAGCCTGGGAAATAGAACACGGCTTCAGAATCCTCTGTGACTTTTTTCGGGTTACGGATAACGGGAATCATGCTGTTATCTTCCACACCCAGCATGGCACGCGAGGTTTTAGACTGCATTTTTCTTGGCATCGGTCGATTGATAAAATGAATCACCTGCGCCTTGATATCCGCTTTTCCTACTGTGGCGGGCGGTCGTTTTTTGTCGCGCAGCAGACCAAACCGTTTTGCCAGTGTGTGTGCGATATTCTGCGCCTTGTAGCCCCAGCCTATCATGGTGGTACGTAAAAACTTGATCGTGGCCGGGTCTTTGGCGTTTAAGAACAACATACCTGCCGCCGTCCCCGGGTTAAATTTCTTTTTGCCTTGTTCACGCAAGAAATTGCGCATTTTTATCGATACGTCACCAAAATCAATATCGACTGGACAAGGTTTTTCGCAGCGGTGGCATATGGTGCAGTGATCCGCCACATCATTGAATTCATCAAAATGTTTGAGTGAAATACCGCGCCGCGTTTGCTCCTCGTACAAGAAAGCTTCTATCAGCAGCGAAGTCGCCAAAATCTTATTGCGCGGACTATATAGCAAATTGGCGCGCGGCACGTGGGTGCTGCACACAGGCTTACACTTACCGCAACGCAAGCAATCACTGATGTCATCTGCAATCTCGCCAATGGCTGATTGCTCCATGATGATAGACTCTTGCTCCAGCAAGCCAAAGCTTGGCGTATAGGCATTTTCCAGCCCAGAACCTGCCAGCAGCTTGCCTTTGTTGAAGTGGCCATTCGGGTCGACTTTATTTTTGTAGCTAGTGAAAGCATCAATCGTGGATTGATCCAAAAACTCCATTTTGGTGATACCAATGCCGTGTTCACCCGAAATCACACCGTTTAAGTCTTTTGCCAGCGCCATCACACGCGCCACGGCGGTATGCGCATCCTGCATCATGCCGTAATCATCTGAATTGACCGGAATGTTGGTATGCACGTTGCCGTCACCCGCATGCATGTGCAAGGCAATAAATACGCGACTTTTCAGCACGCTCTTGTGAATCTCATCGCAGCGGTTGAGGATTTTCTGATATTCGCGACCGGCAAAAATCTCCTCCATCGGGCGTTTCAGTTCGCGCCTCCAGGAGATACGTAAATCATAAGACTGCACCGCGCGGAATACGTTTTCGTATTTTTTATACGGCTCACCGAGCCCGCCTAGCGCTGTAACAGGCGCATCCAGACTATTCAAGATCAAGCTCCAACGGCTGCGCAAATTGTGTAGCAGTTGTAAAGTCATGGCTTGTTTCTCGTGCACCATTTGCACATCGCCATTGCCATCTTCATCGGCCTGCAGCGGCAATTCGCCTTGCATAAAGGCTTCCAGCGCATCTAATAACTTAAGCTTGTTGTTGATAGAAAGCTCGATGTTAATACGCTCGATGCCATCTGAATAATCACCCAGTCTCGGCAGCGGAATCACCACATCTTCGTTAATCTTGAAGGCATTGGTATGCTTGGCGATGGCGGCGGTACGTGCACGATCGAGCCAGAATTTTTTGCGCGCTTCGCCGGAAACCGCAATAAAGCCTTCGCCATCTCGCGCATTACACATGCGCACCATGGCAGAGGCCACTTCGCCCACCGCATTCTCGTCATCGGAAGCGATGTCAGCAATCAACACCATTTTCGGGCGCTGCTGGCGCGCCGCTTTGGTGGCGTAACCCACGGCCTTGATGTAACGCTCATCCATGTGCTCCAAGCCAGCCATAATAACGGCGGGATCTTTTTTGGCGGTAGCGTCGAGATAATCTTTAATCTCGACAATCGCAGGCACGGCGTTTGAAACATTGCCGAAAAATTCCAGTGCAATGGTGCGCACATGCTTGGGCATGCGGTGCAGAATGAAGGTGGCACTTGTAATCAGGCCATCGCAGCCCTCTTTTTGAATGCCGGGCAGGCCGCTCAGGAATTTATCGGTCACGTCTTTACCCAAGCCCACTTTGCGGAAACTGGGGCCTGAAATTTCCAGGATTTCCGGCTCTCCCAATAGCGTTTTCATGTTTATGTCATAGCGGCTTATTTTGAAGCGTGCGGTTTCGATATCATGAATTTTGCCTAGGTTATGATCCAGACGTTCCACCTCAAGCCACTCGGCATCAGGCGTTACCATGCGCCACGAGGCCAAGTTATCTAGAGCCGTACCCCACAGCACGGCTTTTTTGCCGCCAGCATTCATCGCCACGTTACCGCCGATACAGCACGCATCGGCCGAAGTCGGATCGCAGGCGAATTCCAGTCCTGCATCACTGGCGGCTTCCATGGCACGACGCGTCACCACGCCAGCACCGCATTCAATGGTTGCCACCTGGCGCGCCACACCAGGCAAAGTGCGCATTTGCACGCCAGTGTGTTGATCTAATTTCTCGGTATTAATCACCGCCGACATTGGCGTAAGCGGAATTGCGCCGCCAGTATAACCAGTGCCGCCTCCGCGTGGAATCACGGTTAACCCTAGCTCAATACAGGCTTTCACCAGCGCGGCAATTTCAATTTCCGTATCCGGGTTCAGCACCACAAACGGATATTCAACGCGCCAGTCGGTCGCATCAGTCACGTGCGAAACACGCGCCAAGCCATCGAACTGCACGTTATCCTTGCGGGTGATTTTGCTGAGTTTGCTTAAGGCTTTTTTGCGTAAATCGTAAGTTTGACGAAAATCTTCGGCAAATTTTTCTACCGCTATCTTACAAGCCGAAACTAATTTATTGACCTTTTCATTATCACTGCCACGCTCATCTATCGCATGAATCCGATGATGCAGCGCATCAATCAAGGCTTTGCGGCGTTTGGGGTTATCCAGTAAGTCATCCTGCAAGTAAGGATTGCGTGAAACCACCCATAAATCGCCCAATACCTCGAACAGCATGCGCGCACTGCGGCCAGTTTTGCGCTCGCCACGCAGCTCATTCAAAATATCCCAGATCTCTTCACCCAAAAACCGGATGACGATTTCGCGGTCTGAAAACGACGTGTAGTTGTAAGGAATTTCGCGTAAGCGGGTCGCTGGAATTGGTTCAGCTTGAAGAATTTCGGCAGGAATAGGTGCGTTCATTAAATGTGATCATACTCGTGGCAAATTAAAGGCGGATTATATCATGCTGTAAGCCGCGAAATAACTGCAAACTCACAGTGGTTATTACGCACCATTTTGCTGCAAAAAGCGTTAAAATCAGCGCATGTCCATGTTAAAAAAATTGATCCTTCCATTTGCCATTTTGGCCTTGCTGACTTTTTTGGTATTTAATTTAACCAGAAACCAGCAAGCGCCCAATGTCACCTTCACCACCATTGAAGGTAAAAAAATCAATATGGCCGATTTAAAAGGCAAAGTGGTTCTAGTAAATTTCTGGTCGACAGATTGCGGCGTCTGCGTTAAAGAAATGCCAAGTTTAGTTAACACGTACAACGCTTACAAAAGCAAAGGCTTTGAGGTGATTGCGGTGGCCATGCCAGATGACCCGCCAGCACAAGTGCTTAATTACGCCACACAAAAGGCACTGCCCTTCCCCGTGATGCACGATGGCTTCAGCGAAATTACAAATAAATTTGGCGGTGTAAATCTAACACCCACGGCTTATATTTTTGACAAACAAGGCAAGCGCCTGCAGTTTACGATTGGCGCATTAGACTTTGCCAGTTTAAACCAGTTATTAAGCAAAGAGCTAAGCTGATGCTGTGGGTAAGAGCTTTTCACATCATTTTCGTCACCAGCTGGTTTGCGGGCCTGTTTTATTTACCCAGACTTTTTGTCAATCATGCCATGGTCAAAGATAAAGCCACGCTTGAACGCTTAACCATGATGGAACACAAACTCTATCGTTTCATGATGCCGTTAGCCATTCTGGCCATTGTGTTTGGTTTATGGTTATGGCTTGGTTTCGGCATTACGGGGGCATGGCTGCAGGCCAAGCTGATATTGGTTGCTGGCTTGGTTGCCTATCACTTGTATTGTGGCAAATTAATGCGCGATTTTAAAGCTGGCAACAATACTCGCAGCCACGTCTGGTACCGCTGGTTTAATGAGATTCCTGTGCTAATATTGTTTGCAGTAGTTATTTTAGTTGTGGTTAAACCATTTTAACAAATATGAGCATTCTAAATTCGGACTGGCTAATCAGGATGCTTGAGAAATCAAGCCAGGTACCGCATGGACGCTTGCTGAACCTGTTTGATATTCTGGAAGACTGGCTGGAAGCGCCTAGCGTCCGGGAGCAAGTGCAGAATGAATTTTCCGCAAACACACCGGCACCCTTACTACGAGATTTTTTAACCACTGAAGCCGCTAAAGCAGGTGCAGCCATGCCAGAAATGCTGGCAAACCAGCTCTACTTTATGGCCGTTGCCGCAGCACAAGAAAAGCTGCAGGCCAATAACCATAAGAGCATGCGTCATGCTAAAAATGCCGCTAGCGCCTTGATTTCCGCTCAAACCAAAAAAGAGTTTCATATTACAAAACCACCGGCTTATGCAATCGCTGCCAGCTTTTTAGCGGCTTTTATCGTCGCAGGCTCGTTGTTCGTGTTTAATTTAAATCAGGCAGATAAAGAAAAACAAATTGCGCACTCGCAACCGTTGATGCAAGCAGTTGTAACGCCTGCAGCTGCTTCCGAACTCACTGCCAGCCCAGAACAAACAGCTGCTTTAATTGCGCAAATTGAGCTTATGCGTCACGGCTCTTGCCACTTTCCAGAAGCCTTACAGCTGCCAGATAGCCTTAAAGGCGTTTATCTTGATATTGTGGTGAATGGACAGATTTCTACAGACCCGCGCGAGCAAAAACTAGCATTTGAGTTAATAAAAAAAATACAATGCAACTACACACCCATATTGATGGCTAACTCTGCCGGCTAAATATTCATTACTCTAGATATTCATTACTCTTGCCGACACACTATACTGTCTAGTATAATTCACTCATGTCATTACTACGCGAAAAAATACTCAGCACTGCTACCGGCCTGTTTCAAACACAGGGCATTAACTCGACTGGCGTAGATAATATTGTTGCGGTTGCAGGCACCACTAAAATGACGCTGTACAAATATTTCCGTACCAAAGAAGCGTTAATTTTAGAAGTATTACAAAAAAGCCAGCAAGATTTTGAGGATTGGCTAAATGAAAAACTAAATTCAAGCAGCAAAAAACCCAGCGATAAAATTCAACAATTATTTGATTACATTGAAGAATGGATAAACTCTCCAGAATTCATTGGTGTAGCTTTTATCAAAGCTTCAGCTGAGTTTCCTAATGAAGAAAATCCAATCCATCAACTTTCATCGCAGCAATCGCGCGAATTTAGGCGCTTTATAGGCAAACTTGCTACTGAAGCAAATATTAAAGATGCCGATGGCCTTGCTTTGCAACTCTCGTTATTATTTGAAGGCGCCGTGCAGGCGGAGCAGATGCAGCGTGGCTCCGGCGCGATCAAATACGCCAAAAGTGCCGCCAAAATACTCATTGATGGCGCCATTAAAACCTAAGCTTAGGTTTGCTTAAGTCTTCGCTTGCTTTAACTGCCTGTGCTACAAGATAATATCGTTTTAATCTAAATCGATATTTACATGCATACTCTCATTTGCGGCTCGCTCGCTTTTGACACCATTATGGTGTTTCAGGATCAATTTAAAAATCATATCTTGCCCGATAAAATTCACGCCTTAAGCGTAGCGTTTTATGTACCTGAAATGCGCCGTGAATTTGGCGGCACTGCCGGCAATATTGCTTATAACCTGCAGTTGCTAGATGGTAAGCCATTGATTATGGCAACCGTGGGCCAGGACTTTGCGCCATACACTAACTGGCTGGTGCAAAACAACTTAAATACGGCATATATCAAACAAATCGACCATAGCTTCACCGCACAAGCATTTATCACTACCGATATAGATGACAATCAGATTACCGCGTTTCATCCCGGCGCAATGGTGGAATCGCACCAAAATAGCGTAAAAAATGCGAATGATGTTACTTTGGCGGTTATCGCACCTGATGGTCGCGACGGCATGTTTCAACACGCGCGTGAATGCTTTGAAGCCGGGATTCCATTCATGTTCGACCCTGGCCAAGGCCTGCCGATGTTTAATGGCGAAGAGCTTTTACACTTTATCGAGATGGCGACTTACCTGGCTGTGAACGATTATGAGGCGCAAGTGCTGCAGGACAAAACAGGGTTGACTCTGGAACAACTCGCTGCAAAAGTAGAAGCACTGATTGTGACACTGGGTGCACAAGGTTCGCACATTTATGCGGATGGTCAACGTTTTGAGGTTCCATGCGTTAAAGCAGGCAAGATTGTCGACCCGACGGGTTGCGGTGATGCGTATCGTGCGGGTTTGCTTTATGGCATTGCTAATGGCTGGGATTGGCCGACCTGCGGGCGATTGGCTTCTACCATGGGTGCGATTAAAATCGCCAGCCGTGGTGGGCAGAACCACAAACCGACACGTGAAGAAATCGAAAACGTTTATAGCCACGCACTTGTCCAACAAGTGGCGGCGGAAGAAAAGCTAGCTTAGTAAGCTATTTATTTAGGAGCAACTCATGAGAATTACAAAACTATTTCTAGTAGCATTTGTATCATTGTTTTTAGCTGCGTGCGCTAGCTCTAACTCTGGCAGCGTGTATAAACGAGATGATGCCCGCAGAGTACAAACCGTTAAAACGGGCGTTGTCGAAAGTGTACGCTCGGTTAAATTAGAAGGCACTAAATCGCCAGTAGGTACAGTTGCAGGTGGTGCCGTAGGCGGTATTGCCGGCAGTTCGGTTGGACATGGCCGCGGCAGCGCTGTTGCCGCCGTTATTGGCGCAGTGGCAGGCGGTATTGCAGGTTCTGCAATTGAAGAAGGCGTGACACGCAAAGATGCTATTGAAATCACAGTAAAACTGGATGGCGGCGCTATGATAGCAATCGTACAAGAGGCGGATGAAGAGTTTCGTCCAGGCGATAAAGTGCGCATTGTGGAAGGTGGCGATACGTCTCGCGTAACACATTAATAAATATCCTGTTGTCATTATTTAGTCATTTAATTTTCATCATTCATTCACGCTAACTGCATAGCATCTCTCCAAATCACAAGGAGAGATGGTATGTTTGAAAAACAGTTAGCGCTAACACAAAATTTCCAGCAAAAAAGGCTTTATATCAGCCTTGCGCGTAATCCGGCAGAGGTCGCCGAGGCACAGCGCCTGCGCTATAAAGTGTTTGCCGAAGAAATGGGGGCAGAACTTTCTGGCACTGGCGGCTTGGATATTGATGGATTTGACGCGTATTGCGATCATTTACTCGTGCGTGAAAGCACAACAAACCAGGTTGTCGGTACTTACCGTATTTTATGTCCGCATCAGGCCAATGAGGCTGGCGGCTATTACTCTGCCGGTGAATTTGATTTAGGCCGGCTAGCGCATTTGTTCAAGAGCACCGTAGAAGTCGGGCGCGCATGTGTGCATCAAAACTATCGCAACGGCGGTACTATTACCATGTTGTGGGCAGGCTTGGCCAGGTACATGCAGATGCATCACTATGAATATATGATAGGTTGCGCCAGCGTGCCGATGCATGGCGGCGGACACATGGCCGCTAGCCTGTACCACAAACTGAAAGATGAGTATTTATCGCCGTCAGAGTATCGCGCATTTCCCCACAACCCGTTGCCAATGGCCTCGTTAAATAAAGAAATGCAAACCGCCTGCCCGCCATTGATCAAAGGCTATTTGCGCCTTGGTGCATATATTTGTGGCGAACCGGCATGGGATGCCTATTTCAACTCGGCCGATATGCTGGTAATGTTACCTTTATCTAAAATCAATCGCAGATATGCATCGCATTTCTTAAAATAATTTGCAGCAAAGCAACCCAGTCACAAGACTTTATCGAATATCGCGTATCGTTATTCACACGATTACCGGGTTATCAATCTCGGCTTTCGTGCTGCCCATCATCAAAAAAAACACCAGACTTATCCTGATTCGGTGGTGGTGCGGCGGATTGCTGCGCGCATTCAATATCAAGGTAATCACTTACGGAGAGCGGCCATCGCCAGATATTCAGGGTGTGATGTTTGTGGCAAACCATATTTCCTGGTCAGATATTCATGCCTTAAACAGCCTGATTCCGCTGCGTTTTATTGCAAAATCTGACATCAAAAGCTGGCCGGTATTTGGTTATCTGGTTACAAAAGCCAATACTTTATTTATCGACAGAGACAAACGACATGAAGCGGGCCGCATTGTAGAGATCACCGCCGAAAGCCTGATGGCGGGCGACAACCTATGCTTTTTCCCCGAAGGCACTACGACTGACGGCACAGGAGCAAAGGGCGCGCTGGTATTGCCTTTCAAGGGCAGTATGCTGCAGGCGGCCATCAGCGCGAATACGCATGTTTGGCCAGTGGCAATACGCTATGTTAACGAGGATGGTGGCATTAACACAGAAATAGCTTACGCCGGGGAAACCACTTTAGTTGAATCCATGCAAAAAGTGCTTAAGCAAAAAAATCCGGTCATAGAATTACACTTCCTGGAACCAATTAATTCTGTCGGGCAAAACAGGCGGGATTTGACTCAGCGCGCATACGACGCCATTGTCACTAGGCTGACTTCCTGACACGATCCCTTGCATCGTGATCGACCTGTATAATGGTGCCAGTCTCCAGGCACATCGCGGTTAACTGCCCGCCCCATAGGCAGCCTGTATCCAGCGCATGAACATTATCACGCTGATGCAGGCCCAGTGCAGACCAGTGCCCGCAAATAATATTATCCTGTGCTGACAACCTGTTTGGCACATCGAACCAGGGCATGTAGCCTTGCGGAATATCCTGCAATTCCCCTTTGAATTCAAACTCCATTTCGCCTTGTGCGGTACAAATGCGCATACGCGTCATGGCGTTAGTAATGACTCTATGCCTATCGATGCCAGCCAAATCAGCATGCCAGCGATTAGGCTTATTACCGTACATATTCGCCAGAAAGTGGAGGTAATGTCCAGCCTGCAACTGCGCCTCTATCTCACGCGAGCAAGCCAGCGCGTCATCTACAGTCCACTGTGGCAGCAAGCCCGCATGCACCATGACATAGCCGTTTTCGGCAATCAATAATGGCTGATAACGCAGCCAAGTTAGCAATTCGTGCGCGTCAGGCGCATCAATAACAGCCTGCAGTGTATCGTATTTATGTGCGGGCTTTAATTGATGTGCAACCGCCAGCGCGTGCAGATCGTGATTCCCCAGCACTATTTTGATGGATTGTTGATGTTGAAAGCACCACCGCAACACCTCGAGAGAGCCGCTGCCGCGATTGATTAGATCGCCCACCAGCCACAATTTATCTTGCCTGGGGTTAAATTGCAGGCGCGACAACAACGCCGTAAAAGCGTGGTAGCAGCCCTGGATGTCTCCGATTGCATATGTAGCCATATTAAATATTACCAATAAAAAAGCCGCTTAAGTTTATATTAAGCGGCTTTAGTCGAATCAATTTGACTAGCTTGCTGGCGCTGCTTCTGTAACGGCTGCTGGAGCGGCTTCTATAGCAGGGGCAGCTTCTGCGGGCTTAGCTGGCGCCGGCGGCGTAAAACTCGCCCCGGCAGCATTGGCCATATGCGCAACTGCATTGGCAATTTCACCATCGGTTAAATCTGGATTGCCACCGCGTGCAGGCATAGAACGGATACCGTTAGTGGCATTCTTAATCAGCGTTTCATACCCTTGTGCAATACGCGGTCCCCACTGGCCTTTATCCCCAAACTTAGGCGCACTCATCAATCCGGCTGCATGGCACATGGCACACACGGCGGTATAAACCTCCTCCCCGCTTTTATCTGCATGCGGCCCTGCATCAGCCTTGGCAACTTCTACCGCTGCCACAGGTTTAATGTTTTCGTCAGATTTTGCTGCGACAGGCTGCGCTACAGCTGCTGGCGCGGTTTCTTTATTGTTTGAAAAATGCGCTAATAGCGAAATTAGTATCGTAAACGCTAAAATGGTGCCAGGAATCGCAATGATTAACTGCCAAAAACTAGAACTTGAATACCCTTCATCTTTATTACTCATCGCTATTAGTTCCCTAACATTAAAAATTAAATTATACCTGCTAATTAATTAACCCTACTAGTATGCGGGGTCAAAACTACTGAATAATCTAGAAACAAATACTATTAAAACAAAGCCGCTTTGTTATAATGCGCCATCAATTGCGCCCGTAGCTCAGCTGGATAGAGTGTTGGTTTCCGAAGCCAAAGGTCGTGGGTTCGACTCCCGCCGGGCGCACCAAAAAATTATAGCTTCCAGTAATGGTCTACCAGTAATACTGCAAATAGCAACGTCAGGTAAATAATGGAATACCTGAATGTACGCTTGGCTAAATCATCAGAATATTTTCTATACAAACCAATCACATATGCCATAAAAATAGTATCCAGTAGCACAGCGGAAATCAGATAAATCAAGCCGCTCATGCCCAAACCGTAAGGCATGAGTGAAACGGCGACTAAAATTACTGTGTAGAGCAGGATGTGTAGCAATGTAAATGCTTCGCCGTGTGTCACAGGCAGCATCGGCATGCCGACTTTGGCATATTCTTCACGGCGATAGAGTGCCAGCGCCCAGAAGTGTGGCGGTGTCCAGGCAAATATAATCAAAAACATGATGAGCGATTCCGGCGCAACGGTATTATTCACGGCGGCCCAGCCAAGTATGGGAGGCATTGCACCAGAAGCGCCGCCAATCACGATGTTCATCGGCGTGGCAGGTTTTAAAAATACGGTGTAAATAACTGCATAACCTACGAAAGTCGCAAAGGTTAACCACATGGTGAGCGGATTGACGAATATATAAAGTATGGCCAAACCGACGCCTCCCAAAACGGTCGCGAATATGGTCGTTTCAGTATGGGAAACTTGGCCAGTAGGCAATGGACGAGCGCGTGTACGCGCCATCATCGCATCAATTTTATGCTCGATCAGGCAGTTAAACGCAGCGGCCGCACCAGACGAAAAAGCAATACCAAGGGTAGTGGCAATCAATAATGTCCATGGTACCATGCCTGGCGTGGCCAGAAACATGCCGATAATCGCTGTAAATACGATTAATGCCGTTACGCGTGGCTTGCACAACGCATAAAAGCTTTTGAAACTCGCACCTAATGCTTGTAATTGGATTGGTGAACTCACACTCAATTAATACTCACTTTAATTTCACTAACATCAGTAATTTGACCTATTGCCAGTAATTTTTGAATTTATCAGCACTAAAATTACCACTAGCAATGCTGCACCTAAATTATGCGCCACAGCCAACACCAACGGTAAATGCAGCAATAAATTTGCAACGCCTAAACTAATTTGTATAAATAGCGCGACAATCAGGACAATACTCAATATTTTTAATTGTGTGTATTTTAAGCCATTCATGGCTAAAAATCCCAAATAAATCAACGTAATAATTGCCCCTATTCGATGCGCCCACTGTATCGCGGTAAGTGACGCGAGAGTTAAATTACCGCCATCGGCACTTTGTCCTAAATCTCTCACCAAGTGAAAAGCATCTTTAAAATTCATGTCCGGCATCCACGCACCATGACAAGTTGGAAAGTCTGTGCACGCTAGCGCTGCGTAATTGGTGCTTGTCCAGCCACCCAAAAATATCTGCATCAGCAACACTACCAAGCCAAATCGAATCAACCAACGCGTGTGATTTGTTTGTACAAGGCTGGCTGAATGATAACCCCAATGCCGATGCGCTATCCAGACCAGCAAACCTAATGTCGCCATTCCCCCAAGCAAGTGTGCACTTACTATCACTGGTTTAAGCAGCATAGTCACTGTCCACATGCCAAGCATGGCTTGGAGTATGATGATTCCCAGCAAAGCAGTAGTAAGCCATGGTGAAGTTTTAAGCTGTTGTTTATTCTTCCAAGCCAACATAAACAATGCCAGCACCACCAGCCCCAACATGCCGGCAAGGTAGCGATGTATCATTTCTTTCCAGGCTTTACCTGTTTCTATAATGCTATCAGGATAAGTAATTTGTGCATGTGCAATGGCTGCTTGGCT
Source organism: Methylotenera sp. (assembly GCA_049687015.1). Lineage (GTDB taxonomy): Bacteria > Pseudomonadota > Gammaproteobacteria > Burkholderiales > Methylophilaceae > Methylotenera_A. The sequence goes on along the minus strand of JBAVIP010000012.1, from coordinate 36,916 downwards.
CTCGGGCACGGTGAGCGCACCATAACAGCCAGGCCAATCCGGGCAACCCAAACCTGCATCAGAAAGACGCACGTATGCACCCAGCACTACTACACAAAACGCCATAGCAGCGCCTAACAATGCTAGCCGCTTAAACATCAAATTCATATCAGGCAGCCCATGAGTACTTCAGCAAGCGGATCAAGTCTTTGCGAATATCTGCTGCTGGTGTAGTAGCCTGGTAGCTCATCATAATATGCCCGAGCGGATCAACCAAATACAGACGGTTTGTTTGCGCAGCTACTTCATTGTCTAAACTGAACTGCTGACTAAGCTTTTTAATGTCACCTGCTGATTGATTGAGAATGATTAAATCTGGATAGTCAGCTTTGATTTTGCTGACATCCTGAGTGTTTGTAATCAGTACGCGTTGAGTGCGCGAAATATCTTTATACAGGGACACATGCAACTGGCGCATGGTATGTAGCTTTTCCTTACAAGTCTGTTCACAAATATCGGTCACATATACCATATTCCACCTATCGGACCAAAACCTGGAAGCTACCTTACCATCGCTGTCCTTCAAAGTTTCAGGCTGCTCAATTAACCGAGGCGGCATGATCAATTCACCATAACTTTGACCTGTTGGCATCCAGTTTAATTTATACATTATGGTAACAACAACAATTGGTACCACAAAAAATATGGTCATCAGCACAAATATAATGCGCCCTTTACGTTGTTGATTATCTGGACTTATCTGATTACTTAACTCGGTTTGCATAAATTACTCTTTGTGTGATTCGTTACTATTTAATTCGTTTAATGCTCATGTATAGATAAATGGCAAAGGTGGCAAAGGCAAAACCGAACCACTGGTAAGCGTAGCCTAAATTTGTAGCGATGCGGTCAGCAGGCATTTGCCAATTACGTACAAACCCTCCTGCAGTGCTTTTGCTATCCAGTTTAATAATTAGTGGCAACACTTGAATTGGGGCGGTTTTTTGATACTTTTGCATATCTAAATGTTGCCAAACGCCTTGCCAAGGTTGACTCAAATCATTTACCTGAGTTTTATCTTCCAGCGTAAATATCTTTGTACTTGGCAACCACAGCACCCCCCCTACACTGACAAGCCCGCTTGGGGTGTCAACTACTGGAATTTCAGTGTGGTTAGCATTTCCTGCAATCCAGCCACGGTTTACCAAAACATAGTGCTCGCTACCATTTATTTTTAGCGGTGTAATTACATGAAAGCCTGCTTGCGACTGCTCTACTTGATTATCAATTAATATTTGATATTGTGCTGCGTACTCTCCCGTTATTTTTACTTTTTTATACTGGTACTTTTCAGGATTTTTTATTAAATCCGAACCCAAATTACTTAATTGTTCTGATTGATTAAATGCAATTTGAATGTTTTGCTTCAGTACTGCTTTATGATATTGCCATAGCCCGAGCTTTATAAATAAAGGGATGCAAAGTAGCGTGATTAGTGAGCCTAATAAAGTAGGTTTAAATACATAATTGTAAAATCTAAATTGCAATTCAATTAGCCCAGTCGCATAATATTTATTTAACTTTAATAGGACAGAATAATGTTGATCAAAATTGCAATTGTTATAGTATTTATCATCATTCTGGGTAGTTTGTTCTCAGCTTTATTTTTCTTGGCTAAAGATAAATCTGGGGGAAATCGCACTATTAAAGCACTTACTATACGGATTAGTCTCTCGATCGCCCTATTCATCTTATTGCTAGTGGGTTATTACTTTGGTGTTATAGGTCACCCGCTGTAAATAATAACTCTAAATAAAAAAGGGCGATGCAACTGCACCGCCCTTTTTCAACCTAACTTATAACCAGTATACAAATATAAACAAGCCCAACCAAACCACATCTACAAAGTGCCAATACCAGGCAACACCCTCAAAACCAAAATGATGCTCCGGTGTAAAATGACCCTTCATGCAACGTAATAAAATTACAATTAGCATAATGGTACCCAGCGTTACATGGAAACCATGAAACCCAGTTAGCATGAAAAATGTAGCACCATAAGCGCCACTACCTAATGTTAAGCCCATTTCAGTATAAGCTTCGTGATATTCAAATGATTGACATACCAAGAACGCAATACCGAGCGCTACAGTGAGTGCCATACCAATAATCAATTGTTTACGGTTATTCTTAATTAAACCCCAGTGTGCCCAAGTAATAGTAGCGCCAGAAGTTAATAATAAGAGTGTATTGATCGCAGGCAAACCCCATGCCGCCATTGGCTTAAAATTAGGATCCGGTTTGTATTCAGTCCCCAGCACTGTGCCACCAGGTCCTATTGACGGCCATGTGCCTAGAAAATCTTTATATGGCGTAAAGTTAGGGTCTAAAGCAGCCAAATCAGGGACTGACAGCACGCGCATATAAAACAGGGCGCCAAAAAATGCTGCAAAAAAGGCCACTTCTGAACAGATAAAAACAATCATGCCAAAACGGAAAGATTTATCTTCCCAGTTTTTGTATTTGCCTGTTATGCTTTCGCTGATAACAGTACCCATCCACTTAAATACCATAAATAGGATGAGGGCCAAACCAAAATACATCATCCACTTGCCAGGGGTCTGAAGATAAGCCAGATCTTTACTTTTATCAGTAGCCACTGAGAAAATAAACCCCGACGCCAACAACAATATTCCGGCCGATAACACTGACGGGTACAGGCTCCCATGCGGGACAAAATAGTGATTTTTTGAATGTGTTGCCATGTATTAACTCCCAAACGTACTAATTATTTAAAAAATACTATCTTAATTTCAACAACATTTAACAAATGATTAATTCTTTACTGCCTTAAAAAAAGAATACGACAATGTCATCTCTTTCACGTCCTGCGGCAGCGCAGGATCAATAAAAAACCTGAGTGGCATCTCTTTGGTCTCTCCTGGCTTCAGCCCCTGGTTCACAAAGCAAAAACATTCAATCTTCTTAAGATAAATTGAAGCTTTGCCCGGTGTCACGCTAGGTATCGCATGGCCAGCTACAGCCTCGCTTGTAATATTTTTTGCTTCAAATATCACGGTTTCAATTTGTCCAGGATGCAAAGTAATCGCATTTTGCTTAGGATAAAAATTCCATCCCAACCCAGGCATGACCGCTGCAACAAACTGCACGGTGACCATTCTGCTATTATCTACCTTAGCCTTCGCTAGGGTAGATGCTGTATTTTCTGTTTTCCCATTTAAGCCTGTCAGGTTACAAAAAACGTCATATAAAGGCACCAAGGCAAAAGCAAACAGCAATGACCCTGCCACCACCCACAACATTTTCAATGCAAGCTTTGTATTTGCCCTGGCATCCTTTTGCTTGCCAATTGCAATCGCTTCAGTTGCTTCTTCTACCGAGCCACCACTCTTATTTATGTCTTCCATATTGTAAATATCGAAGCAACATACCAAATGAATGCAATTAAACCTAAAATTATGGCGACTTTCCTGTTTCTCGCCTGCCTGCTTGCTTTTTGATTGTCCATTTAATTGCGAGGCTTAATTACCTTAAGCCTAGTCTTCCCTTTTTACTTAACAACAGGTTGATCGGTAAAGCTATGGTACGGCGGTGGTGAAGGTAGCGTCCACTCCAAGCCCTCCGCACCTTCCCAAACTTGATCAGTCGCTTTTTTACCGCCTTTAATACAACTAATGATGTTATACACAAACAACAATTGTGAGAATCCAAGCACAAATGCAGCTATGGATGAAATCATATTAAATTCTGCAAATTGCAAGGCGTAGTCGGGAATACGACGTGGCATACCAGCCAAACCTAAGAAGAACTGTGGAATAAAGGTCAAATTAAAGGAGATTGCGGTTAACCAGAAATGTAATTTACCTAGTTTCTCGTTGTACATATGCCCAGTCATTTTTGGTAGCCAGAAGTACACCCCTGCCATGACACCCATGATGCCACCTGCAAACAAGGTGTAATGGAAGTGAGCGACAACGAAATAACTATTATGATATTGTGCATCAGCCGCCACATCCGCCAGCACCAAGCCAGTCAAGCCGCCAATACCAAATAGAATAATCCAGCCCACCGCAAACAGCATGGGCGTTTCAAAACTCATCGAACCTCTCCACATAGTTTTAATCCAGCAGAAGAATAAAACAGCCAATGGTAGTGAAATCGCCATCGTGCTATACATAAAGTAAAGCAGCGCTGGAACAGGCATACCTGCTGTAAAAAAGTGGTGCGCCCAAACAACCACCGATAAAGCGCCAATCGCCCATAATGAATACACTTGAGCCTTGTAGCCATACATTGGTTTACGTGAGAAAGTTTGCAGGATTTGTGGAATGAAGCCCCAAACTGGCAAGAGCAGAATATAAACCTCTGGATGACCAAAGAACCAGAACAAATGCTGGAACAAGATTGGGTCACCGCCACCAGCAGCATCAAAGAAATGTGTACCAAAATGACGGTCTGTTAAAAGCATGGTCACTGCGCCCGCCAACACTGGAATAGTAGCCACTAACAAGAAAGCTGTTATCAACCAACCCCATGCGAACATCGGCATCTTCATTAACGTCATGCCAGGGGCACGCATATTAAACAGTGTAACAATAATATTAATAGAGCCCATAACAGAAGAAATACCAAGCAGGTGGACTGAAAAAATTGCAAAGTCCACACCTATGCCACCTTGAATGGAAAGCGGTGGATAAAATGTCCAGCCTGTAGCCAATGCGCCATCACCGATACCGAACAGCGCCAAGGTAAAAGGCAGGGTAAGCAAAATTGCAGCTGGAGGCAACAACCAAAACCCCCAGTTATTCAGGCGCGGCAGCGCCATATCTGGCGCGCCAATTTGCAATGGAATCATCCAGTTTGCAAAGCCTGTAGCTGCAGGCATTAATGCAGCAAAAATCATAATCAACGCATGAATACCAATGAGCTGATTGAAAAAATCAGGATTCATTAATTGCAAGCCCGGCTTAAAAAGCTCCGCACGAATACCTAGAATCATGGAACCACCAACCAAGAACATGATTAGCGAAAAGGTAAGGTACATCGTACCAATATCTTTATGATTAGTGGTGGTCAACCAACGCATAATTCCCGTAGGGTGATCATGATGCTCTTCGTGGTGTGCTACCGTAGTTGTACTCATAGCGCTCTCCTAATTACCAATTCAAAACTAAAAAATTTAAATTATTGTCTTCTGATTACTGACGTGCTGCTTTCACTTGTGACGGTTGCACCATGTCGCCCACACTGTTACCCAAGCCGTTGCGCTCATAAGTAATCACCGCGGCAATTTCCGTATCGTTCAGCACCGCTTTCCAAGACGGCATCACACGTATACCATTCAATACGCGATCTAAATGGCCGTCCGGCAGGTATTTTCCATCAGCACCAAATATAGGACCATTAGCAATTTTACTACCCGTAAGTGGTGGAAACGCTGGAGGTAGACCCGCACCTGTAACTTGGTGACACACTGCACAATTTTTCTCGTAAACTTTTTTACCTTCTGCCACTAAATCTTCTTTTGTCCATTCTTTGTCTGCGCCTGCTGCAGCTTTTGCCAACTCTTCTTTTTTAGCGGCAACCCATGTTTTATATTCTTCCATCGGTACAGCATCAACTACGATTGGCATATAACCATGACCTTTACCGCATAGCTCTTTACATTGCCCGCGGTATGTACCTGCTTTTTCTACCTGAACCCATGTTTCACGGATAAAACCCGGCACAGCTACGCGTGAAGAACCAAATTGCGGCACCCACCAATTATGCAATACATCGCTTGCCGTCATCAAAATGCGCACTTTTTCACCTACTGGAAGTACTAAGTGATTGTCTACTTCCAACAAATAATGTTCACCCTTATCGGCTGCATTATGCATTTGATCACTAGTCGTAGTTAAGTTACTCACAAATTTAATGCCCTGTGCATCGCCATCCATATATTCATATTGCCAGCGCCACTGTGAGCCGGTAATTTTGATAACCATGTTAGCTTTATCGCGCGTATCCTCCATCATCACCACACTGCGGTAAGCCGGGATGCCCATAATCACAAAATCGATTAATAATAAAATCGCAAACGGGATAAGTGTCCAGAAAATTTCAACTGCTGTTGAAGGCGCCTTATCTGCAACAGCCTTGTAGCCTTTGCTTTTACGGTGTGCGAAAATTGAATAAATCATGATGGCCAGCACTGACAGGAAAATGGCCATCGAAATAAGCATAAACTTATTGTGAACATGCAATGTATCTAGAGCCATCGGCGTTACTGGCTCTGGGAAATTCCAACTGTAACCCGCATGGGCACTAAGCGAAGCTAGCAAAACCGCAAGACCAAACCCAATTCTTTTCAACACTGGCATAACACTTACTCCAAAATCAAATTTATTTTATTTTAATTAATGCACATTTCTAAATTTTTGTTTAAGTTCTCTCGCTAATGCAACACGCTGCTCATCATCAATCAAGTGCTCGCCAAACTCAATTTCCTTACCGTGCGAACCAATAAACAGACCACTTTTGCTATTAATGCTCTGACCATTTACCACACCACGCACATTGACTTGCGTCCAATATCTCTGAAACACCGTAACACTGGATTTTTTATAACATTTCTTTTCAACTATTACTTTGTCTTCTTCTATTGAGATGCTTTCATAATCACTTGCATGCAAGTAAACATAGTAAAAAGCACCCGCAAAAGCCATTAGCTCCATGCCTGCAAACGGCAACACCATCCAGGCGCCTATTTGTGCAAATCCTAACGCAATCAACAGAGTTACAATGAACATAGCCGCAAGCAACTTGATGCCGCCGTCCAGCGGTAACGAATTATTTGGCCTCGCAATGATTTTGTAACCCAAATCGAAGACTGCCATACACTGCCCTTGGTCATGCAAACTCAATTAAGATTGCCTACAACTTTTTGACATGCGACATTTTGACGCAAGTCAAAAATAGCATAAAAAGCATTTGCGCTCAAGCGATAAGTTACATCTTGTAACAAATATTGTGATTTTGTGCTGGCGTTACCGCGCAGTGAATAAAAACTAAAGTGCTTGAATAAAACTTTTGGTGCCGGGAGGGGGAATCGAACCCCCACGTTGTCGCCAACGCGGGATTTTGAGTCCCGTGCGTCTACCAATTCCGCCATCCCGGCTTGAGGTATAATTACAACCCCGCCATTATAGCAATAATTTTCGCGATGCGAACCCAAGATTTCGACTTTTATTTACCAGATTCACTCATCGCACAACATCCAACTAGTGCACGCAGTGCCAGCAGACTGTTGCATCTAAACGGCAAAACAGGGCGTGTCGAGGACAAACTGTTTGTTGATTTGCCTGATTTTTTATCCGCAGGCGATTTGCTGGTTTTTAATGACACCCGCGTCATCAAGGCGCGGCTGTTTGGCCACAAAACCACAGGCGGCACAGTAGAAATGCTGGTTGAGCGGATATTAGACACTCATCACGTGCTCGCGCATATTCGTGCCTCGCGCGCGCCCAAGGCTGGCACAAGACTTAAACTGGCCAATGCGTTTGAAGCAGAAGTCATCTGCCGTGATGACGATTTGTTCCATGTGAAATTTTTGAGCGATATGTCGGCGCTGGATTTGCTGGAACAACATGGCGCACTGCCTTTGCCGCCTTATATTACACACGCAGCAGAAACTGAGGATGAAGAACGCTATCAAACCGTTTATGCCAGACACGCTGGTGCCGTAGCCGCCCCCACCGCAGGCCTGCATTTTGATGAATCTATGCTGAGCAAAATAAAAGTGAAAGGCGTTAATGTAGCTTACATTACTTTACATGTTGGCGCGGGCACCTTTCAACCAGTGCGTACTGACGTTATTGCGGATCATAAAATGCACAGCGAGATTTATCATATCCCGGCCGAAACGGTTGCGATGATTGAAGCCACCAAAGCTGAAGGCGGTAATGTTATCGCCGTAGGCACTACCAGTTTGAGGGCGTTGGAAAGTGCCGCACGGTCTGGCAAGCTCCAAGCCGGCATGGGAGAAACAGATATTTTTATCACGCCCGGATTTTCATTTAAAATAGTCGATAAACTTGTCACCAATTTCCATTTACCCAAAAGCACCTTGCTCATGCTGGTATCTGCCTTTGCAGGGCTTGATCACATTAAAAATGCTTATGCACACGCGATAAAACAGCAATACAGATTTTTTAGTTACGGCGATGCCATGTTATTGGACAGGGCAGATTGAACAAAGCAGCAAAAGCAATGACTAAAGTAAACGCTCAAATTCAACACCGGACAGAAACTACCCTCAGGAACTTTATTACCAAATGAAACTATTTAACCGATTTTTGAGAAGTACAATCATTGCATCTGCATTCATGACGATCAGCCCACTGCAGGCACAGGTGCTATCAGAGGCATCGCTTGGCATCAAAATCCCGCTCGCCAAAAACCCGACTACGCGCCCGATGGCGGTGGCGTATGTGCCTGGACTCAGGCACTATTACATTGCGGATGGCGGTCTGGCGCCGATGGGCTCGGAATTTGAAGCGCCGGTATCCAAATCACAAATCCATGCCTATGACGACACCGGAAAATACGTTAATTCTGCTAAACCCGGTTACGATAACCGCTCCATTTATTACAACCCGAACACCGGCAAATTAGAGACTATTACCTACAATATTTCTAGCGAGGTTGGCTTTGGCCCCAATACCGGCCTGTATTCAATTAATTTAAGCGAGACAGGCGAAGTTACAGACTCGTCCAGTGAAATAATGCAGTTTAACCCGGCATTTGGCAGTGCAGGCACCATGCCGACCTACGATGCCGAGAATCAACGTTATTTCGCAAAACAGGGACGTAGCGACAAAGTATTTATTGTCGACCCAAAGCAACGTGACAAATTAGGCGAAATTACGCTGGACTTGGCAAAGGCAGGCGCAGCGCACGACGACATCAGCGATCTGTTCGCAGCATATACCGGCATTAAAGGTGAGGAACTGATTTTGCTGGACATTGACCACAAAGCTGCGCTGGTGTTTGACCTGGCAGGTAAATTTGTTGCCAAAAGCCAGCTGCCAAAAGAGTTAAAGTTACGCGCTCAAAACCACTACAACGGCCTAGGCTATGCAAATAACATGTTGTTTATATATCAGGAAAACGAAGGTGAGTTTGGTGCGTATTACGGTTTTAAGATCATGAAATAAATCGAGGCAATAAAAAACCGCGCCCAGATATCTTGCTATCCGGCGCGGTTTCTAATCAAAACAAATTACTTACCGAGCGCGCCTGCCAGTTTGCCGGAAACCATACCGAACACCGCACCAAGCACAGTTGAAACTATCACTAACAACACGGGATTGGACATATCCATCGCTGTCACACTGCCCGCGTCTGCCTTTGAAAGCGCATAGCCAGCAGTTGCAGCATAGCCATACACATTTGCCGGGACCACAGAAAGCATGTTGCAACCTGCCACAATCACTAACGGAAACACAGTAATAGCAATTATTACAGGTATCCCCAATGAGCCCAAGCCATCAAACATATGTGACCCCACCAAGTACAGCGCAATACCCGCCATCACCGCGCCAAACGCCATCCCAGCGATGGTTTTTTGTAATGCCGCGTTATCCGCACCTGCCGCAAAATAACAACCCCAGGCAATAAAACCAACCCAAACTAACGCTGCCGCAGAAAGCGGCGTATGAAATGCCAAAAATGCCCAAACACCACCTAATACAGCAATACTTAAAGCTAATGCAGTTAACTTCGACATACTTTATCTCCCTAAATTAAAAGGTAAAACTCTTGTAAAAATAATGTGTTGAGTATTACAGCCAGTAATTTCAGTTTGGCGAAGCTACGATGAACCAGTGAACTACACCAACTTCAATCAGCAGACTTCGGGCAGTCTAGCCTCATTTTGGTGCAATTGACAAGCGTTTTTATGGGGAGTGAAATTAATTCAGGGAAGCCTGATTGATCTTTGTGCTGTAATCCCAGTTTCTACGCCACGCGCCCACCACTAAATTGGGGTATTGCGGCTTGCCAAGGCTGCCATTGTAGCGGCCAAGTGCACGGTATAAATCGCCGCGCTCGATATCCAAATAATGACGCAAAATGGTACAGCCATAACGCAAATTAAGCCGCAAATGGAACAAGTTATGCTCTGGGTTGCCAATGCTTTTTACCCAAAAAGGCATCACCTGCATATAGCCTCGAGCACCTACACTAGAAACCGCGTATTTCTTAAATCCGCTTTCTACCTGAATTAAACCGAGTACTAGCTGTGGATCCAGCCCTGCGCGTGTTGCTTCATAATAAACAGATTTTAAGAAATCTTCACGATAAACAGGGTCCGGTAACCGTTTTGCCAAACGTTGCGACATGTCAGCCATCCACACACGGCCTTCCGTTTCGCTGGCAAACATCAATTTAGGCGAAGCCAAATCGCTGATGGATTTTTGCATCATCGCCTTAACGCTGTTTGAAAGCGGCTCTTCAATTTGATTGCCGGCATGACATATAGATGCCGCACCAAGCAAAAAAATCAGACAAAGTTTTTGTAAATTACGTTTAAGCATTTATCTTTAAGCAATATTGGGATTGAATAAAATTCATCACTTCAGTAACAAGCAAGTTCTGTGCCTCAGTTGCGCTTCTCGCTTTATATTCCACTTTCCCTTCCGCAAGGCCGCGTTCACCCACTACAAATCTATGTGGAATGCCCACTAGGTCGCTTTCGGCAAACATCACGCCCGGCCGCTCGCCACGGTCATCCAGCAGCACATCAATCCCTGCATTTTTGCAATCTTCATACAATTGATTTGCTGTATTTTTCACCAATTCACTTTTATCCATGCCTATGGGACAAATCACCACTTCAAACGGCGCCATACTCAGCGGGAAAATAATGCCTTTTTCGTCACTTCCCTGCTCAATTGCGGCACCTACAATGCGCGAAACGCCAATGCCATAACAACCCATTTCCATTACCTGTGATTGACCATTTTCATCCAGATACGTTGCATTCATCGCTTTGGCATACTTGGTACGCAGCTGAAAAATATGCCCGACTTCAATGCCACGGCACAGGCTAAGTTTGCCTTTGCCATCCGGGCTGGCGTCACCAGCCACCACGTTGCGAATATCCGCCGCCAAACTGGGTTCTGGCAAATCACGGCCAAAATTCACGCCACTTAAATGATATTTCGGTTTGTTCGCACCACACACAAAATCGCTCATATTGGCAACGGTCTTATCTGCAATGACTGTCACATTGCCCCCCACCCCGACTGGACCAATAAAACCAGGCGGGCAGTTTAAATTAGCGCGAATTTCTTCTTCAGTCGCAAAACGAAAATCTGCCAACCCTGTCAATTTGCCGACTTTCACCTCGTTCAAGGTATGATCGCCACGCAGCAAGGCCAAATAAAACTTTTCATTCGCCACCAATGCAATCGCCTTCACCGTACGTTCAATGCTGATTCCAAGCAGCTTCGCCACATCTTCACATTGCGTTTGTTTAGGCGTTTCAACCTCCTGCATGACCTGGCCAAAAGTTTTTACGTCATCAAGACCCGCTCTGGTATTGCCTGCTGGTAATGCTTCCGCCAGCTCCACATTGGCAGCGTAATCTGAATTTTCACAATATGCCAGCGCATCTTCGCCACTATCTGCCAGCACATGAAACTCCTGCGAGCCCTCGCCGCCGATGGCGCCGGAATCCGCCTTCACCGCGCGGAACTTTAACCCTAATCTTGTAAAAATATTGCTGTAGGTTTGGTACATCTGCGCGTAAGTTTTTTCGAGCGATTCAAAATCGGTATGAAACGAATACGCATCTTTCATCATGAATTCGCGTGCGCGCATCACGCCAAAACGCGGACGAATTTCATCGCGGAATTTGGTCTGGATTTGATAAAAATTGAGCGGCAATTGCTTGTAGCTATTAATTTCGCGACGCACAATGTCGGTAATCACCTCTTCATGCGTGGGGCCAAAACAGAAATCGCGGTCGTGGCGGTCTTTAATTTTAAGCATTTGCGGGCCAAACACCGCCCAGCGTCCGGTTTCATCCCATAGCTCCTTGGGCTGCACGGCTGGCATCAAAAGCTCTAAAGCGCCAGCCTTATTCATCTCGTCACGCACGATATTTTCGACTTTGCGCAATATGCGCAAACCAAGCGGCATCCAGCTATAGAGGCCGTTGCCGAGTTTTTTAATCAGGCCGGCGCGCACCATCAGTTTGTGGCTGATCAGCTCGGCATCGGCAGGGGCTTCTTTTTGAGTGGCGATAAAAAATTGGGATGCGCGCATTTATTTGACTATTTACAAAGGAAACCGAATTTTATAGGTAAACCTATACTAAGTCAGCAATTGACTTACTTTTGTGGATTAGAAGCTTTTGTAGTTCGCGCTTTTCCAACAGGGCTATCGTCCGGCTTGTAGCCTGATTTCCACATAGAAAAAGGCACAATGGTGGCAGCGTGACCGTTATCATAAAACCAGCTATCTACCGCGTATCTATCGCCAGTTTTAATTTCATGAATCACCGCCGTGCTATGCGGCCAGCCGGTAAAAAAGAAATCTCTTGTACGTGTATCTTCAATCTCGTGCAAAGGCATGAAACCTCGCTGCTTTAACAATCGCATATAAGTGGTCGAGTTAATCGCCTCGTCATTGCAATCTTGCTGACCTGGATAACCGGCATTATCAAACGTACCTGCACGGTCAGCAGAGGTGCCTACTTTACGCCCAACCAAGCCTTCCAGCACGCCAATCGCCTGGGCGATTTTTTTGCGTTCTTCTTCTGCATTTTTAGCCGGATTATTAAATATTCTTGCCACGGCATCCCACTCCGACTCTGTGAGAAAAGTTTTTGAAATCTCAGCACAGCCGCCGCCCTGGCATATTTCAAACTGATTTAATTGTGGCGTTTGATGAAAAATACGCGTCATATCCACCAACGCTGCATGCGTTGATGAATTGAAACACAAAACAAAAACACTAGAGAATAAGAGGTTTGTTAGAAACTTCATTAAGGCTCACGCCAGTTAAGGGAAAATGCTTTTCTAGAACTGCGCTGATTTTTTCAATGCCGTGTAAAACGCCAGCTTCAAACTCGCCTTTTCTAAACAACAGTTCCATCTCGCGGCATATTTCCTCCCAGCCAGCGTGACCAATATACCTGTCAATTCCTCTGTCGCCCACAATTTCCACGTCTCTATCTACTAACAATAAATAAATCAACACGCCATTGTTGTGTTCGGTATCCCAAATATTCAAACGCCCGAATAACTCAATCGCTCTTTGTTTAGGCGTTTTTTTGTATAAAATTTCCAGCGGATGCAAGCCTGCTTCTACTACAAAACGAATTTCACCGGCGTGTTTTTTCTCGCTCGCAGTAATGGCTTTTTCTATTTCGTGCAATGCAATCGCCGAAAAATGGCGATTCACCTGCCAAGGGTTACTGAACATGTGTTTAAAAAAACGGACTATAGGGTTTTGTCGTTTCATTACCAATCTCCAGAAGCCCCGCCGCCGCCAAAACCGCCACCACCACCACCGAATCCGCCTCTGCTACCATCAAACCCGCCACCACCGTAACCGCCGCCATATCCGCCAGAACGTCCGCTATAGCCGTTAATGCCGCGCCCGCCCATCATCATGGTAATAAAGAAGGCAATCACGCCAAAGATAGCAGCACCGCCCAGAGCCACACCCAGCAGCCAGACCACGCCGCCAACCAGCCCGCCATTAAGGGCGCTGCCAAAAAAAGTGCCCAACATACTGCGTAAAAACAGTCCTGTAATTAAAGCTCCAAACAGCAACATTGGCAGCAAGTTTTCTAGGGACTTTCCGTTAAACGCAGGGCTGCCTGGCTCTGGCAGCGGCTCGCCACCCACAAGCCCAATCAGCCTATCTACACCCGCATCCAGGCCGCCATAAAAATCGCCCTGCTTGAACTTGGGTGCAATAACCTCAGAAATCACGCGCTTTGCAGTTAAATCTGGAATCGCGCCCTCCAAGCCGTAACCAACTTCGATGCGGATTTTACGGTCATCCTTTGCCACCAGGATAAGCAAGCCATCATCGACTTTTTTACGACCGAGTTTCCACTTTTCTACCGCGCGGATCGAGTATTGTGCAATGTCTTCCGGCTGGGTGGTAGGGACGATGAGCAGCGCGATCTGGCTGCCTTTTTTTCGCTCAAACGCCGCAAGCTTATCTTCTAGCTGCGCTTGTTGTGATTGTGAAAGTGTGTGGGTTAAATCGGTAACGCGCTTGTTAAGCGCAGGAATTTCAACAAGCGCCGCATGCGCAAAGCCTGATGCCAAAAACAGCATCAAGCCTAGCGCACATAAACCAGCTTTGAATGTTGAAAACACGTGTTAACTAAAATCCAAATTATTTCTTATCGCCAAACTCTACTTTCGGCGCGGTGGAAATCGCTTTTTCGTTTTCAACAGTAAACGAGGGCTTGGCTTTGTAGCCAAACATCATCGCGGTCAGGTTCTCTGGGAAAGAACGCACGGCCACGTTGTAATCTTTAATCGTTTCAATATAGCGGTTACGCGCCACTGTCACGCGATTTTCGGTGCCTTCCAATTGCGCTTGTAAATCTCTAAATCCCTGATCCGCCTTAAGATTTGGGTAGTTTTCAGCCACGGCCATCAAGCGGGATAATGCGCTGGTTAACTGTCCTTGTGCGGCCTGAAACTTGGCAAACGCCTCTGGGTCGTTCAGCACCTCTGGCGTCACCTGCATGCTGCCCACTTTGCTGCGCGCGTTCGAAACTTCTGTCAGCACTTCTTTTTCATGCGCGGCATAGCCTTTAACTGTTTCCACCAAGTTAGGCACCAAATCGGCACGGCGCTGGTACTGGTTCAGCACTTCAGACCAGCTGGCCTTTGCTTCCTCATCCAGGCTCTGAAATTTGTTATAGCCGCAGCCAGTTAAAGCCAGCGCTAAAGATATCATTGCAATCTTAGAAATTAAATTTTTCATGGTTTTCCTTTAAAAGAAAAGTTGAGCATACTTGTAGTTATACACACTTAAGTATATTGCGTTCATTTGTTCGATTACAAGCCCGATTCGCTCATTTTGGCCATGGTCGATTTCGCCAAACATAAATCATCCCATGCTTTGGCTTTATCCGCCAGGTTTCGCAGCAAATAAGCAGGATGATACGTCACAATCACTGGTACGCCATAATAATGGTGTAATTTACCACGCAGGCTGGTGACCGTGGCATCCGAGTTCAGCAGGGTTTGCGCGGCAAACTTACCTAAGGCAATAATTAACTTTGGCTTGATTAGTTCCACTTGGCGCTTCAAATAAGGCTCGCATTGAATAACTTCCTCACTGTGCGGATCGCGATTTTCCGGCGGGCGGCATTTCAATACATTGGCAATATATACATTCTCTCCTCGCTTTAGTTCAATCGCTGACAGCATGTTGTCCAGCAGTTTGCCCGCCTGGCCCACGAACGGCTCGCCGTGCTTGTCTTCCTCAGCGCCTGGTGCTTCGCCGACGAACAGCCAATCCGCATTTTCATCCCCAACGCCAAACACCGTTTGCGTACGCGTTTTGGCAAGTCCGCATGCCTGACAATCCTTAACACAAGCTTTTAAAGCTTGCCAATCCATGCTTTCAACCGATGCTCTGGGAGGCAATACCAGAGCGGCTTGCAGGCCGATTGTTTTTTCATGTTTTTCTATAGGCGCAGGCTGAGTGCGCCGCTTCCAAATTGGCAACAGTTCCAGCTCGCGTAATATCTCTTCTCTAGTCATCATAATGCCAAGCCCATTAACACCGCATCTTCACGCCCATGTGCTGCAGGGTAATAACCACGCCGTACTGCCATTTCACAAAAGCCCAAGTTTTCATAGAGCGCAATCGCCGAAACATTACTGGGGCGCACCTCTAAAAACATATTAGTGGCTTTGTATTGTTTGGCTTTGTCTATCATATGCTCCAATAAATAACGCCCCAAGCCTTGTTTTTGCTGGGGTTTGGCGATACTCAAATTGAGCAGATGCGCTTCATCCATTACCAGCATCATGAGCGTGTAACCAATGATTTCGCCGCCGCTTTCCAACACCCAAGCACTATAGCCCGAATTGAGCGAATCGCTGAAATTGCCGCGCGTCCACGGGTGTGAATAAATGGTGGGCTCGATTTGCATAATCGCGTCCAAATCGTCCATTTGCATGGGGCGTAGCTGGTATTGCGGCTTTAACATTGCGCTCATAAACGCTGTCCTTGCTCGCGCTCTTGTGAAGTCAAAGCAATGCGGTTACGAATGTAAATTGGCGCAGCCTCGCTGGCTGGGTGGGCACTGCCTGCTGCAAAAGTTGGCAGCGCCAGTTGCAAAATAGCTTCTGCCGTTGGTGTGATATTTGGTAATATTTGACTTAAATTTTTTGCATAAATTTTACTTAACACTTCACCATACACCGCCCAACCGCTGCCTGCGCCAACCCATTCGCCACTCTCCAGCACTGGTGCGGCTTCTGGCTTACATACTTTTGTGGTGCTTCGCTCAACCCATTCACCATTTATTTTTTCAAAAGCTGCATGATAAATCTCGCCCATGCGCGCATCCAGACACGCGATAACTTTATCTTTACCACTCGCCTCTGCCAACGCCATTAAAGTATTAATGCCTGCCACAGGCAGATTGGCGCCAAAACCCAAGCCCTGAGCCACACCACAGGCAATACGCACACCAGTAAACGAGCCAGGGCCTGCGCCAAACGCAATACCATTTAAATCATTTAAGATAATATTTGCTGAATCTAGCAAAGCCTGAATTTGCGGCAAAATAAGCTGCGATGCGGTTTGGCCGACGTTTTGGTAGTGCGAGAATGACTTATCGCCCACTTGTAGAGCGAGCGATAAAAATTCGGTAGAGGTGTCTAAACTAAGTAAATTCATATTAATTCATTTTTTAAGTGATTGTTTCAATGGATAATCCTTACTATCAACCACCCCGTCATTCTGAACATCGTGTAGAATCAATCACTCGCTATTTTGCCACGTAATTGCTTTATTTTGCCTCTTTGAACTTTACTTTCTAACCGTCGTTGTTTTGATCCATAACTCGGTTTGGTGGCGTAGCGCATGGGTTTAACATGGTTGGCGGCATTCACAATCTCATGCAGGCGTTTAATTGCATCCCGTTTATTCGCCTCTTGTGTGCGGTATTGCTGGGCTTTAAGAATCAGCACACCTTCATCGGTGATGCGATTATCTTTGCTATTGATTAAGCGCGCTTTCAACCAATCGTTTAACGATGAAGCGTTAATATCAAACCGCAAATGAATCGCGCTGGAAACCTTATTCACGTTCTGCCCACCCGCGCCCTGCGCGCGGATAGCGGTGAGTTCGTATTCAGTTTCGGGAATAAGAATAAGCATTATTGATATATAGGCAAAAGCGTTTTTAGCCAATAAATCTATTGGCCTTTGAAGATTTTTTTGTTATGCGTTTTTATGGAACTTGCAACTTACTGTTGCAAGTTCCATATGCGGCTAATTTTTCTATTCTATTGCTGCAGCAAAATAGGCGGTGAACGCATTTACAAATAAAGACTCTTTTCAAGGTAAGCATTAAAATATTTATTTGCAAAATATTCATCGCCTTTCAGAAACTCATTGGTTTCCTGGATTTGTTTATCTGTCATTCTTGCTCGAATAACATCAGCGGCTTTTTGTGCTTTTGCATCACTATCACCTAACGCAACCTTTCTATAGCATGTATAGGCGGCAACATCATTCTTTTTTGCCCCCAGCCCATTTGCGTACATATACCCCAAATTACGTAGTGCTATAAAATAACTTTTATCATCGCGTCCTTGACCTTCGGCTACTACTTGTGTAAATAGCTTGGCTGCTTTGGCTTCATCCTTTTTAAGGCCTAACAAGCCCTTTGCGTACAAATAGCCTAGTTTGTTTTGTCCTCGTGCGTAATTTTGTGTCTGTTGATACAGATCTAAAGCTTTGGTATCGTTTTTAGCTGTGCCAATCCCTTTTTCATACATAAAGCCAAGATTATGACTACATGCAACCGTTCCATCTGACTGCCCTACACTTCGAGTCGTTGCACCCTTTTCAAATAATTTAAATGCGGTAGCGTAATTTTTGGGCACCATGACCCCTTCGGCATACATCATGCCTAAACTGTTCGCATCATTGGCAGAAAAATTAAAATCATATTTTGGTTTCATTATGCTTTTGACGAGATCCTTGAAATGAGCCTCACCTTTTCCACGCGCACTCTCCATATACCTTTTTTGATATTCTGGCAGGAACCAAAAACTGTCATCCGCCACCAAGGCTTCGTCAAGACTGGCATCAGCCTTACCAGCGCCCGAAGTTTTGGTTTGAATCATATCAAAAATGGAACGTTCAATAATACCTGTTGAATAACAACTCGAGCCTATATTAGCAGTTTCATTGGGGCCACGAAGAGTGCCGCCGCCATAAGCGGTGGACACATGACCAATCACCTTACCTGGCACCTCCACGGAACGGTTTTCATTAAAAGTACTTTTAATTTGCACAGTCGTCCCTTTTTGTCCAGGGGTTAGCACAATCGCAATTATGCCGTAATTTAAACCATTTTTTCTGTTCATCAAACCACCACCGTTTGGAACATAGCATTCGGTAAAACTATCGTCCTTAGGTTTATACTGCGTAATAATCAGCCCCACGCCAGTTTCATCACGCTCAACATTTAATTTAGTGGCTGTAGAAGAAGTGGACAATAAAAAATTAGGAAGTGCTTTCCCCAACTGATCGATAATTTTATCACCCGGAATATCATAGACTCTTTGCTTGTCAAATGGCTTGATGGAGGATACCGTGGGATTGCCCGTGCAGCCGATGAAGCTAACAACGGTAATAGATAAACATAGTTTTTTAATCATGGTCTCTTCTTATTATCAAAGGATTTAACCAGTAAAGTATAAAACGATTGGCTATTTCTTACAACTTCGCATCGAAAAACGCTTCCACGTCCACCAATTCCTTGGTGCGCTTAAATGGTGGCAGGCTTTGCCAGATGCGCTTTCCGTAGGGTTTGGTAATCAGGCGCGGGTCGCAAATCATTAACACTCCGCGGTCTTTTTCATCGCGTATTAGCCGCCCTGCGCCTTGTTTTAGGGTAATCACCGAGTAAGGTAGTTGATATTCCATAAACGCGTTTTTACCCTCAGTATTCATTTTATCAATGCGCGCAGAAAGCACGGGGTCGTCAGGCGGGGCGAATGGCAGTTTGTCGATAATCACCACACTTAGCGCTTCGCCGCGCACGTCCACGCCTTCCCAAAAGCTCTGGCTGCCCACCAGCACCGCGTTGCCATGCGTGCGAAAGCGGTCCAGCAGTTCGCTACGCGTGCTTTCGCCCTGCAATAACAGCGGGTATTCCATACCATTGGTGGCAAATACTTCTTTCAGTAGCGCATGGATTTCGCGCATGGCTTTGAGCGAGGTGCACAACACAAAGGCACGGCCTTGACTGGCTTGGATGACGGGCAAACTCACAGCCGCCACCGCGGCATTATAGGCGCTGGTGTTTGGGTCTGGCATGTTTTGCGGTGCGTATAAAAGCGCTTGATTATCGTAATCGAACGGGCTTTCCCAAAAGCCTGTCTCGGCCGCATGCAGGCCCATTTGCGCCATGTAGTGGCTGAAGTCGCTTTTCACGGCGAGTGTAGCCGAGGTGAAAATCCATGCCCGCGGCTGTGCGCTAAGCTGCTTGCCAAAACTATCCGCCACGCTAAGCGGCGTGGCGTGTAGCTGGACTGATTGCGTGAACACTTCTACCCAGCGTACCAAATTGGCGTTTTGTGCTTTAATCCAATGATCTAATTGCTCACCTAAAGCCTCGCCACGTTGCCAGCACTTTTCCAGGCCAGGGTCGCGCGCCGCCTGGCTTTCCAGCACTTTTGTGAGCTCACTTAACATGGCCTGCATATCGCTAAAGGCGGCATCAAAACCTTTAAGCGCTAATGCCTTTTGCACCGGCAAACGCGAACCTTCGTAAGCAAAAATCAGCCTGAAGTCTTTGCAGGCTTTTTCCAGCTTGGGAATGGCCTCGCCCAAAGCCACACAATCCTTGGCCAGACTTAAGTGCGCGATGCTAGCGTCACGCGCCAGTTCCATCAGCTGGCTGGTAGAAATATCCTCGCCAAAAAACAAACCCGCGACTTCGGGCAATTGATGCGCTTCATCAAAAATCACCGTATTGGCACTGGGCAGCAACTCTGCCACGCCCTCATCGCGCAGCATCACATCGGCAAAAAACAGGTGGTGATTCACGACGACAACATCAGCTGCCAGCGCCTTTTTACGCGCCTCCATCACAAAACAGTCTTTATAGAAGCTGCAATCCTGTCCCAAGCAATTGTCACGCGTGGACGTCACATTGAGCCAGATCGTCGCGTTTTCCGGCACGTCTGTAAGTTCCGCCTTGTCGCCCGTTTTGCTGTTTTCCGCAAAGTTTTTAATCAAATGCACATATTTGGCGTCTTCGCGCGAAGCAAAGCGGCCGCTTTGCATGGCATTTTCTAAATGATAATGGCACACATAATTGGCGCGGCCTTTCAGCATGGCCACAGTTACCGGCACTTTCAGGGCGTCGCGCACATTGGGCAAATCGCGGTTGAACAGCTGGTCCTGCAGGGTTTTAGTGCCGGTAGAAATAATCACCTTGCCACCCGAGAGCAGTGCCGGCACTAAATAAGCAAAGGTTTTGCCGGTGCCGGTGCCAGCCTCGGCCACCAGTTGTTTGTTACCTTTAATGGCAGCCTCGATCGCCAAGGCCATTTCAAGCTGCTGCGCACGCTCCGAAAAGCCCTCTATTGCGTTAGCCAAAGCGCCATCTGACTTAAAAATTTGAGTTAATGCTGATTTATTCGACATGGCTGAAATTATCCCATGAATATAGGCGATGATTTGACGAACCTAAAAAAGTATTGCGTTATGCTGCATATCTTGTTAGCCTTACGTTGCTGTAAAGTTTCAATTCTGTCATTACTTTTAGGGAGGATGTATGGATTTAGGAATGATTATTCAGTTAATAAGCGGTGCAGTGGGCGGTAACATTGCTGGCAGCCTGATGAAAAACGCAAGCATGGGCACTGTGCTAAACTCCGTGATTGGTATTCTTGGCGGCGGTTTGGGCGGTCAATTACTCGGCATGATGGGTATAGGCGGCGCTGCAGCAGCAGCGGGTGGCGGCATGGATATTGCCACTATTATCGGCCAAGTGGCTGGTGGTGGTGTGGGTGGTGGCGTATTGTTAGCCATCGTCGGCATGATCAAAAGCGCAATGGCTAAACCATAGGAAATCAATTAACCTACCTTAACTTTTAAGGTAGGTTCTCAAAGTTTTAATTCTATCGCCTTAACTCTGATGAAACGTTTAATACTCTTGGTATTATGCCTATTTGCAAGCTTTATCGCGCCAGCAACGGCGGAAGAGGCTGTGGCTGAAAACGTGGCGGGTGTAACGCTTTATAACGTCGATGAAAACTATCAACCTAGCTGGCAAGAAAAAGCGCAAGATGTGCTGATTAACGCGCTAAGCCTGACCGGTATTAAATACAAATACGGTGGCAAATCACCAGAAACTGGCTTTGATTGCAGCGGTTTTGTGCGTTATGTGTTTCGCAATGCAGCTAATTTGACCTTGCCTCCTACTGCACGCGCCATTAGCCAGATCGGTAAAACCGTCAAAAAAGATGAGCTACAGCCGGGAGATTTGGTGTTTTTTAATACGCTCAAATCTGCGTTTTCGCACGTGGGGATTTATATTGGCGACAATAAGTTTATCCATGCGCCCAGCACTGGCAATGTGGTGCGCGTAGAGAGCATGCAAAATAGCTACTGGGCAAGCCGCTTTAATGGCGGCCAGCGGCTAGATAAAGTGGCTGAAAAACTCTCGGAAAAATCTCAATAATAATTACTCATGAAATTTAGCCAAATCACCAGGTTTGCGCAACATTTTATCTACTTCACCTAAATGCAACTCTTCTTGGTAAATCATTTCCCTGGCGTATTCTTCCAACATCACTGAGTCGCCTTCTACCAATTTTAACAAAGCTTTGTAGGCATTTAGCGCTATCGCTTCATGCGCCAATGATTCGCGCAGAATATCGCCAATGTCATGATTATGCGTCTCTAGCAATGGCCCAATGGATAGTGATGGATGACCACCCAAATGTGTAATTAACTCACCCGCTTTATCCGCATGAGTCAGCGACTCGGCTGCCTGACCACGCAGCCAGGAAACAATAGGGATGCGGTTATAGCCAAACACCATCAATGCATAATGTGTGTAGCGCACTACACCCGCCAATTCCAATTCTAAAATAGTGTTTAGCGCTTTAATAACCGGGGTGTTGTTGCCATGTTGTGCAGCCATTTTTGTTCTCCTTAAGTTATAAGTAAGTGAAATTTAATTCATAACCCAATGCATAAAATACGACTTGTAGAATTGCAAATAATTCAGATCATCGGCCGCATCAACATGCGCTAATACCAGTTCTACCTGTCACTATGTCCCAAATCGCGCTCTGCTGCAATTACATCGCGGATAAGCTGCTTTAGCTCTTTCGATTCCGGAAACCGCCCCGCCTCTTTGCGCGAGAATATCACGGCACCATTGAGCCGTACTTCAAACACGCCGCCTGTGCCAGGCATTAGACTCACTGCTTTTAGTTCAGCCTCAAATGTTGTTAATAGCTCCTGCGCCAGCCAAGCCGCGCGCAGCAGCCATCGGCATTGCGTGCAATATTCAATCTCAACCTGTTCATTCCTCATGCTCAATCCTTGTCCTTAACACACATTTTTTGCTGCGCGCTCTATTAAAATCACTTGAAATAGCGCAAAATGAACCATTGCTTTATTGTAAGCTCTTAGCTTAGTGTTGCGAGCAGTTGTATTGCAAACAATTTTAGTACAGCAGTAATTATTTTGATGAAAAGGGTATGCATGCGGTCTGCTTTTGAAAAATTTGGCCTTATTGGTTCCGGCGTATTAATCGGCGTGTTAGTTAGCCTTAACTTTTCAGCTTTGGCTGAAAAAGTTGCATCATCACAACTGCCTATTGATGATTTACGCGTATTTGCTGAGGTGTTTGGCAAGGTTAAAACCGATTACGTAGAACCGGTTGAAGATAAAAAGCTGATCAACGAAGCTTTAACCGGCATGCTTTCCGGGTTAGACCCACATTCATCCTTTATGGATGCCGATGCTTACAAAGATTTGCAGGCGGGTACACAAGGTGAATTTGGCGGCTTGGGCATCGAAGTCGCGATGGAAGATGGCCTTGTTAAGGTAGTGACGCCGATTGAAGATAGCCCTGCTTACAAAGCTGGCTTAAAAACAGGCGATTTGATTATGAAGCTGGATGACACCCAGGTGCGTGGTTTAACCCTCAACGATGCGGTTAAAAAAATGCGCGGCAAACCCGATACCAAAATTGTGCTGACCGTGTTACGCAAAGGCGAAGCAAAACCGCTTACTTTTAACTTAACGCGCGCCATTATTAAAACGCAAAGTGTTAAAAATAAGTATATCGAGCCAGGTTACGGCTATGTGCGCATCACCCAGTTTCAGGAACACACGGGCGAAGATTTAGCCAAAGCGCTTAAAACCTTGCGCGAGCAGAATAAAGGCCCGTTCAAAGGCTTGGTGCTAGATTTACGCAACAACCCAGGAGGCTTGCTGGATGCGGCTGTTGGCGTATCGGCTGCTTTCCTGCCTAAAGATGATTTAGTGGTTTATACCGAAGGCCGTGTGACAGATTCCAAAATGCGTCTTAACGCTACCCCGCTTGATTACGCGCGTCGCGGTAAATCAGATTATCTCAAAGATGTGCCAACCGACTACAAAAAAACCCCTATCGTCGTATTGGTTAATGCGGGCTCCGCTTCGGCTTCAGAAATTGTAGCTGGTGCATTACAGGATCACAAACGCGCAACCATTTTAGGCGTCCAAAGCTTTGGCAAAGGCTCTGTACAAACCATTCTGCCGATGAATAACGGCAGCGCCATTAAACTTACTACTGCGCGTTACTTCACGCCAAATGGCCGCTCGATTCAAGCTAAAGGCATCGTGCCGGATATTATTGTTGAAGATGGCTTTGATCAATCTAACAATTTACACGAGGCCGATTTAGCCAAACATCTATCTAACCCGAAAGATGCTGACGCTAATAAACCTGCAATGAGCGAGGTTTTAGATGCCGCAAAAGAAAAACTGAACGAGAAAAAATTTGCTGAGCAAAAAGGTCCAATCGAGCCAGCCAGCAAAGAAGATATTCAATTTATGCAGGCGATGAACGTATTAAAAGGTTTGCCTGTACAAAAAACGCCGGAAGCAAAACCTACAGAAGCTAAAAAATAATTTTTATGCTCTGCTGAGTCCTGCTTTATTCATTAAAGCAGGGCTTTGTTTTATGATGGACTCAAACAACTATCCAGGTATGACTTATTACCGGAATTGGATTAAACTCAACGGTATGCTTTCAGATAAATTAATCACTACATTTGACAAAGGTTTACGCACGTTATTTGCGGCCAGCACTGCTGTCAGGCCACGCCCTGACGCTCACTTAGATGAACCTGTGCTAGATGGTGCAAGCAAGGCCCATGCAGCTACGCTCATGCGCATTAACCATGTGGGCGAAATATGCGCACAGGCTTTGTATAGCGGCCAGGCATTAACATCGCGCAGCCCATATATAGTAAAAGCGCTGGAACATGCCGCTGATGAAGAAACCGACCATCTGGCCTGGTGCGAAGCCCGCATTAAAGAGCTTGGCGGGCGTAAAAGCCTGCTCAACCCTGTTTGGTATGCGGGCAGTTTTACACTGGGCGCAATAGCAGGCGCGCTGGGGGACAAATGGAACCTGGGCTTTCTAGCTGAAACAGAGAACCAAGTGTCGACACATTTACAAAATCATTTGAGCCGGCTCAATGAAACCGACATTAAAACGCGTACAATCGTACATCAGATGCAGCAAGATGAAGCAGCGCATGCACAAGAAGCCGGCCAGCTTGGCGCAAGCGAGCTCCCCGCGCTGGTTAAGGCTGGCATGAGGTTCGCTTCTAAAATCATGACCAAGACCGCTTATTATATTTAATCGCTTTAGGCAAAAAATTTAAGGTGAGCATGCAAAAATTCAGTGATGTTTTACTTACACTCGATAGCGCCGATGACGTGCAACGCATTGAGCTTTACTATGAAAATGGCGAGCCTGCAGGAGTTATCGAAAACAAGCCCGGCAGCCAGGGCTCGATTAAGGTTTATAACCATTTGTATAGAATGTATGGCGGCATTACTTTAGATGCTGCTGTTGAAGGCTTGGCGCTATATGCCGAGCATACTGAAGACGCCGAAAACTGCCCAGGCAAACACCCAAATGTAGATAGGCTGCTAAACGTACTGGAAAACGAAGCGCCTTTAGACGTAAAAATCATTACGAACAAATCTTAGCCAACATACGGCTAGATATTTTCGGGCGTTCTTATCTCAAAGTCATGCGTGATTTGCACGCTTTTACTCAACATAATCGAAGCAGAGCAATATTTTTCTGCCGACAGTTTCACTGCACGTTCCACTTGAGTAGCATTCAAATTATTGCCGGTCACCACAAAGTGCACATGAATTTTGGTAAACACTTTTGGAATCTCATCCGCACGCGTCGCATCGATTTCCGCTACGCAGTCTACAATCGGCTGGCGGGCTTTTTTGAGAATGGTGACCACATCAAACGATGTGCAGCCGCCCATGCCGATGAGCAGCATTTCCATTGGGCGCATGCCGATGTTACGACCACCGTTTTCAGGCGCACCGTCCAACACCACTGCGTGGCCTGTCTCTGATTCGCCAACAAAGCACACGCCTTCAACCCATTTCACACGCACCTTCATTATTTAACGTCCAGCAATTCAACATCAAAAATCAACGTCGCATTCGGCGGAATCACGCCACCCGCACCGCGTGCACCATAACCCATTTCTGCTGGAATAATCAGAGTGCGCTTACCGCCGATTTTCATGCCGGCAAAACCTTCATCCCAGCCCTGAATCACTTGGCCAGCGCCCAGGGCAAAATCGAACGGCTGTTTTCTATCTAAACTGCTATCGAACTTTTTACCCTTTTTGTCGGCCGCTGCTGCATCATACAGCCAGCCTGTGTAATGCACGCTGATGTTAAAGCCGGGCTCGGCTTCGCGGCCTGAGCCTGTTTGTGTGTCTATTTTTTTTAGTTCTGTAATATTGGCTTCGGTGATATTTGCGGTCATTAAGGATTTTTCCTGTGTTGATGTTGCTGGTGTTGATGTTTGGGGCTTGCAAGCGCCTAATGTAAAAGCGCACGCACCTGCCAAAAGAATATGAATTAGCTTCATGTGTAACTTTAATCCTAGCTATAAATTGTAAAGGTAGCCTAAATAATCGAAACGATATGATACCGCAAACTCGAGCAAGTTCGCGCAATTACACCATGTTATGGTTGTTGATGCACCCATTCAATCAGCGCATCCTGAGCGTTTTTACTTGCCGCTGCATTCGCGTGGTTTACCAGCATCACCAGCACATGACGATGACCGTTCGCATCTATCTCGTAACCCGCAATGGCGCTCACGCCGTCTAATGAGCCTGTTTTCAGGTGAGCGCGGCCACTCGACTGGCTTTCGTTTAAGCGCTTTTTCACTGTGCCATCTTGCGCCAAAATAGACAGCGAAGCCATAAACTCTGGCATCACCGGGCTATTGTAAGCACTTACCAACATGCGGCCTAGATGCTCTGCACTAATACGCTCAATACGCGACAAACCCGAGCCATTCTCCACCACTAACTCATTAAAATTCAAGCCCTTACCAATAAGCCAAGTGTTAATAGCCGCTATGCCTTTGGCTTCCGTTGCTGGCACGCTATTTTTTTCTGCTGCAATAGTCAATAAAAGCTGCCGCGCCATCAGGTTGTTGCTCCATTTGTTGATGTCGCGAATTACATAACCTAATGGGTCGGACATTTGTTCAAGTACTTTAATCGCGCTACTTGGCGTATCTTGCAGCCTAAGCGTCCCGTTAAATTTTCCACCGAGTTCACGCCATAGTTTTTTGAACGTAAAAAAAGCGTATTTCTCGTCATCAAATACACTCAGCTCCAGATAACGCTCGCCACAATCCTGTGAAAAAGTACCGCTGAATGTCACAATCGCCTTATTTTCCAGCGTCTTAACGGTATACCCAAAGCGGCTGCGCCAGTCACCGCAAACCTCTTGACCAAGCCTCATGTTGTTAATAATTTGCACTTGAAACAGCTCAAATTCCTGGTTGATATTCACACCCGTTTCTGTGGCGACAAACTTAAAGCTGGTGTTGCGGCCGTTCACCAAAAATGCACTCGGTTCGGCATTATAGGCGCGCCAAGTCTCGTCATCAAAGGTATGTCGCACACCTACACTTTTAGCAAAATAACTTTTGTCGACAATCAAATCCCCCTTGATTTCTTTGATGCCCGCCTGCTGCAAGCTCATCAACATGCGCCAAAACTCCTGCGCCTTAAAGCTGGGGTCGCCATAACCTTTAATGATCAGATTGCCATTTAGTACGCCGTTTTCTACGTTACCGTTTCTATAGATTTCTGTTTTCCAGCGATAAGTTGGCGTGAGCAAATCCAACGCCGCATTAGTGGTGACTAATTTCATTACCGAGGCAGGATTCATGCTTTTATCGGCATTGTGGCTAAGAATCGGACTATTACTCTCTACCGCCTGCACATACACCGCCACACTTTGCTGTGGAATGCCTGCTTTTTTAAGCACCTCAGCCACGGTTGCTGGGAGTTCTGCATGCACATGCAAACTGGCCAACACCAAACTTGCGAATATTAAAAACTTTTTCATATCGTACAATTTATCGCCTCTACAGTAGCACCCACCATAAAATCAATTTCCTCTTCTGTAATGATATATGGCGGCATCCAATACACCGTGTTACCGATTGGGCGCAATAATAAGCCCTGCTTTGTTGCAGCCTGGTAACACTGCCTAGAAAACTGTGTGTTTTGTGTCATGACATCAAAGGCAAATATCATGCCTTGATGCCGCAAATGCTTGATTGGTAAGTCAGTGAGCACTTGCATTTTGGCTTGTATCAAGGCTGATTTTTCACGATTTTTTTGTATAACATCATCAGTTTCAAAAATCGCTAACGTTGCGAGCGCTGCACTGCATGCCAGCGGATTACCGGTATAGCTGTGACTATGTAAAAAGCCTTTAATGGTGCTGTCATCGTAAAACGCCTGGTAAATTGTATCGGTGGTAAGTACTGCGGATAAGGGTAAATAGCCGCCCGTAATACCTTTGGATAAACAAATAAAATCAGGCTGGATAGCTCCCTGCCCACATGCAAACATTGTCCCGGTGCGTCCAAAACCCACGGCTATTTCATCGGCAATCAAATGTACCTTATGCCTACTACAAATCTCGCGCGCTTTAGCCAGATACACAGGATGGTACATGCCCATGCCAGCCGCGCACTGCACCAGCGGCTCGATAATGAAAGCCGCTAGCTCTGCATGATGCTCACTCACATACTGCTCGAGTTTTTCTGCACAACGCAAAGCAAAAGCCTCAGCACCCTCGCCTGCATCTGCCAATCTAAAATCCGGGCTTGGCATTTGCGCCGACTGCAACAATAGCGGCGCGTAAGTATCTTTAAAAATCGCCACATCGGTCACGCCCAGTGCCCCCAAGGTCTCGCCGTGGTAACTATTTTGCAGGCTGATAAATTTGGTTTTTCTGCCTTTCCCGCTATTGCGCCAATAATGAAAACTCATCTTGAGCGCAATCTCTGTCGCACTCGCGCCATCGCTGGCATAAAATGCATGGCCTAGACCAGTGAGTTTAGATAATTTTTCGGACAACTCGACAACTGGCTCATGTGTAAACCCAGCAAGCATGACGTGATCAAGCGTATCCAACTGCTGCTTGATAGCGTCTTTGATACGTGGATTGTTATGCCCGAACAGGTTCACCCACCACGAACTCACTGCATCCAGATAGCGCTTGCCATCGGCATCGTACAGCCAGATACCCTCGCCACGTGCAATCGGGATAAGCGGAAAAACCTCGTGCTGCTTCATCTGCGTACACGGGTGCCACACAGATTTCAGACTGCGCTCAAGAAGGCTTTGATTACTCATATATGTCTATTATGCCTTACCCTTGCTGCAAATGTCATAACTGAAATGACGTTCTTATATTCAAAAAGTTATTGATTAACAACAAGGTATAACACTTTGATTATATTGAACTGTTGTTTACACGTTTTCATAAAGCAGATATGCTGTTTATTCTAAATAACATATGATTATATGGTGGACTGAAATGCGATATTTTTGGTTGGCTTTGCTTATATTGATTAATGTGGCATCACTATCTGGTTGTGTGGCAGCCGCCACATCCGCAGCTGGCATGGGCGGATCCGCTGCAATTACGCACACCATGAATGGTATTACTTATCGCACATTTACAGCACCACCTGCCAAAGTTAGAATCGCTACAATCCGCGCATTAGAGCGCATGCAAATCAAATTGGTCTCGGATAGTATGCAAGATAAAAAAAGCAATATCCGCTTTGTAACCGCAAAAACCTCAGAGCGCAAAATAGAAATTCAACTGGAACCCATCAGCCCCAACACTACCCGTATGCGGGTGGTCGCAAAAGGTTCTGGAATTTTTTACGACGCTTCTACTGCTGAAGAAATTATTCAACAAACGAAAATATCATTGGGTTAACGCCTAGTGCAGCACTTTTTTCAGGTTCGCATCGACTGCAAGCGGAATCTCTGCTTGGGCTTGAACCCCTGATTGAGTAACCGTACCCAGTTCCCAAGCCGCCTCTTTAGTCGATAGCTGCAACATACTACATAACGCCAATATCAACTCTTGAGTTAAACTCATGCGTACGGTAATGCCCTCCAAACATGGCATTTCCAGTGTTGGTGGTTTTGCATCATATCTAATAAGCGTTACGCTCACAGCCAACATAGCGCCATCCTGAACAATGTCTTTTCTTGGCTGATACGCTGTCGCAAAGTCCATTTTTTGCAACGTTTCTGCTACTTGCATTTCTTGCTTAAATTGCTCCACCGCCTTTTCTGGCGGCGTTTCTGTCTGAATGGAAGTCGCAGTTGGAAGGTGCGTTTCGCCATTCAGCAATTGCCATATCTGTTTGGTAACGCGATACGTGAGCCAAACCAATAGCTCAGTATTATCAGCCAAACCAACACGCAACAATAATCTATCCTGCTCGGCGTTATAGCCTAAGTTGATCTGCTGGATAGTCGCTTCAGGCTTGTAGAGAGCCGATGGTGCTTGCGCTGTCAAAATAAACACCTGTCAATTTGTAATATCATTTTTATCAATTTTACTCTTGAAAAATTTTATTTAACCCCAAACTTAGCAATCTAGGGTATCGAGTGCTAAAATGCGCGATTGCCTAAGCAATTATCGATTAAGAAGTAACCATAACATAACTTAACAGGAGAAATTGAATGAAAATTCGTCCATTACACGATCGCGTGATTGTAAAACGCTCTGAAGAAGAACGCACCACCGCATCAGGTATCGTCATTCCAGATTCAGCCACAGAGAAACCCGACCAAGGCGTAGTTAAAGCCGTTGGCAATGGCAAACGTGACGACAGCGGCAAAATCATTGCACTGGATGTAAAAGTTGGCGACAAAGTCTTATTCGGTAAATACTCAGGCCAAACCGTCAAGGTAGATGGCGAAGAGCTATTAGTGATGCGCGAAGAAGACATCATGGCGATTGTTGAATAATCAATTAAACGTTTAAGAACACAGGAGATTTAACATGGCAGCAAAAGACGTAAGATTCGGCGACGAAGTCCGCCAAAAAATGACCAACGGCGTGAATATTCTCGCCAACGCAGTTAAAGTCACTTTAGGCCCAAAAGGTAGAAATGTGGTTCTGGAACGCTCATACGGCGCACCAACCATCACTAAAGACGGCGTTTCAGTGGCTAAAGAAATCGAATTAAAAGACGAATTCGAAAACATGGGTGCACAAATGGTGAAAGAAGTGGCTTCAAAAACTTCTGACATTGCAGGTGACGGTACAACAACAGCAACTGTATTAGCGCAAGCGATTATTCGCGAAGGCATGAAATCAGTCGCTGCCGGCATGAACCCGATGGATTTGAAGCGTGGTATCGACAAAGCCGTTGCAGCAGCCATTGCTGATTTAAAATCACAATCAAAACCATGTACAACCAGCAAAGAAATCGCTCAAGTTGGCTCAATTTCAGCCAACTCTGACGAATCTATAGGCAAAATCATTGCGGATGCAATGGATAAAGTGGGCAAAGAAGGCGTGATTACGGTTGAAGACGGTTCCGGTTTAGAAAGCGAATTAGACGTGGTTGAAGGCATGCAGTTTGACCGCGGCTACTTGTCACCCTACTTTATCAACAATCAAGAACGTCAAATTGCATTGTTAGATAATCCTTTCGTATTGTTGCATGATAAAAAAATCTCCAACATCCGTGATTTATTACCAACTTTAGAGCAAGTGGCTAAAGCTGGCCGTCCATTGTTGATCATCGCTGAAGACATCGACGGCGAAGCGCTGGCAACCTTAGTTGTAAACAATATTCGCGGCATCTTAAAAACGACTGCAGTTAAAGCTCCGGGCTTCGGTGACCGTCGCAAAGCCCTGTTGGAAGACATCGCCATGCTAACCGGTGGTACCGTGATTGCTGAGGAAGTTGGCTTGAAACTTGAAAACGTGAAATTAGAAGATTTAGGTTCTGCCAAACGCATTGAAGTAGGCAAAGAAAATACCATCATCATTGATGGCGCAGGCCATGAATCTGGCATCAAATCACGTATTGCTCAAATCAAAACGCAAATCGAAGAAGCGACGAGCGATTACGACCGTGAAAAACTGCAAGAACGTGTAGCTAAATTGGCTGGCGGTGTTGCTGTTATCAAGGTTGGCGCTACGACTGAAATCGAAATGAAAGAGAAAAAAGCGCGTGTTGAAGATGCATTGCACGCAACTCGCGCCGCAGTTGAAGAAGGTATTGTTGCTGGCGGCGGCGTTGCTTTGATTCGTGCACGTGACGCTATTGCTAAAGTTAAAGGCGACAACCATGACCAAGATGCTGGCGTGAAAATTGTGTTGCGCGCTGTTGAAGAGCCATTACGCCAAATCGTTCAAAACGCTGGTGTAGAACCATCAGTCGTGGTAAACAACGTAGCCGCCGGCAAAGGCAACTATGGTTACAACGCCGCTAACGAAACCTACGGCGACATGATAGAAATGGGTATACTTGACCCAACTAAAGTGACACGTTCTGCATTACAAAATGCGGCTTCAGTCGCTGGCTTAATGTTAACTACTGACTGCATGGTGGCCGAACTACCTAAAGAAGACAGCCAATCTATGGGTGGCGGTGATATGGGTGGAATGGGCGGCATGGGTGGCATGATGTAAGGCTTTTGATTTTGCATCAACTTTTTCCGCCATAAAACTGGCAGGTTGATGCAATGACAAAAGCGAGTCTTGACACTTCGCAAACAAAGCCCAGCTTAGGTTGGGCTTTTTTAATTGGTGGGGCTTTTTTATTTACAAAAAACGCATCACCACTAAACTTGCCAAGTCACTTGTACAACAATATACTTGTCTTGACGAAAAAAATCATCTCAAGGGATAAGTCAATGAACGATAAATTGCTTCGGTACTTAAGTAATGATGTCAGCTTATATCCCTCTAAGCTCGAGGCTGAATTTCCACGTGTATTCGATAAACTGCTTGAGCATTGTGGATCCAGCCAATTTAACCAGTGCCTCACAGAATTGCTATTTGATGTCCGTGGCGGCCGGCGCGGTTTCCCCGAGGAAGTTGTCAATGAATTATGGAAATTACAGCGACATCAATTACAAATTGATTCAGCCAATGCAGATCAGAGTAAACAAGATTACTGGAACTGGACGAATTTATAATCTATTTCATCACAGCTCTAAGCATCACAGCATTATGCATGGTTGCATGCATAGTGTGCTGCCCACCGTTAATAAAACAATTGTGGAAAATTTACACTTGGTTTACACTTCGATGCAAGTCAGTTACAAATTGACTAAGCCCAAAAAAAGCCCCGATTAAGGGGATTAAATCGGGGCAAAATGCCTCATCGTCTAAGGCTTCCGCTCAGGGAGGAAAGAAGCGGAAAGATAACTAAGTATAAACTTCGCTACCATGCAATCTCAGACTGGTACTGTTTTGCTTAGTTCCAACTTTATTGCACTTTTTTCTGTGTTTTTAGTTGCATAGTTTTCATCAGAACACATGCGATAATACCGGCATGGAAACTCAATCTACAATCCTCACCGGCCTTAACAATAAACAGCTCGAAGCAGTTACTTTGCCGCACCAATCTGCCTTGATATTGGCTGGCGCAGGCAGCGGTAAAACCCGCGTACTTACCACGCGCATCGCCTGGCTGATTCAAACCGAGCAGATTTCACCTATGGGTTTGATGGCCGTCACCTTCACCAATAAAGCTGCCAAAGAAATGCTCACACGCCTGACAAGCATGCTACCCATCAACACACGCGGCATGTGGGTGGGCACCTTTCATGGGCTTTGTAACCGATTATTAAGGGCGCATCACCGCGAGGCCGGCTTGCCTTCCACGTTTCAGATTTTGGATACTGCCGACCAATTATCCGCCATTAAACGCGTGATGAAAGCCATGAATGTGGATGATGAAAAGTTTGTGCCTAAGCAAGTACAGGGCTTTATCAATGGCTGCAAAGAAGAAGGTTTGCGTGCGCACAGTGTAGATGCCTACGATGCGCATTCGCAAAAATTGCGCGAGATTTTTGAAGAATACGACAAGCAGTGCCAGCGTGAAGGAGTGGCCGATTTTGCCGAACTTTTGTTGCGCTGCTACGAACTGCTTGAACGCGATGCACATATTCGCCATCATTACCAAAACCGCTTTAAATATATATTGGTAGACGAGTTTCAGGACACCAATCGCCTGCAGTATTTATGGCTAAAACTATTAGCTGGCAAAGAAAATTGCATGTTTGCTGTAGGCGATGACGACCAGTCTATATATGGTTTTCGCGGCGCGCGCGTGGGCAATATGCGCGATTTTGAAAAAGACTTCAACGTGCAGAATATCGTCAAGCTGGAAGAGAATTACCGTTCGCACAGCAATATTCTGGATGCCGCCAACGCGATTATTTCGCACAACAAAAACCGCCTGGGTAAAAACTTGTGGACAAGTGCCGGCGCGGGCGAGCCTGTTAGAGTTTATGAAGCCTATAACGATAATGACGAAGCCAGTTTTATTGTCGATGAAGTAAAAATGCTGCAAGCCGAAGGTACGGCATTAAGCGAAATAGCATTGCTGTACCGCAGCAATGCGCAATCGCGCATTTTGGAGCACGCGCTGTTTTCGGCTAACTTGCCTTATCGCGTTTACGGCGGTTTACGTTTCTTTGAACGCGCCGAAATTAAACACGCACTCGCCTACATGCGCTTAATCGCCAATGCCAATGATGATACCGCTTTGCTCAGAGTCATCAACTTCCCTGCGCGTGGCATCGGTGCGCGTAGCCTGGAGCAGCTGCAAGAAGGCGCACGCCAGAATGATTGCAGCTTGTGGCAGGCGGCGATTAACAAAGTAGGCAATGGTACTTTATCTAGCCGCGGTGCTGACCGCGTTGGCGGCAAAGGCCTTGAGGGCTTTGTTGCACTGATACGTGACATGATCGACCAGGCTTACGGCATCTCGCTAGCTGAAGTCACCGAACTTGCTACGACCATGTCTGGCTTAAAAGCGCATTATCAAAACGACAAAGATGGCGAAGACCGTATTGAAAACTTGGAGGAATTAGTGACCGCCGCGGTTGCTTTTACCAACCAGGATTTTGGCAACCACAACAATGTGGACGGAGAAACCGAACAGGACTTGATGACACAATTTTTAACGCACGCCAGTCTGGAGGCAGGCGAACATCAAGCAACAGTTGGGTATGACGCACTGCAACTCATGACCGTGCATGCCGCCAAGGGCTTGGAATTTAGGGTGGTATTTATTAGCGGCCTGGAAGAAGGCTTGTGCCCACATGAGCAAAGTTTCTCAGAAACTGGCGGACTAGAAGAAGAGCGCCGTTTGATGTATGTAGCGGTAACCCGCGCCCGGCAAAGACTTTATTTAAGTCACGCGCAAAGCCGCATGCTGCATGGACAAGTGCGCTATGGCATTCCATCGCGCTTTTTAGATGAAATCCCCGAAACTTTATTGAAGCGCCTAAACACAAAACCTGCCCCCAGGCCGCAATATGCCAACACCAGTACGCAATCGCCTAGTAGCGCCACGCCTTTTAACAACAGTGCATACCCTTATAGAATCGGCCAAGGCGTGCGCCACGCCAAATTTGGCGATGGTGTGGTGGTAAGTTACGAAGGAAATGCGGGAAACTTAGCGATAAAAATCAACTTCGGTCGTGAAGGCTTGAAGACGTTGGCGATGGAATATGCCAAATTAGAGAAAATTTAAGCAAAAAAACATATAACAAACATGCCATTTGAAGCACTGATTTCAAAACAAATGGCCATGCGGCTTGCAGAGCATGTCTTTAAATCACTTATGCCGCTCTAAATACGTCGCGATAGCTTACATATTGAAACGCCAGCATCAGCGCAGTTGCCAGCAATAAACAGCCGAACACTACTAACGACATCAGCATTTGACCCAGCACTGGTACCAAGCTGCTAATGATTCCTGCAACAATACCCACAATCAGCATGATAGCAACTATGCCTGCCGTAAGCAGCAACCATGCGGCACCCAGAGCAATCATATACTGTATTGAGCCAGCAATGCTCGATTTAATAGCCTTTACCAAGGAGTAATGATTAAATGCAATGAGCATGGGCGAAAACCATGTTGCCATCATTAAAGGAATTAATAACAGGGTCAGTTTTAACAATAGCGGAAACATTTTTTGCAGGAAAATCATCATATGTGATTCGCTCATATCAGTATTAGCTTGCGTTAATGCGGCTAATCCTTGTATATCACTATTCAGTATAAAACTTACCAGCACTCCATATAGCAAACATGCGCCTCCCAGAGCCATTAATTGCGACAGTTTTGGCTTAACCATGCTAATCACTTCACTTAAATTTTGTTGCTTTTTAATATCAGCGTTGCGATAGAGTGCAATTGCAACAGCCAAAAAAATTGGCCAGATCAAAATGCTAATAAAAGCAAAAAACTGCAAGCCAGGAATCGACGGAATCATCATGAACAAACCCACATAAGCCAGTGCCAGCAGCAGCCATTTTCTTGGTGCAGTTTTAAATAAAGCCACGCTCTCGGTAACCCAGCTAACGCCTGTTTTGGTGCGTGATTCATGTATGGCCATTAACTGCTCCTTAATTTTAATCACCCAAATCATCTGCAAAATCAATATATTGCTGCAATATTTTTTTGAAATGATTCGGATCTTTTGTGTGTGTCAACTCACCATCTTGCGGGAAGTAAAAATCGTATAGCCGTGACAGCCAAAATCTTAATGCTGCACGACGTAGCATGGCAAGCCAATACTTCCATTCTTGCTGCGAAAATGGCCTTAATGCCTGATGAGCCGACAAAAATGTTGCCATTTTTTCTTCATCTATGCTGCCAATATCGATACCGGTATGATGCAAACACCATTCGTTCACCGCAATCGCTACGTCGTATAACAAAATGTCATTGCAAGCGTAGTAAAAATCTATAAAACCGCCGATAGCGTCACCATCAAACAGCACGTTGTCACGGAACAAATCTCCGTGCACCACAC
>JBAVIP010000011.1:0-1730 GCA_049687015.1 Methylotenera sp. | reverse complement strand
TTGTATATTAAGCCAGGTTTGTCATAAAGTTTATCGTATGTTACTAATATCATTAAATAAGTTGTAAATATTAAGCTTCTATTTTATATCTCAGGCTAAGTTCCTCACTTAACTAGTACAACCAACCGGAAGTTCGTGACCTATATTCAAGCCACACCTTTCTGTAAAATAAGCTGAAAAAACAAATTGAACGATAGTTATTTTGACAGAAGAAGAAAAAGTAAAACTGAATAAAATTATTGCCAAACGAAAGTCATCACAGGCAAAAGTGCTTCGAGCGCGAATCATCCTGCTAGATGACGAAGGAATGACGGTTAGCGCTATTGCGTCAGAACTTGGTATTGTAAAAAACACAGTCATAAAGTGGGTTAGGCGCTGGAAGGAAAGCCCGGAATTAAGCGTTACTGAAAGACTTAAAGATCGCCCTCGCTCAGGATGTCCCGATAAATTTACGGCAGAACAAATTTGTAAAATTATAGCGACTTGTTGTGAAAATCCCTTTGGATATGGTCGTTCAATAACGCACTGGACACAGCGAGAATTAGTCGAAGAGCTAATAAAGCAAAAGGTTGTCGAGTCTATTTGTGCGAGCGAAGTAGGCCGTATATTGAGAGAAAATGATTTACAGCCTCATCGCAATCGCTATTGGTTAAACGTAAAACCTGACGAGTTTAGGGACGAAAGAATTAATAATATTTGTTCAGTCTATGCGCATGCTGCGACAACCTCAGATGAACTCATTATTAGTTACGATGAAATGACTGGCGTACAGGCACTTGAAAGGATTGCCGATGATTTACCGATGTCAGCAGGAAAGCCACAGGCCATTGAATTTGAATATAAGCGGCATGGCACTCAAACGCTTATAGCAGGGTTGAATGTGACAACAGGAAAAATTATCGGCGAGTGTGGGGCAACACGCACGGAAGAGGATTTAAAGAATTTCATTGAACGGGTGGTCACTGAAAATAAGGGGTATAAGAAGTATCACTTTGTCGGCGATCAGCTGAATACCCATAAGTCAGAATCTTTGGTTTGTTTGGTTGCCGGGTTTTGCGGGAGGACTGATGATTTGGGTGTTAAAGGGAAGGACGGTATTTTAGCGTCAATGCATTCATGTGAGGAATTTCTGAGTGATCCTGATAAAAGAATCGTATTCCACTATACACCAAAACATGCGTCATGGATGAATCAAATTGAAGTTTGGTTTGGTATATTAGCCAGGAAAGTGATTAAACGAGGAAACTTTAAAAGCACAGAAGAATTGAAAGAGAAAATCATGGCATTCATTGATTATTTTAACGAAACTATGGCTAAGCCTTTCAGATGGACTTATCAAGGCAAAGTCATGGTAGCATAAAATTTGGTCACGAACTTCCGGTTTGGCGTACTAGTGCCAACTCGTTACCGCAAAGCGGACGGTTGGATCTGCGACCTCCTCATGCGCTTGGTAGAGCTTATAAACGAAGCTGCCCTATAAGATCCAATGTTCTCTATCGAGCAGCTGAGCAAGGCTTTTGCCAACAATCGAGACTCTTGGCACCTGTCTCGGCGATAGTTGAGGTAAGGTTTTACCTCGGAAAGCCACCCTGTTATGATGCGCTATTCAGAATTTCCAATACATTTATCAAAGCGGTGTATATCCTAATACATTGAGAATAATATTATGAAGCGAGCGAATGTCCTATTGATATCATCAATTGCTGTTAGTGTGCTTAGCTGTGCTGAAA
>JBAVIP010000010.1:0-18386 GCA_049687015.1 Methylotenera sp. | reverse complement strand
CACCGCCGACCTTATGGCAGTTGGCACAGCCGGTGGTGATGCCGGTATGGTTCATCGCCGCGCCGCCCTTGAAGCTGGTGGTGGATTTATGGCAGGTCTCGCAGGCCGCGGTGGTGGCGATGTGCGTGCTTGATTTACCTAATGCAGTTTTACCATCGTGGCAGTTCGCACAACCAGTGGTAGTGTTACCGTGGTTATATTTAGCACCAGTAAATGAAGTGGTTGAGCTATGGCAGGTCGCACAGCTAGCGGTAGTGGCAACGTGGTTGCTTGATTTGGTTTTTACACCAAGTGAAGCGTAGGTAGCACTATGGCAAGTCTCACAGCTAGTGCTTTTAACCGCTGTATGGTTCATCGGTGTCGGTTTGAAACCAGCCGAAGTATGACAAGTTTCACAGCTGGCCGTAGTAGGAATGTGTGCAGTGCCCGTTGGTTTAGCGTGGCAGCTGGCACATCCTGTAGTAACGCCGTTATGGCTGAATTTTGCGCCGGTGAATGAGGTGGTCGAACTGTGGCACGTTGCACATCCAGCATTTGTAGCAACGTGTTTAGTAGATTTAGTTTTTACACCAATCGTTGTATAGACCCCGCCATGACAGGTTTCACAGCTGGTGCCTTTAACCGCTGTATGGTTCATCGGTGTTGGTTTGAAACCAGCTGGTGTATGGCAAGTTTCACAGCTAGCCGTAGTCGGTATATGACCGTTACCTGTTGGTTTAGTGTGACAGCTGGCACAGCCTGCGGTGATGCCGTTATGGCTGAATTTTGCGCCCGTGAACGAGGTAGTGGATTTGTGGCAGGTCTCACATGCGGCGCTGGTTTGTGTGTGAGCAGGCGATTTACCTTTAGCTGTTTTGCCATTATGGCAAGTCGCACAACCAGTAGTAATGCCAGTATGGTTGTAGTTTGCGCCTAGCGTTGTACTTAAAAATGTACTGGTAGAATTATGGCAACTCTCACAACTTGCACTTGTTTGAATGTGATTAGCTATTTTTCCTTTTGCTTTTTTTCCATCATGGCAACTTGCACAATTTCCTGTAATTCCCGCATGGTTAAAGCCCTTGGCTGGTGTCCAAGCAGAATTTTTATGGCAAGTACCACAATCTGAAGTGGTCGAAATATGGTTCCCGGGCTTACCTTTGGCAGAAGTACCATTATGGCAACTAGCGCAGGCTTGACCCTTCATCACACCCATATGACTCATTATCGCCGGCTTCCACGAGGCCGGTATGTGACACGATTCGCACTTATCGTTAGTAGGCATGTGCGCTGAAGGTTTAGCAGAAGCATTCATTCGACTGCCATTGACGTGACAGCCAGCGCATTGTCTTGGCGTACCTTTAAAAATACCATTGATATGGCAAGTTTCACATCTGGCAACAGCATGTTCACCAGTTAACGCAAAACCAGTTTTTGAGTGGTCAAACTTAAAACCACCTTTAATGGTTTTGGTTGCTGCTACAACAGGGCTCGCTAATATAATAGAAAGGCAGCATGCTAAAAAGAATGCTGATACTTGCCTCCAATTAATTTGCATACCTGTTGTCATATCCTGACTCCAAACAATGTAATTTAGACCCCAACAAAAAATTGTGGGAAATTTATACACGATGCGCGGATTTTATGTGGGAAAAAATGATAAGTCAAACAGTTTTTATGAAAATAATATAGAATTTAAAAAATATAACTTATTGTTATATGTATTTTTTAATTCTATATATTTCTATATATAAGCCATTGCAGCTTATTTACCTACCTACGCCAGCGTTAACCTTGATTTCTCTAAAATTCGTATTGACGTGACAACGATCACATTGCGGGCCAAAGCTGCCTCCATGCACATCATCACCTGCATGACAGCTGTAACAAGTACTGCTTTGTTTAACTTTTCCAGTAAACGTCGCTTTATGGCAATCCAAGCAAGCTACGTCCTTGTGGCCGCCATCAAGCTTAAATTTAGTACGCTTGTCATGGTTGTAATCCCACACAGCCCAATCCCTCGCATTGTGGCAATCTTCACATAACGTGCCCAATTGCTTTTTATGCTTGTCGTCTTTTTGATGGCAAGAATAACAATCTAACTTGGCTTCTTTAAATTTGCCGGTCAAATGGCATTTCTTACATTCCACTGGGCCATGCTTGCCAAGTAAAGGGAACTTAGTCTTATTATGATCAAAGTCTTTTACTTTCCATGTGGATTCGGTGTGGCAATCCTCACACTTCTTACCCTCTGAGCCCTTATGCACGTCATCGCGCTCGTGGCAAGAGAGGCATGTGGCCGTCGGCAACAGCTTAGGTGGCGCTGGAGGAGGCTTGTGGCAAGCCTCACACTTGGCTTTAATGTGCTTGCCTTTTAAAGGATACTTAGTGTCTTTTGTATGATCGAAGCTGGTGGTTTTTTTCCAATCCGAGTCGTTATGACACTTCTCGCAACTTACACCGAACACAGATTTATGCGGATCATCTTTTTGATGGCAATCGTTGCAGCCAGTTTTAAGCTTCTCCTCTAATCCATTCTTATGGCAGCTCTCACATTTGGCGGGCTTATGCTTGCCTGTGAGCGGGAATTTAGTCTTGTCATGGTCAAAATTATCTTTCTTCCAATCGCGCGCATTGTGGCAATCCTCACACTTCTGACCAAATTTGCCTTTATGCACATCATCTTTTTTGTGGCATGAATAACAATCCAAAGGTAGTTTTTCGTACTTCGCCCCCGTAGTGTGGCAAGCCTCACATTTAGCCGTTTTATGTTTATCTTTGAGTGGGAATTTGGTATCTTTATCATGATTAAATTCACCCGTGCTGGTCCAGCTGCGCTCGTTGTGGCAATCTCCACATTTCTCACCCAGAGAGCCTTTGTGTTTGTCGTCGTTGCGATGGCAGCCAATACAGGTGGAAGGCAATTTTTGCCCAGCTGACTTATGACAGCTAGCGCATTTGGCGCTATCGTGCTTGCCCAGCAAGGCAAAGTGGCCGTCTACTTTATGGTCAAATTTTGTCTCTTTCCAATTCTTGTCAATATGGCAATCACCACATTTTTGACCAAACACACCCTTGTGGTCATCGTCCTTCTTATGGCAGGAGTAACAATCTTTTGGTGTTTGTTTGAATAGGTTGTCTTTATGACAATCTTTACACAACACCTTGGTTTCAGCATGAGCGCCGCGAAGTTTGAAATCACTCTTATCGTGATCAAACGTTATATCTTTCCAGTTCTTCTCGACGTGACAATCTGCGCATTTTTCGCCTAACGAATTTTTATGCTTATCATCTTTTTTATGGCAGCCAATACAAGTTAAAGGCGCATCTCTGTATTTTATTTTGGGCTTGTGACAATCTTTACACTGCACTTTTTCGCCTAAGTGACCGCCCTTAAGATCAAAATCAGTTTGCGCATGCTTAAATGTTTTTTCATCCAAAATGACGATATTGGCGCCACGCCCTTTATGTTCGGTGTGGCATTCAGAGCAATTTTTGCCGTCTTTCATTTTCCCATGAAAGCCTTTTTTCTGAGCAATGTCTTTATTTACTTCCTTATGGCAATCTTTGCATAGCTGATTTTGGCCTTCTTTATCGAATTTTTTATGACATTTCTGGCAGTTATCTTCCCATTTCAGATGCCCCTGAATCACCTTGCCTGGCATCATCACGCTTTCAAGCGTATCCGCGCCAACACTGAATGATAGGAAAAAAGTGAGTATAAAAAGGCTAAAAATACGCAGCATTTACTTAGTACATATGTACCCAAATAACATGGAATATAGCGGTGGCTACCATCATATACATCAGCGGT
This sequence comes from Methylotenera sp., assembly GCA_049687015.1. Taxonomy (GTDB): domain Bacteria; phylum Pseudomonadota; class Gammaproteobacteria; order Burkholderiales; family Methylophilaceae; genus Methylotenera_A. Next base: position 14,593 of record JBAVIP010000010.1, on the reverse strand, counting down.
ATATGCAAAACGTGCCATGCAGAAAATATTTGTTCGAATTTTTTGAATTGAGCCACCGTTTGGATTTGCGCTAAATACTGACTGACCAGACTTGCCGCCTCTTCAGCGAGATCTTGCTTATCTGGACCCAGCTTTAACTGTATATAACGCTTGCAACGCCATGCAAGCAGCATGCGCCTTACATCAAAACTAAGAAAGAACCAAACCCCTGCAAAAAAACCACGTTTTTTCTCCAAGGCTTCATATTCGAAATCCTTAATTTTCTTTTCGACTTTGGGGAAAAAATGCAGTTTCGACTTAATATCGCCCGAACTACTAGCCATCTCTTCATACGCCTCTTTTAGCGAAGACCGGCTACCATAAAGGCCTCTGTGGATGCGCGTATAGGCAAATTTACCAATTAAACCACTGCCCGCAACCAACAGCATGCAATAAAGCGCCACCGCTGCGTTAATTGAACCAGTACGAAACGTGGTATGAAACAAAACCAATGTCGGACCCAGCACGCCTAACGTCATGTGAATACGAAACCAATATTTAAGCTTACCCAAACCCTGCATGAATTTGACGTGTTTACGGAATGAATACATTAGCAAGGTCAACATCATCAAGCCGCCTACCAAGCCCAAATTGTAACCCAGCCCCTCCCCAGACTTGTAGTAGCTGCCATGAGCCACTTTCCATCCTGCCCACACGACCATAACCAAGATTGTCAGCATGACTATCCGGTTAAATAAACTGCCAATCTTACCTAGCACTGTAATTCCTTGAATTTATAATTACCTGTCACTACGTTTCCTTTTAATAAAATTGTGAGCAACTTAAACTCTATAGACAAACTTGGCAAGCCAATTGCCCATATAAAAATTGACGTGTGTAATTTTCTCACATATTATGCAATATTGTAATCAGCAATATTATATATTGAACCTGCCGAAATAATGATTTTTAATTAAACTCAAGACTCATTATCATTGTCAACTCGCATATGTCAAACATAACTTTATTTTTATACCTCACTCCATTACTTTTGATTTTGGCAATTTATATCATACGTCAGAAGCAAATTAATCGACGTGGTCGCGCACGTTTACATGAAGCGAAAGAAGCCGGACTCACCGAGCCTGCCTCCATACACCCCCACATCAACTTGAGTCGCTGTTGTGGCTCAGGCGCCTGCGTAAAAGCATGTCCAGAAAAAGCCCTTAGCATAGTTAATGGCAAAGCCATGCTTACTGATCCAACGCACTGCATTGGCCATGGAGCTTGCCTGACTGCATGCCCAGTTGACGCTATAGAACTAGTATTTGGTACCGAAAAACGCGGCATGGACATCCCTTTTGTTCAACCTTCTTTTGAAACTAATGTATCAAACATCTTTATCGCTGGGGAGCTTGGCGGCATGGGGCTGATTCGCAAGGCCGCAGAACAAGGCAAGCAATCCATAGACTCCATTCTGAAAAAAAATAATGGGGGCAACGAATATGACGTTGTCATTATAGGTGCGGGCCCTGCAGGACTTTCAGCCTCCCTTGCCGCCAAAGAAAATGAGCTTAGTTACATAGCCATTGAACAGGAAGATTCTCTTGGCGGCGCTATTTACAAATATCCACGTAACAAAGTCGCCATGACCCAACCTGTTATGCTGCCCATTGTTGGCAAGGTCGAAATGTACGACATCAGCAAAGAGGAGTTGCTGGGATTCTGGCAGCGCATATTACGTGACCAAAAACTCAAGGTTAACTTTAATGAGCGCATGGAAAACATCAAAAAAACAACCAAGGGCTATGAAGTTAAAACCTCCAAAGCTACCTACCAAACAGCTAACGTTTTACTTGCTATCGGCAGGCAAGGCACACCTCGCAAACTAGATGTGGCTGGTGAAGATCATCCCAAAGTTGTTTACCGACTGATTGACCCAGAGCAATATCGTCAACAGCACGTCTTAGTCGTAGGCGGCGGCGACAGCGCGCTAGAAGCTGCTATTGCGATATCTGAACAACCCGGCACCACTGTAACGCTCTCTTATCGTAGCGAAGCTTTTGGCCGCGTAAAACCAAAGAATCGTGAAAAATTGCAAAAAGCAGAAGAGGCAAAACGACTTACGGTGCTGCTTAAGTCAAACGTAAAAGAAATACACTCCGACACGGTAAAAATTGAATTAGCTAATAAGGATATTGTAGAAATCCCGAATAATGCTGTGATCGTTTGTGCTGGCGGCGTACTACCCACTCCATTTTTAAAAGAAATTGGAGTGATGGTCGAAACACATTATGGCAAAGCTGTCGCATGACATATAATTTTTACGAAAAAATTACTAGCAGAATATAATTAGATTAATATGAATATAGACCTCGCCAATGCTTCAGATAAGGCAAAAACTGCGCTGCACAATACCTTGCGAAAAGTATTGCGCCCATTAGTGCGTCTAATGCTATCGCAAGGCATTAACTACACGATGGTATTGGAAGATTTAAAGCGCGTATTCGTAAGCGTAGCAGAAGAAGAGTTTCGACTGAATGGTAAAGCACAAACCAATAGCCGCATCACCTTATTGACTGGTGTTCATCGCAAAGATGTGCAACGCATTCTTAGTGAAAACATAGCACCTCCAGAACCACCACCATCTATTGGGGCGCAAATTATCGGACTATGGCTTGGTAACAACCTATATCTAGACACGCTAGGCCAGCCAAGGCCATTGCCAAGGCTGGCAAGTCAGGGCGCAGTGTCTTTTGAGTCATTAGTTGCCAGTGTCAGCAAAGATTTTCGTTCACGGCCAGTGTTGGACGAGTGGCTAAGATTGGGCTTCGTTAGCCTGGACAATAACGATTACGTGCATTTAAACATACAAGCCTTTATTCCAAAACTTGATCTACAAGAAAAACTAGTTTTTTTTGGCATGAATGTGCATGACCACATGGCGGCAGCAGAAAGCAACCTAAACAATCTGAACAATCCCATGCTAGAACGTTGTGTTTACTACGACGGCCTAACCCCAGAAAATATTGAAATACTGCATCAACTTGCCAGGCAAAGCAGCATGGCCGCTATTAAAGCGGTAAATCGCCGAGCAGCAGCGCTTAAGGCCGCACAAACAGAAACGACTACGCGGAGACGCTCTGATAAGGCAACTCAAAGAATGAATTTTGGTGTGTATTTTTATCATGCAGATGATGATATAAATACATCTGCAAAGGACAGTTAAACCGTGCAACGACTTTCAGCAACCTTAGCAGCAATTTTGCTAGTTTTATTGGCATCAAGCGCTAATGCCGGTGTCTGCAATAGTGGCATTGGCGGCACAGGAAACCAGCAAGACGGTATAGGCGGAACCGGGCAGCAGGCGCATGACGGCGTAGGCGGGACTGGCATCAGCGCAGACTCAGGTATAGGTGGAACTGGGCAGCAAACTCAAGAGGGAATAGGCGGAACCGGCATTATTGGCGTGATTACAGGATTTGCCAGTGTATGCGTAAATGGCTTGGAAATACTTTATGACACGCAAACGACCGTGGATATCGACGGTGAATTATCCTCAATTAGCGCCCTTGATGTTGGCCAAGTGGTAGCAATTGAGTCTTCCAATAAAGGTAATCAACTTAAAGCGCAACGTATTAGCGTTTCACACGCAATTACTGGTAAGGTGGAAAAAATCAATTTAGCTCAAAACTCCATACAGATTATGGGTCAGGCTATTAAAGTTACACCAAGCACCATTGGTTTAAAAAATTTAAAACTAAACCAAACTGTAAAATTAAGTGGGTTAGCCTCGGCGAATGATATTTATGCCTTACGCTTAGACCCTGTAGCATCAAATACTCCACATTCAATCTCTGGTGTGGTTGATAAATCAGGCAAAATTAATGGCATAAAAGTTACCAATGTGAATTCATCGCTTTCTGGCACTAGCATTCAGGTAAGGGGTAATTGGAATGGCAGCAGTTTACAAGCCACTCAGGTGAAGGAAAGCGCAGCACAGCGCGTACTTAGCGCCTCAACAGATGTGGTTATTCAGGGAATTGCCCCGAAGGTTTCGCAACAACAATTTGTTTTCCAAAACCTAATCGTTGGTATTGATGCTAATACTAAAGTCAATGGTGCAAACAATAATGAAAATCAAACCATAATAGTAAGAGGCAAGATCGATGGCCATGGCAAATTGACCGCGCGAACAATCGAATATATAGCCAAAGATAAAGTTTTAGAGCGTGGCGGAAGTAAACAGCGTCCAAATTCGCTAAAAATTGAAAAACCTCATTCGGTTAAAGGACACGCTGAATACGAATCAGATAACTATGAAAAGACAGATGCAACTGGCGTACCAGAAAAAGTTGAACCAATAGAAAGGCTCGAAAAGACTGAAAAAGTCGAAAAGACTGAGAAAGTGGAAAGACCTGAGAAAGTGGAAAGACCTGAGAAAATAGAAAGGCCTGAGGTAATTGAAAGGCCCGAAATTCCTGAGCATTAAATTTTTGTACGGTAAAATATAATATTAATTGTAGAAATAATATACTTAACAACAATGAAAAAGTTAATATTAACAGCCCTATTCCTGATTAGCAGCCCTATAACAAAGGCCGAGGAGGCTAGGATTGGATTTACAACTGGATTGGACTACAGTACAGGAAAGTACGGTCAATCAGAAAGCACTAACATCAAGTATGTCCCATTGATTGGGAAATATGAGTACGATCGCTGGCTAGTCAAAGTAACTGTTCCATGGCTACAAGTTGATGGGCCTGGTGGCGCCACAGGTGGTGATAGTAAGATAATTATTGCTGATAACGTCAATAAGCATAGTAGTGAGTCTGGGTTAGGAGATATTGTTGCTGGTGTCACTTACACTGCATTTGAATCTGAAGAACAAAAATTCATTTTAGATGTTGGTGCCAAAGTTAAATTTGGAACTGCTTCAGTCAAAAAAGGGCTTGGCACTGGCGAAAATGATTACGCGGTCCAATTAGACGCCTATAAAACACTAGATAAACTCACTTTGTTAGGTACTATCGGTTACAAAGCGCTTGGCGATCCAAAAGATTTAGAACTTTATTTACACAATGTTTGGTACGGTACTATTGGCGCGGCTTATAAAATAAATACTTCAAATAGCGCAGGTTTGCTACTCGATTTGAGACAGTCCACTTGCTATCTCAATACTAATATCCGTGAATACACGCTTTATTACTCGCATAGATTTAACCCAACCTACAACTTGCAATCTTATGTTACGGCTGGTGACACTATGTCTAGCGTAGACTTTGGCGTGGGGCTGATGTTAGCAATGAGTTGGTGACTTGTAAAAGAGTCAGGCCATATATCAGGATAGCTTTTATAGTGTAATGCGATTGTTTTTATTCAGTCACAACTAAAACTTTAAACCGCGCCAGAAGCCACTCGTTTTGAAAAGTTACAAAGTGGAAGTTTATAAACATCTACTAAAGCGGGTGAAGTCCAGAGCGACCTTAAGTGGACGATTAAACCGGGCTAAGAGTCGTGCTTATCTTCTTTTCTTGTAATATCCCACCAGCTCGCACTGCGCAATGATGTGCCCCTGCATCGCTTTTTCTAACGCTGCTTTGGTTGCTGGTTGCAAAACTGGAAGGACAATGTCAAGCGCATAGAGCTTGTGGAAGTATCTGTGGCGTCCAATTGGCGGACATGGTCCGCGGTATCCTTTTTGCTTCCAGTCGTTCAGGCCATTGAGTGTGCCTGCTGGCAGCTCGGGGATTCCTGATTTCCCTGTACCAAGACCGGTCGAATTGGGCGTAATATTGTACAGCACCCAATGAACCCAGGTTATTTGGGGTGCGGCTGGATCGGGTGCATCAGGGTCATCAATGATGAGAGCCAGGCTTTTTGTGCCGGCAGGTATGTCCGACCACGCAAGGGGCGGAGACTGCTCAGCTCCCTCACATGTGTACAAGCTTGGAATATCAGCAAACTGAGAAAAGGCACTTGAACTCAAGTTCATGATCGTATTCTCCTTTCAGAGCGTGGCCGGCTCCAACAGAACATCATGTTTCTGGCCATTGCCAAGCTGCAGTAACAATGTACCACATGCAAAAATATGAGCAAATCAACTAACGCAAAATTAGGCGTCATGCAGGCTTCAAACACCACTGCCTTGGCGTAGTCAGCTAAACACATTAAAAGCAACCGTAAACTTATTTTACTCTGATAAGATATCTAATATTTGGGGAAACTGGCTAATGCCTGACCTCTTTGTCTTTTTGAATGAAGCAACAATAATTTTGAGGAGCTAATAATAAATGCTAATCGGAGTCCCCAAAGAAATCAAAGTACGTGAATATAGAGTTGGTTTGGTGCCTGCCAATGTGCGAGAGTTGGTGGCACGTGGCCACGAGGTCATTGTCGAAACCAAGGCGGGCGAAGGGATCGGCGCCAGTGACGAGCAATACCAATCGGCAGGTGCAACCATCATCAAGTCGGCGCAGGAAGTATTCGAACACGCTAAATTGATCATCAAGGTCAAAGAACCTCAAGCCATCGAACGACAATGGCTTAGGCCAGGACAGATTCTCTTCACTTATCTGCACCTTGCGCCAGATCCCGAACAAGCGAATGACCTGATTGATTCAGGTGCGACCTGCATTGCCTATGAAACAGTCACGGCCAATGGCGGTGGTTTGCCTTTACTGGCACCGATGTCAGAGGTGGCAGGCAGGCTTTCGGTTCAGGCTGGCGCATATTTTCTTGAAAAAACACATGGCGGACTTGGTATATTACTGGGTGGTGTGCCTGGGGTAGAGCCCGCTATAGTGACGGTGATTGGCGGCGGCGTAGTCGGCACGCATGCAATTGATGTCGCGCTGGGCATGGGCGCCACGGTGACAGTGCTGGATCGCAATGTCAGTGTCCTGCGTAACCTCCGCAAGCAATTCGGTCATCGCCTGAATACCGTTTATTCGACCTCAGATGCGATCGAACATCACTGTAGTATTGCCGATCTGGTAATTGGTGGGGTGCTGGTTGCTGGTGCGGCGGCTCCCAAGCTAGTTACGCACGATATTGTTAGGAGCATGCGGCCAGGAAGCGTGATAGTGGATGTTGCCATCGACCAAGGTGGTTGTTGCGAAACTGCTCGCCCGACCACGCACGATGCACCCACCTATGTGGTCGATGGTGTGATTCATTACTGCGTCGCCAACATGCCAAGTGCAGTACCGCGTACTTCGACTTATGCGCTCAACAATGCCACACTGCCTTACGTACTGGCACTGGCAGATAATGACTTAAATGCGCTGCGCAATGACCGACATCTTCTGAACGGGCTGAACGTGCATCAAGGCAAAGTAACAAATCTGCCAGTTGCTACCGCGCTGGGACTTGCGTTCTATGAGCCTGCTGCTGCGTTGGAGTTATCTAAAAAATAGTATTGGACAATTGTTTAATATGATGACTTATAAAGGGAAATAAAAAGACGGCTTACATCGCTGTAAGCCGCATGGATATTGGTGGTAATTTTAAGGGTCGAACACAGTACCAACGGATTATGAGTGTAGTGGACTTCACTCGATTTGATAGGTATAACAAAATAAAAATTTTGAAATTAAATTACTTAATTGCTGATTTTTTACAAGTACATACCCTAGCCCAACAACTGAAAATGTTGCAGCAATTGTTAATATGTTTGCAAATCTCTTTAGTTAAACGTAAAAAACCCGCTAACCAATTAAGGCGCAACGGGGCAGGTAAAAGTTTTAGATTAATCAGCCAAGAAGGCATAGGGGTCCTTTGCATGTACAATATTAACTCACCTGCTCATCGTGACCAGACTTTTGAGGGTTGCCTTGACAATGCCAAACATAACCATAGGAAAATACTATGAGCAAGAACAGAAGAATTGTTTACATCAATGATATTGCTGTAACCATCAATGATGTGGATTGGAATGAATCTCCTGAGGACATTAATGCTAATCCCAATCCGTTTAACATTACTTTTGATGTATTAGTAAATGACAAGACTTATACAATCACCTTTAGCAATCCTTCTCTGGACAATCAAAATCAGCGATCAGCAGGCACCTTCTATGGTAGTGGCGCCTCATATATTCAGTTCCTGAGAGAAGTAGAAACGCGCAGTGAATTACGTGATAACAACCAATACAGTGATGACACTGAAAACATGGCAAATAATGCTTTTGGCGCTATTGCTCAATCTATTTATGATGATGTGCAATCACACTCACCTGATCAAGATGAAGACTAAAACTGGCTGAGCAAGTCCTAGATTCACTTAATAAGTGCCTTGTAATGCCATGTAAAATTACACACTCGACTTCCTGCCAGAGCCTTGGGTGGGATAACTTCAGCATCACGGCAAAACGTTTCTTCAACCGACTTCCCGTCAGAAAACCTAGTCACACTACATCAAGAAATCTCACCACGTTCTGAAAAGCCTGTCAGGAAGATGCTAACCTTGAAAAGTGATATGTCCATTGCTGCCGCTATTTCCCAGCCGGCTTGCTGTCCGTGTTTCTTCAGATATTAGGGTATTGAAGCTGATTATGTCACAGTTTCTTTTTGCTAATTTGTGCCTCTGCTTCAGCCCAGAATGCATGCGGGTCACCGACGAACCCATTGTGCTCGGCGATAAAGTAAGCGGTACGTTGAATCATTTCGTAACGTTTTTGATTACTAGCAACATTCATGGTTTTCTTTGCACGAGTTGAAGGGGTAGCTTTCTTGACGGTTGTTTCCGAAGCAGCGGCCTTTTTTACTGAGGGTTTTGATTTGGTTTCAGTCATGATAAATCCTTGCCAAGGTTGTGTATATAGTTACCGCGGTGTGAGCCCCGGAGGTTAATTATAACAGCCTACATGACTTAGTCATACAAACCGTTAATTTAATATGGTGACCTCTATGAACCCAACCACAGTACCAACAGATTCTAGTTAGTGCGCTGCGGTGTAGCTTTTCTGCCAGGTGCTGCGGGCGGTATATAGCCAGAAATTCGGCATAGCATGCCTTCAATGGCCACTCCATCTTCAAAATTGGTAACGCTGCAGCTAGAGATCGCTTTAATTAGCTCTAACTCTGAAATAGAGTTGCGGATTTGGATAAGTGATATGCCCGTTGCTTTAGCAATCTCTCTGTCGCACCTTTGTCCATGCTTCTTTAGATATTCGAGTACTAATGTGTTATACATTGCAAACTCCTAATGTGCAGAAAAAGAAAAACGGCCTAGAGATGTTACCCTCCAAGCCGCGTGATAATTGGTGGCCCCTCTGTGAGTCGAACACAGTACCAACGGATTATGAGTCCGCTGCTCTAACCAAGCATGAGCTAAGGGGCCTGAATGTTTATTTTTAACCAAACCAACTTTGTCAAACTTCGCTCGCCGTATAACATATACCGTCTTCGCTCGTTTTTCTTGTCAGTTTGGTTAAAAACCAAACATTAAAAACTTTTAATCTTGTCCTGTTTCCAGGAAGCTTCTCAAACGCTCAGAACGCGTTGGATGACGCAATTTACGCAACGCTTTTGCCTCTATTTGACGGATGCGCTCACGCGTTACGTCAAACTGCTTGCCTACTTCTTCCAAGGTATGATCGGTATTCATCTCGATACCAAAGCGCATACGCAGCACCTTCGCCTCGCGTGGAGTGAGCGACTCCAACACTTCACTCGTCGCATCGCGCAAGCTGGCGTAAACCGCAGCCTCCATAGGCGCCAGGGTTGTATTGTCTTCAATGAAATCACCCAAGTGTGAATCTTCATCATCGCCAATCGGTGTTTCCATCGAGATAGGTTCTTTGCTGATTTTTAAGATTTTTCGAATCTTGTCTTCAGGCATTTCCATTTTTTCAGCTAGCGTAGCTGGGTCTGGCTCTATACCGGTTTCCTGCAAAATCTGCCGGCTGATACGATTCATCTTGTTAATCGTTTCAATCATGTGCACTGGGATACGAATGGTGCGTGCCTGATCAGCAATCGAGCGTGTTATCGCCTGGCGAATCCACCATGTTGCGTAGGTAGAAAATTTGTAGCCACGGCGATATTCAAATTTATCCACTGCCTTCATCAGGCCAATGTTGCCTTCTTGAATCAAATCCAAAAACTGCAAACCACGGTTGGTGTATTTTTTGGCAATCGAAATCACCAAACGCAGGTTAGCCTCGATCATCTCACGCTTGGCGCGACGCGCACGCGCCTCGCCTGTGGTCATTTGCTTGTTGATTTCTTTAAGCTCTTTAATCGGAATACCCACTTTATTTTGCAGCGCGATGAGTCTATCTTGCTGATCCACAATAGAGTGTTTGTAGCGAACCAAGCGCTCAATATAAGGCTTGTCTAGACTCAATTCTGTATCTAGCCAGCTCAAATTAATTTCGTTACCTGGGAAGCTCTTAATAAAATGTGCGCGTGGCATGCCGGATTTATCCACGCAGAAATCCATCACTTTACGCTCATGACCACGCACTTCTTCTACCAGGACACGCACCTGCTCGCACAGGGCTTCCACTTGTTTTGCGGAGAATCTGAACGCGGTAAGCTCTTGCAGCACAGATTCATGCAGTCTCTTATATTCTGGATCTTGCGAACCTTTTTGTTCGCGAATCGCGTTCATTTCGGCATTGGCTTTGCGAATCACCGCAAACCGTTTCAACACTTCCTCTTTTAACTTGGCCAACGCCTCGGCGGAAATGGCCGCAGCTTTTGCGCCATCCTCATCGTCGTCTTCACCCTCTTCAGCCTCGTCTACTTCTTCTTCAGCCGCTTCAGCCGCGATAGCATCTTCCAAACCAATGTCGCTATCAATCAGGCCGTCTACCAGGTCATCGACGCTGATTTCATCTTTCTCTACCTGCTCCACCATCGCCAACAACTGTGCAATAGTAGTCGGGCAGGCCGCAATAGCCTGCACCATGTGCTTAAGGCCATCTTCAATACGTTTGGCGATTTCAATCTCGCCTTCGCGCGTGAGCAGATCGACCGTACCCATTTCACGCATGTACATACGCACAGGGTCAGTCGTGCGGCCGAAGTCAGAATCTACCGTAGCAAGTGCCGCTTCGGCTTCTTCTACGGCATCTTCGTCGGTCACTGGAGGCGGCGCATCGGACATCAACAATACTTCGGCATCAGGCGCTTCTTCGTACACCTGAATACCCATATCGTTGATCATGCCGATAATGCCGTCAATTTGCTCAGAATTCTGCACATCATCCGGCAAATGGTCGTTGATTTCGGCATAGGTTAAATAGCCGCGCTCTTTGCCCAGGATAATGAGCGATTTCAGGCGTGTGCGGCGTGCTTCTGCATCTATCGCCTGCGCGGCCGGGTCTTGTGCCGCCTCTGCCGCGAGCTTAAGCCGCTCTTTTTCTAATGTTTTGTCTGATTTTGGTCTGGCCATGCCCGATCCTATCTATAAATTTCTATCTGTGAGTCTTACGTTCTGCAACTGGTGACTGCCACGGAAAACCCTCGATTATACCTCAAAAAGCGCTTAATTTTAAGCGCTTTTGCTTAACTTTTAATCAAGATGCACGTTGGAAACTAAATTTTCGTTATAGTTTTTTTGCGGTCAGATTTTTAAGCATTTCACGCTCTTCAGCTGTTAGTGCGTTGAGTGGTTTTTCCTTCAGCGCCTCAAGCAAACCACCATGCTGTTTTTGCTGCATCATTTCAACAAGTTGGGTACGCGCACCTTCAAATTCAAGCGCAAAATCCAAACTTTCATCCAGCAATTGCAATTCTCTTTGAATTTCTCGTAGCAATCTAACGTCAACCTTTGGTTCTATCGTGTGCAACAAGGCGGCCGGCCTGGACTGTGGCTGTGCTAACGCGGCATTTAGAGTGGCTTTTAGCAACACATCTTCCTCAGCAAAACCCTGCGCAAAATTTAAATGCTCTATTTTCGCCAAACCTGGTTGCATCAATATCATTAACACGAAACGTTTTTTAAGTGATACCGGTGCCCGAGACTGTCTTTGTGTCACTTTGGCTGGCGCTTTGTTTATGGCAGGCAGCTTCAGCAAACTCTGCATTTCCGCATCCGTCACTCCGGCCAACTCTGCAATACGTTTTCGTAGCATCAAGGCAAAACGCGGTGCCTGGATCTGCCGCAAAATCGGCTCGGCCTCATTCAATAACTTCACTTTATCTTCTTGAGAATTGAGCGGATTTCCCTCACTCAAATGTTGAACGATATATTGCGAAAGCGGCATCGCATTTTGCATCTCGGCTTCAAACTTCTCTTTGCCGAATTCGCGTACATAACTGTCCGGGTCGTGCTCTTTTGGTAAAAACAAAAAGCGTAATTTTAGCCCATCAGTCAAAGCAGGCAAGGCATTCATCGCTGCGCGCCAGGCCGCCGTGCGGCCTGCATTATCGCCATCAAAACAAAATACAATCTCATCGGTTTGCCGCATAAGCTTGGTGATATGAAACGGCGTAGTCGCCGTGCCCAGCGCCGCCACCGCATATTCGATGCCATATTGCGCCAGCGCCACTACATCCATATAACCTTCCACCACCAGCACGCGGCCAGCATCGCGTATGGCGCGCCGCGCTACAAACAAGCCATACAGCTCATGTCCTTTTTGAAACAATGGCGTTTCTGGCGAGTTGTAATATTTAGGCGTGTCTTCCGGGTTGATCACGCGCCCGCCAAAGCCAATGACCTGGCCTTTTTGATCGTGAATGGGAAACATAATGCGGTCTCGGAAGCGGTCGTAACGTCGCCCTTGCTCATTCTCTACCACCAAACCGGCCGTGTTTAATACGTCACTTTCGTATTGCGGAAAAACGCTTTGCAGATTCTGCCAACCAGCTGGCGCATAGCCAATTTGAAACTTAGCTGCAATTTGGCCGCTTAAACCACGCGCCTTTAAATAATCAATCGCGCGCTGCGATAGTTTAAGTTGGTTTTTATAATAATTGGCGGCTTGCTGCAATGTTTCCTGCAGACCAAGCATAACGTTTTGCGGCACACGTTCGGCATCACGAGTTTCCTGAGGCACAATCATGCCAACGTTTTTGGCTAAATCATGTATCGCTTCAACAAAGCTCAAGCCCGCATATTCCATCAAAAAACCAATCGCCGTGCCGTGTGCACCGCAGCCAAAGCAGTGGTAAAACTGCTTGGTGGGGCTGACGGTAAAACTGGGGGATTTTTCATTGTGAAACGGGCAGCAGGCGGAATAATTTGCGCCGGCCTTTTTTAGCGGGACGCTTTTGTCTATCACGTCCACGATATCGACGCGATTGAGTAGCTCTTGGATAAAACTCTCAGGAATCAAAATGTATTCTCTACCATTCAAACCTTGTTGTAATACTGCGTTGCTCAATAAAATTTTTCGCTTACATACCAAACCACGTATGCGCAAACAATTTCATTTCGCGCCTTGTCTTACCTAAAGCTTTGAAAGCATAAAATACATTTACAAGGCTCATGTGATTTTAGCTTAAATTACAAAACAAAAAAGGAGCTTTCGCTCCTTTGATATTTTGCATCTTTAAAACTAGCCTAGCCGCGTTTTAATCAAGCCTGATATTTTGCCCATATCAGCTTTACCGGCTACCAATGGCTTGATGGCAGCCATCACTTTACCCATATCCTTAACGCCTTCGGCGCCAGTGTCCGTCACAACTTTCTCCAGGATCGCTTTGATTTCGCCTTCGGTAAGCTGTTGCGGCAGGTAGGTTTGCAGCACACTGACTTCAAACTTTTCCACATCCGCCAAATCAGTTCTATTGGCTGATTCATACGCCGCAATTGAATCACGGCGCTGTTTGAGCATTTTTTCGATCACTGAAATCACATCTGTATCCGTCAACTCAATGCGCTCATCCACTTCGCGTTGTTTAATTGCAGAAAGCAGCAAACGAATTGCGCCAAGACGCACGCTATCTTTAGCGCGCATGGCATTTTTCATGTCTTCGGAGATTTGATTTTTTAAGCTCATGGCTTAAGGGTTACTTGCTGATGCCATTTATTTCGTAATGTAGGTATCAAAGTTGGCTGAGTAATCAGCAATATGTTCAGTCAACGCCATTCTGTATTGATTTACAAAATAATCAATCGCTGCTGATTTTTCGGCTTCAAAAGCTTCTTTGTTGCCACATTGCGACGCGATTACAAACGTATTAAACCGGGCTGCTCCATACGAAAAACCTGCGCTTACAACACCGCGGTCTATTTCAGTTGCTTGCTCATTAGCAAGGCCGATAAAGGTATCTGCCACGCGCCAAAACGCGTCATTGGAGTCAGTTTCGGCGTTTGCCGCTTGCTTAGAATCGGCCATGTTATTGGCTTTTAGTAAAGTTTTGCAGGCAGCGTTTGATTGCGTAAACGACGATATTGACGTTTAACCGCTGCAGCCGCTTTACGTTTACGTTCCCATGTTGGTTTCTCGTAAAATTCGCGTGCGCGAAGGTCGTTCAACAAACCAGTTTTTTCAATCAGGCGTTTAAAACGGCGCAATGCAACGTCAAACGGCTCATTTTCTTTTACACGTACACTAGACATTCGTTCTCTCTTATCAAAATGATACCCAAGCGACAAACTTGAGAAAAGTCCGCCATTTTAATCGTATAATCCTTTTTTTTCAATCACTTTTATG
>JBAVIP010000009.1:0-2816 GCA_049687015.1 Methylotenera sp. | reverse complement strand
AATCAACAAGGTTCGCCAAATTCACCAACCTGCCGGCGTTGATGAGCCTGTACAACTCTTTTGCCGATACGGTCACGCTGGATGATTTAAAAGCCCAAGAGATAGCGCAAGGCAAACAGTTCCCTGTTCCTAAGCTGGTCGGTGGTAAACCGGTGTTGGTCGTTGCTGAGCGTTCACCAGAGGTTGCTGGGCTTATGGGCATTCCAAGGGCTGAAACTGACGAGAACGGGAATATCAAGTTTGGCGTTGATCTTTCTGGTGAGGTATCCATCACCAAGGATGAAACAAGCGGTAAGTTTGTTTCAAAAGTGGGTGATCGACACCTTGGACATTTTGAAACAGAGCAAGATGCCAGGCTCGCCGTCGTCGAGAAAGCAGTGTCCCCGATCGTTTCAGTCAGTCCGCACTCTATCTTAGGCCGTTTTGGTCGCCTGAAAGAGCTTACTAGAGCTACTAAAGGTAAGGTCAATGCGTTGTCGCTGACTGGCGAGGCCAATAAGGCCGGTTTGGACTACCGGCTGATTGACCCAACCGCGGAGGATTTTGCAGGCTCTAAGATCAATTTAGCCGTGGGTAATATGCTTAATGTCTACCATCAATGGGAGTCCGATAAAGGCACTCAATTGGTGTTCTGCGATATGTCAATTCCGTTGTCGGCACGAACAAGCTATTTATCTCAGGATCGCCGCTTATACGTCCGCGATGATGACTCTATTGAAATGAAACGCGGCACCATGCACACGCTGGAAGGGCATGAGAGCTTGCCTTACTTTGTTGTGCAGCGTGGTGATAAAGACACAAAGCGGTTCGATGTTTACGACGCCGCTTCTGGTGTGCTGGTATTAACGGACTCGCTTACCAAACAAGAAGCCATTGATTCGGCTATTGCCTTGTTGATTGACGATAATAGGCGGCAGGACTGGATCATCAAACGCGAAACTGCTAGAGAAATCGAGCAAGAGCAGATTGATGAGTACAACAATGATAATGATATTGAAACGGAAGGTTTTGAATATTTTAGTCGTGAAGATATTGCCGGCGTGTCCGGTTCGGCTAAGTTTTCGGTCTACGACGACATCAAAGCCAAGCTGATTGCGGGCGGCATACCAAGACGTGAGATAGCCTTTATTCACGACGTCTCGACACCCACCGCCAAGGAAAAGCTGTTTAAGGCAGTCAATGCCGGTGATATTCGATTCTTACTCGGCTCCACGCCTAAATTGGGGGCTGGAACCAACGTGCAAAAACGTCTTGTCGGATTGCATCACATTGATGCACCGTGGCGTCCGAGTGATTTAGAACAACGGGAAGGGCGAATTATCCGGCGTGGTAATGAGCTTTATGCGCGTGATCCGGAAAACTTTACAGTATTCATTGGCCGATATGCAACAGCACAGACTTACGACACACGGCGCTGGCAAATTCTCGAACATAAAGCGCGTGGCATCGAGCAGTTGCGTAATTTTGATGGCACCATTAATGAAATTGATGACATTGATGGTGAAGCCTCCAACTCTGCTGACATGAAAGCAGCCGCATCCGGTGATCCGCTGATTCTCGAAGAAACGAAACTGCGAAATTCCGTGCGTCGTCTGGAACAGTTACAAGCCAGTCATGCCGACGAAGTGCTGAAAATGTCACGCAAAGCGCGTGACAAGCAAGAGTTCGCTGATAAGTACGGGCCTCGCTACCTTGCCGATTTAATCAGGCTGATAGACACCACCAACAATCACCCACTCGACAAGGATGGCTTTTCACCTATTAGCGTAGAGGGAAGGGTGTTTGTTAATAAAGAAATAGCACAGGAAGCCATTGCTAGTGTCTTTGGTAAATTGCGTGTCAATGCGCTTTTGGACGCAACTATCAAGTACCGGGAAATTGAGTTTACCTTGGATCGACACACTGGTTGGATAAGCGTTAATTCTGAAACGGGAAACCTATCTAACTATAGCGATACCGACTTGTTCTCTAGTAGTGGCTTCATTCAGCGCATGGCTAACTACGTTAATCGCTTGCCTGGTTTAGTCGATGAAACTAAGGCACGCATTGTGCAGTCGGCCAGTGATGCTGAGGCTATGCGTGAGCAGACCAAACAGGATTTCCAGCAAGCCGCAGAACTGGAGGCGGCCAGAGAGTCGCACAAGGCTGTTCAGCGGGCTTTATTGGCTAAAGGGCCGGTCGTGCCGGAAAGTCAAAAATTCGCAGTCGCCAATGGCATTGCAGAACAAAAAGCCATGTTAGTGAGACTTGGCTTTAGTGCCGAGTTGAAGGAGTTTTTCAGCGAGAGTAACGACTATCAATTCGGGGATGCTGAAGCCCGTTTACCGCAAATCGATTTACCAGACACACGAATGGAAGCCGGGATAAATAACTATGGACAACCGTTTGTAAAGACTAGCTCGCAGGAGAAGAATTCGATGAACAAGAAACCATTCCATGAAGTTGTCGCAGAAAGACTGATTGAGCAACTTCAACAAGGCACAGCGCCTTGGCAGCGTCCCTGGCAACCGGGTGATCCCGGTTCCTTTACCCCGATGAACCCGACTACGGGCAAACGCTATAGAGGCATCAACGCTATACATCTCATGAGCGAAGGGCGAACGGATCAACGCTGGTTGACTTACAAACAGGCGGCAGCGGTTGGTGGTCAAGTCCTTAAGGGAGAAAAGGGTACGGCTATCCAGTATTGGAAGTTCACAGAAGAGCAGCCTATAACCGATGGAAACGGTAAGCCCATTCTAAACGACCAAGGCGAGAAGCTCACGCTTTCGATTAAGTTGGAACGTCCCCGCGTATTTTTTGCTACCGTGTTTAAC
>JBAVIP010000008.1:0-1726 GCA_049687015.1 Methylotenera sp. | reverse complement strand
CGCTGTGCCTGTCTGTTCCACCGAAATTGACAGTGACCAGGGAGATGCCGACAAATGCACGAAGCATCATCTCAGTGGTTGGCCTAACGGTCGCCCGTTTGGGGTTCCCTGCGTAAATGCCATCGAGTTTTTCACCCTGTTCCTGCAAGGCTTTGCGCACTGTGAACTCGACCAGGCACAACACCCGCAGGCCGATGCTAAGCAAGCGGATTAAACCCTTGATGCGGGTAGTTGAGGTGAGATACAGCGGCGTCAAACCTAATATCTTGCCACGGAGGCGGTTGAAGTTGTGTTCCACGATATATTCTTCGCGGTAGGCGAGCACCGCCTCGCCTAAACCCAGCTCGGTGTCATTGCTGACGAACACCCGCCAACCCAGGCACCGCAAGGTGTTCTCGTAGGCGGTGACATCGCGGGAGGTGCTGACGGTCACAGTTACCATTGTCACATCTTGGGCGGGACGCCCGAGATAAGCACGCTTATGGGTAGTTTGGGTTTCCACGCAGTATTCGACCGCCAGTAGGCCAGCCACGTCATAACGGCTCAGAATAGACGCCACAGTCGCTCGTAATGCTTCTTCATCCAGGCGTTTTCTGCCCCGCCCATGCTGATTGAGGGCTTCTATTGCCTGTTCCGCCTTTTCCAGGCGTGCGTCCAGTGCTTTCTTTTGCGCGATGGCGTGTTTCAAGGATTGCACGACCAGACGCTGCTCTTGCCATTCGATGCTCTCACCACCCTGTTCGTTCGTGAGTGTGACGCTGCAGGAGAAGCCGTTGGCGATGTGTTCCGGCTTGTCGGGTGCCGTTTCGGACGCACGATGGACAGAGATCAATGGCTGCGTACCTGCCCACACCGGCTCCAGCAATGCCCGTAGTTCTGCTGCCGGCATTTGTACGGCGGATAGCGGGCACAAATAATAATCAGCGTGTGCCGCAAGGTAGGCGCGGGTGCCGAGCGCTGCCATCTTGCAGTCGCCCACATAGAGCACGCCGTGCTGTCCGAGGCTGGCCTGTACTTTGCGTATTTCCGGCACGTACAAGGGGTCGTCGGCGCACTCGCCACTGACGATGGTGGTGCTCAACGGCAGTCCTAAAGGGTCCAGCACTGCCATGTTGATCTTCAACTGCGGCAGGTCAGGTCGATGTTCCTTACTGTGCCCGAATTGGAACAGGCCGTCTTCGGTGACGGCAACATAACTTTTTGCCGTGGTGCTGTCGATACGCACTCGTCGTGCCTTCAAGTCATAGACGCGTAGCAACGTGGAGATCTGTTTGGACTCGTAAAATTCCCACGCCGAATCGTCCCTGCCAAGATGATCCAGAACAAGGCACAGACGGTCGTCGCTGAAATCCAGATCACGCAGGCTAACCGTTTTCAAGCAGACCGCCAGGGTCATCAACAGCCCAGCTGCCCAGCCCTGCACGGAATTTAGCCGGTGATCGCCTTCGCTTAAGATGTAGGCCAACCAACCGACTGCGACCGTCCCAAGGCTTAGCCCTTGCCAGTTACCGTGTGTCGGGAAATGCTTGTCCAGTAAGGCCGCCACATCCATTTTCTGCATTTGTGCCAATAGTAGCGGTATGTCGTCCGACCGTTCGATTCTCGTTATGTTGAGTGATGTTTCCATGGCAAATGGCAATAGTTTGCCATTATTTCATGAACTGGGGGTAAAATTGGACGAACGGTGAGTTAAACTTTTGCCCGGACAGATTTTTTGAGAATTTGA
>JBAVIP010000007.1:0-2098 GCA_049687015.1 Methylotenera sp. | reverse complement strand
GAATAACGACTGCAGTTGCGCCAGTAACAGGGTCAACCGCCAAGCCAGCCAATTGTGCAAGCGTAACCGTTACCCCACCAGCTGGGAAAGTAACTGATGTGTAAGTGATCCCGTTGATAGTAATGCTGGTTGCGTTTGTCGGGAACGCTGTAATTTTAATACTTGTCACCGCAGTCGGATCTGTGGCATTAGTACCTGTGACCCCTACTGGCAACACTCCCGTAAATGCGCCTGGGTCTACAGGAACAGATAATGTGCCGCCTGGATTAGGCTGAATTGGGAAAGTAGCTGCACCTGCTACTGGCGGTTGCTCTATACCAAAGTTACGATCAATCACGGCTATGCCCACCACATCAAATGCTGCAGACCGACCATCTACCGTGCCATCACTGCCTACAACGCTACTCGCGGCATTATTCTCACCTGTATTCACCCAGCCCGCTGGCAGGCTCGGTGCAGGTGGAGGCGCGCCATTGGGCGCACCCGCTGTATTTGAAAGCACAACTGTATAACCTGTCGCAGAAGTCACACCACCAAAGCTAAACGTGCCTAAGGCGGCTACGGGGCTATTTGCCACAACATTGCCAGTGTTATTCACCAAATAAGCTGTCAGTGAGGCAGAACCTGCATTCGTACCTGTGCCATCTACAGTATTTAATGGCGCGCCAAACAGGCCATTCGTATCGTTATACACATTGCCGCTGACGGTAACACCGGTGAATGGCAAGATCACATGACCTAGAGGTGACTCCCGACCAGCAGCATCAATGGCAACATAAGGAATATCTATCGTGTTAAGACCATCCACTGGGTCAACCACCATGCCCGCAAGCTCTGCAATAGTGACGGTAACGCCGCCTACTGGGAAAGTGCCTGAAGTGTAGGTGGTGCCATTAATGGTAATGCTAGTCACATTTGCAGGCAATGCCGTAATTTTAATATTTGTAACACCTGATCCTGGCGCAACTGGATCAGTCGCGTTAGAGCCAGTGACGCCACCTGGCAACACCCCTGTGAAAGCACCAGCCCCTACTGGCAACGTGCCAGTACCACCAGGATTCGTTTGTATTGGATAAGTCGCGACACCTGCAACTGGTGGCTGCTCAATACCAAAATTACGGTTTGGTACCGTGACCAAAGCCACATCAAACGATGCTGAAACGCCGTTGATTACGCCATCACTACCTGCGACCGCTGGGGCAGCATTATTTTCACCGGTATTTACCCAGCCTGCTGGTAAGCTTGCTGCGGGTGCAGCTGCACCTATCGCAACGCCAGCCGTGTTAGAAAGCACTACGGTATAACCCGTTGTGTTTGCAGCAGCAGGAAGGCTAAACGTACCGCCTGCCGCAACTAGACTACTAGACACCACATTACCAGCTTTTACCAAGTATGCCGTTAAAGTTGCTGAAGCCGCATTAGTGCCAACGCCATTTACAAAGGTGTCATTTAAACCGTTAGTGTCATTAAACACATTACCTGTGACTGCTACTGGAGGGATTTCACCAAAGTTATAGCCAGTCGCAGCGGTATTGGTTGGCAATGCGATTGCATTAATGATATCTGAGGTGTTATCTGGGCCTTTCGTACCGCCTGAAGTACCTACAGCCTCTTTACCATCAGTAAAGCCAGTTGGCTGTGCGACTTGAATTACGGTATACCCAGTAGGATTGCTAGGTGGCAGATTGTCAAACAAATAATTACCATTTGCATCGGCATTAACAACAATCGGCGTAAGTACATTCCCATAAGTATCCGTACCCGTTAATCGCATCTGTATCGCTGGTCCGGCATAGCCTGTAGCAGAGCCGATCCCTGTTTCACCAACCTCTATAGTGCCATTATCATTCAAATCGCGATATACCGTACCTGCAATGCTAGATTTCACCATATTAACGGTGCCAGAATTGCTGTTGTTACCTGCATTCGTATCAACCTCATTACCATTTGTACTAATGCTTGCCGTATTGCTGTAACTTGCAGCATAGCTAGTAATGCGCACAGGCACTGTTATTGTCACTACGCCAGCGCTATTGAGTGCGCCAAATTCGCAGGTAAAGCTTGCGGCTGGGAACGTCAGTGCAGGAAGACAATTAGC
>JBAVIP010000006.1:0-1974 GCA_049687015.1 Methylotenera sp. | reverse complement strand
ATTGTGACAAGCTTTAGTATTCACGGCGTAGGCGTATCTAGCGGCATTGCGATTGGGCAAGCACATCTCATCTCAAATGCTTTATTGGAAGTTGTGCATTACCAATTACCTAACCATTTGATTAATGATGAAATCAAACGTTTTAGAGACGCGATAGAGACAGTTAAGGTTGATTTAGAAGCAATTAATGGAAGTTTACGCAAGAACGCCCCTGCTGAATTAAGTGCATTCATAGGTACACATTTAATGATGTTGGCAGATAAATCTTTATCTGAAGCGCCGATAAAAATTATCGAGAATGAACGTTGCAATGCTGAATGGGCAATCAAACTGCAAATGGACGATATTGTTGAGCAGTTTGAACAAATCGAAGATGAGTATTTGCGCGAGCGTAAGCAAGATGTCATTCAAGTCGTAGAGCGCGTGATTAAAGTGCTACTTGGCCATCCTAGCCAATTAAGTACAGAGCAAAAAATTAGCGCTGCTAGCCAAGAACATAAATTAATATTGGTCGCACACGACATTTCACCCGCAGACGCAATTCAATTTAAACAACACGAATTTGCAGCATTTATCACTGATGTAGGCGGCATCACATCGCACACTGCAATTCTAGCGCGAAGCTTAAACATTCCTTCGATTGTCGCGTTGCAAAGAGCCCACGATTTAATTCGCGATGGTGAGCTAATCATCATAGACGGCAAGCAAGGTGTAGTGATTGTTAATCCAGATGCTAGCATCTTAACTGAATACAAATTACGCCAAGAACAATGGGAACTCGAGCAACAAAAACTCCAACGTATTAAATCCACCAAAGCCGTCACTTTAGACGGCGTTAACATTGAGTTATTCGCCAACATTGAAGTGCCAGAAGATGTCGTGGCAGTAGCAGCTTCAGGTGCTACTGGCATAGGTTTATACCGTACTGAGTTTTTATTTATGAATCGGCGCGAAATGCCTCATGAAGAAGAACAATTCATCGCCTACAAAACTGTTGCTGAAGCCATGAAAGGCGCGACAGTTATTATACGTACTTTGGATTTGGGGGCGGATAAGCAAATGAACCCTGAGACGGTGGTCACTTGCGCCAATCCAGCGCTGGGCTTACGGGCGATTCGTTACTGCTTATCTGAGCCGCAGATTTTCCACACGCAGTTACGCGCATTATTGCGTGCCTCGCATTTTGGTAACATTAAAATCTTGGTGCCTATGCTTTGCACGCTATCAGAGCTTCGCCAAACCAAGTTGCTATTAGAGCGCGCAAAGGTCAGTTTGCGTAAACAGAGTATTCCATTCAATGAAAACATCGCCTTAGGCGGCATGATAGAGATTCCAGCTGCTGCCATTAATGCAGAAGCTTTTGCCAGCGAGCTGGATTTTTTATCCATCGGCACCAACGATTTAATTCAATATACGCTAGCGATTGATCGCACCGATGACGCCGTAGCACATCTTTACAATCCGCTGCATCCATCGGTTTTAAAACTCATCTCGATTACGATTAAGGCTGGCGAGAAGTTAGGTAAATCTGTCTCAGTATGTGGCGAAATGGCTGGCGACTCAAGACTTACCAAGTTATTGATTGGTATGGGCTTGCGTCAACTTTCCATGCACCCTTCGCACATACTTAGCGTGAAGCAACAGATATTACATAGCCAACTCGGCGCACTTCAGGCGAAAGCTCGCAAAGTTTTAAATCTAACCGACTTGGAAAAAATTGAACCTATGGTTGCAAAATTGAATCGTATTTCAGATTTAAGAGCGCATCCCAGGCCTTAAATAAAGTACGCTTATCATCGAAGGGACTTAATATGTCTACAGAACCAAATAATGAAGTAGTTATTGATGCAAATTCAACTGATCAAATCCCTAGCAATGACGATAAAAACATCGCCACCATTACGCATTTAGGCGGCACGGTATTTTCATTTGTGCCTGCACTGATTGTTTGGATTCTGAAAAAAGATGACAGCG
>JBAVIP010000005.1:0-4581 GCA_049687015.1 Methylotenera sp. | reverse complement strand
GGACACAGTTGTAATGCAAGAACGAATCGCGATAAAAAGCGATCGGATCACATTGCTTGAAGAGACTAAACAAGGCGCAAACGTGCGATTAGCGGGCGAAGATTTGAGAATTGGCCAAACCGTTCTGACAAAAGGCCACATCGTGAAACCTGCGGATTTAGGTTTGGTAGCTTCACTCGGCATCGCTGAAGTATCAGTTTACCGCAAACTCAAAGTCGCGTTCTTTAGCACAGGCGACGAGTTGGTTGGCGTAGGAAAACCGCTGCAAGAAGGCCAAATTTACGATAGCAACCGCTATACGCTATACGGCATGCTCACCAGATTGGGGGCGCAGACCAGCGATTTAGGCAGTGTGCCGGATGATCCAGATCAGCTTGAAGCAACCTTGCTGCAAGCCGCACAAAATAACGATGTCGTCATCACCAGCGGCGGCGTTTCGGTGGGCGAGGCGGACTACATGAAGGCCTTGCTTGCCAAGCACGGCCAGGTACTGTTTTGGAAAATCAACATGAAACCAGGACGACCGCTTGCTTATGGCAAAATCGCCAATGCCCACTACTTTGGCCTGCCCGGCAACCCTGTTTCTGCCATGGTGACGTTTTACCAGTTTGTACGCGAGGCATTGCTTATGTTACAGGGCGCGGCACCCAAACCTTTGCCCATGTTAATGGTCGAATGTACGGAGCCGATTAAAAAATCTACTGGCCGAACCGAATTTCAACGCGGCGTTTTATATGGTGATGCTGGCGTTTGGAAGGTTAAACCCACAGGCAATCAAGGCTCTGGCATACTCAGCAGCATGAGTGCCGCCAATTGTTTTATTGTGCTGGATGAAGCTGTAGGCAACAGTGCCGCAGGTGAGTTAGTGAAAGTGCAAATTCTGGAAGGCTTAATTTAGCAACTGAATTTAACATAATCTATGGATTGTGGGTTATATCAACCATAATGTAGCCTTATCAATCAGTCATAAGCTATAGTATAATCAACGGCTTAGCCTAAATAAACTGTTTACATTTAATCTCTTTGGACACCTCTATCAAAAATTCCAGCATCAACGCCAGAGCCAATGAAGGTACGCTCATATGGGCAATTATCTGCTCCATTTTGCTGCATATTTTATTAGTGGTAGTCGTGCCTGATTTTAAATTTGATGCCATTAAAAAAATTCCTGATACATTGACGGTTGAAATAATGCAACCCAAACCGCCCGAGCCAATAGTGGTGCCTGAGCCGCCCAAACCAGTGGAACCCGTAAAGCCGGCGCCGGAACCGATCAAGCCATTGCCCAAAAAAATGCCTAAGCCCGATCCCATTCCGGTGCAGGACATCAAGCCGGAGCCTGTAACATCTGAGCCTCCACCGCCACCTGCCGTGATTACCGCTGCACCTAAAGCGGATACACCGCCGGTCGCCACTGTTCCGCCGCCTCCGCCAGAGCCGCCTAAGAAAACCGAGCCTAACGAAGAGGATATTAATGCGGCTTTAAGCCAATATGGTGGCACCCTAGGCCGTGCGATTGCCAAGCATAAACAGTACCCAAAAATTGCGCAGATGCGCGGCTGGCAAGGCGATTGCCTGCTGGATTTAAAGATTGATAGCAGCGGCAATGTGTTATCAGCCAATATAAAAGAAACCAGCGGCTTTGAGGCGCTGGATAAGCAGGCGCTTGAAATGGTGCACAAGGCCTCACCTTTTCCTGCACCGCCTGAAGCGCTGCGCGGCCGTAATTTCAATATCACCGTGCCAGTTTCATTCAAGCTCGAATAAGCCTCGCATGCACAAACCCCAAGCGCATAAACTCAGATCGCTCCGAGATTTACTGCTTGTGCATGAACTTATTTTTATTGCTTTAATCTTGCTGGCAGTCGCTGGCGGCGGTTATGGCCTTTATTTATGGGATGACTCTGCCAAAGAATCGCAGCGTATCCATCATTTGATTCAAGAAATCCAGCAAACGCGCGGCGATTTGTATCGTCAAATGAAAGAGCTGTTTGATACATTTTTTTTGGAAGAGGCAGCCGCTAAAAATGAATACGATGTCTATACGCAATCCATATTAAAACACTTTGATCAACTGAATAATTTGGCTGTTGGCACGGAAGAAAAACAGGCCGTCAGTAATTTGGAAAATAACTACAAAAGCTTTGTAAATGAAGCACCAGCCTTGTTCTACCGTTATCAAGCTTCACCCAGCGACGCCTCACGCAAATTACTTTACAAGGATATGGAAACAGGCATTTTTAGCCGCTATGAGGCTGTTTCCAAACGTGCAGAGGATTTGCTCACTCTCAAACAAAACGAGCTTAAAACGCGTCTGGATGAAGCAAAACAGGCATCTATTGCAATCCTGGTCATCCCAATTTTGTTGGCAGGCTTGCTATTGGTTTTGTCACGACTATTTTTAAAGCGCGCCATCGTTAACCCTATTAACTCAATTATGCAGGCTACCAGCGAAATCAGCGCAGGCAATTTACAGCACAAAGTTCCGGAAACCGGCGCTACGGAATTGGCCACTCTGTCGCAAAAAATCAACAAAATGGCAGATGAGCTGCAGACCAATAGGGACGAGCTTGTACGCACCGAGAAGCAGGCTGCGATGGGCCTGCTGGTGCCTATGCTGGCGCATAACATTCGCAACCCGCTGGCAAGTATCCGCGCGACTGCACAGGTGTTAGATGACCCGACACATGATGATGACACGCGTGAATCGCTACATGGCATTATCAATACGGTAGACAGGCTAGAGCGCTGGACTGGCGCGCTATTGGCCTATTTGCACCCAATAAAACCACAGCTAAAACCTACCCGTTTTGATAGTATTTTGGATGGCGCGCTACTGCCTTTAACACAAAAAA
The DNA here is from genome assembly GCA_049687015.1 of Methylotenera sp. Taxonomy (GTDB): domain Bacteria; phylum Pseudomonadota; class Gammaproteobacteria; order Burkholderiales; family Methylophilaceae; genus Methylotenera_A. The sequence continues at coordinate 1,726 of JBAVIP010000005.1, read as the reverse complement.
TTCGGGATAAGCAAATCAACATAGTTAAGCGCATTGACCATCTTGATACAGCGATAGTCACTGATGAGCACTTGCTGGAGCAGGTTTTTTATAACTTAATTTTAAATGCGATTGATGCTTCGCCCAAAGGTAGCAACATAACAATAGACGCGCAGCTCAGTAACAATGTTTTTACCAGCACCATTTGCGATGAGGGTGTTGGCATGCCTTTCACACCAGACCCGCATGCCGTAAGCCCCGGCCCCAGCACCAAGCGTTTTGGCACTGGCTTGGGGATTCCATTTACATTTAAAGTATGCGAGGTGCTAGGCGGCACCGTTGTATTTGAGGCGGTATCACCACATGGCACGCACATCACGCTGACACTACCGCAATAACGTCTTTCAATCAAACTCAACCAAAGTGGTTAACGGTTGTCACATTTTGTAAGTAATATTTAAATCAGCATAAATTTAAGCTTGCCTAAATGCTAAATTTTTACAACAATGAGAACTATCCTTATGACTATGCTTAATCAAACCATTCCTGATTTTGAATTATCCGCCACCAGCGGCAATCCTCTTAAACCTTCCAGTTTTAAGCTTTCAAATTATCAAGGCAAAACCCTTGTTATCTATTTTTACCCTAAAGACAACACACCTGGCTGCACCACCCAGGGTATACAGTTTCGCGACAGTTACTCAGAATTTAAGGCCTTGAATGCCGAAATTTTTGGCGTTTCACGCGACAATTTAAAGTCTCATGAAAATTTTAAGGTCAAATTCAGCTTTCCGTTTGAGTTGCTGGCCGATACCGAAGAAGTTGCGTGCAATATTTTTGGCGTGATAAAAATGAAAAACATGTATGGCAAGCAAGTACGCGGCATTGAGCGCAGCACTTTTATCATCGATAAGAATGGCAAATTAGTACACGAATGGCGCGGTGTCAAGGTAGATGGTCACGCGCAGGAAGTACTGGACTTCATTAAAAACTTATAACTAATTAACTATTAAATAATCATGGCAAAAAAAATCGCGACAAACACTAAACTCTTTGTACTTGATACCAATGTATTAATGCATGATCCTTCGAGCTTATTTCGATTTGAAGAGCATGACATCTACCTGCCAATGGTAACGCTGGAAGAACTGGATAACAACAAGAAGGGCGTGACCGAAGTCGCCCGAAACGCGCGCCAGGCCAGTCGATATTTAGAAGAAATTGTAGGCACCGATCTCACCAATTTGGAGCTTGGCTGCCCGTTAGCGATTAGCGGCAACAAACACTTGCCTGGCCGCCTATTTTTACAAACCTCGCAAGTCAATATTGAGTTGCCCGGTTTAGCAGGCAGTAAAGCAGACAACCAAATTATTAGCGTGGTGCTAGGGCTTCAAAAACAGCACCCGAACCGCCAAGTTATTTTAGTCAGCAAGGATATTAATATCCGCATCAAAGCCCGCGCTATGGGCGTTCCGGCTGAAGATTACTTTAACGACAAGGTGTTAGAAGACACAGATTTACTCTACAGCGGCATAAAAGAATTGCCACAAGATTTTTGGGATAAGCACAGCAAGGCGATGGAATCCTGGCAAGAGGCCGGGCGTATGTTTTATCGCATTTCCGGCCCATTAGTCAAAACATTCCTAATTAACGAATTCGTATTTTATGAATTTGACAAACCGTTTCATGCCATCATCCGCAAGCTCGAAAATAATACCGCAGTGCTAGAAGTAGTGCACGACCATGC
>JBAVIP010000004.1:0-76193 GCA_049687015.1 Methylotenera sp. | reverse complement strand
GCATAAAAGCGTCTTATAGGCAAATAAATGCTAGTTTTAGGGTTTGAATCATCTTGCGACGAAACTGGTGTCGCGCTTTACGATACCGAGCAAGGCTTGCTTTCACATGCCCTGCACTCGCAAGTAGATATGCACGCAGAATACGGCGGTGTAGTGCCAGAACTCGCTTCGCGCGACCACATTCGACGCGCTTTGCCGCTAGCTGAAATCGTATTAAAAAATGCCCACAAGTCGCTTAAAGATATTGATGGCATCGCCTACACGCAAGGCCCGGGGCTGGCTGGGGCACTGCTGGTGGGCACCAGCATTGCACAATCACTGGCATTTGCGCTCAATGTGCCGAGTGTCGCAGTACATCATTTGGAAGGCCATTTGCTTGCACCGCTACTTGAGGCAAATCCCCCACAATTTCCATTCGTCGCGCTGCTGGTTTCTGGCGGACATAGTCAACTCATGCGCGTAGACGGCATCGGCGAATATACCTTACTGGGCGATACATTAGACGATGCAGCAGGTGAAGCGTTTGACAAAACCGCGAAATTACTCGGATTAGGCTACCCTGGCGGACCAGCATTAGCACAGTTAGCTAAGCAGGGTAAAGCAAAGTTTAAATTGCCTCGACCAATGTTAAACAGCGGTGATTTAAATTTTAGCTTTAGTGGATTAAAAACGGCAGTGTTAACGCTGGTAAACAATAACCTGCCGCTGACGAGTGAAGTTAAGGCAGATATTGCTTGGGAGTTTCAGGAGTCTGTGACCGAGATATTAACAGCCAAATGCATGAGCGCGCTACGTGAAACCGGTTTGGATAATTTAATCGTTTCAGGCGGGGTAGGCGCCAATACAAGGCTGCGCGAGCGCTTGAGCGCAGCAACCAAGCGCAAATTGTGTAAAGTAAGTTATCCGCGCTTGGAGTTTTGCACTGATAACGGCGCCATGATTGCATTTGCAGGAGGCATGAGATTAAAGGCTATGCGGCTTAAGGCCATAACAAGCAAAAGCCAAGATTATAGTTTTGGCGTAAAACCGCGTTGGGATTTAGCAGAGTTACAAAAACCGTAAGCCCCTTCACCCTTTAAGGGAGAAGGTTGGGATGGGGGTAGAAACTTGCGCTGAATCAGGCGATCCACCCCCCCCACCCTAGCCCTACAAAAGGGGAGGGAATTTATTTCTTGCCGAAGCCCGACTCCTTGCCTGCCAGCAACTTCTGAATGTTCGTTTTGTGGCGCCACACCAGCATGATGGCCATCACCAGCACCATCAGTACATAATCTTTGTATGGTAACAAAAACCAGGCAGCAAAAATAGGCGATAAAGCGGCCGCCACAATGGCTGAGAGCGAAGAAATACGGCTGACAGCAAACACAATCGCCCAAGTGAGCAGACACGCCAAGCCTAACCAGAGCGAAACCGCCAACATCACGCCCAGCGCGGTTGCTACGCCCTTGCCGCCTTTAAAACGATGGAAAATCGGGTATAAATGCCCGAAAAACACAGCCAAACCAACCGCAGCCACCACCCACATCAGCATATTGGACTGCAACGCCAACCAGACAGGAAACCAGCCTTTTAAAGCATCGCCCAGCAAGGTTAAAGCTGCAGCAGATTTTCTGCCACTGCGCAGCACATTGGTCGCGCCCGGGTTGCCGGAGCCCACTGTACGCGGATCTGCCAGGCCATATAACCTGCTCACCCAAATACCAAACGAAACGGATCCCAGAAAATATGCCGCGACAATCCAAACCATGGGCACAAGGGCGACGGGTATAAAACCTAACTCATTCATATTAAGTTGCTCTAAAATGATCTAATACTATTTTATACGATAATTGTTAAAGCCATGGACACCATTTTTATCAGCGAACTCAAAGTGCAAACCAAACTTGGCGTACCCGAGTGGGAGCGCATGACGCCGCAAACCATTTTTCTGGATATTGAAATTGGCTACGATTTAACCAAAGCGGGCAAAAGCGACGCCATTGCCGACACCATTGATTACGGCGCGGTAGTCAGGCGCATCCGCGACACTTTAAACGAACACAGTTTTCAATTGGTAGAAGCCCTTGCCGAGCATGTGAGCCAATTAATTCTAAAAGAATTTGGCGCGTTAAGGGTGAAAATTAAAGTCGCTAAACCTGCTATATTGCCGGGATTGAAAGCGTTGGGGGTGGTGATTGAACGGCAAAAATAGATTAAGTTTTTGTAAAATAAATAATAGGAGCTAAAAATGGCAAGAAGAAAAAAGGGTGACCTGCTTGAAGAATTATCTACAATTCCTTGGTGGATAAATGTTATTTTAGCTGTAGTAGTGTATTTTAGCTTGAAATATATTTTGCCTTCAATAAACTTCAAAAGCCAAATTCATCAAGCATTCGCAAGCGCAATTTCGGGATTTTCTGGAATCTTTGCAATCCTTGTTTTAGTAGCCGCTTTGATGTCTTTTTTTAATCAGTTAAAACGAAAAAAGCTTCTTAATGACACTGATAAACTTGAAAGTATTAGGCAATTAAGTTGGCAAGAATTCGAGTTGCTAATTGGTGAATATTTTCGTAGAAAGGGCTACGCTGTCCGAGAAAATGGCGGTGGCGGAGCTGATGGCGGGATTGATTTAACTTTAACTAAAAATAACCAAAAAACAATCGTTCAATGTAAAAGATGGAAGAATGTTCAAGTTGGTGTTAGCCCAGTCCGTGAGTTGTATGGCGTTATGGTGGCTGAAAAAGCATCTGCTTGTATTTTTGTCAGCTCTGGCAATTACACTCAAGAAGCTCAATCATTTGCGAACAATAAACCAATCGAATTAATTAACGGCGAAACACTTTACAAACTAATTAGTGAAGTGCGCAGCACAAAAAAATCAGTCCATGCTTCAGTTAACACCGAAAAAGTAACGACTCAAGCTTCTATTATTTGTCCTAAATGCGGCGGCGGCATGGTGGAACGTGTAGCCAAGCGAGGCCAGAATACTGGTAAAAAGTTTTACGGCTGCTCTAATTACCCTTCATGTACCGGCACAATCGGCTGAGTGTTTATCCCCCTTGCCGCGCCTTAGGCTTGAGCGGCAGATGGTAGGCGGCGAGGACTGTTTGAGCGTAGCGAGTTCCGCAGCCGCCCCGGATGCGGCGCTAAGACCGAAGGATGAAGCGGCAGCGGGGTAGCCTTCTTTTTGGATTATTTTCTTGGCTACGCAAGAAAAAGTAACTCGCCCGCCGCGCGAGAGCGGCTTGGTCCAAAGCCACTGGATTCCGTGTCGAGCGCGGAATGACGGACGAAGCGCTATCCCAGACAACACTCTATAACTACTGGATTCTTCGTTTCTCTCAGAATGACGGCTCAAAACACCCGCCCTGCAGCCCAATATCCATGCTCCTTTCAGGGCAATGCTTTTTGCAATAAATCACCCCCGTGGATGATGCACACTATGCAACTGCTTCAACCGCTCCCGCGCCACATGCGTATAAATCTGCGTAGTCGAAATATCCGCATGCCCCAACAACATCTGCACCACGCGCAAATCGGCACCATGATTAAGCAAATGCGTGGCAAAGGCATGGCGCAACACGTGCGGACTCATGTGCTTGGTAATACCTGCTACTAGCGCATAGCGCTTGATTAAATACCAAAAGGCCTGGCGCGACATGGCCTGTGCCCGCGCTGTCACAAACAACGCGTCGCATAGACGTTTTTGCAGAATCTCGGGGCGTGCCTGTTTCAGGTATCTTGTAATCCAGTCCGCCGCTTCTTCACCCATCGGCACTAATCTAGTCTTACTTCCCTTACCCGTCACGCGCACCACGCCGTCTTGCGTGCTGACCTCATTCACCTTCACGCCCACCAGCTCAGATACCCGCAAGCCGCTCGCATACAGCAGCTCCAGCATGGCTCTATCACGCAGGCCAATGGGTTGGTTAATATCAGGCGCATTGAGTAAATCTTCTACCTCTTGCTCATTCAAGCTTTTAGGCAAGCTGCGTGGAAGTTTAGGCGATTCTATTTGTAATGTGGGGTCGGTTTTGATTAAATTCTCACGCAACGCATAGCGGTAAAAACGCCGCATGCTGGCAATTAATCGGCTGATGCTGCGCGGTTTGCTTTGCGGAAATTTAACCGCGAGATATTGCTGAATATCGGCCTGATTAGCTGTGAGTAAATCTTTATGCTGCTTTGCAAGCCACACATCAAACTGGCTTAAATCGGTGCGATAACTTTCGAGGGTGTTTTTAGATAAGCCATCCTCTAGCCAAAGGTGGTCGATAAAAGTGTCCAGTTGGCCGGCATTTTTATCAAGATCAGCTCCGGTCACACCCGCTTACCTTTTTCAAACACAACGCCTTCGTGCTTGAGCAGCCATTTTTTAATTTTTGGGCCATCTTTATTGCCCTGCATAAAACCGCCCAAACCATTTTTAGCAACCACCCGGTGGCAGGGTACGACTAGAGGCAAATTGTTCGCCCCACAGGCATTAGCTACCGCGCGTGCGCCTGAGCCAATTTGCGCTGCAATCTCGCCGTAAGTGAGCACTCGCCCACAGGGAATGGCACTAATAACATGCCAAACGCGGCGTTGAAACGGCGTGCCTTTGTAGATTAGCGGCAAGTTAAAATCATTGCGGGCGTTAGAAAAATAGGCTTCTATTTGGCTAGCGACTTTCGCCGCAATTTTATGTTCAGCCGGTTTTTGAGCGTGCTTTTCGGGCAGCAACTCAATAGCAACTTGTACGCCGCGCACAGAAATACCTACTGCGCCAAACGGTGCAGCTATAACAGCATCAAAGTGAGGGGGTAACTTATTTCTAGCGGACTTTTGATTCTTAGTTTTCATACGCTAATTTAACTAGAATTTTGAAAGCAATGCAAATAACTAATGGCTATATAACTACGATGACTTTATAAAAAGCAGGGCATGAAAAAAGCCCCAAAACTTAATTAAATTTTTGGGGCTTTAATCTGCTGCTTTAAGTCTTAGTCTTTAGCGGCTTCTGGCTTGGTTTTTTTAGTGGCGACTGCTGCTTCTACCGCAACGTCATTAGTCACTTCCGGCGCCATCACTTCTTTTTCGCGCGCGAATAATTTTTCTTTAATACGTGCAGATTTACCTGAACGCTCACGCAAATAGTAAAGTTTGGCGCGGCGTACGTCACCACGGCGTTTTACTTCAATACTGGCAATTAATGGTGAATAGGTTTGAAATGTACGCTCAACGCCCTCACCAGATGAAATTTTACGCACGATGAATGATGAGTTTAAGCCGCGATTACGGATTGCAATGACTACGCCTTCGTAAGCCTGTACACGTTTACGGGTACCCTCCACCACGTTTACACCTACCACTACAGTGTCGCCTGGGGCGAATGTTGGAATTTTTTTGCCTAAACGGGCAATTTCTTCCGTTTCTAACATTTTAATAATATCTGCCATGTTGTATCCTTTACGTTCCTTTTAATTGTAAGGATGCTTGTTCCTGCACTTTTAACTCTTCATCGAGTTCTTTGAGCAGCCGAGCTTCCTGTTTCGTCAACGGCCTTGCGGCCAATAAATCCGGGCGTTTCGCCCTTGTTAGCAACAGCGATTGTTTTAACCGCCATTCTCTAATCTTTGCGTGATTACCTGATAACAACACTTCAGGCACTCTTTGTTCTTTATACACTTCTGGTCGCGTATAGTGCGGGCAATCCAGCAATCCATTCACAAACGAATCTTCAATCGCAGAATCTGCATCACCCAATGTTCCAGGCAACTGCCTAACTATCGCATCTATTAACGCCATGGCGGGCAACTCACCGCCACTTAACACATAATCGCCAATGGAGATCTCCTCGTCCACCAGCGCGTCTAACAAGCGCTCATCCACGCCTTCGTAACGGCTTGCCAGCAAAATTAAACCTTGCTGCTGACTTAGCCGCATCACCTTTTGGTGATTGAGCGGCACACCGCGCGGCGATAAATGAATCACGTGAGGTTTAATTCCAGCTTCAACTTGCCCTTGTTTAGCCTGTTGAATGGCTTGTGCCAAAGGTTCGGCCAGCATCACCATGCCCGGGCCACCACCGTAGGGTCTGTCATCCACCGTTTTGTGATTATCCTGCGTAAAATCGCGTGGATTAATCACTTTTAAACTAAAAATCTTGCGCTCTAATGCCCGCGCCGTAATGCCGTGCTTGGTAATAGCATCAAACATTTCAGGAAACAGGCTAATGACCTGAAAATCCATCATTAAAACTCTGCATCCCAATCAACCAGCATCGTTTTTGCGGCTAAATCTACTTCTAAAATCACTTGGGGCGTAAATGGAATTAGCCGTTCACGTTCGCCATGCTCTTTATCGCTTTTCACGACAATCACATCATTCGCACCAGTGGCAAACACATCTGTGATTTTACCAAAATCAACATTCTGCTGATTTTTGACCGCTAGCCCGATTAAATCAGACCAGTAATATTCATTTTCTTCAGGCTCTGGTAACAATGCTCTTGGAACCGCTATCTGCTTGCCTTTGCAGGCAAACGCAGCATCTCTGTCGTCTACACCTTGCAGCTTTACCACTATTACATCGTTATGAATTTTGGCAGATTCCACAACCAGCTCGCGCCAGTTGTCATCTTTGCCTATCCACCAGGTTTTATAATCCAGCAAGCTATCTAATACTTCGGTATCGGGCAACACTTTAAGCCACCCAAAAACGCCATATGGGGCGACTATGCGCCCCATTATTACCAAATCACTTGATACCAAACCCATCGCTTAAGACTGTCTTAAGCAGTGCTGCAATTTAAGCGTCAGCTGCTGGAGTTTCTACTGGCGCTTCAACTTCAACAGGCGCTTCAACAGCTGCTGGAGTCTCTTCAACTACTGCAGCAGCAGCCTCTGCCTCAGCAGCTTTGGCTGCTTCTGCGGCTTTTTCAGCATCCGCAACGGCTTTAGCATCGGCCTCAGCTTTTGCAGCGTCGGCAGCGGCTTTTACTTTTGCAGCTTCAGCGGCAGCGGCTTTAGCTTTTGCTGCATCTGCTTTAGCTGCATCTTTGGCTTTAGCGGCGATCATCGCCTCTGGACCTTTAGCATGCGTTTTAACCAAGCGTGTCACCGTATCAGACAATTGCGCGCCATGATTTGCCCAATGGCTCACACGTGCTTCATCAATACGCAAACCTTCAGCGCCAGCCTTGGCTGATGGATTATAAAACCCAACACGCTCAATAAAGCGGCCATCACGGCGATTGCGCGAATCAGCAACTACAACGTTATAAAACGGATTCTTTTTAGAACCACCACGAGATAAACGAATAACGACCATAATCTTGTTCTCTTAAAAATTAATTTTCTGCAGAAAGGCGCGGATTATACGTTATTTACAAAGGTAATGGCAAGAATTTTGTTGGTGATTGAATGACTTAGTTATCTATTTCTACGATATTCCAAAGCCAGGCTGACCAACTCATGCTGCTTCCGTATATCCATTTTCTTAAACACACTTTTAATATATTGCCGCACAGTTTCAGCACAAATCCCCATTACTTCAGAAATCTCATGAACATCTCTACGCTCGGTAAGCAATACCACACACTCAATTTCTCTGGGAGATAAATCAAACTCCACTTTGAGCCTTTCCGCCCAGCGCTCAAAATTTAGGCTTAAATCTTTAATCAAAATAAGCACGTTATGCCCGTCACGCCTTTCCTCGCCGTGTTTTGACAACCTGCTCACCGCTAAGTAATATGGCCTGGGGTGCTGATTGCGATGAACGTAAATTCCTATAGAATTTTCATGAGAGTGATGTGCATCAATTGCTGTTTGAATCGCTGTTTGCAGTCTGAAATTATCTGGTTCCAATTCTGCAACTAATTTTTGATTTACGATGCTTAATCCGCACTGCGATGTAAGTAATGCTTCTGCTGTCTCAGACGCAAATAACACCTCCCCGCGGCCTGAAACGATAAGTAAGGCCTGCCCTAGCTGAGCCAAGCCTTGCTCCAGCATCTTAATACGCCAGACACTGTCGATTTCTGCCCCATTTTCAGCCATGGTTCTTATTAGTTTTCTTTATTAGGAGAATGCACCAATTTAACATTATTCCTCTGTAAATACATCTGCTTTTTCGGCACCTACAGACGCTTCTTGATAGCGCGTAGGGTCGCTAATACCCGCTTTTGCAAAGCCTTCGCGGCGTAAACGGCATGAATCGCATTTGCCACAAGCGCGGCCTTGTGCATCCGCCTGATAGCATGAAACTGTTGCCCTGTAGGGCACGCCCAGACTGGTTCCCAGAGCAATGATCTGCGCCTTTGTCATGTCGATTAATGGTGCATGTACGGTGATTTTTTGGCCTTCAACCGCGCTTTTAGTGGCCAAGTTCGCCATTTGCTGAAACGCCGCCACGTACTCTCCACGGCAATCAGGGTAACCCGAATAATCCAGCGCGTTCACGCCAATAAAAATATCTTGCGCGCCCAGCACCTCAGCCCACGCCAGTGCCAACGAAAGCATGATTGTGTTACGCGCCGGCACGTAAGTCACAGGAATGCCGGCAGGAATATCATTAGCTCCGCTTTCTGGCACATCTATGGTGTTATCTGTGAGTGCAGAGCCGCCAAATAAACTCAAATCCAGCTGCGCAGTTTTGTGTGCCGCCGCGCCTAGTTTCTGCGCGATATTATTGGCAGCCTGTAATTCAGCAATGTGGCGCTGGTGATAATCCAGACTCAAGCAATAGCACTCAAACCCTTGAGATTTAGCTATAGCCAAACAGGTAGCTGAATCTAATCCGCCAGAAAGTAAAACAACGGCTTTTTTAGTCATATCAAAAAGATTTTGTTCAAATTAAAAAAATTTCGCGAAAGCAAGCCGTAGACAGTGCACATGGCACATTGCACGGCAAGAAGAAGCTGACAAAGTAAGATTTTAATTTCAACAAAATCATACGCCTTGTTTTTCGCCCCAGAGTATTTTGTGAAGCTGCACTTGCATACGTACGGGCAGTTGATCTTGCAGTACCCAAGCGGCTAACTCATCCGCTTTTAGTTCACTATAGCTAGGTGAAAATATTACCGGGCATTTATCGGTTAATTTAAGTTCTGCCAGTTTTTGCTTCGCCCAGTCGTAATCGGTACGATTACATAATACAAACTTGATCTCGTCTTTTGGTTTAATGTGATTTAGATTGCCCCAGAGATTATTTTTTTCTTCATTCGACGCAGGTGTTTTAATATCCAAAATGATAGAAACCCGCGCATCCACCGGCGCAATATCCATCGCACCGCCTGTTTCGAGAGATACGCTGTAACCCGCATCACATAAGGCTTTCAGCAGCGCATGGCATTCCTTTTGCGCAAGCGGCTCGCCACCTGTCACAGTGACATACTCGGTGCCGAATTCGGCCACTTTAGCCAAAATATCGGGAATTTCCATATTGCTACCACCGCTGAATGCATATTCGGTATCGCAGTACGTGCAGCGCATCGGGCAGCCCGTCAGGCGCACAAATACCGTAGGCAAGCCGATGCGGCTTGTTTCACCTTGCAGTGAGTGGAAAATTTCGTAGATTTTTAATGCCATATGTTTCTTAAAAAGAAAACGCCAACTGTTAAGTTGGCGCTATTTTACCGCGAATTGTTCTGATAAATTAGAGTTTTATCTTGCTACTTAATTGCAAACTACCTGATAGCTTCTAGTGCTTTTAAACGCTTTTGCGCACTAGGCGTGACCCCTGCATCAGGATATTTAGCAACTAAATCACGCAATGTCTTTTTAGCGCTGCTAACCTGCCCAAGCTGAATTTGGCTATTGGCCATGTTAAACATGGCATCTGGCACTTTGGCGCTAGCCGGGTGCAAATCGATGACTTTCTGTTGGGTGGCGATGGATGATTTATAACTTTTAAGCGCAAATTGCGAATAACCCATGCCATAGAGTGCATCTGGCGCCAATTTGCTTGTTGGGTAATCTCTCAAAAAACTATCAAACGCTGCAAACGCCTCTTTATGTTTGGCCGATTTACTTAGACTATCGGCATCGGCAAAGGCTTTTACGTCTTTTTCCTCTGCTACAGGCTGTGCGGGGGCGTTAGCTGGTGCGCCATTTGTGGCCACAGGCGCGCCACCTTCCAGTTTACGCAAACGTGTATCAGTATCGGTATACAGATCTTTTTGACGTTGTTGCGTGGTATCAAGGCCGTGTGCAGCCACCTCTAAATCACCCTTTAAACTAGCTACTTCTTGCTTTAACGCCTCAATTTGGTTTGCCATATCGGCCAAACCTTGACCTTGCACCACCGACTCTAAAGCTGCCAAACGCTTTTCAATTTTAGCAATCGCCGCCATGCTGGCATCATGATTAGATTGTTGTTTGGCTTCTACTTCTAAAATCTTTTTACGCGCTTCTTTGTCATCAAACATCGCGGCGTGCGCCGAGGTAAAAGAAGTAAGCGCAAAAAGACTCAGCCCAACAAACACTATTTTTTTTATTGCCACCATCAATTAATCACCTTCATAAACAATATCAGCACGACGGTTTTTTTGGTAGCAATCTTCATCTGCACAATTCACAGCTGCTTTTTCTTCGCCATAACTTACTGTTTCTATTTGCTTATCTTGCACGCCTAATAAATTAAGCGCCTTTTTCACGGCAACAGAACGACGCTGCCCAAGTGACAGATTGTACTCACGCGTACCTCGCTCATCAGTATTGCCTTGCACCACCATTTTTGCGTCAGCATGCGCTAATAGATACTTGGCATGCGCTTCGACTATGGGGCGGTATTCTGCTTTTACAGCATCGCTATCAAAATCAAAATAAATATTGCGCTTAGAAAGAATATTATTTGGATCTTTCAACGGATTATTGCCCGCATTATTAGCGTTGCTATCAAGCACCACTTCTTTCACAGCGCCGGTATCGGCTCCAGTATCCGCTGGTTTAGTAGCCGATGTCGGACTTTTGTCTTCAACCGCTACAGGCTTATCTTTCATCGGTGTACTTTTACAAGCCACTAGCAACAGTGAAATTGCTAAGCCCATCAAAATATTTACCGCTAGTTTTGAACGATTTTGCCCAAATTGATATTTCATTGTGTTCTCCTTAAATTAATCCCAAAATTGGTTTATTAATGCTACTTTACTAATGTTACAAATATTAATCAGCTAGCGGGTTACTTAGTTAGCAAGCGGCCCCCAAGCAGGCTCCCGCACATCGCCGCCAGACGAATCATTTAAGCGCTGGCGCACTTTACCATCACTTGATACTGCTGCCAACGTGCCGCGCCCACGTACTTTGGTTGCGTATAAAAGCACACGGCCATTCGGCGCAAAGCTGGGCGATTCGTCTTGCGAGCCTTCGCTTAGCAATTGCACTTGACCACTTACCAAATCTTGCAAGGCCACTCTAAATTTTCCACCATCATTACGAATATACGCTAAAGCTTTGCCATCAGGCGAAAAACGTGGCGAAACATTATAATTGCCTTCAAACGTCACCCGGCTTGGATTGCCTCCATCAGCCGGCACTTTGTAAATTTGGGGTTTGCCGCCACGATCGGAGCTGAAATAAATCCAATTGCCATCCGGCGAGAACGCTGGCTCAGTATCAATCGCATTGCTTTTGGTGATTTGTTTTAAACCGCTACCGCTTGCACCGATGGTATAAATCTGAGAGTTAGCGCCATATGTCAGCACAATCGCCAGCTTGCTGCCATCGGGCGACCATGCAGGTGCGCTGTTATTACCTTTATAGTTAGCTAGTACCTCACGGCTACCACTAGTAAGTGATTGCACAAAAATAATCGGTTTTTTCTTTTCGAACGAAACATAGGCCAACTTAGAGCCATCGGGCGACCAGGCGGGTGAAATCAAAGGCTCGTTAGAAGAAACAACGGTTTGTGGGTTGTAGCCATCAGCATCCGCTACCTGCAAGACATAACGTTTGCCTGTCTTTGTGATGTAGGCAATACGGCTGGCAAACATGCCGGCTTGCCCTGTTAATTTCTGATAAATAATATCGGCAATTTTATGCGCGGTAGAGCGCATTTGGCTAGGGGCAATCTGATAATCCATTCCGGCCAGCTGTGTTTGTTTAAGCGCATCCATCAAATAAAACGACACTTTAAAACGACCTCCGGCAACGCTCTCAACATTGCCTACAGTAACCGCCTGCGCTTGCAATGCCGTCCATTCGGCATATTTAATTTGGGCAGGCGAAGTTGGCAAGTTCGCCATGCCGCGCGTTTCCAGCACACGAAACAAACCGCTCCGATGCAGATCCGCTGCAATAATCTCGTTAATACTTTCTTTGGTATTGGCAGCTCCGCCAAAAGGCACCACTGCAATAGGGATTTGTTGAGCACCGCCTCCACTAATTTCGATTTCTAAAGCAGCATTTGCGATTGATGTGACTAAAAAAACAGCACAAAAAAACATCCATTGAATTATATTCATAAGCTATTAGTATCTTATATTCTTAAAAGTTCATTTAAATTTTACTGCAAACACGCCTTGATGCCACACGATTTACACTTTATTACAACTTTTACGCTTTATTTACATCCTGATTACCCTTAAAAAACTAATCATTAGGTCTAAATTTAAGTTTTAAATTTTTAAATTGTGATTTCAAGCTAGGGTCATCAGGCAACGGCAATGGCTCAGAGGCAATAATGGCGCGCTCTACAGCCTCATCGCAAGCGGATATTTCACTAGACTTCACTATTTTAGGACTTCCGCTTAGCTGTCCCGTAGGCAGCACGCTAATCTCAAACCTTAATTCCGGATTACCGTCGCCGCAAAGGGTTTTATTCACATTGCCACGAATTTTCGCTTTAATTTTCTCGGTATATTCACCGATTAAACTCGCATTGGCTGCGCTGGCCGCTTTCGCATCATCCGCACCATTGTCATTGAGCATATCCTCTTTTAACTTACGCAATGCCTTGTCTCTTTCTAATTTTGCTTGCTTCTCTTCCGCCTTTTTCTCTCGCTCAATTTCTGCACGAGTGTCTTGTTTAATTTTTTCTAAAGCCTCTTTTTTACGCTGTTCATCAAGCTCTTTTTGTTTTTGTGCTAACTCTTTTTGCTCAAGTTCTTTTTTCTTTTTCTCAAGCTCGATATCAACTTTCGGCTCTTCCGGTTTCGGTTTTTCCTCTACCACAGGCTTGGGCTCTTCTGGTTTTGGCTCTATTACCGCCTTAGGCTCCTCTGGTTTTGGTGGTTCTTTAATCACGGGGGGTGTACTTGGCAGCTTATCCCACAACTCAACTTCTGTCACATTCAGCACAGGATGCGCAGCCTTCCAGTTAAACGAGATCAACATGCCCGCCAGCAATGCCAAATGGACAGCAATAGCATAAATACCAGCTTTCCATGAATCTGAATTTTCGTGCTTTCTAATCATATACGCTTATGGTGCAGGTTTGAACAATAAGCCAACTTTGTCCACTTTAGCTTGCTTGAGCAAATCCATCACTTCGATCACTTTGCCGTATTGGGTTTTTTCATCCGCCGCTACAACCACCGCACGCGGCGCTTTTTTAAGCTGCTTTTTAATTTCAAACAAGAGTTGGTCGCGCGGTAATTTTTTGCCCTCAATTTCAGCCGTACCATCTTTTTGAACAGTAACCACAATTGGCGCGCCAGTTTGCTTAAGCGCTTGGCCGACTTTGGGCAAATCGACCACACCAGGATTGGTCATCGGCGCGGTAACCATAAAAATCACCAGCAGCACCAAAGTCACGTCTATATAGGGTACGACGTTAATCTGGTTCATCATGCGGCGTTTGCGAGTGCGCGCCATGATTTAGCTCTTTCTTTGCAGAATGTTGGTGAACTCTTCCATAAAGCTTTCATAACGCACAGAAAGCCTATCCACGCTTGAAGCAAAGCGGTTATAGGCAATCACGGCAGGAATCGCCGCAAACAAGCCGATGGCCGTTGCCACAAGCGCCTCAGCAATGCCCGGGGCGACTTGACTAAGCGTGGCTTGTGCTACGTTAGACAAGCCTCTGAACGCGTTCATAATGCCCCATACCGTGCCAAACAGACCGATATACGGGCTTACCGAACCAACCGATGCCAGAAACGGCAAGTGCGCGTCCAGGTCATCCAGCTCACGGTTGTAAGCCGCGCGCATGGCACGGCGAGAGCCTTCCATAACGTCGCTCACCTCCATTCTAGGCTGCTGTTTATGGCGGATAAATTCTTTAAACCCTGCTTCAAATATGCTCGCCATGCCCTGTGGTTTGCGGCGTCCAGCGGTAACGCCATCATATAACTTATTTAAATCACCGCCTGACCAAAACGCATTTTCAAATGCTTCAGATTCTTTCTCCGCGCGCTTGATGGTCGCCACTTTAATAAAAATGTACCACCAGGAAAATAACGACGTAATAAGCAAAATCACCATTACCGCCTGCACCGGCAAGCTGGCGCCTGAAATTAATGTGAATAAAGACATGTCATTGGCTACGGTCATATTTACTCCGTTTTATAGTTTATTAATTGGGCTTTAAGTTGTTCTGGTATAGCCACGGGTTTAAAGCTAATCGTATCAACACAAGCTACTTTCACTTGCGCTTCTACTAAGATTTGTTGGTTGATTGTGATTTTTTGCAAAAATTCAAAACTGCCGCGACCAATTTCTGCCAATTGGCTGGTAATTGTGAGCAAATCATTAAATTTTGCAGGTTTTTTAAAGACAATCTGCATGCTATGCACCACAAAAATAGTATTATGCTCATCTCTTAGGCAGGTCTGCTCAAAACCTAAATGGCGCAACCACTCGGTGCGTGCCCGCTCCATAAAGTTCAAATAGTTTGAGTGGTAAACCACGCCGCCGCCGTCGGTATCCTCATAGTACACCCGGACTTGCCAATCGAAATGACTCACTGCTGCCAAATTTCACCTGTAACCAATGTTTTAGGTGCTTGCAGGCCAAAGTGCTGATACGCCAGGCTGGTCGCCACGCGTCCGCGCGGTGTGCGCATCAGATAACCTTGCTGAATCAGGTAGGGCTCCAGCACGTCTTCAATGGTGTCGCGCTCTTCGCCAATCGCCGCGGCCAAATTATCCAAACCTACAGGGCCACCGCCAAATTTCTCCAGCACTGCCTGCAGTAATTTTCGATCCATCACATCGAATCCCAGATTATCCACATCCAGCATTTTTAAAGCGGCATCGGCAATTTCCGAGCTCACCACGCCGTCTGCTTTTACCTGGGCGTAATCACGCACGCGGCGCAACAATCGATTAGAAATACGCGGCGTGCCACGCGAACGTTTAGCGACTTCCAAGGCACCTGATTCGGTAATTTCCACCTCCAGCAAGCCCGCGCTACGATGCACGATGCGCCCCAGCTCTTCAGTGGTATAAAATTCCAGCCGCGACACGATGCCAAACCTATCCCTAAGTGGGTTAGTAAGCATCCCCGCGCGCGTGGTCGCGCCAATCAAGGTAAACGGCGGCAAATCCAGTCTAACCGACCTGGCGGCTGGTCCTTCACCAATCATAATGTCGAGGCGATAATCTTCCATTGCTGGATACAAAATCTCTTCTACTACTGGCGATAAACGGTGAATTTCATCGATAAATAAAACATCGTTGGGCTCTAAATTGGTGAGCAGGGCCGCCAGATCACCCGCCCGCTCTAACACCGGGCCGGAGGTTTGGCGCAGATTCACGCCCATTTCGCGCGCAATAATATGCGCCAGCGTCGTCTTGCCCAAGCCTGGCGGACCAAACAGAAGCACATGATCCAGCGCCTCATTACGGCCACGCGCGGCATTGATAAAAATTTCCAGCTGGCTTCTGGCTTTTTCTTGCCCGACGTACTCATCCAGCGCTTTCGGGCGTAACGCACGCTCTATGGCCTCTTCTTGAGGACTTTCTGCAGCAGGAGCTATGAGACGGTCTGTTTCTATCATATTTAAGAGTTTATTTTAAAACTATGGCTTTATAACACTAATGTTATAAATATTATACCGAGAAGTTCTCAATCAAATTTTTGATTGGTAATGGAGAGCCTAAGTACATACCCTGACCATAGTGCACGCCAATGTTTTTCAGTTCTTTCAATATAGCCTCATTTTCAACAAACTCAGCTACCGTTTTAATGTTCATGGCCTCTGCCACGCTATGAATTGAGCGCACCATAGCGTGATCAATTTTATTGGTGTGCATATCTTTTACAAAAGAACCGTCAATTTTAAGATAATCTACCTCAAAATTTTTCAAATACATAAATGACGACATACCGCTGCCAAAGTCATCCAGCGCAAAGCTGCAACCTATCTTTCTTAACGCAGCAAACAAATTAATTGTATTTTTTAAATTGACAATGGCTGCTGTTTCGGTAATTTCAAAACAAATAGATTCCGGCGGAATCGAATATATGACAAACTGCTCACGAATGTAGTCTAGCAGGCTTTTATCGCCAAGTGACGTGCCTGATAAATTGATTGAAAATACATAATCACATTTTTCTTGGCTTATATCTAGTAGATGCCGGTAAGTAGCAAAAGTATTTTTAATGACCCATCTATCGATATTGGGCATAAGAAGATAACGCTCGGCAGACGGTATAAAAGTTGTAGGCAAGAGAATAATGCCTTCAAGATTAACTTTTCTGATTAGCACTTCGTAATGATGCCGTTGCGGTACGCCGGATGAAAGCGGCACTATAGGCTGACAATACAGTATAAACTGCTCATCATCAATTTCATCTGTAATGTCTGAAATTGCTTCCACAGCGCTTCGACGTTGCGTCACCTCAACATCGCCCTCGCTAAACAAAAAGCTTTGATTGCGCCCAGCTTGTTTGGCCGAGTAGCAGGCCATATCAGCTGCGTGAATAATATCACTGACATTTTCGAAGCTGGAATTGATCACCACCAAACCAATACTCACACCAATATTAAAAATCTTGTCTTCGTAAATAAAACGATAATCACTTACCAGCTTAAGCAGCGAATTAGTGATTTGATTGGCATCTGCCAAACTACAATTTTCAAGCAACAAACCAAATTCATCGCCGCCCAGACGCGCCAAAGTATCTCTGTCACGCATTCTGTTGGCTAGCAGGGCACTGATTTGTCTAAGTAATTCGTCGCCAGCAGAGTGTCCACAAGTATCATTGACCAATTTAAACTGATCTAAATCGAGATAGCAAAACACATGCTGTGCACCATTTTCATGCACACTTTTTAAGCTACGCTCAAGCCTGACTTCAAACTCACGGCGATTAATCAAGCCCGTTAAATCATCATGCTGCGCCTGGTGACGCAACATCGAAGTGGCGTCATTAATTTTATCCTGCATCAAATCGTAGGCATATTTCAGGCTGGTGGACATTGAATTAAAGCCTTTTTGTAAGGTTTTTAATTCTCCGCTTGAATTTTCAGTGATGGTATGCGCAAAAACACCCTCCCCGACTTTATTCACCGCATAGGCAATTTCTTGTATTGGCTTGGTAATATTCCGGCCAATCCACCATGCAATCAAAGCGCTCAACACCAAGCCAAATAAGCCTATCATTAACATTTTTGTAATTAAATCTTGCTTAATATTTTGTAAAGTCAGGTTGCTTAACTCTACATATACCTGACCAATTACTGACTGAGAATTCTCTTTTTTAATAGTTTTATCGTTTTCATACAAGCTACTAAAATCTTCGATTTCTACCAGACTCCGGTATATGGGTGATGTAAAAATTATGCTGCTATTCAGCCTGAGTTCACGAAGATCCTCTTTAGTTAATTTTTCAATTAATTCTTTTGGTATATCTCGTCCGCTTAGGGCTAACACCCGATTTTGATTATCTACTATCAACACCGTTCTTAAATCTTGTTCGTTAGAGAGTGCCTGCTGGACTAACCTTTGTAATATTTGGGTATTTGCTGAGATAACGCCGTATTCAGCAGCAGGCGCCAGTTGTGCAGCAATGATACGCCCGCGGTCATTTAGCGATTGATTCAAAACTCCAAAAACATTGGTGATAGCATAGCCTGCTAGAATCA
This sequence comes from Methylotenera sp., assembly GCA_049687015.1. Lineage (GTDB taxonomy): Bacteria > Pseudomonadota > Gammaproteobacteria > Burkholderiales > Methylophilaceae > Methylotenera_A. Next base: position 58,205 of record JBAVIP010000004.1, on the reverse strand, counting down.
TTGCAAATAGCAGTGCAGGTATTGTGCCCAAAAAGACCACTCTCGATTTAATGCCTAAATTTTTCATTGTACGGTTTCTAACTCAAGCAATTTTTTGTATAACGAATCTTCATCCGCTAATTGAATATTCAGCGAACGTGCTACTTGATAATTCACCATCACTGAAAAATATTTAGGTGTTTGCGGTGGCGGCAATAAACCTGGGGCTTGTTGCGATTTAACTGCAATTTCTGCTGCCTGCTGTGCCAGCTGCTTGGTACTGCTATACACTGCAGCCAACGCGCCGGCACGCACATACGATTGAGAATAACCAAACACAGGCTTTTGATGCCGATAGCTGGTTAATAGAATAGGCTGAGCAGTTTCGCGGTTGTAAATAAGCGGATCAGGAATCGCCATCAAGGCATCAGTTGAATCCAGCACTTTTTTTAGCTTAGGAATCAAATCTGATTCTTGATTGATATTTTCTTCTAAAATGTTAAATGTACTTTTTTCACCTACGTCTTTTAAAAGCTCGCCGTACTGGGATGAAGTTGAACCCAGCAATATACCTAGATTTTTAACATCAGGAAGAACAGTTTTTATAAGGGACATTTGCCGCATATAGGGCTGATCTAGCACGATTGCACTAAAGTTACCCAGATCACGCTTACTTGCCAGCAACAAGCTATTAAACGTAGGCAATGGAGTAAATACACCCAATACAGGCGTAGTGTGTTTCAATTTACTGGAAGCTTCAAGCGCTTTAACACCTAAAGCAATGACTAATTCGCTATTTTCTGCCACTACCAATTTTTCAGTTTCTTGCAGCTCAATAATTTTAACGTGGAGATTGGTATTTTTACTGCTGATAAGCTCTTCTTTAAAGTCTTCTATAAACTCTTTATTTGCTTGCGTAGGGGAACTTATCACAAAGGTGATGCCAGTATAAGCATACGCCAAAACTGGCACAAAAAAGCCTGACATTAACGCTAGCAGCGCCAAAACCTTCGCCAATTGTTTATTTTTATATGTGCTACTTAACAAAATAAGCTACTTCAATCTTCCTGCCAACATTTAAAAATAATTAAAAAAATAACTAAAAATCCAGTCTTAAATTAATGCGAGCACGCCTTTTCAGCGTGTTGTAATCGGCAAATTCCTGATAATGGTTGTTAAACAAATTTTCGACTACTGCCGACACTTCGCCGTTCCATGGCCCACTGTTAAATTTGCGCGCCAATCTAACATCACATTTTCTTATTAAATCCACAGGATCGCCATCCCCCAACTGGGTCACTTTACTTATTTGATAATATGCGAAACTAGCATCCCAATTCTGGTCAAACTTGTGCGTCACCAATGCGCTAACAGTGTTGCTAGGGGCTGAGTCGATAAAATTACGTTTTAACCCATCCTGCGTTTCACGTATATGAACATAGGCATGATTGAACAAAAATTTTGTATTGCTGCTAAGTTGCCAATTGGCTTGCCACTCAATGCCCTCTACCGCTGCGCTCCCTTCGTTTAAGCTGGAATTAATGTCTATATCAAGCGGGCCGTTCAATAAAAGAGTATTCGGTGGAGTGGGAATCGTGCGTGGCCTAAAGCGAATCACGTCATTATAGCGATCGCTAAATAACCGCATATCAAGCTGCAAGCCACCAATTTTCCCCATATAGCCCAGCTCGCGCGAAATAATCTGCTCCGGATTAACATTACCCTTATTCGCCCTGAATTGAACAACTAACGCATTGGGGGTAGGAAGCGTTGTCGGAATCACTAGCCTATCCTGGAATTTTTCTTCAAGATAATTTGGGGTGCGCAGCGCAGATGAAATACCCAGCCTAAAGGTATGGTTCGGATTCGGTTTAAAATTGATGCTAGCGCGCGGCGATACATCTGTGCCGGTAAAATCATTGTGTTCTAGCATGGCCCCGGTATTAAAAGTCAGCTTTTCAGATGACCGCCACTCCACATGCCCGAACAGGCGCTGCAAATCAAAATAATCTGTTTTTCTGGAAGCCAGATAATAAGGCGCATACATGCTATCTTGCCTAATGCTACCACCCCAAACTGCACGGATATTGTTACCTACTGAAAATGTGTGCTGCGCTTCTATATCGGTGCGTTCTTGAACAACTTCGTTTTTAATATGTAGCTGATTGACAGCTAAAAATGGCCTGAAACGCGCAGGAAGCAATGGTCGGATATTGATTGATGTCGTTTCGTCATCCGAGCGATCATAACTGTGGTAGCCTTGCAGCGAAAAATCACTGGTATCGCTAATGTTGTGACGCCAGCGTATTAAGCCATAATGATTGGAAATATCTTTTGTGCGCGGTAAAAATATGATGGCATCTTCGTTGATATTGCCTTCGCCCCGCTCACCATCTGCCAAACCAAACTCAAACTCCAGATTGTTTTTTTCGTTCACCTGATAATCTGCTTGCGCATTCAACAAGCGCGTGCGTTTGAAATCGTTACGATTTTCCAGACCATCATCTTCACGATATCCGGCTGTGAACCGATAGCTTAGATTGTTCAGCTTGCCCGCATGCCGATAAAATGCTTCGTTGCGGCCGTCGCCATGCGTGGCCATCACGCTGTTACCAGCAACGTCGCTAGGATGCTGCGTGATGATATTGACCACACCAAAGAATGAATTTGCACCATAACTGGCCGCATTGGGCCCGCGTGTAATTTCGATGCGCTCAATATCTGCAATGGCTAGCGGCAGCTCGCTCCAATTTACACCGCCAAACAATGGGCTGTAAACCGAGCGTCCATTAATCATCACCTGCATCGAACCAGGGTAAGCCGACGTCATGCCGTGATAACTCACGGCATGATTGGTGTTGTAAACAAAACCTGCATTGGTGCCCACATAAAAACCTGGCACTAAGCGAAATATTTCTGGCAAATCAACGATACCTGAAGCACGAATGGTTTCGCGGCCAATCACCGTCACTGCTGAAGGCGTATCCGCTAATGATTGCGAAAGCCTGGACACTGTGAGCACTTTTGGCACTTCACCCATGTAGTCATCTTCAGATAAATTTTGTGATGCTACAATTTGCGGCCAAACGCTCTTTTCACCAGCTACGTCTGAAATTGCTTCTGCAGCAGCAGTCAGCTGTGTGCTACCAGCGACCAGCAATATAAACAACGCAAGATACTTGGGATTTGTCATTGCAATCAGTCCTTGTATTAATTTACGCTCATTAAGAATCACATCAGTTTAGTTTTAATTTTCACCCAATACCTACGCACCAGCCATATGATAGGAACACCGATCAGTAACCAGGGGATTGCACTCATCACAAAGGTGATGACAGCTGCGAAACTTTCCATCATCACTCGACCAGCATCTTTAAGAGCACGTGCCACCGGCGCAAAAAAGCCTTGCTCCGTGATGCCTTGCGCGGCGGTGAAATCAATACTTACAGCCACTAAGTCGGTTTCCTGTGACAATATTTTACGCATACTCATCATGCTGTCCAACTGGCTTTGCGTATTGGCAAGCTCGCGCTCAACCTCAATAATATCTTTAAACTTGGCGCTCTTGTCAGTCAGCATCAAGCGCAATCTGTCACGCAACTCGGTCAAGTTTTTAATGCGCGCATCCGTATCCACCACCTGGTTGGTCTTATCCTCGCTGTCGCGGCCGTGCTGTAAGACCTCACCGCTTTTAGCGAGGCCGGTTAAAAATATCTCCACATTTCTGGGTGGAATCCGCGCGCTCAAGGATGCAGATGGCGGATTGTAGGGCGTTTCTTTATTGTAATAAGCGCTCAGCAACTGGCAATTCAACGCCTCGCAATGTCTTACTGCCGCATCAAAAGCCGCCTGCATTTTTTTGGCCGGAGTTTCAATTTGCAGATGATGGCGTAGCGCAATATATTTTCTTGATTGTTCGGCATCGGTCACCGGGGCGCCAGGCCGTGGCTCAGAAATCTCGGTCAAGCTCTGCTCGGCACCACCCGGTGCATCGGCCGCCATTTTTGGCATGGCGCGCCCCATAGAAACTGACACTGGTGCCGAAGCGGCCTCTGGTGCTTGTGCAATGCCGGGCGATTGCTGCCCGCACGCCACTAACAAAAATTGCATCATTAAAGCCAAATAAATGTGTTTCATGTGCAACCTCATTGAATGAATTGGTTATTTTGAGAGCAATTTAAGCGCCTGTTTAATACCGTCTGTTACGCTTGCATCTACCGGCAACTGCTTCACTGCCAGCAAAGCCTCACGCTCATTGTAACCCAATGCAATCAATGCGTTGAGTACATCGTGCGCAGCAGATTTTGGCTGATTACCGACCGAAGCCGTCCCCGTCACTCCAAATTTATCTTTTAACTCAAGCAATAAACGCTCAGCCGTTTTTTTGCCGATACCCGGAATGCGCGTCAGCATACCCACTTCTTGCATACTCACCGCCTGCACAAGCTCTTCTATGCTGACCCCGCTTAAAATAGAAAGCGCAGACTTTGCGCCAATGCCATTAACTTTAAGCAGTTGCCGGAAGGTGCTTTTTTCCTGCTCGGAGCCAAACCCATACAACAGTTGCGCGTCTTCACGCACCACCATATGCGTCAACAAGCTTACTTTTACACCAAGCTCAGGTAAATTGTAAAACGTGCTCATGGGCACTTCAACTTCGTAACCCACGCCGTTGCAGTCGATCACCACTTGCGGAGGTGTTTTTTCAATCAATATACCACTCAGGCGACTTATCAAGATGACTCCCAGAACAAAACAAATGCCAACAAAAACGCATGGCTCATCATGGCGGCAAGCGTTAGCCGAATCGCAGGCAGCAAGTGCGCCGGTGTTGCAGCAAATTGACGTAATAGCCACCAAGCACGCGCAGAAAACAATAACGGCAAAGCAGATAGTATCGACGGCATGGGTAACTTACCCAGTGCCAGCATCAAACCCAGCCATGCCAATGCAAGTACTGCTAATATCGGATAAACCATCACGGCTTTATCTAACGGCAATCTTACTACCAGATGGCGCTTGCCTGCTACTGCGTCTGCTTTTCGATCAGGAAACTGGTTGATGTAAAGTAAATTAGTCACCAGCAAAGTATAGGGCATACCAACTGCTAGCGGCTCTAATGAAAATGTCCGTCGCTGCACATAATCTGCACCCACCACAATACCAAGAAATCCCATTAGCACGCACAATTCGCCCAAGCCATGACCATTCAAACGCAATGGTGCCGCTGAGTACGCCCATCCAATGAATGTGCCAACAGCGCCTATAATCAATAAGCCAGCCCCGACCTGTCGCGATAGCCACAGCCCGCCAAGTATAGCAACGCCCAATAACAGGTAGCCGAAATACGCCGTCTGTTTTGGCGTCAGTACGCCATTCTGAATGAAGCGGCTGCCGCCAGTAAATGGATACAATCGCTCAGTATTGATCGCATCTGTACCGTTGAGCGCGTCGAAATAATCGTTCAGCACATTCACACCCGCATGTACCAGCAAAGCAAGTAATATGGTTAACACTGTGGTTGACGCTTGAATTTGAATGCCGGAGTAGATTGCACCCGCCTGCCCTAGCAAACAGGCAGCCAAAGTCGCCATTAAAAATGCGGGGCGAGTAGCGGCGAAGTAGCGAACAAACGGATTAGAAAAACTTGCCGGCGCGGGCTCGATCGCAGGCTTACTCATCCGACAAGGCGCCCATTTTTTACGCGAAACCCCGCTGTTGCCAGCTTGCCTAAACCCTGCCCGCCATGTGCATGGCAAATGGCGCAAGCCAGAGCATCTGCTGAATCTGGCTTGGGTGCGGCAGGTAAATTAAGTAAGCGTTTAACCATCTCCTGCACCTGTTCTTTTTGCGCATGGCCATTGCCAACCACCGCCTGCTTCACCTGTAGAGCGGTGTATTCTGCCACGGTTAGATTACGGATTACCGCGGCACTGATTGCCGCGCCGCGTGCCTGACCCAGCAACAGCGTTGATTGCGGGTTCACGTTCACAAACACCTTTTCCACTGCAACCTGATTGGGCTGGTAGGTATCAATCACCTCAAACAGACCGTCCAATATCACTTTCAGCCGCGCAGGCAACTCTTCCCTATCTTCCTCATCTGCATTTTTATTCTTTTTTGCTGAAGCAGTTTTAATGGTACCGCTTGCAATGTAGATGATTTTTTCGCCAACTTTTTCAATGACACCAAAGCCTGTCAGACGCAGGCCGGGGTCGATGCCGAGGATTCTAATTTCGTTCACTAATCTTCTAATACTGCAGTCGTATAAACATCCTGCACATCATCTAAATCTTCCAGCGCGTCGAGGATTTTTTGCATTTTTACCGCATCGTCCCCTGTAAGCTCCACCTCGTTCATTGGTTTCATGGTCACTTCGGCCACTACGGCCTTTAGGCCTGCCGCTTCCATCGCCTCTTTTACGGCCATAAAGTCATTCGGTGGTGTAATCACTTCTATACTGCCATCTTCGTCTGTCACAATATCTTCCGCGCCCGCTTCCAGCGCAACTTCCATCACTTTATCCTCGCTTGTACCAGGCTCGTAGACCAGGCTGCCGCAATGTTTGAACATAAACGCCACGCAACCATCAGTACCCAAATTGCCGCCAAACTTAGTAAGCGCATGGCGCACATCGGCTACTGCGCGCTGTTTATTGTCGGTGAGGCAATCGATAATAATCGCCGCGCCATTAATGCCATAGCCTTCGTAACGGATTTCCTCGTAGTTCACGCCTTCCAGCTCGCCCGTGCCTTTTTTAATCGCCCGGGTAATATTGTCGGCTGGCATGTTTTCTTCTTTAGCCTCAGCCACTGCCGCGCGAAGGCGAGGGTTCATGGCGGGATCGCCGCCACCCAAACGGGCCGAAACCGTGATTTCTTTAATAATTTTAGTAAAAATCTTGCCGCGCTTGGCGTCTTGTCTGCCTTTGCGGTGCTGGATGTTTGCCCATTTACTATGACCTGCCATGCTACTTTTCCTTTATTAATCTTTAATACATCTAATTCATCGCGTTATTTTATCATAGGCAACAACTATACTTATTCATTGAAAATCACGTCTAAACACGGCGCGCGAGTGCAGTTACTACATTTTAGTACGACAAGCTAGCGCAACAAAGTTTAGGCGTAATTTGCAGTGGATAAGCTTATTCTTGGCCTTGGGCAGGATCTATCTGCGAATGTTTTCTAATACTCACAACTGAAATAATCACCAGCGCTAATGCAATGAACATCATGCCTATTAATTCGTATGCATTCGGAACTTCGTTTAGCTGTACCCACGCTGACAACACGCCTATTACAGGCGCCAACATGCTCGCCATACTCGCCACGCCTGCCTGAAGCCGCTGCAAAGCATAAAGCCATAACACCCAAGCCACACAACCGCTTAAAATCACATTAAAAAACACAGTGAAAATAAATGTGCTGGTCCACTGAATGGGCGGTGCAGGTAAAAGCAACGCAATGGCAATAATCGGAATAGAACCCAGCAACATAGGCCAGGCAGTCAAGTTAAGTAAATCCAAATGCGGCGCACGTTGATGTAGTTTCTTAGAAATAATCGCAGCTATTGCCCATGAAATGCCAGAACACAACGCTAAAAACATACTGAATCCGTCGGATTTAATATGTAAAGGATCGAAAATCAACACCATGCCAAACAGCGCAAACACTACTGCCAGCCATTGCCAGCCTTGTACTTTTTCACCCAGCAATGGCCAGGCAAACAACATCACCCAGAACGGCATGGTGTAAGTGAGCACGGCCGTTTTACCTGCCCCGCCTTCTACCAATGCCCAAATCAGCAACCCGGTAAAGCCACAGGTTTGCAGCAAACCTAAAGCCAGCATTGTGGGAAACTCTTTCAATGCCAATGGTCTTTTAGTGAAAAACATCAGCATAAACAATACTATAGAGCCTAAAAACGTGCGTAGCGCGGCAAACTGGAATGGGCTTGCATATTGCACGGCCAGCTTCATCACCACCCAGTTATAACCCCAAATCAGGGTGAGTATAAAAAGTGCAGCAAAGGCTTTCATGACAATATTTTTTTGCATGGCTCAAACTTTAAAAGTTGATTTAGGATTTTGCTATAGTCATTATAAGGTGTATATTTTTATTAAAACTGGGGTTTGGAGAAAATCATGAAAACATTACAACAAATCTTAAACGAAAAAAAACATAAAGAGCTTATTTCCATTGCGCCAGACCGGCCTGTGTTTGATGCGCTGGTTATCCTTGCTGAGTACAAGATTGGTGCTTTGGCAATTATGCAAGGTGACAAATTAGTAGGGATATTTTCTGAGCGTGACTATGCACGGGAGATCGTACTGCAAGGCCGTTCATCCAAGACCACGCAAATACGCGAGGTCATGTCAACTAAATTGATTACAGGCAAACCCAGCGATTTGGTAGATGCGGCCATGAGCATAATGAGCGAAAAACGCATTCGCCACTTGCCAATACTGGAAGGCGATAAGGTACTGGGCATGCTTTCCCTGGGCGATTTGGTCAAGGAAACGATTACCTACCAACAATATTTAATCAAACAGCTGGAAAACTATATTCGAGGGCAATAGGCTCTGGCTACCTTAAAGAAACTTGGCTACCATTGCATTGCTTAAATCGTTTGCGGTAATGGGCAAGCGCACGAAGTAGCCGCTGCCAGAAGCCTCCTGGATATGCTCGCCTTTTTTGTTGAACATTTCTTCAACCACCAGTTCACGATTGCCTGCAGGATGTATCACTTGCAGGCGATCGCCCACCGCAAACTTGTTACGCGCTTCGATATCCGCCAAGCCTTTTCCCGCATCATAGGCCACTACATCGCCCACATACTGGCTACGGTTAGAGCTTGAATAGCCTTGTTTGTAATTTTGATGCTCAGCCGTGTGATGACGCTGATAAAAACCATCGGTGTAGCCACGATTAGCGAGATTTTCCAAATCGCTTAACAAACTCCAGTCAAACGGACGGCCAGCGAGCGCATCTTCAATGGCTTTGCGGTAATTCTGGCAAGTGCGCGCCACGTAATAACGTGATTTGGTGCGCCCTTCAATTTTAAGTGAATCTACACCCATTTTAATGAGCCGTTCTACGTGCTCAATGGCGCGCAGATCCTTGCTATTCATAATGTAAGTGCCGTGCTCGTCTTCCATAATCGGCAACAGTTCACCCGGGCGGCCTTTTTCTTCGATCAGATACACTTTCTCTGCCAAGGGGTGGCGCGGCAGGCTGCCGCAACCTGAGAGGCTGGATTTCTCCATTTCCGCCTTGAAATCAAAATCCTGCAAGCGGATCACACCTGCGGCATCTTCAGCGGCATTGTGCACTTTGTAATCCCAGCGGCAACTATTGGTACATGTGCCCTGGTTGGGGTCACGATGATTAAAATAACCAGAAAGCAAACAACGTCCGGAATAGGCAATACACAAAGCCCCATGCACAAACACTTCCAGTTCCATATCCGGACAAAGCTGGCGGATTTCTTCGATTTCATCCAGTGATAACTCACGTGACAAAATCACGCGTGTTAAACCAATACTTTGCCAGAATTTCACCGTTGCAAAATTAACAGTATTCGCCTGTACTGAAAGATGCACCGGCATCTCTGGCCATTTTTCTCTCACCATCATGATCAAGCCTGGGTCGGACATAATCAGAGCATCTGGCTTCATGTTGATGACCGGTTCCATATCCGCCATGTAAGTTTTCACCTTAGCGTTATGTGGCGAGATGTTACTCGCGATGAAAAACTTTTTGCCGCGCGCATGGGCTTCGTTAATGCCGATTTCCAGATTCGACATCGTGAAATCATTATTACGCGCCCGCAGGCTATACCGTGGCTGCCCTGCGTATACCGCATCTGCGCCATAATCGTATGCTGTCCGCATACGATCCAAATCGCCCGCCGGGGCTAGTAATTCAGGAATTTTCACTTATTCACCAATAATCTTTACCAGCACACGCTTCTTACGTCTGCCATCAAACTCACCATAAAAAATCTGTTCCCATGGGCCAAAATCCAGCTGCCCATCAGTAATCGCTACCACCACTTCGCGCCCCATCACTTGGCGCTTCATATGTGCATCAGCGTTATCCTCACCTGTATCGTTATGGCGATAGCTGCTCACCGGCTCATGCGGGGCAAGGCGTTCCAGCCACTGCGTGTAATCGTGGTGCAGGCCGCGCTCATCGTCATTGATAAACACGCTGGCGGTAATGTGCATAGCGTTTACCAGCACCAAGCCTTCGCGCACACCGCTCTCGCGCAAGCACTCTCGCACTTGCTCAGTAATGCGGATAAAAGCAACGCGGGTAGGCGGATTAAACCAAAGCTCTTTACGGTAACTTTTCATTTTTTGTCCCCAAAAATTAATAGCGCTATTTTATCACTTAATGATTTTTGTAATAAATCCAATAAAAAAGGCCTCCGACAGGAGGCCTTTAATTCGCTGGGAAAGCCTAGCTTTTTACTTCTACCGCTTGCGTAAATGCTTTACCTTCATTATCAGTAGCCACCACTTCTAATTTACCAGGCGCATCTGGTACAAAGTTAAATTTAAAGTATGGGTCTTCCGCCGTACCCACGCCCACATCTATTGTCAAAACAGGTTTGCCGTTATAAGTGAATTCTGATTTTTTAATGTAAAACGCAGGAATAAAACCTTGCGATACCAATTCGCGCTGCAACCCAGTACGCATGGGGTGTTTGATGTTAAAAGTAGCGGCCGTTGCGCTGCCAATTTTTACTGGATCTTCCACCTTGAATTTGATTTTGCCCGCAGATGCGCGCACCGCAGCTTCATCAGCATCCACAGTGCCGCCGCAGCCGCCCGCCGCGCGGATTTCACGCGAAGCTAGATATAGTTTACCGCTTGCATCTTCACCCACTAAACGCACAAATGCATCGGTTTCAAATCTAATTCTCGTTGATAATTGAAAATTCCCCAGCGCATCGGTTAAATGATAAGTCGCCGTGAGCGGAATCGGATTCGCGTCCACAAATGCATACAATTTAGTAATTTTTACACCTTTGGCTGCGGCGTTATCAATTAGATACGTCACAGGCACTTGCGCACCGCTTTCGGCGCGGCGCGGTGCATCAATTTTAATGAAATCAACTTCTTGCATATCACGCTTTGCAAAAAATGCTTCTTTCATTACCGGCCACAATTTTGGATCAGGCTCTGCAAAAGCAGGCAAGCTGCAAGCCAATAGAATAGCGCTTGCCAGAGCAGTGAAAATCATTTTACTCAAACTCATACATCCCCCAAACCCGCAATTTATATGCATGCGATGTTAACGCATTAGCCAGAATTATGACTACAAGGCGCTATTTTAGTTTTATTCAACCGTCTGTATGTGACTCACGTCACATTATTCATTTTCCATATGAAAAAACAGCTCGATGCCATTACCGACAGGGTCTTTGAAGTTGATTTGTTTGACATTCAACACAGGCAAATCACGGATTGAGTAATCAATATTATGCGCCTTCAAATGCGCTTCCATCGCCGGCATATCGGTACAGGTGAACGACACATGGTCTAGGGTTGTGAGCACATTGGTCAGCGGCTCACCCTCACCGCGATACTCCGCCAGATGCAGCACATCGTTATCTCCAATGTAAAGCCAGAAGCCACGGCTGGTAAACCCCTCGCGCGGCCCGACCTTTAGACCCACCACGTCGCAGTAGAAGTCTTTAAGCTTGAGCATCGTCTCGTAAGGCGTGCGTAGATTGACATGATTGATTTCAGTGACGGGCATAGGTTAATGCTGCTTAACGGTTCATATTGATTGGGTAGGAATCATACCTGATTCCAATTCAGGTTAACAGTTTGAATAATACGAAACCATGTGAGATACTTTGCTGAGCATTTAATCAACAAAAGTATGTGTGTCGTTAAAACGCCATCCCAGAAGGATATACACGATGAAAGCTTTAGTTAAGAAATATGCAAAAGAAGGCTTGTGGCTGGAAGACATGCCCGAGCCGGCCGTTGGTAATAATGATGTGCTCATTAAAATCAAAAAAACGGCCATATGTGGCACCGATATTCACATTTATAACTGGGATGAATGGGCACAAAAAACGATTCCCGTGCCGATGATTACCGGCCATGAGTATGTGGGTGAGATTGCCGGATTTGGTTCAAATGTAGAAGGGTTAAACATTGGCGATATCGTCTCCGGTGAAGGCCACCTGACTTGCGGACGTTGCCGCAACTGCTTGGGCGGACGCACCCACTTGTGCCCCAACACCATTGGCGTGGGCGTTAATCGGCATGGCGCTTTTGCAGAATATCTGGTGATTCCCGCCAAAAATGTGTTCAAGCCCAGCCGCCCGATTGATACCGATTTACTCTCATTTTTTGATGCCTACGGCAACGCGGTACACACCGCACTGTCATTTAACATGGTAGGCGAAGACGTGCTGATTACCGGTGCCGGCCCCATTGGCAGCATGGCAGCACTGGTAGCCAATCACGCAGGCGCTAGAAACATTGTCATTACAGACATGAATCAATATCGCCTTGATTTAATTAAAAGCATTTTGCCACGCATAGTCACGGTCAATGTAGCCAAAGAAAGCATTACCAAAGAAATGATGGATTCTTTAGGCATTTTTGAAGGCTTTGATGTGGGTCTAGAAATGTCCGGCTCACCCATGGCTTTTGGCGACATGCTAAGCAAAATGATTAACGGTGGCCATATTGCCATGCTTGCCATTATGCCTGCAGGCTCTGGTATTGACTGGGACTTGGTCGTGTTTAAAGGCTTAACGATTAAAGGCATTTATGGCAGAGAAATTTTTGAGACCTGGTATAAAGGCTCCATGATGGTACAAAGCGGCTTGCCGTTAGAGAAAATCATCACGCATCGCTTCCACTATACCGATTTTCAAAAAGGCTTTGATGTGATGCGCTCCGGCAACTCTGGCAAAGTTATACTCAACTGGGAAGAATAAACATGAGTTTTAAGGCAGCAAAACAGGGTTTCGCGCAGGACTTAAAAGAAATTGAAGCACAGGGACTTTATAAAACCGAGCGCATCTTGGCTTCCGACCAAAATAATCGCATCACGCTGGCTGATGGCCGTGTTGTCATCAATATGTGCGCCAATAACTACCTCGGTCTGGCAAACAATCCCGCCCTGATAAAAGCTGCAAAGGATGGCCTTGACCAATGGGGCTTTGGCCTGGCCTCTGTGCGCTTTATTTGCGGTACGCAATCCATCCACAAACAGCTAGAACAAGCCATGAGCGACTTTTTGGGCATGGAAGACACCATCCTATATTCATCATGCTTTGATGCCAACACCGGTTTGTTTGAAACAATTTTAGGCGAGCAAGACGCCATTATTTCAGATGAGTTGAATCATGCCTCCATCATCGACGGCGTGCGGCTTTGCAAGGCCGCGCGTTACCGCTACAAAAATAACGATATGCAAGACCTGAGAGAAAAACTGGTCGAGGCAAAGAAAAACAATGCGCGCCGCATACTGATTACCACAGACGGCGTATTCTCGATGGATGGGACCATTGCCAAGCTCGACCAGATATGCGATTTGGCCGATGAATTTGATGCCATGGTGCACCACGATGACTCGCATGCCACCGGCTTTATGGGTAAAAATGGCAAGGGTATTCATGAATACTGCGGGGTAATGGATCGTGTAGACATCATTACCACCACCTTTGGTAAAGCGCTGGGCGGCGCATCTGGCGGCTGTACATCGGGCCGCAAAGAAATAATTGATCTATTGCGCCAGCGTTCCAGACCCTATTTATTCTCTAACTCACTCGCACCTAGCATTTGCGCTACTACGCTAAGCGTGTTGAACATGCTTTCCAAATCTACAACACTTAGAGACAAACTGGAAAGCAATACGCGTTACTTCAGAAAGGGCATGCAAGCTGCTGGTTTTGATTTAAAAAATGGCGACCACCCGATTATCCCGATTATGTTGGGCGATGCGGTACTGGCGCAGGAAATGAGCAAAATGCTGCTCACAAAAGGGGTCTATGCCATCGGCTTTTTCTTTCCCGTGGTGCCAAAAAGCAAAGCCAGAATTAGAACGCAGATTTCTGCCGCACATACGACTGAAGATTTAGATGCCGCGATTAAAGCGTTTGCGGAATGTAGGGATGAACTGGCTGGCGCCTAACAGCCTATTCGGCGGTTAGTGTTTGCAACCGCGACGCGGTTGATTTCGGTGAGTGGCATTAATTTAGAATACCAAAATTATCTGAATCATAGCTAAATTTTTCTTTGTAAGCTGATTCATATTCAATTAATAATCTAGCTCTTTTAATTGTCTGCTGAAATTCTTGATAATTTGGTCTATTTGCTCCTGTAAACCTAATGCTCAATATTCCATGCTTACTTTTTTCGGCCATCATATAACCTTTGTTTAGAAAACCATTTCCTGATGCATAAGGATAGTTGCCAAATAAAATAGCCGTTGCCTTCTCTACCGTTTCAGACTCTTGACCCTTAATTTCAACTCCATCTATATAAACTAGAAAAGTTTTAATTAATGCAGGGCCTATTCCGTTGTTCATTATCTCAATTGAATAAAATCCATTGTCCACATCTGCATGTGACCAAGTTGTCAAATATGGGGCTACTGAAAGTTTATTGTGTTGTCTAGTAATATAAGCCTGCCATATAGTTAGAGCTAAAGCACAAATAGCAATAACTGAACTAGAGTTGTCTGCTAATAATTTCCAGATATTTTCGAAGCACATTATGAACTTCCTAAAATGCAATTCACGATGCGATAACGCGGCACATCTGCGCAGACAGTACGATTAGTACGGCAAGCGGATGTAACAAAGTTAGCGCGAGTGAGTGCATTTTAAGCGGCGGGATTCTGTGTGCGGACGCGAATATGCAACTCTCGCAACTGTTTCTCATCCACTTCGTTCGGTGCATTGGTCATCAAGCACTGTGCCCGCTGGGTTTTAGGGAAGGCAATCACATCGCGAATCGATTCCGCACCCGCCATTAGCGTGACCAAACGGTCTAAACCAAACGCCAAGCCACCGTGCGGTGGCGCGCCATATTGCAAGGCATCCAGCAAAAAGCCAAATTTTTCCTGCGCTTCTTCTTTGCTGATTTTTAGCGCATCGAATACTTTAGATTGCACGTCGGATTTGTGGATACGCACCGAACCGCCGCCAACTTCCCAGCCGTTTAGCACCATATCATAGGCTTTAGATAAACAAGAGCCTGGATCTGAAGTGAGCAAATCTTCATGGCCATCTTTTGGCGCAGTAAACGGATGATGCAATGCTGCCCAGCGGTCATTTTCTTCATCGTGTTCGAACATTGGGAAATCCACCACCCACAAAGGCGCCCAGGCGCGACCATCCATGTGGCCTTTTTCGTGGCCGACTTTGGTGCGCAACGCACCCAAGGCCTCGTTCACGACTTTGGCTTTATCTGCGCCAAAGAACACGATATCGCCATTCTGCGCGCCGGTGCGGTCGATAATGGCTTGCAGGGCTTTGGTGTGAATGTTCTTCACAATCGGGCTTTGCAGGCCTTCTTCATTCAGTTTGGTGATGTCGTTAATCTTGATGTACGCCAACCCTTTAGCGCCGTAAATCTTCACGAATTCTGTATAGGCATCAATCTCGGAGCGCGAAATCGCCGCGCCGTTCGGCACGCGCAGCGCAGCAACACGCCCACCCGCCATGTTGGCAGCGCCTGAGAACACTTTGAAATCGACATCTTTCACCACGTCTGAAAGTTCGGTAATTTCGAGCGTCACGCGCATATCGGGCTTATCAGAACCGTATCTGTTCATGGCTTCAGCAAAACTCATGCGCGGGAAAGCCGCTGGCAAATCGACGTTTTGCACTTTTTTGAGCATTTGCCGAATCATCTCTTCGACAATGTCCATGATTTCATTCTCAGTCATGAACGATGTTTCAATATCCACTTGCGTGAATTCCGGCTGGCGGTCTGCGCGCAAATCTTCATCGCGGAAGCATTTGGTGATTTGGAAATAGCGGTCAAAACCAGAAACCATCAGCAATTGTTTAAATAGTTGCGGTGATTGCGGCAATGCGAAGAACTGGCCTGCATGCACACGGCTTGGCACCAGGTAATCGCGAGCGCCTTCTGGCGTGCTGCGCGTGAGCATCGGCGTTTCCACCTCGATAAATCCGTTCACATCCAGGTAATCACGCAAAGTTTTAGCTACGCGGTAACGCAACATGAGATTTTTTTGCATGGCAGGGCGGCGCAAATCGATATAGCGATGCTCCAGACGCACGGTTTCTGTGAGGGTATCATCATCCAGCATGAATGGCGGCGTGAGTGATGGATTAAGAATCTCAATCTCGCTCGCCAGCATTTCCACCTCACCCGTTGGAATATTGGCATTCACTGTGCCTTCTGGCCGGGCACGCACTTTACATACCACTTTAAGCACAAACTCGTTACGCACGGTTTCGGCATTTTTAAACGCTTCCGGTGTATCCGGGTCAATCACGATCTGCGCCATGCCTTCACGGTCGCGCAAGTCAATAAAAATCACGCCGCCGTGATCGCGGCGGCGATGTGCCCAACCGCATAAAGTCACTGTTTGGCCAATGTGGGAGCGGTTTAGATGGCCGCAATAATGTGTACGCATTGTCATAATTAAATCTTTTTTAATTTTCTAATATCTATAAAGGAAGTTCTTGTGTGAAATGATCTTTAGGGGTGACCGTACCCATGCTGATGATGTATTTCAGAGCCTCGTCCACGCTCATATCCAGCTCGATGACATCTTCTCTCGCCATCATCAAGAAAAAGCCCGAAGTCGGATTAGGCGTCGTTGGCACGTAAACACTGACATAATCGCCAAACAAGTGATTTTTGACATCGCCGCCCGGCGTGCCCGTCAGGAAGGCAATCGTCCAGCTGCCCTGGCGCGGATACTGTATCAGCAAGGCTTTCCTGAACGCATTGCCGGAATCCGAAAATAACGTATCTGAAACCTGCTTGACGCTGGAATAAATGGATTTAACCACAGGAACGCGCGACAGCAATTTCTCCCACCACACAATAAGCTGCTGGCCAAAGATATTCGCCGCAATCAACCCGGTGACAAAAATGATCAATAGCGTAAGGAGCGCGCCTAAACCAGGCACATGAAAACCAAACACTTTTTTCGGTTGCCAGGCTTCCGGTAACAGCAGCAGGCTTTGATCCATGGTTTGGATAAGCGTGCTGATGACCCAGATGGTGATAAACAAGGGCACCAGTACCAGCAGGCCAGTAATAAAGTATTTTTTCATTTTAATTCAACGAGCTAACAACAAGCGCTAATGGCAGGCGCAGCCCGGATTACAGGCAGCGGGTTTCGTTTCTGTGGTGCTGGCTTCCACAGGCTTGGTCTCAGATTTTTGGCCACCCTTGAAATCTGTTGCGTACCAGCCGCTGCCCGTGAGTTGAAAACTAGGTGCAGATACTTGCTTGGCAAATGTTTCCTTGCCGCATGCAGGGCAGGCGGTCACATTAGGCTCGCTTATTTTGCGCATCACCTCGACCTTATGGCCGCAACTTGTGCATTCGTAATCGTAAATTGGCATAAATCATCGCTATATCAGTTAGATAACCGCTAATTATAC
Organism: Methylotenera sp.; assembly: GCA_049687015.1. GTDB lineage: Bacteria > Pseudomonadota > Gammaproteobacteria > Burkholderiales > Methylophilaceae > Methylotenera_A. Next base: position 40,595 of record JBAVIP010000004.1, on the reverse strand, counting down.
CTTAATCCAGTCCAAATTTATTCGATGCTATTCAGCGCAAATTCAGTTAGCGATCCAACTTCTTCTTTAGCCCCACAAACAATGCATCAACAAAAAAGCCCCTGATTTCAGAGGCTTTTAGGTAATACTTTTAAAGTTAGGTTTTCTTTCAAAACGGAATATCATCTTCAAAATCATCAAAATTACCGCCACTTTTAGCTGGCGCTTGTTGTGGCGAGGTTTGTTGCGAAGAACTTTGTCTAGCTGGCGCCTGATTCATATCCTCTGGCGCACTACCTTGATCCATACCGCCGTCATAACTTGCATTTGAACTGCCGCCATCTTTGCTACCGAGCATTTGCATGTTGTCAGCAATAATTTCGGTGGTATAACGTGTTACGCCATCTTTCTCCCATTTGCGTGTTTGCAGGCGGCCCTCCACATAGACTGGACGGCCTTTTTTTAAATATTCGCCCGCAATCTCGGCCAATTTGCGATATATGACAATGTTATGCCATTCGGTTTTTTCTTGCTTTACGCCTGATTTGTCTTTCCAGTTTTCGGTCGTCGCAATGCTGAAATTGCACACCGCTTCGCCATTGGGCATGTAGCGCACTTCCGGATCGCGCCCCAAATTGCCTACTAAAATTACTTTGTTTACCGATGCCATTATTTGCTCCTGCTATTTATTCATTATGGTTTCTAAAATTTCCTGCTCATCCCAAATTGCCTGATTTTTTATCTTAACAATTAACATACCCTCTTTGGCAATCGCAATTGCCTCGTGCACATAAGGTAGCGCTGAAATTTTTTTGGTAAGTGTAGCTGCCTGCGCTTCGCTTGTTTTCCCTAAATGATACATCTTTGTACGAACAGGTGGTGGAGTTTTCATGCTAAAAGTGAGCAATAACCAAAGGCTCATCATCACCGCACAAAACATAAATACCACCGAATAACTGTAATGGTGCGACAGATAACCTCCGGCCAAGCCACCCACTGCCACGCCTAGAGATTGCGATGTATTGTAAACGCCCATTGCCGTGCCCTTAGCAGCGGCTGGCGCGAGCTTAGAAATGAGCGAAGGCAAGCTAGCTTCTAAAATATTAAATGCTACGAAATAAGCAAACAGCGAAAATACTATGCCCCAAAAGCTGGTGATTAAACTGGCGAAACATAGCTGTGCGACCAGCATTAACGCTACGGCGCCAATAAAAACAGGTTTTAATAAACCACGTTTTTCCCCCACAATGATGGCGGGGATCATCACCACAAACGAGCCTAATAAAATGGGCAAATAGACTTGCCAGTGATGATTTACATCTAAACTACTGGTGTTTTGAATGGCAAAAGGCACCACAATAAACATGGCCATTTGCGCCGCATGCAGAGCAAAAATACCATAATTTAAACGCAATAACTGCGTGTTTTTCAGCACATCTTTTAGCTTTGCGGGCGCAGCGCTGGCATCAGAGTGAAAGCTGCTAATAATTGGGTTGGGCACCACAAATTTGATCACCCATATCGCTAAACCAGCCAATACCGCCGTGAGCCAGAAAATGCCTGCAATGCCCGTCCAATGTGCCAGAGCCGGGCCTAATACCAGTGAAATCGCGAACGTCACCCCGATTGTTGCTCCTATCATCGCCATGGCTTTGGTGCGATTTTCTTCACGCGTTAGATCGGCCAATAACGCAGTCACAGCAGCTGAAACGGCACCCGCGCCTTGAATAGCACGCCCGATAATTACCGTAGTGATATCCGTTGCTAAAGCCGCAATGATGCTACCAATAATCAGCATCGCCAGCCCGATATAGATCATTTTTTTGCGGCCAAACTTATCGGAAGCCATGCCAAAAGGCAGCTGAAATAATGCTTGCGTTAGTCCGTATGCACCCAACGCTGCGCCAACAAGAATAGTGTTATCACCGCCTTGATAATGCGTTGCATAAACTGCAAAAATGGGCAAAATTAAGAACATGCCCAACATGCGCAAGCCATAAATAGAAGCCAGACTGATGCTGGCTTTAAGTTCGCTTGTAGGCATTTTTTCGGCTAAACTCATTAAGTCTCGTTAAATATTTGAAATTATTTTGCTAAAGGCGGTATATTAACAGGTTGCTCAAAATTTAGAAAAAAGTCTCATGGATTTCATACGTATTCGCGGCGCGCGCACCCACAACCTAAAAAATATTTCGCTGGATTTGCCTCGCAATAAAATGATTGTGATTACCGGCCTTTCAGGCTCCGGAAAATCCAGTCTAGCTTTCGACACCTTATATGCAGAAGGCCAGCGCCGTTATGTAGAAAGCCTTTCTGCCTATGCGCGGCAATTTCTGGCGCGCATGGATAAGCCTGATGTCGACCTGATAGAAGGCTTATCGCCAGCGATTTCGATTGAGCAAAAAGCCACTTCGCACAACCCGCGCTCTACCGTTGGCACTGTGACTGAAATTCATGATTACCTGCGCCTGTTATACGCGCGCGCAGGCGACCCGGAGTGCCCCGAACATAATATTAAACTTGAGGCGCAGACGGTTTCACAAATGGTGGATAGCGTATTGCAATTGCCAGAAGACACCAAGCTCATGATACTCGCGCCGGTAGTGGCGAATCGCAAGGGCGAACAGCTTGATTTGTTTGATGAGCTGAAAGCGCAAGGTTTTGTACGCTTAAGAATCGACGGCAAAATTTATGAAATGGATGCCTTGCCGCAACTTGCCAAAACTACCAAGCACAGCGTTGATGTTGTTGTGGATCGCCTAAAAGTAAAAGAGGACATGAAACAGCGTATTGCTGAATCGTTTGAAACTGCGCTGCGTTTGGCCGATGGCAAGGCGCTAGCGTTGGAAATGGAGTCAGAAAAAGAACATCTGTTTTCTGCCAAATTTTCATGCCCGGTGTGTGATTACTCACTTGCGGAACTGGAGCCGCGCCTGTTCTCATTCAACAACCCGATGGGCGCATGCCCGAAGTGTGATGGCTTGGGCAATATCAGCTTTTTCGATCCCAAGCGCGTGGTGGCTTTTCCAACACTGTCATTGGCAAGCGGTGCGATTAAAGGCTGGGATAAACGTAATCAATTTTATTTTCAAATGCTGGCGAGTTTAGCCGCGCACTATAATTTTGACTTGGAGATGGCTTTTGAAGACTTACCTGAACATATTCAGGACGTGCTGCTAAACGGCTCTGGACGCGAACAAATTGCATTTAAATATTTAAATGAGCGCGGCACATTTTTTGGCAAAACACACGCTTTTGAAGGCATTTTGAACAATCTGCACCGCCGCTACCGCGAAAGTGATTCGTCCGCCGTACGTGAAGATCTGGCAAAATACCTCAATAATCAAGCTTGCCCAGAATGCGCTGGCACGCGGCTCAGGCGCGAGGCGCGTCACGTAAAAGTGGGTGATAAAAACATCCATCAAATTTGCGAGGTGCCATTAAAGCAAGCACTCACTTTCTTTGAGCAGCTTAAATTACAAGGCGCCAAACTTGCCATTGCCGATAAAATCGTGACGGAAATTCAAAACCGTCTTAAGTTTTTAACCAACGTCGGGCTGGAATATTTGTCGCTTTCACGTTCTGCCGAAACATTATCGGGCGGTGAAGCGCAACGCATTCGCTTAGCCTCGCAAATTGGCAGTGGCTTGACGGGCGTAATGTATGTGCTGGATGAACCTTCGATTGGCTTGCACCAACGCGATAACGATAGATTGCTGGAAACCCTTAAACGCTTGCGCGATATTGGCAACACCGTCATTGTCGTCGAGCACGATCATGACGCGATTTTAAGCGCGGATTACGTGGTAGATATTGGCCCTGGCGCGGGCGAACACGGCGGGCAAATTGTAGCAGAAGGCACGCCTGCAGAAATTCAAGCCAATACCAAATCGCTTACCGGCCAATATTTAAGCGGTAAAAAGAAAATCGAGTACAAAAAAACACGCACTAAAGCAGACCCTGCGCGCTGGCTTAAGCTCACCAATGCAACGGGTAATAATTTGAGAGATGTTTCGGTGGAAATTCCTGTTGGACTGCTCACCTGCGTCACAGGCGTTTCGGGTAGCGGCAAATCAACCCTCATTAACGACACTTTGTACAGAGTCGTCGCGCAGCATCTATACGGCAGCAACACAGAGCCTGCGCCGTTTGGCGAGGTAGATGGCTTGGCATTTTTTGACAAAGTGGTGGATGTCGACCAAAGCCCGATTGGCCGCACACCGCGTAGTAACCCCGCGACTTATACGGGATTATTCACCCCGATTCGCGATTTATTCGCTAGCGTGCCAGAAAGCCGTGCGCGTGGCTACGGGCCAGGCAGATATTCATTCAACGTAAAAGGTGGTCGCTGCGAAGCCTGCCAAGGCGATGGCGTAATTCGAGTAGAAATGCACTTTTTACCCGATGTTTACGTGCCGTGCGATGTATGCAAAGGTCAGCGCTACAATCGCGAAACGCTAGAAATTCATTTCAAAGGCAAAAATATCCGCGAAGTGTTAGAGATGACAGTGGAACAGGCGCATGCCTTCTTCAGCGCGCAACCGGTGATTTCACGCAAACTCAAAACGCTGTTAGATGTTGGTTTAGGCTACATCACGCTTGGGCAAAGTGCGACTACATTAAGCGGCGGCGAAGCGCAGCGCGTGAAGCTGTCTTTAGAACTGAGCAAACGCGATACAGGCCGCACGCTGTACATCCTCGACGAACCCACCACTGGCTTGCACTTTGCCGATATTCAATTATTATTGGATGTGATTCATCGCTTAAGAGACGCTGGCAACACCATTGTGATTATTGAACATAACCTGGACGTGATTAAAACCGCAGATTGGATTATCGACATGGGCCCGGAAGGCGGTGATGGCGGTGGTTTGATAATCGCCAAAGGCACGCCAGAACAAGTGGCGGAAAATGCAAAAAGCTATACGGGACAATATTTGAAAGCGATTTTGTAGGTTGGCGGTGAGTGTAACGAACCCCAACACTTTTCTACAACCTACATGCTGCACATGGTAAGCCTTATGGTTATTGCCTCACAGAGCATTAGTTTTATGTTTAAGGAATCTCCGCAAAGCGCATTCTGGCTTGTATGGTCGCCGTGCGGCGGTTTAAATAACGCGTAGATTTATGCACATCGTAAAAGCGTGGGTTGGGTATCATGGCGGCGAGCCTGGCCGCTTGAGGAGCAGACAGATTACTAGCGCTGGTTTTAAAATAGTGCCTTGCTGCGGCCTCCGCGCCAAATATGCCGTTGCCCCATTCAATCACATTTAAATAAATTTCCAATATGCGGCGTTTTGTGAGCATTTTTTCCAGCATTACAGTGATAATTGCTTCTTCACCCTTGCGCCAAGGCGTGCGTTTGCTGGATAAAAACAGATTCTTAGCAAGCTGCTGACTAATGGTAGAGCCGCCTGCAACGATTTTGCCTTTTTTCAGATTTTTCTCATAAGCTTTTTCGATGCCTTCCCAATCGAAGCCATCGTGATCGCTAAATTTAGAATCCTCACTGGCAATCACCGCACGCTTAAGGTTAATCGAAATTTTTGCGTAATCCACCCATTTGTACTTCAACTCTGCATCTGGCTTGGTCTCTTGAATAACCTCTAAGCGATCTTCCATAAAGGCACTGGATGATGGGTTAAATTTTGTCCACCAGCAAATATGCAAAAAAATCCAAAGTTGGTAAAGAATCACAATGGTAAAAAATAGCACGAAAAGGCGCTTGAAAAGTCCGCCCACGCTTAATGAAGTGTTTGGCGATTTGTAAAACAACCAGCGAATCAATTATGGCTTCTTAGCATTGCAATAACCGGCGCAGTTTGTGGACGTACCCCGCGCCATAAGTAAAACGCCTCGGCAGCTTGTTCAACCAGCATGCCTAGGCCATCTGCCACTTGCGCGCCGTTTTCTCTTGCTTGTTTCATAAATGGTGTTTCACGGCCATACATCATCTCGTAAGCCAAGCAACCCTTAGCAAAAACGGCATTCGGAATAGGCAATACGGTATCGCTTAAGCCTGTAGATGTAGCATTGATAATTAAATCGTAAGGCTTTTCAAGAGTCTCAAATGTGCTAGCTTTAGCTTCATAGTCTTTTATCGACATAACCAGTTGTAGAGCTTTATCATGCGTGCGATTAGCAATAGTAATACTAGAAGCACCCAACAATGAATTTAAAGTCCCGTGAGCTGCACCACCTGCGCCTAATATCAATATATGTTTATTTGCAATTGAAAAACCTAGATTTTGCTCAATATCATTGCGCAAACCAACTCCATCAGTGTTATCTCCATGAATTTTACCATTGATATTTATCAATGTATTGACTGCGCCAGAACCCGAGCTTACCGCTCGAGCGCTGAGGCTGTCGCAAATTTTGTAGGCTTCAAACTTAAATGGCACCGTGACATTGACGCCTTTGTAGCCATCATCGATTAGCCTGCGCACCGTCACCCCAAACTCATTCAGTGGCGCCAATATTGGCTCGTAGCTTATATCCTGGTTTGTTTGTTTTGCAAATGCCTGGTGAATTTGCGGCGATTTGCTGTGCGCAATGGGGTTGCCAATAACGGCGTACTTGTCTGTCAATTTGTTAAACCTTCAATTATTCCAGGGCAAACCAGCATGTTTCCAACCGTTAATCAGCGTACGCTGCTTTTGCGTATTTGCTTCACCTTCAAAACCCTCTAGCATATTGTATGCTTCGGCAAAACCTAACTTTGCAGCCGTTGCGGCGGCATTATGCGAGCGCCCTCCGGTGCGGCACATAAAAATAACTAGCGCTTCCTTATCGACCTGCATATCCAATTGCGCTGCAAAATCCGGGTTCGCAGTCATGCCTGGATAAAACGCCCACTCTATGTGAGTTGCTCCAGGAACTCTGCCCACCAGATCCAATTCTGCGGTTGTGCGCACATCGACCAATTTTGCATGCGGCGTTTTTTGCAGGAGTTCATATGCCTCTTGTGGCGTAAGCGCGCCAGAGTATGGCAAGCCTGACTCTTCAGCCCGTTTTTTTGCGCGTTCGAGGATTTTACTCATCGTTTCCATTTCAAACTCCTACATGCATTAATTGCAACAAATTATAGCGCGAAAACCTATTGCTACGACGTAATCCTACGGCGCACTGTAATGGTGCATTTTTAATGCTTATGCTCTTTTTTTGTGCTAAGTTTTTTATAGATATTTGCTAAGTGAATGACTAAAAACCAATTTTTGCTATTTTTCACTGGCATAGTTCCTGCTAATATTACGTGTTGATAATTTATTCAATTAAATTGTTTTTGTCCAAAATCTAGACTAGGGAGATATTAATGTCTGTTGCAAATGTAATGAAACTGGTGATTGATAACGACATCAAGTTCGTTGATTTTCGTTTCACCGACACACGCGGTAAAGAGCAGCACGTTACCGTGCCTGTATCACACTTTAACGAAGAAAAATTTACCGAAGGCCATGCATTTGATGGCTCTTCAATCGCGGGCTGGAAAGGCATTCAAGCATCAGATATGCAATTGATGCCGGATGCATCAACCGCCAATATTGACCCATTTATGGATGAGCCAACACTCATTTTAACTTGTGACGTAGTTGACCCAACCGATGGCAAAGGTTACGACCGTGACCCGCGCAGCTTGGCAAAACGTGCTGAAGCTTACTTAAAATCAAGCGGCATCGGCGACACTGCCTATTTTGGCCCGGAACCTGAATTCTTTATTTTCGACAGCATTCAATGGAATGTTGGCATGGGTGGCTGCAGCGTGCAAATCAACTCCGAAGAGGCCGCTTGGTCATCTGGCGAAAAATTTGAAGGCGGCAACACAGGTCACCGTCCTGGCATTAAAGGCGGCTATTTCCCGGTGCCTCCGGTCGATTCATTGCAAGATGTTCGTTCTGCCATGTGTATGACATTAGAAGCTATGGGCGTGCCTGTAGAAGTGCATCATCACGAAGTAGCTACCGCTGGTCAATGTGAAATCGGCACAAAATTCAGCACATTAACGCAACGTGCTGACTGGACTCAAATCCTGAAATACGTGGTATTGAACACGGCACATGCTTACGGCAAAACAGCTACATTTATGCCTAAACCTTTTGCAGGTGATAACGGTTCTGGTATGCACGTGCACCAATCAATTTGGAAAGACGGCAAAAACTTGTTCGCAGGTAACGGCTATGCAGGCTTAAGCGATTTCGCACTTTACTACATCGGCGGCATTATCAAACACGCCCGTGCACTAAACGCGATTACTAATCCAGGCACCAACTCTTATAAGCGCCTCGTTCCACACTTTGAGGCGCCTGTTAAATTGGCTTATTCTGCTAAAAATCGTTCGGCTGCAATTCGCATTCCTTTTGTGCATGGTGAAAAAGCGCGCCGCGTAGAAGCGCGCTTCCCAGACCCGATTGCTAACCCATACCTGGCTTTCTCTGCATTATTGATGGCTGGTTTGGACGGCGTACAAAACAAGATTCACCCTGGTGAACCTGCAACAAAAGACTTGTATCATCTTCCAGCAGAAGAAGATGCATTGATTCCAACTGTATGTTCTTCATTAGAACAAGCGCTAGAGGCTTTGGATAAGGACCGTGAATTCTTAACTCGTGGCGGCGTATTCACTGAAGACTGGATTAATGCTTACATTGATCTTAAAATGGAAGAAGTCAACAAAATGCGTATCACACCGCACCCGGTTGAGTTTGGTATGTATTACTCATGCTAAGTTAGTTTATTATTGCACCAAAAAAGGGCAGCGCAAGCTGCCTTTTTTATTTCTGGCCATTCAATAGCTGTTGTAAGTATTGCACTTATTTCATTTCAAACTGTCACAGTCAACCATAATAGCTAATACTTCGTTGCTAACAATAAGACTCTCATCTAAACTATTGGTATGACTAAACAAATTACTTTTTTAAGCATTTTATTATCCGCGCTGATGTTGCCGTTATTGGCGCAAGCCGAAATCTATAAGCATGTGGATGCCGAAGGGCGCGTCACGTATTCCAACGTTAAAATTAAAGGCGCAAAAAAACTTGATTTAGAGCCCGCAGACACCAACTTCGGCACCGAATCGAGCGGTGAGAAAAAGCGCACGCCACAGGCAAAAACTGCAAGCCCAGCAAGCTTTCCCAAGGTAGATACCGGCACGCAAAACCAACGTGATGGTAAGCGTAAAGAGATACTGCAATCTGAATTAGACGCTGAGAAGAAAGCACTTGAAGAGGCTAAAAAAGCCTATACCGAAGGTGAATCTAATCCTGAAGTTTATCAGCAAAAAAACGCAGATGGCACCTCAAAAACGTTTCGTAATGTCGCAAAATATGAAGAAAAGATGAAAGCGCTGCAGGCAGAAATAGACGCGCATCAACGCAATATTGATTTACTCACTAAAGAAATTAACGCAATCAATTAATTCCATAAGGCCAGCTAAAGCTGGCTTATCTTTTGCTTAAGCTTTAAGTACCAACACTAGCAACGTTTCAATTGCTATACAATCTATGTGCTATTTTAAGCTTAAGCTATGTTACAAAATATTCCTGCAGGTTTTACTGGTTTAGAGCATCTCGCTACTGCGGTGATGCTGCTTGACCAATCACACCGGGTTGTTTACGCAAACCCCAGCACGGAGATTTTATTTGCACTGAGTGCCACGCAAATTCATGGCAGCCATATTTCAGAAGTATTTTTGAACTGCGAGATTCTGCAAATCGCTATCGATAACGCAGTTAAAAATAATAGCCCCTATCGCGAACATGAGTTTGCACTCAGCACCGTGCGTCAACACTCGTTTGCGGTTACTTGTACGGTAACGCCGGTCGATATTAGTCAAGCCAAAATACTACTAGAGTTTCAACAGATGGATCAGCAACTGCGTATCGCCCGCGAAGAACGCATGCTTATTCAGCAACAGGCCAATTCTGAATTGCTGCGTAATTTGGCGCACGAGATCCGTAACCCGTTGGGCGGCCTGCGCGGCGCAGCACAATTGCTAGAGCACGAACTGCCGCAACCCAATTTGCGTGAATATACACAAGTCATTATTAAGGAGGCGGACAGGCTGCAGAGTTTAATGGATAGGCTGTTAGTACCGCATCGCGTACCAAAATACGAGCCTACCAATATTCACGAAGTATTGGAACGTGTGCGTAGCTTATTGCTCGCAGAATCGCCAAATAATATAAAGGTACGGCGCGATTACGATACCAGCTTGCCTGATTTGATTGGCGACCGCGAAAAACTTATTCAAACCGTACTCAACATCGCCCGTAATGCCGTGCAGGCCATGCAGGCAAGTGGAACGGCAAATGCAGAAGTCACGCTGCGCACACGCGCAGAACGGCAAGTCACGCTCTCGAAAAAGCGCTATCGGGTAGCGATTAAATTACAAATTATAGACAATGGGCCAGGCATACCTGCTGATATTCACGATAGGATTTTTTACCCGCTGGTATCAGGACGCGAAGGAGGATCTGGCCTTGGGCTTGCCTTAGCACAAACTTTTATTACACAACATCATGGCATGATTGATTGCGAAAGCCAGCCCGGCAACACTTGTTTTACCATATTGTTGCCGGTTGAAAGCACTGTGATAAAGCACGCTATTATTGCGCAGTAACGTTGCAGGAGCGATTTTTAAATCGCGAAGTTAAATGTAGGTGGCACGACCCCGTGCCGATTATTAAAGAAGTGTAAGAGAAACATATGAAACCAATCTGGATTTTAGACGACGATAAATCGATTCGCTGGGTGTTCGAAAAAGCGCTGGCGCGCACCGATATGGAGTTCAAAACCTTTTCATCGGTAGCAGAGGCGCTAAATGCCTTAAACCGCGAGCAGCCGCAAGTAGTGGTCAGTGACATTCGCATGCCGAATGGCTCTGGGCTTGATTTCTTGGCAGAAGTTAAGCAAAGATACCCTGATATTCCCGTGATTATCATGACCGCCTATTCCGATCTCGAAAGCGCAGTCGCAGCGTTTCAAGGTGGTGCTTTTGAGTACTTAGCCAAGCCTTTTGACGTAGACCAGGCCATTGACGTGATCAAACGCGCGGTGGAAGAAAGCATGCGCCAAGCGGTAGATAACGTAACATTGGAAGAAACACCAGAAATCATCGGCCAGGCACCTGCCATGCAAGAGGTTTTTCGTGCTATTGGCCGCCTCAGCCGTTCGCACGCTACGGTACTTATTAACGGCGAATCTGGCAGCGGTAAGGAGCTAGTAGCCAGTGCCTTGCATAAACACAGCCCACGCGCTGAAAAGCCCTTTATTGCCATCAATACTGCGGCTATCCCTAAAGATTTATTAGAATCTGAACTATTCGGCCACGAACGCGGTGCATTTACCGGCGCAGCGGCAGCACGCAGAGGTCGCTTTGAGCAGGCCGATAACGGAACGCTTTTTTTAGATGAAATTGGTGACATGCCCGCTGACTTGCAAACACGCTTATTGCGAGTATTGAGCGATGGCCAGTTTTACCGTGTCGGTGGGCATCAACCACTCAAGGTTAATGTTCGCGTAATTGCCGCGACCCACCAGGATTTGGAAGAGCGGGTGAAGGTGGGGCTGTTCCGTGAAGATTTATTTCACCGCCTAAATGTCATACGGCTGCGACTTCCGCCATTACGCGAGCGCCGCGAAGACATCCCATTACTCACCAAGCATTTTCTTGCACATAGCGCGCAAGAGCTGGGCGTAGAACCAAAACAACTCTCAGCAGCCGCTTTGCGCTATTTAACCGCTGTCAATTGGAGCGGTAATGTACGCCAGCTAGAAAACGTATGCCATTGGTTGACTGTAATGGCGCCAGGGCAAAATGTGGATGTGGCGGATTTACCACCGGAACTGAAAGAAGACACTTCTAAATCATCGGGCGCAAGCTCCTGGCAAGAGGCGCTGGCTTCCGATGTTGCAGATGCTTTAAATCGAGGCGAGCAAAATGTGCTAGAAGCTCGTACCAAAGATTTTGAACGGGTAATGATTGTTAAGGCCCTACAGCACACCGATGGTAGGCGCATAGAAGCAGCCAACCAACTAGGCATGGGGCGCAATACACTGACACGTAAAATTCAAGAATTAGGCATAGGAGAATAAACTCATGCCTGATAACCATTCTTTTATGCCCAATAAAGTGGACCATGAATCAGTGCTTAGAGAATTTTCTCCATGACGATATCGCACCTCGCATATACAGGATGTTGCCCCATACTAAATACTGTAAATCCATATTTTTTATATAAATTAATCGCAGGTATCAATATCGTATTGGACAGCAGGTAAACCCTGCTTGCCTTAATTTCTCGCAACTTGGCAATTGCAGCAATTAACAATGCATCACCATAGCCTTTACCTTGATGCTCATTCTTTACTGCCATACGCGCCAACTGAAAGTCGGCGTCATCATCCTTAAACAAAGCACAGACTCCAACAACCTGACCATCTTCGATTAGAGAGAAAATATAGCCCCCATCTTCGATGATTTTGGCAGGGTTGCCCGCCAGCGCTCGGTCTGCATCTTCCAGCTTAAAGTAGTGCGTTATCCAAGCTTCGTTGAGTTGAATAAAATCAGTTAAGTATTGTTTTTCATTAACTAAAACCATGGAGATACGGTCTCAATACTCTATGAATAAACAATCTATTTTGCAATTTCACGATCACACCCTTGTAATTCTTACCGCCACCTGCTTAGTGAATACACTGAAGCAAATATACTCATAGCCCCAGCCATACTTAGCAACAGCCTCCTGAAACGCCTTAAATTCATCTTCACGCCAACGCTCATTGCCTATGTATTCATCAAACACAATAACGGAGCCGACCACCATACGTGGCGCAAGTTGCTCAAGAATTGTGACTGTTGAACTATAAATATCACAATCTATATTGATAAATCGAACTGGCTCAAGGTTTTGTTCTAAAAACTTGGGCAGTGTATCCTCAAACCACCCCACATGTAAGCTGACCCTCATAGGTACTGTAGGGATTACTCCCTTTGTGGTGTAGCTACCCTTGGGCTCGTGATGCCAAACTTCTGGCAGACCCTCAAAACTGTCAAACCCATGTACAGGCTGGTTAACCATGGTTGCAATTTGACGGATTGAAGTACCGAATCGAACACCAAACTCCAGTACTAACCCATCTGGGTTTGCAGCAGACAGAGCGAATTTGAATGTTTCATTGCCACTACCAGTGATCCGTGGCAGAATTTTGTTGGCAGATTTGATATAGCGCCAGGCATCGAGTCTTGCTCTAAATAAATTCGTAGTTTTATCAACAATATCAAAATGATTTTTCGCAACCGTTGTATCTCCAGAATAATCCAGCAATACTCCCAGGATATATCGGGCATCGGTATCCAGCGGGCTTAATGCAACCACTTTATTCATGCACTTGATAGCAGGCGCCATATCTTCGCTATTTAGCAACAGTGCATGGAGATTATAATAAGCATCAGCATAATCTGGATTGATAGATATCGCTTTACGATAATGTACCTCAGCCGCATCTAACTGCCCCTGCTCATGCAAGGCTAAACCTAAGTTGCTATAAAACTCAGGGTTTTTGGGGTTACTGCTAATCGCCTGGTTAAAATAGGTGCTTGCAATATCAATCCTGCCATCCTGCATCATCAAAGCACCCAGTAGATTCAAAGCATCTGCATTTTTTGGAGACAGCTGAATAATCTGATGGCAGATTGATTCTGCCTGCGCCAAATTCCCTTGACTACGGTGCATCCAGGCAGCCTGCATGGCTTGGCGTATTTGCACATCTAATGCAGGCACACTGGCTGCACGCCCATTCTCAACCTTTTGACAGCACTGCTTATATTTCTTGCCGCTACCACACGGGCAAGGATCGTTTCGGCCGGTTTTTTTCATCATAATATTCAATATAGATTTTTTCACTATTATACGGTTTTATGCACAATAAAAAACGGCAACCGAAGTTGCCGTTTAAGTTTGCATTTCTAACTAAAGCAGGGTAAACCCTGCTTACAACTAGAAGAACAAGATTGCGCCAAGTGAAACTGTTTTTGCTTTCAATTTCAGATCTGGAGCTAAAGCTACTTCTTGTTTGATTTTATTGTCTGTGTACTCAGCAACCAAGTTCAAGTGCTTAGTTAAAGGATGGTAAGCACCGATGATCCAAGCTTCGTTTTCATACTGTAAGTTTGAATTTTTTGCTTCTGACTGGCTGGTACCCCAGCTAAGGCCAAGTTTAGTACCTACACCAGGAATAGTGTATGTACCTTGTACGTAACCACCTTTATCATCAGTTTTGCTAGTGCTAGTGAAGTTGATACCGCCATTTAATGGAGCGTTAGTTGAGGTTGTGTTAGAACCTGACAAACCACGGCCATCATAGTAGTAACCAACTAAGCCAAAACCAGCCACATCCACTTTACCGCCTAATTCCCAAGCAGTAGTTGTGTAACTTTTAATAGTCGCAGTACCTTCATGCTTGTTAGATAAAGCGCCAACCCATACTTTACCAGCCACATCGCCAGCCCAGTCGTATGACGCTTTAGCTTGGTAACCAAGGTTGTGATTAGTATTATCAACAGCATTGTTTAAGCCTTCATCAATACCCGCTGCAAAGCTGAAGCCATTCCAGTTTGGTGATGCATAGCTGATTTGACCGATCCAGTCAGCATATTGATAACCAGAACCGATACGGCCCAGTGTGGTAGTGCCACCTTGGCCAGCACCAGAGCCAACGCCCAACAATGTCATGTCAGACAAAATAGCATCAGAACCGAAAATACCTAAATCACGACCAGCTTTGATAGTACCCCAGCTTTTATCACCAAAGCTCAAGAATGATTGACGCACGTTAAGTGTGTTGTTACCAAACGCGTCACCTGTGCCTGAATCACTACCAACGAAGTAAGTAAGTTGGAAAGCAACGTCTAAATCATTTTGACGTGTTTTAGCACCAATGCCAAAGGCTGATGGCAACAAACCTGTTTGCACTGTGTTTGCAGATTTGTTAGTGAAAGCACCTTTAGTATTGCTTTCTTGATTACCTGAGAAAGAAGTGTGAGTGTAGTAAGCATTCACGTTACCGCCAATGTCTACTGTCCAATCGCCAGCTGGAATCATAATACCAGCGCTAGCGCTTGAAGCACCAGCTAATAAAGCCGCTGCAACTGCTAATTTAATTGTGTTGTTCATATAAATCTCCAAAGTTTTTGTTACTAAAAAATTTACTGCTTATTTAATTACTTAAAGTTTACTACTAAAAATACCCTCATTTTTATAATCTAATTATTTCTAACCAAGCCACAAAAACGAGAAAGTTCGCGAACTCTCCCAATAAAACAATTTACATTTATTTACTAAGAAGGTGATGACAGTATGCCAAAGGGTGGCTTTTAAGGGCAAGCTATTTGTGGCTTTATGGCACATAATTTAAACAAATGTTGTAATTGCACAACATTGGGTTTGTAGGAGGGGCGACCCGCCCCGATGACGATATTTGATATTGCGCCACTGTTTTTCGCGACGAGGACGTCGCTCCTACAACCACACTGCGTCCCAATGCGGGTGATCGCCGACCCGCTTTACCAAACCTGCACGTATTGGGTTGGCTATGATATATCGCGCAATTGCCACAATGTCTTCGTCTTTACGAATGGCGTGATCGTAAAATCCCGGTTGCCAGATAGGTTTGCCGATTATATGCGCGCTTGTGAATTTGATAACTTGTATCAATTTTCACAATGTCTGCGTTTTGTTTAGTTGAAAAAGCCAATGAATATGGTCTGGCATAACGACGAAAGCAAGTGTTGTAGTTTGATTCAGTGTGTCTGATTTTTTCATGTCGCCAATCATCAGGCGTGCGGCAGCAAAATCTTTGAATATTGGCGCGCGATTGAGCGTCGTTGTGGTCACATGATATATATGATTTTCTTGCGAATATCGGCCTTTACGCAGATCTTTTTGATGTGGTTTTTCATTTTGCATGTTCAATTTTTCGCGTCGAGGGCGTCGCTCCTACATGTGTGCGCTTTTGTAGGAGGGGCGACCCGCCCCGATTATTCGTAATGGGGACGCCTCTCCTACAGAAACTTAGAAATACTCCTCTACCGCAAACAAACGCCGGTGCTCGCGTATAGCAAATCTATCCGTCATACCGGCAATGTAATCTGCCACTGCGCGCGCTTTGTCTGCTTTGGCGTGTTGCTGAAACTCGTGTGGCATAAGTCCAATATCACCGAAAAACACCGTAAACAACTCGCGGATGATGCGTTCGGCCTTGGCGCTCATGCGATTGACCTTGTAATGCAGATAAAGATTTTTGCGCAAAAACTGTTTGAGCGCATGATTTTTAGCGGCCATGTCCTCGCTAAAGTTTACCAAATAAGGTGCCTGGCGAACATCCTGTATGCTTTGCGGGTTTAGGTTAGCAATGTTTTTTGCGCTTTGGGCGCATAAATCGACCACCAGCATATTGATCATGCGGCGTATGGTTTCGTGAATCAGCCGTTTTTGCTCAAGTTTTGGATATTTACTTTTTACAATATCGAGCTGCGATGCAAATAACTCAACATGTTGTAACTGCTCGATAGTAATCAGACCCGAGCGCAGGCCGTCATCCACATCATGATTGTTATAGGCGATTTCATCGGCAAAGTTGGTGATTTGTGCTTCTAAACTTGGGTTGGTTTTGTGAATAAAACGCAAACCTACATCGCCCAACTGCCTGGCGTTTTTGACCGAGCAATGTTTGAGGATGCCTTCGCGCAGCTCAAAAGTCAGATTTAAGCCATCAAACTCAGCATAGCGCTGCTCCAGCTTATCTACCACGCGCAGCGACTGCAGGTTATGCTCAAAACCGCCGTAATCTCGCATACAAGCATTCAAGGCATCCTGCCCGGCATGACCGAACGGCGTGTGGCCGAGATCGTGCGCGAGCGCGATGGCCTCAGTTAAGTCTTCATGCAGATTTAAGGTACGCGCAATGCCGCGTGCGAGCTGTGCAACTTCCAGACTGTGCGTTAAGCGTGTGCGAAATAAATCACCCTCGTGATTTACAAACACCTGTGTTTTGTATTCCAGCCGGCGAAATGCGGTAGAGTGGATGATGCGGTCACGGTCGCGCTGAAAAGCGTTGCGGATCGGCACGCCGTTAACTAGCTGCGAAGGCGGCTCGTAGTGGTGTCGGCCTAGAGAGTTTTCCGGATTGGCGGCGTATATTGCAAGCATTGGCTAAACCCTCGCTAAACTATGGCCTCTAATGTTTGTTTGAGCTTGCCGGCATCATAATCACTGGTAATCACCGCTTTGCCGATGCCTTGCTGTAATACCAGCCTGATTTTTCCATCTACCACTTTCTTATCTAAGCCCATCAAATCAAGGTATTTTTCAGCACCCAATTTTGGCGCTTGTATCGGCAGCTTGGCAGCCGTGAATATCATGTGCATACGCTTAATTTGCTCGGCTGTAAGCCAGCCCATACGTTGCGATAAATCTGCTGCCAACATGGTGCCTGCAGCCACCGCCTCGCCATGCAGCCACACGCCATAGCCCATGGCGTTTTCAATGGCATGGCCAAATGTGTGACCCAAGTTAAGCAGAGCGCGCTCGCCAGTTTCATGTTCATCCGCAGCGACTACCTCCGCTTTATTTTGGCAAGAGCGGTAAATAGCAGAGGTTGTCACGGCTTCATCCAGCGCCATGAGCTTGTCTATATTGACTTCCAGCCAATCAAAAAAGTCGGCATCGCGAATGAGGCCGTACTTGATGACTTCGGCCACGCCAGCTGAAAGCTCGCGCTGCGGCAAGGTCTGCAACACGTCTATATCGGCTAGCACCAGTTTAGGTTGGTAAAACGCGCCTATCATGTTTTTGCCCAGAGGATGGTTAATGCCTGTTTTACCGCCTACGCTTGAATCGACCTGCGACAGCAACGTGGTGGGAATCTGGATAAATGGCACACCACGTAGGTAAGTTGCGGCCGCATAGCCGGTTAAATCACCAATCACGCCTCCGCCAAGCGCGATCAGCGTTGTGCTGCGCTCGCAACGGTTTTGCAATAAGGCATCGTAAATTAATTTAAGGGTTTCGCTATTTTTATATGCCTCGCCATCAGACAGAATAATTTCAATCACACTGACACCCGCATCACGCAAGGGCTTGGCAAGTTTTTCAAGATATAGTGGCGCAACTGTAGTGTTGGTAACAATCGCCACCTGTTTGCGCTTTAGGTGTGGCAGAATTAAATCGGCTTTTTGAATCAAACCGCTGCCAATGTGGATGGGGTACGCACGATCGCCAAGCGCTACTTGTAAGGTCTGCATCATAAATTTTATATGGTTCGTTCTGTTAACGATTTTTCTATTTGATTGAGTATATTCGCTACAGGCTGATTGCCAGTATCGAAGATGAATGTAGCTGTTTGCGTATACAAGGGGTTACGCTCTGCATAAAGTTGCTCTAGTTTAGCGCGAATATCCACGTTTTGCAGTAAAGGCCGATGCTTGTCATTACGTGTTCTGTGCCAAAGCTCATTCACATTGGCGCGCAGGTAAATCACCGTGCCTTTAGCCTGTAACAACTGTCGATTTTCTTCTGCAATCACAGCGCCACCGCCTGTGGCCATCACAATATTATTTAGCTTGGCCAGATCCTGAATGACAGCAGTTTCTCGCTTACGAAAGCCAGCCTCGCCTTCAAGCTCGAAAATAATAGGTATTTTAACGCCGGTGCGTTTTTCGATTTCATGATCGGTATCATAAAAATCTTTACCCAAATGTTTGGCCAGCAATTTACCAATGGTGGTTTTGCCAGCCCCCATCAGGCCTATAAAAAAAATGTTTCCGTTATGGTCTTTCACAATATTTTGGGCCACAATAAAAAATGCCTATCATACTAATGATAGGCATTTTAAGGCAAAGCGAGCGTTCTGTCAGTTTCAGCTAATTTTTAGTTCCTTAGACCTAGACTTTCATCCATAATTTTTGGCGTGATAAAAATCAGCAACTCGGTTTTATCGTCTTGTTTAGTTCTGCGTTTAAACACATTACCGATAATAGGCAAGTCGCCGAAGAAAGGCACTTTGTCTACATCGTTGCGTTCGGTTTGCTCATAAATACCACCAAGCACGGCCGTTTCTCCATTGGCTACCAATACCTGCGTGTTGACACGCTGGGTGTCGATTGATGGCACGCCAAAGAACACCTGACCCACTTTTTCTTTCTTCACTTCTAAGTCCATAATAATTTTGTCATCAGGCGTGATTTGCGGCGTTACCTCTAAACTTAAAACCGCCTCTTTAAACGCCACGTTAGTCGCGCCACTGCTTGAGGCTTGCAGATATGGAATCTCCGTGCCCTGTGCAATTTTTGCTTTTTGCTGATTCGCAGTGGTAACACGCGGACTGGATACAATCTTGCCGCGTTTGTCACTTTCAAGTGCGGTCAACTCCAGATTCAACAATAGACCGGCAGGTAGTCTAAACAAGCTAAACGCAACGCTACCAAAGGCATTGGCGACAGGTAAATTAGAGTTTAGACCGCCCGTATTGCCCACTGCTGAAGCAATAGTAGTAGAACCTGTTGCAGCGCCTGTATTGTTTAAATTACCGCCTATACTTACGGCGTTGCTGCCTGGTGTAGCGCTGTGTTGCACACCAAACCTGGCACCTAAACTCTTGCCAAATTTCTCATCTGCAAGTACTAAGCGTGATTCAATCATCACCTGTTTTACAGCAACGTCTGTTTTATTGATAATAGATTGAATTTCTTCAAGTTTTTTTGCAGTATCTTGAATAAATAAAGTATTGGTACGGGGATCCCACACAGCACTGCCGCGTTTGGACAAGATGCTCTTGTTCTGTCCACCAGAGCTGCCACCAGAGTTTGAGCCGGTGAGGATATTTTTAAACGCTTCTGCCTTTTGGTATTTAAGTACGAAGACTTCCGTTCTCAGCGGCTCCAGGTCCTCTATTGCATTTACAGCTTCTAATTGGGCTTTTTCTTTAGCCGCCACTTCTTCAGCCGGAGCAACCATAATCACATTGCCTGTTTTGCGCATGGTAAGGCCCTTATTCTGCATGATGATGTCCATGGCTTGATCCCATGGCACATCTTTCAGTCTTAAAGTCAGGTTTCCCGTCACAGTGTCGCTGGTAATAATATTTAAACCGGTAAAGTCTGCAATCACTTGCAATACAGAACGCACTTCAATGTTCTGAAAATTGAGTGATAGTTTTTCACCCGCGTAACCTGGTTTTGAACCTTTAACAAGCTTGTTAGGATCCTCAATTACTTGGCGGACATCTATGATGAATTTTTTGTCGGCTTGGTAAGCAGATTGTTCCCACTCGCCCTTAGGCTCAATTACCATGCGACCATTTTTGCCTTGCTTCATAGTATCAACATATAAAACAGGCGTATTAAAATTGATGACATTCAGGCGACGTTGCAATTCTGCTGGTACATCTGTATTTACAAAATCAACAATGATGAGTTTGCCTTTTTGTTTAATATTAATGCCTGTATTTGGGTCTGATAAATCAACCATAATGCGGCCTTCGCCATTTTTGCCTCGGGCAAAATCAACGTTAGTAATCGCATGGCCTTGATTATTGGCAGTGGCTCGTGCTTCAGCAAATCGCGTTTCGGTCGGTGCGTTTGCGGCGGCCTCATTGCCTTGTAGGGTAATGATGACGTCCTTTCCATTTAAAACCGTGTTATAGCCCACGCTTCTAGATAAATTCAACACCATGCGTGTGCGATCTTTTGCTTGCGCCAATGAAACACTTTTAAGTGCGCCCTGCTCACTTGGAATGTTACTTTTTGCCAAGCCATTTGCGGTTTTAGGAAAATCTAGCGCAATACGGGCAGGATTATTAAGCGTAAAGCCAGCTGGTGGGTTGGCAAGCGCCTCTTGCATTTGAATGCGAATGCTGACGCGTCCGCCCGAGAGCGCAGAAAAATCAATACTCTCGATTTTATTGCTATATTGATTTTCCTCACCTGCCGCCAGCGCGTTGCCAAACAAGCCCGTGCTCATCAATAGCATAAGTGCAAATAGTTTTGTCATCATTTTAACCATGTTCATTCCAATCGTCTATTCTTGCAGATTAATACTGGCGGTGCGTTCTACCCAATCGCCCGTCAGGTCATCCTGGATAATTTCTTTAATTGCGATATCACTCTCGTTAATTTGTGTTACCAAACCATAATTTGGGCCGATATAATTGCCCACTTTTATCTGTTGTATTGTGTTGTCTGGTGTTTTTATTAAAGCATAGGTCAATTTACTTTTGCTCATAGAACCCACATATTTCAAGCTTTCTAGCGGGTAAGCTTCAAGTGCTTCTTTAGGGCGATTAGTATTAGGTTGTAGAGCGCCAGATTTACTAGTAGCTTTGCGTGCCTTAAATGGATCTGTCAAAATACCGTCGGCGTTATATTGCAGAGGCGAATAAGGCAGCACCTCTGGCAAGGGCTCTACGCCCTTACCCATATCATTGGCAGCGGTGGCCATAAATTTATCAAGATCATCGCCTTTGTCACCGCTACAAGCTACAAGCAAGCTACCGAAAACAGCAATAATTACAAGTTTTAGCGAGGGACTAGACTTCGTTATGAAATTTGTAGGTATCATTTTTTCTTATCCTTCATTTGAGCCGCTCTTTTAGCTGCAACTTCAGAAGAATCCAAATAACGATATGTTTTTGCTACCGCTTCCATTGTCAGTGCGCTATCTTTGGCATCTTTGTTCATAGGTGCGATTGATAAATCGTTTAAGGTAACAATTCTTGATAGCTTGGAAATATCGGTCGCAAACGCCCCAATATCATGGTAATTGCCTTTAATTTTAATTTGAATTGGCATCTCGGCATAAAAATCCGTAGCCACTTCCTGGCCTGGCTTAAATAACTCAAACTCTAGGCCACGGCCCAAACCTGCTTGGTTGATGTCAGTTAACAAACCATCCATCTGCGATTTATCTGGCAATTGTTTTAACAATGCCCCGAAAGTTTTTTCAATATCAATCATTTGCTGCTTATACGCATCAATTTTGACCGCTTGCGCTTTTTTGGTTAAAAACACTTGCCTCAACTCTTGCTCTTTAGCTTTTGCCTGATCAAATTCTTCCAGCTCCGGTCTCCACAAAAACCAATAACCAAGACCCACTAGAATTATAAACAGAATACCCAGCAATACCAGCTTAACAGGCATCGGCAGACTACCTGCATTTTTAAAATCTATATTATTAAAATCATCTAGTTTCATTATTTAGCTCCCATCTTATTCTTATTGGGTGCTTCCTCTGCCTTTTGTACTTTCAAGCTTACATTTAACGTAAATTCATTTTGCTTAATGCCATTTAGCGTAAATGATTTAATTTCAACCAGGTTAGGCGATTCCATCCAGTTCGAAACACTCAAGTTTCTTACTAGTGTTGCTACACGTGCATTGGTATCGGCAACACCTTCCAGTGTAATTAAATTACCTTGCTGTTTAATGCTTTTAAGATACAAACCCTCAGGCAATTGACGTGTCAACTCATCCAAAATCACCACGGATTGACTACGATTTGTTTGCAAGTTTTCAACAATTTGCTTACGTTCCAGCACATTACTGATTTGATCTTTTAAATCCTTAATGTCCGCAATTTCTTTATCCAGGCTTGCGATAGCTTTTTCTAAGCGACCATTTCTTTCAAGCTGCGAATCTTTTTGTGCACCAAGGAATTGCCAACCCATAAACACAACTGCACAGGCTGCACCTGCTGCCATCAAAGCCATCAAGCCAAACTCACGTTGACGCTCTGCACGTTTTATTTGGCGATGTGGTAGTAAATTAATACGCATCATGTTAATCCACCCCGCGCATCGCAAGGCCACAAGCAATCATCAATGCCGGCGCATCGATTGCAACTTGTTGCTGTTTCACTCTAGAACCAAAAGACATTGACTGAAATGGATTCGCGACAATGGTATTTACTTGTGTGCGGTCTTGTACCATCACGTCTATTGCCGGAATCGCTGCACAACCACCCGCTAACACAATATGATCTACGCGGTTATATTGGGTGGAGCTGGTAAAAAACTGTAGCGCACGCGCCACTTCGGTCGATAAAGACTGCATAAATGGCTGTAAGACTTCATTCTCATAGCTCTCAGGCAACCCGCCTTTACGTTTTGCGATTTCAGCCTCTTCAACAGATAAGCCGAAACGGCGTTGAATTTCTTGCGTCAACTGTGAACCACCGAACGCTTGCTCTCGAGTGTAAATCGAGGCGTTGTCATGTAATACATTAATGTGCATCATCACGGCGCCAATATCCACAATCATTACGGTTTGACCTTTACCAGCATTGGGTAGTTGATTCGCTACAATGCTGTAAGCTGCTTCGGTTGCATAAGTGTCCACATCCATCACCGCCACTTTAAGACCTGCATCTTCAGCCGCTGCTACACGGTCTTCAATTTTTTCTTTACGAGCCGCCGCGATCAGCACTTCAACCTCATCAGCATTGCTAGGGGCAGGGCCTATCACTTGAAAATCGATGTTCACTTCCTCCAGCGGGAAGGGAATGTATTGATTAGCCTCGGCTTCCACTTGCGCCTCCATGTCTTCCTCACGCAAGCCAGCCGACATCAGTACTTTTTTGGTAATTACTGCTGCAGAGGGCAAGGCAAGTGCGGTACGTTTTTCACGTGAGCCTAGTAATTTCCAGGCCAGCTTTACCGCATCAGACACTTGCTCCAAGCCTGATACGTTGCCGTCTACAATGGCATCTTTAGGGATCGCAGCAATAGAGTAGCCCTCAAGACGATATGAACCCTTGCCAGAAGCTGAGAGCTCTACCATTTTGACTGCCGAAGTACTGATATCAACCCCTATCAGAGGTGGTGTACCTTCATTAAAAAAATCGAATTTCAAATTAAAATTCTCTTTCAATATTCGTTAGTTATGCGCAATAGTGATAATTTACATTAAATCCTAGCAACAACTTTACGGCCTGTAAAGCAAATTTTTATTTTAAATTTATTCCCTCATCACATTTACAACAGATGTACCATTTTTAATACAGTCCATCAAGGCAATATTTTCTTATTGATTTTGGTTAATTGGCATAAAGTTATATTCTGTTAGAATAATGCGCTTAAGTATTATTCGATTCGTTAAAGCTCTTTTATGACTCCAAAAAAATGGTGGCACTTCCTCATACTATTTGTTCTTGTAGGCGGTCTCACCTTGTCTGCGCTCACTGCGTTAGCCATCACACTCATCTATCCGACACTGCCTTCTTTAGATGCGCTTACTAACTACCAGCCCAAACTTCCGCTACGCGTATATTCGGCCGATGGCTATTTAATCAGCGAGTTTGGCGAAGAGCGCCGTGCGTTTGTGAAGATTCAAGATGTTCCAAAAAACTTAAAAGATGCTGTCCTGGCGATTGAAGACCGTCGTTTTTATCAGCATGGCGGCGTCGATACCAAAGGGGTTGTGCGTGCCATCAAGAACAATCTCACGGGCAAAAGTCACGAGGGCGCCAGTACCATTACCATGCAGGTGGCCAAAAACTTTTTCACTGTCCCCGGCGGGAAACGCACCATTGTGACCAAAATTAAAGAAGCTTTGCTGGCAATGAAAATTGAAAAGGCCTTGGACAAAAATCAAATTCTTGAGCTTTATTTGAACCAGATATACTTGGGTCAACGCGCTTACGGCTTTGCAGCAGCTTCGCAAGTCTATTACGGCAAACCTATAGGCAAGCTGACACTGGCTGAATCAGCGCTGCTCGCAGGCTTGCCAAAAGCTCCTTCTGGCTACAATCCCTACGTCAATCTTAAACGGGCCATGGATAGACAGCACGAGGTGTTACGCGATATGTTCCGTTACGGCTTTATTGATGAAGCCAAATTTAACGAAGCCATGCAACAGGAATTAAAATTCAAAGCTTCTAAGCAATCGCGTGATTTTGCCGCAGATTATGTGGCTGAAATTGTGCGCCAAATGCTTTATGCGCGTTATCAGGACGCTATTTACAGTAGCGGCTTGAAGGTATATACCACTATTAAAAAAGCCAATCAGGAAGCTGCTAACAACGCGGTTCTACAGGGCATTTTAGAATACCAGCGCCGTCAAGGCTACCAAAAGCCAGAGAAAAATATTGATTTAAGCCAACTCAAATCCGCTAATGTTGCTGAAGGTTTGCAAATCGCCTTAGAAGATATAGAAGAATACAACGGATTTGTACCCGCTATTGTGACCGAGGTTTCCCCCAAACTGGTGAAAGTGTTCACTAAAAAAGGTGATAGCCTTGAAATTGACGGCGCAGGCTTAAGTTTGTTACAAAAAAATCTGGCCGATAAAGATCCTAAAAACCATAAAATTAAGCCAGGTTCAGTTGTGCGTGTGATCAAAAGTCAAAATGAATGGCACATCGTACAGCTGCCACAAGTTGAATCCGCACTTATTGCACTTGATCCGGAAAATGGGGCTGTTACCGCGTTAGTAGGCGGCTTTGACTATACTAAAAATAAATTTAATCACGTGACACAAGCTTGGCGCCAACCCGGCTCCAGCTTCAAGCCTTTTGTATATTCCGCGGCGTTAGAAAAAGGCTTTACACCCGCCACCATTGTAGAAGACGAACCGTTATCGATTAGTGCTGGTGAAGTAGGGAGCAATGAGGATTGGACACCAAAAAACTTTGATGGTCATTACGACGGGCCAATTCGCCTGCGCACTGCGTTGACAAAATCAAAAAACATGGTGTCGATTCGTGTATTACAAAAAATTGGCGCGCGCTATGCACAAGATTACGTCACCAAATTTGGTTTTTCGCGCAAAGATCATCCAGCCTATCTGACGATGGCACTGGGCGCTGGAGCGGTTACACCATGGGGAATGGCTGGTGCCTATGCGGTATTCGCCAATGGCGGTTACCGCGTCACACCACATCTTATTAGCAAAATTACCAATAGCAACGGCAAAATCATTGAAGAAATGCGTTACCCGCGCGCGCGCCAGGGCGCCCCCAGAGTAATTGATGGCCGTAACGCCTTTTTGATGACCTCAATGATGCGCGACGTGGTGCAGCGCGGAACCGCTACTAAAGCCAAAGCGCTCGGCCGACAAGACTTAGCTGGCAAAACTGGTACGACAAATAACCAGATTGATGCATGGTTTGCTGGGTTTAACCCCAAGCAGGTAGCCATCACGTGGATAGGTTTTGATCAACCACGCTCACTTGGTAAAGATGAAACCGGTGGCAAGGCGGCCTTGCCGATTTGGATACGCTATATGGCAACCGCACTGAAAGGGACCCCAGACGTGCCTTACCCTGTGCCTGATGGTGTAATGCAGGTCAAAATTGATCCACTCACTGGAACGCTTATCAATGAAGATGAAGAAGGCATGTATGAATACTTTTATCATGAAAATCCTCCGCCAACAGTAGAATACACATTGCCTCCAATGAATGACCCGAGCGAATCGGATTTCCCTGATAGTGTGTTCCCTGATAGTATTCTTGATAACCCACTACAGCCGCAAGTGCCGCGCAGATCTGAATCGCCACAAAACAATGTAGAACAACGACCTATTAAACAGAATCCAGCCCCCAATAACGATGACCTCAACAACACCGATTCTGCAGCTCGCATATTGAATCCATCAGGCTTTTAATCTTACTTATATCTCGCAGCAACCATGGCACGCGAAAATCCTGATCACCTCCGACAAATGATCGCCCAGCAAGCCGCACGTATGATGGCGGAGGATGGCGTACATGATTTTGCTTATGCCAAAAAGAAAGCTGGGCGTCAGCTGGGTATTTCTGAAAATAGCGTATTGCCGACTAACGCCGAGATTGAAGAAGAAATCAGGCTTTATCACGAGATTTTTAATGCAGATGAACAACCGCTAGAACTAGCAAAACTACGCAAAACTGCGCTCATTACTATGCAACTGTTCGAGCGCTTTAATCCACATCTCACTGGCAGCGTGCTGGATGGTACGGCAGGAAAATTCTCACAAACCGATATTCACCTATTTGCAGACAGTGTAAAGGACGTGGAAATGTTTCTGCTTAATCAACAAATTCCATTCGAAAGCAGCGAAAAATCGTATCGTATCTCTGATAAACCGAGTAAAGATAAAAAAGAAAAAGTACGTAAAACCGTGCCTGTATTCATGCTGGAAACAGAGTTTGGATTAGTCAAACTCAGCGTGTTTGATGTGGACGATTTACGTATTGCCACCAAAAACCCAACTAATGGCAGCAATGCAGAACGTATCAATATTGCAGAATTGAAACAACTAGTCTGATAAGTTTTTAGCTTGCTCCAGATACCACTCGTGCACCACTTGATTATAATGGTCTACTTCTCTGATTAATTGTTCTGTCGAATGGCAACCTGCAATTAATTCAATACGATAGCCTGTTAATTCATCCTTCTGAAGTGTGCCATACGGTTGCACCTGACCACAGTCTTGCGGCTTATTTGCTGCAAAATGCTTGCCCAGATAAAGTATGCGTAAATTGCCTGAACCAATATCACGGCGGGCAATTTCTCTACCGCCTTCCTTAATGATAGCCTGCGCCAGAACAGCATTACCTGCATCAGCATCAAAAGTACCCGCTTGACCAGAGGAATCAGTCTTGCTCTTGGAAGATGGTTTCGTTTCCTCTGCTGTCATCATTTTTCGTGGCCCAAGAGAGTCCTCTCCCTGTTTTTTTAGTCCAGTGGCACGCCCCACGGGCTCGTCTGCACTGGTGTTAGAAGTTTCCGAAGCGGTCATCGTCTCATTTGGAATCGCTTGGGTTTGTTCTTTTGCCCGATCCGTCATATCGACCGTTTTACCAGGCTCACGGGGTGCAGCCACCTGGGGTGCGGCCACCTCGGGCGCAGCTGCAATAACAACGTTGTCATTAGAAGGCAAAACTGCGGCCGGAGTCTCAGATTTTTCAGCAAGCCGTGTTTTACCTTCAGAACCCAGCGTGGCCTTTTCATTTCTTTTTGGTGCAGCATCAACTACACCAGCCAGCACCGCTTGACTCGAAGGACTTGCATCATTAACGGCTGGTTTTTCAGCATACACATCTTTCCGACGCTCTGCTTTTTTATCTTGAGTCTGTTCTCGCTCTAATGCCAAACCGGCACCAGCATCTTGAGCAGGCTTAGACTGAATCCTATCAACAGGCGCTGATGCCTCCCATACAATATCTTCCGGGCGTTCTAGCCGTATCATGACCACCACCAGTAATGCCACTGCCACGCTACCCATACTTGCCAGCTGCCAGCTTGCAACATGCCATCTATTTAAAGCATTCATGCAACGGTTTAGCAAACTGTTGCCTTTTTTCTCAACAGCTTTTGCCGCATAGTCCAGCACCTGCTGACGCACGATATTGCTCGGCTCCAGCTCGCTGTCTGGCGCATGACGCAAGGCTTGCTGCAGATGCTCATCTTGCAGGCTCATGGTGTGCCATCTCTTTCCAGGATAGGTTGCAAATATGCACCCATACAGGCACGCAGCTTGCCAAGCGCGTAGCGCAAGCGACTTTTCACCGTCTCAAACTCCGCATTAAGCACATGGGTAATTTCCTCTAAACTCAAACCATCTTCATGATGCAACAAAAACGCAGCCCGCTGCGGCACCGGCAGACCATCCAGACAATGCAGCAACTGCTGGCCGGCCTTACGCCAAAAGGCCTGCTGTTCAGGTTGCTCGGCAATCGCCGCCGGCCAAAGCTGCCATGGCTCATGACCATCGTCATCCAGCCAACCGTCATCTACAGAAACTTCGCGTCCGCTCTTGCGCAAAACATCGATTGCACGATGATGCGCCAGCGTGTAAAGCCAAGTCTTGAAACTGGCGTCTTCACGCGCCTGCCAGCTATCGCGTGCATCCACTAATTTCATCCATGTGTCCTGAAACACGTCCTCGGCCTGGGCATGCAGCGCCAGCCCCAGCACACGGCGCACATAACGATACAAAGGCTTTTCATGGCGTGTATACAATAACTGAAATGCCTGCGCTTCACCCGCGCAAAATTTGCGCATAAGCTCTTCATCTGCAAAAACATCATTCATGCGATAAGTTTGGCACTCGAATGTTAAACGGTCAATGTATCGCGACAGGGTTAAAAATAAAAATAATTTAACCCCATTTGCATTTTTGCCACGTGTAATTCCTGTATGCAAATTTTTAACACAGGAGAAAACCATGATATCACCCCGTTTTTGCGTGCTGTTCTTGGCCGCAGCCGCTATTTTATTATCGTCCACCGGCGCCCAAGCTTTTTGCGGCTTTTTCGCCGGCAAAGCCGATGCCTCTCTTTTTAACGAAGCCAGCCAAGTGATTCTTGTGCGGGATGACAAGCGCACGGTTATTTCTATGCTCAACGATTACCGCGGACCGATGACCGATTTCGCGCTAGTGGTGCCAGTGCCTCAAGTGTTAGAAAAAGGCCAAGTGCGCATTGGCGATAAGCGTTTATTTGACCGCCTTGATGCTTACTCGTCACCGCGTTTGGCCGAATATTTTGACCCTGACCCATGCCCTGTCGGCATGCAATATCGGTTGGAAGAAAAATCCATGGATGCAGCGAAGCCTGCATCCGCTTCAGTTGGAGAGTTGAGAAAAAATAAAAGTGACAAAGTTCTGGGCGTGACAGTAGAAGCCAGCTATACCGTGGGTGAATACGATATTGTGATGCTCTCGGCCAAGCAATCAAATGGCTTAGAAACTTGGTTGCGTGAAAACGGCTACAAAATGCCCAAGGGCGCCGCCGCCGTGCTTAAACCTTACGTTGCGCAAAACATGAAGTTTTTTGTGGCGAAAGTGAACTTGGAGGAACAAGCCAAAACCGGAACCCAGTATCTACGCCCATTGCAGTTTGCGTTTGAAAGCGAAAAATTTATGTTACCGATTCGGTTAGGCATGATTAACGCCGACCCGAAAAAACCGCAAGATTTAATCGCTTACATACTCACTAGAAATGGTCGTGTTGAAAGCGCCAATTACCGCACCGTTAAACTTCCTGCAAATGAAAATCTTCCCCCATCCATTAAAAAAGACTTCAACACTTTTTACAAAGCCATGTTTGATTACCAAGCCAAGCAAGAGGATCACCGCGTGGTATTTACTGAATACTTTTGGGATATGGGTTGGTGCGATCCCTGTGCGGACGAGCCATTGAGCCGCGATGAATTGCATCAGGCTGGCGTATTTTGGCTAGATGGCAACAATGACGGCGGTGGAGCACAAAACGCGCTGCTCACCCGTATGCACGTGCGCTACACGCCAAAAACTTTCCCGGAAGATTTAATGTTTGTGCAAACCTCGGATCGCCAAAACTGGCAAACCCGCTATGTAGTACAAAACCCGTTTGAAGGCAGCGTGCAACAATGCCGCGAAAAGGCTGCCAGCTATAGCTGCGAGAATTCCTGCCGCGGCTATGATGTGCCACGTCCGTATGATTACAGAAAACCGGATTACTACCCGCAATCCTGCATTCAAGCATGCCGAGAAAACACGCGCTTTGCCGTTGAGCAAGCGCGTCGTTACTATGAAATCGATTTACCGCAACGTCGCCAGAACGAACTACAAACACTGATGCGCTATACAGGCTGGAACAGAAGCGATGCCGAGCGTTTTATCGGTAGCGAGAAATTCGGCTCGGGCTTTATCCCTAGCAGCAACCCAGCGCCAAAAAACAAATGGTGGGAAAAAGTGTTTAGTAACGGCAAGGCGAGCAAATAATGAAAGACGCAGCCTTTAACCCAGCAATTGCCACCTCACACCTGCCCGGCTTGGCTGGGCTAGGTCACGCGCTTAAATTATTAGACGCGCGCTATTTTCAGATTATCTTTCTGGTGAGTCTGCTGCTGTTCGGTGCTCTAGCGCGCGATTTCGCCCTTAGCGCAGGCCAAGTGCTACTCACTTTTATCGGCGCGGTTGCCACGCAAGCCTTCTGGCAATTTGCACTCAAATTGTCCAATCGCAAAAACACACAAGGCTATTTAAGTGCACTCGTCACCACCTGCGGCATTTCAATTTTAGTGCGCGCAGATGTCGCATGGGTGCATCCGGTACTGGCGTGTTTGGCCATATCCAGCAAGTTTTTGTTTCGATTTGGCAGCGGTGCAGCTAGAGGCCACATTCTCAACCCCGCCAATTTAGCGGCATTTTCGGCCTTAATGTTTATGCCGCATGCATGGCTCTCGCCCGGACAATGGGGGCAAGAAACGCTGGTAGCCTTGTGGATGCTGGCACTCGGCGCAACTGTGTCAGGTCGGGTTAAACGCTGGGATGTCAGCTTCGTATTTCTCGGCGCTTGGCTTGGTCTATTGGCTACACGGTTAATTTGGCTAGATTACGCACCAAGTTTGGCGGTAGATATGTGGCTGCACCAAGCGCTAAACGGCGCAACAATTCTATTCGCCTTCTTCATGATTTCCGACCCCATGACTACCCCGCAACATGCCCGCGCACGCATGGCCTACGCCGTGTGCGTCGCAATCAGCGCCTTTGTTTGGCAATATGGCTTATTTAAACCGCAAGGGTTGATTGTGGCGCTTTTTGCTTGGAGTTTTACCGTACCGGTTTGGAATAAGGTGTTTAAAGAAAAACGATTTAATTGGTAGCTTGCTTTTTATTCAAAACAGATGCTCTGCAGACCAATATCCATACGCCTTGCAGGGCATCTGTTTTCAGCATTAAATTCACAAAAAAATGGCATTCGCATGGTTTTGATTTTGACTTTCAATCCCCTTTGCCGCGCCTTCGGCTTGAGCGGCAGATGGATAGCGGCGAGGACTGTTTGAGTGCTGAAAGCGCGAGTTCCGCAGCCGCCCAGATGCTGCGCTAAGACCGAAGGAAACAAGCGGCAGCGGGGTAGCCTTTTCTTTGGTTTCTTTCTTTTTGGCTAAACAAAAGAAAGAAACTCGCCTAAAGGCGAAAGAAAATATTATCGCTCATCACTTAGGCTTCAGTACAATTTCTGCAAAATTTTCAATACTGCCAATTTTAATGTTGAATGGGGTCAATTTCTTCAAAGCATCTGGTGGAACCCATGTAAAACGCCATTCATCCTGAATTGTATACTTTGGGTCTTTTAAATAAAATGCCCCAAAATCACTTCTTCCACCGTAAGTAACACGAGCGTCTAAGGATGACCAATCTTGAAGAAATCTATTAGCAAAAAAGTGAATTCTTTCGCAGACTTCCTCTGGTTTATGAATTATCAAACATGCATCTGAGTTATGAAACTCATCAAAAAGAGCAATATTCCAAGATGAAGAAAAACATAAAGTATAGTAATCGGTAAGTATTTCGCTTTTGTAGGTTACATCCCCGATTGGGGTTAATCGCTTCCCAGTTTTTTGGTGAATAATTTCTACTTGATGGGCTGGTGAACTTTGAATCCGAAGCAATTCATTATCCTGTCGTGCATGATCACCTATCAGTTCCCCAAAGACACTTGCTGGTACTAGTCGAAATTCCCCTTCATACAAAGATTTCGCTAGCCATTTCTGTTGCGAATACCTAAATAACTGTTTAGGTCTAGCACAGTCAACAATTCTCGAAACCACAAACTAACCTTGTCTCAACCACTTCGCCACATCCATCGCAAAATACGTCAACACTCCATCTGCTCCTGCGCGTTTAAACGCCAGTAAACTCTCCAATACGCAAGCCTTTTCATCCAGCCAGCCATTTTGTGCAGCCGCTTTTAGCATGGCGTATTCGCCACTCACTTGATAGGCGTAGGTCGGCACGCCAAACTCTTCTTTTACGCGGCGCACAATATCCAAGTAAGGCATGCCAGGCTTCACCATTACCATGTCGGCACCTTCTTCAATATCCAGCGCAACTTCTTTAATCGCCTCATCAGAATTGGCAGGATCCATCTGGTAATTGTATTTATTGCCTTTGCCCAAATTGGCGGATGAGCCGACCGCATCGCGGAAAGGGCCATAAAAGCTGGAGGCATACTTGGCGGAATACGCGAGAATTTTGGTATGGATGAAGCCGTTTTCTTCCAGCGCATCCCGAATCGCGCCGATGCGGCCATCCATCATGTCGCTCGGAGCGACAATATCTGCGCCTGCTTTGGCATGACACAACGCCTGTTTTACCAGCACAGCCACCGTTTCGTCATTCAGCACATAACCAGTATCATCAATGAGGCCATCTTGCCCGTGCGTGGTGTAGGGATCGAGCGCAACATCGGTAATCACGCCCAGCTCAGGATATGCGGCCTTTAGCGCTTTAATCGTACGCGGAACCAGTCCTTTAGCATTAAAAGCCTCTGCTGCATCCAGGCTTTTATACTGTTGCTCAATAACCGGAAAAAGCGCAATCGCCGGAATACCGAGCTTGACGCACTCACCCGCGGTTTTAAGCAGCACATCGATGCTTTGGCGTTTTACGCCTGGCATCGAGGCGACATCTTCAGTACGGTTTTCGCCATCCAGTACAAAAACGGGGTAAATCAAATCGTTGGTAGTGAGTACATGCTCTCGCATCAAGCGGCGCGAAAACTCATCTTTGCGCATACGGCGCGGACGGATTGCAAGAAATTGGTTGGTCATATTCACTCCAAAATGCAACATTTAAATTCCCTCCCCCTAGATGGGGGAGGGCTAGGGAGAGGGTGTTTTAAGCAAAAACTTTTGCTAATTCTACCCCTGGGTCATCTTGACGCATAAACGCTTCACCTACCAAGAACGTATGCACGTTATTGTCACGCATCAGCGCGACATCATCTGCCGTAAAAATCCCACTTTCTGTCACGACAATTTTGCCTGCCGGAATACGTGCAAGCAAGCCAAGCGTAGTGTCCAGCGTAACATCAAACGTGCGCAGATTACGGTTATTGATACCCAGCAAAGGCGTTTCTAGCTGCAATGCAAGCTCCAGCTCTTCACCATTATGCACCTCTACTAAAACAGCCATGCCAAGTGAATGTGCAATACTTTCCAGCTCGCGCATTTTGGTCAAATCAATCGCCGCGGCAATGAGCAAAATACAATCGGCTCCCATCGCGCGCGCCTCATAAACTTGATACGCATCAATCATAAAATCTTTGCGCAACACGGGCAAATTACACGCTGCGCGCGCCTGTTTTAGGTATTCTGCAGAACCCTGAAAATACTGCACGTCAGTAAGTACTGACAAACACGCGGCACCGCCTGCCTCGTAGCTTTTGGCAATTTCTGCGGGCTTAAAATCCGCCCGGATCACGCCTTTGGATGGGCTGGCTTTTTTAATTTCAGCAATTACGGCGGCTTTGCCTGCTGCAATTTTATTGCGTATTGCGGCCACAAAATCTCTTGCTCTGGATTGGTTTTGCGCTAATTTCTTAACTTCTTCCAAATCGACTTTGGCCTTACTTGCGGCCACTTCATCACGTTTGGTGGCTAAAATTTTATTTAAAATATCACTCATAAACTTTTCCGTTATGTTTAATCCAGCCCGCAACGTGCTCGCCTCGCGGGTCATGGTGCGTCCAGTGAATAACCCCGCCTTTGGGGTTAAAGACATATTCGCCCCTGAATGCCATTTCGTCGCCAATTTTTATATCTTCTATGCGTGGCGCCAAATCTATATTGTGTGCGAATAGCAGCGTTTTTCCGCTGGCGATTTTCACCAGAAACTTTTGGTGGCGCGAGCCATTATTATCATCTGTCAAAAGCTTTACCACGATGCCCTGTCCCTCTACATCGATATTCGAAGCGCGATTTTCATAGGCAGCTTCAATGCTCGCATTTGGATTAGTGTGGGCAGCTTGCGCTTGCAGTCTTACTTCTGTTTGCTCTGACCTGTTCGCCGGTGCGGTATGCGCTGTGCGGTCGCAAGCGACAGTAGCAAATACAATGAGTAATGCTAAAAGTAATTTTTTCATATGGCAACCTTGCCATGCGGGAAAAAATCGCGAATATCGGCCATAATCGGCTTGGTGTTGCTGATGACCATATGATACGCATCAATCAAAGGCTGAATGGTCGGGCGGGGAATCTCGGCCTCCGGCTTTTGCCAATTTTCGTGCAGACACCAGTAATTATCGCGGTCAAAGTTCATGTGCATGCGGCAAGTGAGCGGACGCACTTCGTAAATTGAACATTCACCATTGGCTAAAAACGGGCATGGCGTGTGGCTGCCATATTCACTCAGCTCGTGGCGAATACTTTGTTTCAACTCGACCGGCCTGATGTTTAAATGCTCGCCTATATAACGCGCTTCAAACTCGGTAATCGGAACGGAAACATGGCAGCAATGTCCGCAACCCCTTGCGCAGGCTGCAAATTTGCCTGCATGGTCAAAAATCTGGTCGGCTGTATTTAACACTTCTTTTAGCTTGATCACGGGCCGCGCACTTAGTTGAGTGATGCGCTTGGGGAGTGACACCACATGCGCTTTGAGTTCAGGCGTGACGCTGTTAAAAAATTTATCGAGATTTTTTTCAGCAAATGCACGCGTTTCTTCTATTTTGCGGCCTGTCATTTGCTTATCCGCCGTTCGATAATTGCACGAGTTGCTGCAATTTTTCTTTTGCTGCGCCGCTATCTATCGCTTTTGCAGCATGCTCAATACCCGCATGGATATTGTCTTGCAGGCCTGCTGCATAAATCGCCGCGCCCGCATTTAGCAACACAATATCGCGCGCTGCGCTGGTTTTACCAACGCTCACCTTGCCATCAAGCACATCTAAAATCATTGCTTTCGATTGCTCCGCATTTTCTACGCGAATACTTTTTATAGCGTGTAGCTTCAAACCAAACTGCACGGGGTTAAGCGTATATTCGCTGATTTTTCCGTCTTTCAATTCCGCCACAAAAGTGTCGCCCGTAAACGAGATTTCATCTAAGCCATCTGCGCCGTGAACGACCAAAACGTGCTCAGCACCCAGATTTTGCAATACTTTTGCCAGCTTTAATGTGAGCTCTTTGCTGAATACGCCCATTACCTGACGTTTAGCATTGGCGGGGTTGGTAAGCGGCCCAAGCAAGTTAAATATCGTACGCACGCCCAACTCGCGACGCACCGGTGCTGCGTGCTTCATGGCGCTATGGTGATTAGGCGCAAACATAAAGCCGATGCCTATTTCATCAACACATTTGGCTACTTGCTCAGGCGTCAAATTTACATTCACACCCAGCGCTTCCAGCACATCTGCACTGCCGCAGGCGGATGACACAGAGCGTCCGCCATGCTTGGCGACCTTTGCGCCTGCAGCGGCCGCGACAATCGCCGAAACGGTAGAAACGTTAAAGGTTTGAATGCCGTCACCACCCGTGCCGCAGGTATCTACCAAGTGCGTTCTATCCTGGATTTCTACTTTGCTGGAAAGCTGGCGCATCACAGTCGCGGCGGCGGTAATCTCATCGACACTTTCACCTTTCTGGCGCAGTGCGATTACCAAACCGGCGATTTGCGCGGGCGTGAGTTCGCCGCCCATCACTTGCTGCATCAGCCCCAGCATGTCGGTATGGCTTAAGTCTTGGCCAGCTAGAATTTGTTCTAGTGCTTGTTTAAATATCATTTCCATATTCTACCTTCCCTCTCCTTTGATGGGAGAGGGATTAAGGGGGAGGGTGGCTTCTAATTCATCCAACACTCTTTCCAAACAACCCGCTCGGTTTTGCAAAAAGTCGTTATTCCAAAACCTTAACACGCTAAATCCCTGCGCTGTAAGCCAAGCATCCCGCACAGTATCTATAGTCGCCGCATCTTGATGCTGACCTCCATCAAGTTCAATAACTAACTTTGCATCAAAGCAAACAAAATCAACAATATATCGCCCAATTGGCTGCTGACGTTTAAACTTAAAGCCAACAAAGCGTTTTGCGCGTAACTGTTGCCACAACATACGCTCTGTATCTGTCATATTCGTGCGCAGTGCTTTAGCGTTTTGCAGCAAACTCAAGTTTTCACCCTCTCCCCAACCCCTCTCCCATTCAGGGCGAGGGGAGCTAGTAGGCTTTCAAAAAGTTGTTGAGTAAGTCATGGCCATGCTCAGTGAGAATGGATTCCGGGTGAAACTGCACGCCTTCTACCGCCAAGGTTTTGTGCTTCACGCCCATAATCTCGCCGTCGTCAGTCCATGCAGTAATTTCCAAGCAATCCGGGATCGTTTCGCGTTCAATCACCAGTGAGTGATAGCGCGTTGCTGTGTAAGGGTTAGGCAAATCCTTAAACACCCCGATATTCTTATGGTGGATCAACGAAGTCTTGCCGTGCATGAGCTGCTTGGCATGAACGATCTTGCCGCCAAAAGCCTGGCCGATGCTTTGGTGTCCCAAGCACACCCCCAGCAACGGGATCTTGCCTGCAAACTCATGAATCAGCGGAACACTGATACCTGCCTCATTCGGTGTGCAGGGGCCTGGTGAAATCACGATATATTGCGGCTTAAGCTCGGCCACTTTTTTTAAATCAATTTCATCGTTTCTATACACCTGCACATTCTGCCCGAGCTCGCCCAAATACTGCACCAGGTTATAGGTAAAAGAGTCGTAATTATCTATCATAAGTAACATATCAATTACCTTCTTTCGAATCAGGCTCTGAATTTGAATCCAGGCCGGCCTGCACCAGTTCGGCGGCACGCAGCACCGCCTTGGCTTTGTTTTGCGTTTCGATCCATTCCGAGAGCGGCACCGAATCCGCCACAATGCCGGCCCCAGCTTGCACATAGAGCATATTGTCTTTAATTACGCCTGTTCTAATCGCAATCGCCACATCCATATCGCCATTAAAGCCCAGATAACCCACAGCACCCGCGTAAATGCCGCGCTTACTGGGTTCCAGCTCATCAATAATCTCCATCGCTCGTACTTTGGGCGCCCCGGAAACCGTGCCTGCAGGAAAGGTCGCCTTCAGCACATCAATCGCATCCAAGCCGGGCTTGAGTTTGCCTTCTACGTTGCTCACAATATGCATCACGTGCGAGTAACGCTCTATCATCATGTTATCAGTCACTTTTACCGTGCCGATTTGCGCGACACGGCCAACATCGTTGCGGCCCAGATCCATGAGCTGCACATGCTCGGCACGTTCTTTCGGGTCTGCTAAAAGCTCTTCTGCCAAGGCCAGGTCTTGCTCACGTGTTTTGCCTCGCGGCCGTGTGCCTGCAATCGGGCGCGAGGTGACCACGCCGTCGTCCAGCCGCACCAGAATCTCCGGGGACGCACCCACCACATGGTGATCACCCATATCGTAATAAAACATGTAAGGCGATGGATTTAAGCTGCGTAACGCGCGATACAATGACAATGGCGGCGCAGAAAATTCCTGCGTCATGCGCTGAGACAGCACCACCTGCATGATATCGCCATCTAAAATGTACTGCTGCGCGCGCTTAACAGCTGCTTTGAAATTATCTTCACCAAACTCGGAACTGGCTTGCGTTTTTGCTGTGGGCGCGGATTCTGGAATCGCCACAGTTTTACGTAATTTCGCTACTAACTCGCTCGAGCGCGTGTGTGCGTTTTCATACGCATTAGCGTCACCTGGATTGGCGTAAACAATGAAATATAGCTTGCCGCTGAGATTGTCCACCACGGCAATTTCTTCTGACACCATCAGCAATACATCCGGCGTGCCTATTGCGTCAGGTTTTTGTGTATTAGCTAAGCGTTTTTCAATATAACGGATGGTTTCATAACCAAAATAACCCGCCAAACCACCTGTAAAACGCGGCAAACCTTCATAAGGCGGCGTTTTGAAACGCGCCTGAAATTGCTTGATGAAATCCAGCGCATTGGTATTTTCGTGGGTTTCTTTGACCACATTATTCTCAAGCACTTGCACTGTGAAACCATGCGCAACAATACGTGTTTTAGCAGGCAGGCCAATGATGGAATAGCGCCCAAAGCGCTCGCCGCCCTGTACGCTTTCCAGCAAGTAGGAAAACGGTTGGTTAGCCAGTTTCAGATAGAGTGAAAGCGGTGTATCTAGATCGGCAAACGTCTCTAGCACCAGCGGAATGCGGTTATAGCCTTGCTTGGCAAGCGCGTTAAATTCGATTTGATTGATTGTGGTAAACATAATTCTTCCTGATAATTTTCTAAAATTCGCGGTTAGTGATCTTTGCTAACCGCCAGTATCGCTCTGCCTCATTTAGGCAGACATTGTCCTAGCTTCGCCAAGAGCGACGCCAGCCTAGAAAATTATTGTTTAGAAAAATCATATTGTTTACGTATAAATGAGTGTAGTTAAGTCCGTTAAATCATCGATCATTGCATCTACTTGTGATGTGTCAATCGCTTTGCCTTGATTGTAGCCGTAAGGCACTGTCACAATAAAACAACCCGCCGCCTGCGCTGCCCGTATATCGGTAGCAGAATCGCCTACCAGGATCGCCTCATACACCGGCACATCGAATTTTGCACAAATGTGCTGCAATTGTATAGGGTCTGGCTTCTTTTTTTGCAACGTATCTCCGGAAACCACCATTTCAAAAAAATCGGCCAATCCGCATTTCTGCAGCAAAGGCAAAGTAAACTTTTCCGGTTTATTCGTCACACAGGCCAGCCTGAAACCCTTATTAAATATAGCTTGCAAGCCATCAACCACACCGGCATACGGCTTGCTTTCCGCCACATTATTGGCGTAATGCATAAAAAACAGATGTTCCGCCTGTTCGAATAACGCTGCATCGGATTCTGCGTTTTGTTGTTCTGTTAAACAGCGCTTAATCAAAGTTTGCGCGCCTTCACCTATGTAGCCCTCGATTTGGCTGTAAGGCAATGCCGGCCGATTCAAATCAGCCAGCATCAAATTTACCGCTACCGCAATCTCCGGTGCCGTGTGAACCAAGGTACCGTCAAGATCAAACATGACGGCTTTAACGCGAAAACCTGCTACGCAGCTCATCTGCAGCGCTGGGCTTCCAAGCCTTCTAAACCTTAGCTAAAGCCGCGCGCATTTCTGCCACAATACTGTTATAGCGATTTTTATCCGACTCTTTACCTTGAGTAAAGATGGCATTACCCGCCACGAATGTATCTGCACCTGCTTTCGCGATTTCTGCAATATTTTGTGCATTCACGCCGCCATCTACTTCCAGCCAGATTTCGCGGCCAGTCGCTTTGGTATAGGCATCAATCTTGGCACGTGCCAGCTTCAGCTTATTAAGCGTTTCCGGAATGAATTTTTGCCCGCCGAAGCCCGGGTTCACAGACATCAACAGCACCATGTCCACTTTATCCATCACGTGATCTAAATAGCTTAGTGAAGTGGCCGGGTTAAACACAAGGCCGGATTTACAGCCCAGATCACGCACCATAGCCAAGCTACGGTCAATATGTTCAGAGGCTTCAGGGTGAAAGGTAATAATATTTGCACCGGCTTTAGCGAAGTCAGGGATAATACGGTCGACTGGTTTTACCATCAGATGCACGTCAATAATGCCGCCCACGCGCTTGGCGGTTTCTTTAATCGCTTCGCAAACCAAAGGGCCGATGGTCAGGTTCGGGACATAGTGATTATCCATCACGTCAAAATGCACAAGATCTGTACCTGAGGTAATCACGTCGTCAATTTCTTGACCAAGTTTGGCGAAGTTTGCAGAAAGAATACTTGGGGCAATTCTAAAAGTTTTACTCATGGCTAATCCTGTCATCTGGTTAAT
>JBAVIP010000003.1:0-2234 GCA_049687015.1 Methylotenera sp. | reverse complement strand
GCATTGACCCAACAGTTTGGCTTGTCTCGCAGACAGGCTTACCGCTATCTTCAGGAAGCTCAGGAAATCGATGCGCCAGTCTTGGTCGCTTCACCCTCTATTCCGATCACCATCAAAATACCTGCGGATGTCGTGAAGCGACTTCGGTCACATGCGCAAACCAGCGGCATGTCTATTGGCGAGATTGTGGCACAGGCCATCGTCAGTTTTCTCGACAAGTTGCACCGCCATGGCTAATCGCCATCGGCGAAGTCATGATATTGAGTTGGAATTTGCTTTTGATCGTCTGCATGCCACTAAGCTGGAGCAGGTCTTTGCCATCCTGGTTCCGAACCGGGAACGCCGAATTGATGAATCCACAGGACTGAAAGGAGAAAGCCATGAAAATAGCCGCCATCTACGCCCGTGTCTCTTCGGATCAACAGAAGGAGGAGAAGACTATAGCCAGTCAGACAGCAGCGCTGATAGAATTTGCCCGCCAAGAAAATTACCAGGTACCGGATGAATGGGTTTTCGAAGATGAAGGTTATAGTGGAGCCAATTTAATCAGGCCAGGGCTTGAGCGAATCCGGGATTTAGCCGCAGAAGGTCAAATCCAGGCGGTTTTGGCGCTGTCACCTGATCGGTTGAGCCGGAAATATGCCTATCAGGTCTTGCTGACTGAGGAATTAGCCCGTCATGGCGTCGATATGGTGTTCATCAAAGCGCCGCACTCAGGTACCCCGGAAGATCAATTGCTGCTACAGTTTCAGGGTATGATTGCTGAATACGAGCGGGCGCAGATTCTGGAACGCTCACGGCGTGGCAAGCGGCATCGGGCAAAACAGGGTGAAGTCAGCGTATTGAGTGGCGCGCCCTATGGTTATCGTTACTTCCGTAAGACCGAGGAAACTGCAGCCTACTACGAAATTATCGAAACCGAAGCGGATGTTGTGCGCAAGGTTTTCAATTGGTATACGGTGGAAGATCTGAGTATTGGCGCGATTGCCCGCCAGTTGACCGAGTCAGGTTTGCCAACCCGGAAACAAAAGCCCCGCTGGGAACGTTCGGTCATCTGGGCGATATTGCGCAATCCTGCCTATCAAGGCCGTGCCTGCTTTGGCAAAACGGCGGTAACGGCACGTCAACGCATTACCCGACCACTGCGGTTGCGCGGCGGCATATCGACACGTAATAGTGCTAACATAGAGCTTCCGCACACCGAATGGATACAAATTCCGGTACCCGCTTTGGTGAGTGAGGAAACCTTCGCCTTGGCGCAGGAAAAGCTGACCTATAACAAACAGCATGGGCCACGACGTACCATTGAACCCAGTATTCTCCAGGGTCTGGTGCATTGTCGCCAGTGTAGCTACGCCCTCTATCGAAATTCGTCACGAACATCGGTACGTAAAATCTACTATTACCGTTGTACAGGTTCTGACGCTTATCGTCATGGAGGAAAAGCCCTCTGTGATGAAAAACCCATTCGCCAGGATCTACTAGATCAGTTGGTTTGGAACGAAATTCTGCACCTACTGGAGAGTCCGACACTGATTCAAAACGAGTTGAATCGCCGACTGGAAGCCGCCCGAGATTCCAGCCCAACCAAACGCCGACTGGAAACGCTGAACCGCGATATAATTCGCGTACGCAAAAGTATGGAGAGATTACTCACAGCCTATCAGGAAGAGTTGCTCTCGATTGATGAACTTCGTATCAGAATGCCGCCATTACGACAACGAGAACAAGCTATGCAGGCAGAGCTCCAGGCAATTACACACCAAACGGCAGATCGGGCGGCTTATTTACGCTTAGCCGAAACCCTCACTGCATTTCTGGAGCGCTTGCGCTCAAATGCCGATACCCTCGACATTGGTCAGCGCCAAAAGATCATGAGGCTGCTGGTCAAAGAGGTCATTGTGGGAAAAGATTTGATTACGATCAAGCATTCGATTCCGGTACAGGCTACGCCGGCAGTCTGCAATCCGAAAACATCTAAATCGCCTACCCAGCAAGATACGGCACAGAACGATAAAAGTTCTCTTTTGTGTAAGGGGAGTGGCATTCCCGCCTTGTGGTGTCCCCATCAATGGGTGTATTACCTGACCATCGGTTTCCAATATGCCCGCTTTCAACCATTTACGGATAAGGTTCATGAGCGCTTTATCATCCACTCGCTTTGCTATACTCTGCCCGGTCATAGTTGCGGAAAATTAGTCAGGTATAATACTCAAATTTTAACGCAAAATCAG
>JBAVIP010000002.1:0-58297 GCA_049687015.1 Methylotenera sp. | reverse complement strand
AGATAAGCCGATAAGCCAAAATACACGATGTAATTTCATCAACTCATTGCTACCGACTATCTCGAAGATTTCTTTACTCAATGCCTAATTTAATATCATTAACATTTAAAACTTTATTAATGAGTTGATAAAATACGCTTATGCAACTTTATACAATTGGTGTCAATCACAACACCGCGCCTATTTCCATCCGCGAGCACGTGGCGTTTAATAACGAAATTATTCGTCATGCGCTCAACGATTTAACCGAAAAAAACGCCACCGAAGCAGCGATTTTATCTACCTGCAACCGCACGGAGATTTACGTGCAATCGAATGCGCCTGAGCCTATCGTCAATTGGCTCGCACAGTATCACCACCTCGATTTAAACAATGTTCAACCCTACACTTACACGCTAAGCAATCAAGATGCGGTGAAACACGCTTTCCGCGTGGCTTCCGGCCTCGATAGCATGGTGCTGGGCGAACCGCAGATTCTGGGGCAATTCAAGCAATCGGTCAAAATCGCGCAGGATGCGGGCACGCTGGGCACATTGCTGCATAAACTTTTCCAGCGCACGTTTGAAGTCGCCAAAGAAGTACGCACCAACACAGACATTGGCAGCAGTTCCATTTCGATGGCTGCCGCGGCCGTTAAGCTGGCACAGCGTATTTTTGGCAGCAT
Organism: Methylotenera sp.; assembly: GCA_049687015.1. GTDB lineage: Bacteria > Pseudomonadota > Gammaproteobacteria > Burkholderiales > Methylophilaceae > Methylotenera_A. The sequence continues at coordinate 57,633 of JBAVIP010000002.1, read as the reverse complement.
CAGCGACCAAAATGTGCTATTTATCGGCGCGGGCGAGATGATAGAACTTTGCGCAGATCATTTTGCCGCACAAAAACCAAAATCCTTGACTGTGGCCAACCGCACCCTCGAACGCGGCTCTGATTTGGCCGAAAAGATCGGCGGGAAAGCCATTTTACTGCATGATTTACCCGACCATCTGGCCGACTTTGATATCGTCATTACCAGTACCGCCAGCCAATTACCGATTGTCGGGTTGGGTATGGTAGAGCGCGCTGTCAAAGCTCGCCGCCACCGCCCCATATTTATGGTCGACCTGGCCGTGCCGCGCGACATCGAGCCCGAAGTCGCAGAATTGGACGATGTATTTTTATATACCGTGGATGACTTGGCACAAGTAGTGAATGATGGCATGGTGAACCGCCAGGAAGCCGCAATGAGCGCCGAAAAGATAGTAGAGGCACGCGTTGAAACCTTTATGCACTGGCTTAAAAAGCGCGATTCTGTGCCTACCATCAAAGCCCTACGCGACCAGGCCGAAGCTACACGCCAAGCAGAACTTGAAAAGGCACTCAAACTCATTCAAAAAGGCGAAAGCCCGGAAAAAGCGCTGGAAGCTTTAAGCAATGCGCTCACCAATAAATTCCTGCATGCCCCCAGCCATGCGTTGCACCAGTCGCATGGCGACGAGCATGTGAAGCTAGAAGCGCTACTCCGCCATCTTTACCAAATCAAAAACTAATTTATCAAAGTCCGCCAATGAAACCCAGCATGATTAGAAAGCTCGCCACTTTGAGCGAGCGCTTAGAAGAATTAAACCGCTTAATGAGCAGTGAGGGCGTGACCGATAATATGGATAATTATCGCAGAATCACGCAAGAGCACGCTGAAATCACCCCTATAGTTGAGCAATATCATGTGTTTGAACAAGCTGAAAAAGATATTGCTGAGGCGCAAAACATGCTGAGCGACCCGGACATGAAAGAGTTTGCGCAGGAAGAAATTGAAACGGGTAAGGCTAAATTAGAGGCGGTTGAAGCGGAGCTACAAAAACTTTTACTTCCAAAAGACCCGAATGACGATAAAAACATCTTCCTGGAAATCCGGGCTGGCACTGGCGGCGACGAATCCGGCTTGTTTGCGGGCGATTTGTTCCGAATGTATTCACGCTATGCTGAGCGCCAAGGCTGGAAGGTGGAAGTGATGTCCGCTAACGAAGGCGAAATGGGTGGCTACAAAGAAATTATCGCCAAAATTATCGGTTATGGCGCATATTCCAAGCTTAAATTTGAGTCTGGCGGCCACCGTGTGCAGCGCGTGCCAGACACCGAAACGCAAGGTCGCATTCATACCAGTGCGTGTACCGTGGCGGTGCTGCCGGAAGCCGACGAAATTAACGATGTGGTGATTAACCCGGCCGATATTCGCATTGATACTTACAGGGCATCAGGCGCGGGCGGCCAGCACATCAACAAAACCGATTCTGCCGTGCGCATCACGCACAACCCCACCGGCATTGTAGTGGAATGCCAAGAGGGGCGCAGTCAACACGCCAACAAGGCACAGGCCATGCAGGTGCTCGCCGCACGCATTAAGGCGGCTCAGGTAAATGCGCAACAAAGCGCAATCGCCAGCGAGCGTAAAAGCTTAATTGGCTCAGGCGACCGCAGCGAGCGTATCCGCACCTACAATTATCCGCAAGGCCGTATTACCGATCACCGTATCAACCTCACGCTGTATAAAATCGATGCGATTACCGAGGGCGATATGGACGAACTCATCAACGCACTATCGGCTGAACATCAGGCAGATTTGCTAGCGAGTTTGGGTGAAGATAATTAAATTACTAGGAAACAATATGAACAAAATGCTAACTCAGATTTGCTTGGTTTTGTCATTTTTTTCTCTTTGCCTTACAGTTTCTGCAACTGAAAAACCGATAGGCAATACAGATTTTCAGGTATTCAAAGCGCAAACTGACGCCAAATTAGAAGCCCTTAAAGAAATAAAACAACAAGACTTAGCAGATATTAAAAAACAAATTGAAATTCAAAATAAAACAATAGATATTTTTGATAAACGCATATCTGACATCAATTTCTACCTTGCTATTTATGCAATACTCGGCATGATAATAGCCATTGTAGTTTCTTTATTAGCACTATTCACCGCAAGTTCAAAAGCAAAAGAAAGCGCAGAAAACTGGTTTAAAGATAATGAAAATAACTTATTACAAAATATTGATGCACTAAAAGAACGGCTAAAAAAATATGAAGCTGATGCAAAAAATGACATAGCCCAAGCGATACAAAATATACAAATCGGCATGAATGAAAATACAAACCAGCTTTTAAATAACATTCTAAAGGGAACAAACGCTAATTTTAAAATCGCAGTTAATACAGCGAGTCGTCCTTCACCTGAATTAAAAGCTGCTTCTGATGAGCTTAAAAATAAGCCTGAATCCGAATATAAATTTAATGATTGGAATACCCTTGCCTTTGCAGCATATGACGAAAATAATTTAGTTTTTGCCGCAGAATACTGGGGCAAAGCGGCAATTGCAATAGACGCCTCTAATGGAGCCTCTGCCAATGCACTCTTCAACAAAGGCATAACACTTGACCTGCTAAATAAATATGATGGGGCAATCGCCTGTTATGACGAACTAATACAACGATATAGCTCATCAACCGAACCAAACCTACAATTACAAGTAGCAAAAGCGCTAGTAAGTAAGGGGGTTGTGTTTGGTAAGCTAAATGCACTTGATAAGGCAATAGCTTGTTTTAATGAAGTAATACGCCGCTTTGATAAGGCTACGAGTATTCAGCTACAAGAGCGGGTCGCTAACGCACTTGGTAATAAGGGTGTTGCGCTAAGAAGTCAAAATAAGCACGATGAAGAAATTGCTTGCTACGATGAAATATTAAAGCGATTCAGCATGTCTTCTGAACCAACATTACAAGAACACATTGCTAATGCACTCCTCAACAAAGGGGGTCTGTTCATTGACAAAAGGAACATGCCGAATGAGGCAATTGCCTGTTACGACCAAGTAATACAACGATTCGGTCAATCGACTGACCAAACGTTAATTGTGGTTTCTGTGCACGCACTCTCCAATAAAGCTTCTGCGCTTACCGCTTTAGATAGATTTGATGAAGCATACACCATTCATGACAGCCTCCTCCAACAATTTAGCTCATCGACTATTCCTAGCCTAGAAGATATTTCGAATCGTTGCTTAAATGGGAAAGGATTTATACAAATTTTACGTGCTAAGTTAGCGTGGAAAGATGAAGCATCAAGAGAAAAGTACTTGCAAGATGCTTTACAGCTACTTAGTGCTGCGGACTATACGCAGCAAAAGAATGTGGGAGGATTTCTATTAGGCAATCTAGCTTATTGCTTATGGCTGCTGGGGCGAAACGCAGAAACGATAGAACCACTCAAAAAAGCACTTAAAATTGGGGGCGCTTCTCTACGAGATGCTGAATTAAAAGATACTGAAATTCACTCTATCCCACTTGATGCCGGATTTAGAGATTTAATTAATAAAATTTGGCTAGAACTAAATCCACAAACATAGAATCCATGACTGCTAGTCAATTGCTTACTATTGCCACTGAGCAAATTTCAGCTAATTTAAGATTATCAGCTACGGAAGCGAAACTTGAAGCACAACTTCTTTTGCAAAACGTGCTAAATGTCAATCGCGCCTGGCTGATTTCACACGAAAATGATGCCCTGCAGCCCAATACCCATGCGGGGTTTCAGGCACTGCTTAAGCGTCGTTTAAAAGGCGAGCCGATCGCTTATATTTTAGGTTATCGCGAGTTTTATGGCTTAAAACTTAAAGTTACGCCGGATACGCTGATTCCACGGCCCGACACGGAAACCCTGGTAGAAGCCGCATTAGCGAAAATTCCGCAAAATACAACTAGCAAGATACTGGACCTCGGCACCGGTACCGGCGCTATTGCGCTGGCGATTGCCAGACATCGCCCAAAAACACATATAACCGCCACAGATACTTCGCAGGCCGCATTAAATATAGCACTTGAGAATGCACAAAACTTAAACATCACGAATATCAACTTTGTTTTAAGCGATTGGTTTAGCGCTCTAGAGAGCGAAAAGTATGATGTGATTGTCAGCAATCCGCCATATATCGAAGCAAATGACGTCCATTTAAGCCAAGGCGACCTGCCCTGGGAGCCAATATCCGCGCTAGCTTCAGGTAAGGATGGTTTAGATGCCATCCGCCATATTATTAAAACCGCACCGCAACACCTAAACCCGCATGGATGGCTGATGCTGGAGCATGGCTACAATCAAGCAAGTGAAGTGAGAAAGCTGCTTACTCAACACGGGTTCATAACTGTTAGCTCTGTAAAGGATTTCGGCGGCAACGAGCGTGTAAGCCAAGGTTACTTTGCATAAATTTTGTCGGATTTATTGATAAAATTCACCTAATGCTGTCAAATAACTACATTGAAGCCTTGGAGCAAGTGATGATAAACTTTCCATCAATAAAAGGCATATTGTTCGATTTGGATGGCGTGCTTTATGTAGGCAACACGCCCGTGGCGGGGGCGATTGAAGCAATCAATAAAATTCGCAACAGTGAACTTATATGCCGGTTTATCACCAATACCAGCACGCTTTCCCTGCAATCACTGCAAAAGAAAATCAACGCGCTTGGCTTTGATATTCCGCAGGCAGAAATCATCAGCGCACCACAGGCAGCACTTAATTTTCTTAAAACACAAACAGATCCGATTTGCCGTTTTCTGCTGGCAGATGACGTCAGGAAGGATTTTACGGCCTTTAAACAATCAGACACCGAGGCAGAATATATTGTCGTTGGCGATATTGGCAATGCCTGGACATACCAGATGTTAAACGAGGTGTTTGCCTGCTTGATGCGCGGCGCGAAACTCATTGCGATTCATAAGAATCGTTTCTGGCAGACTGAACAAGGCTTGCAAATGGACATTGGTGCCTTTATTCATGGGCTTGAGTACGCCAGCAACAGCCAGGCCATGATGATTGGCAAGCCATCCGCAGACTTTTTCAACATTGCGCTGGCAGACATGCAGTTAAGCGCCGGGCAAGCGTTGATGATTGGCGATGATATCGATTCCGATATTGGCGGCGCACAGCAAGCCGGCATCAAGAGCATATTAGTGCGCACAGGGAAATATCGTCAGGCCTACACTGAGGCTTCAGCTATTAAGCCAGATCTGCTGCTTGACTCTGTTGCGAATTTGCCTAATATCCTGCTTTAACAGCCTTACGCCGCTTCAAGCTTTTTAGCTCGCCTTGTATTCATCCCGCAAGTATTCATTTTTCAGCTTCAAGTATCCCTCTGCCGATGTCATAAAAAATGCGATTTCCTGCTCGATTAAAGCACGTATTTTTTTAGCAGGCCGCCCTACATATAAAAAGCCGCTTTCCAGTACTTTCCCCGCCGGCACCAAGCTTCCCGCAGCCACCAGCACGTGTTTTTGTACAATGGCTTTATCCATCACGATGCTGCCCATACCGATTAAACTTTCATCTTCAATGGTGCAACCATGCAGAATCACGCTGTGCCCAATGGTGACGTTGCTGCCTATCACCAGCGGCGCGCCTATTGGATCCTGGATAGACTTGTGATTCACGTGCAACACAGCACAATCCTGAATATTGCTGCCTGCCCCAATGCGGATAAAGTTAATATCGCCGCGGATCACCACACCCGGCCACACCGAAACATCCTCTCCCAGCGCAACCTCACCAATCACGCTTGCGGTTTGGTGCACATAAACACCTACCGCCAATTGCGGCGATTTGCCCTGAAAGCTTTGTATATTGCCAGTGTTAGTTTGTGACATAACACATAGTATAATCACATAATGCTTGAAAATAACTCTGTTGGCATCGTCACTCCTCAAACTGCCCATTTTAGCGAACCATTCACGCTAAAAAGCGGTGAGGTGTTGCCGCAATTTCATTTGGTTTACGAGACTTATGGTGAACTAAACGCCGCTAAAAGCAACGCAGTGATTATTTGCCATGCACTTTCTGGCAACCATCATGTGGCAGGCAAATACAGTGCAGATGACAGATACCCTGGCTGGTGGGATAACCTGGTTGGCCCTGGCAAACCTTTAGACACCAATAAATTTTTTGTGATTGGGCTTAATAATCTGGGCGGCTGCCACGGCAGTTCTGGCTCCATAAGCATCAACCCCGCAACCAACAAGCCTTTTGGATCAAGCTTTCCACTGGTAACGGTCGAGGACTGGGTAAATTCACAAGCGCGTTTACTTGACTATTTAGGCATTAAACAGCTAGCAGCTGTCATCGGCGGTAGTTTGGGCGGCATGCAGGCTTTGCAGTGGACGATCGCCTATCCGGAGCGTGTGCGACACGCGTTGATCATCGCCTCTGCGCCCAACCTCACCGCTCAGAATATGGCGTTTAACGAGGTGGCACGCCAAGCAATTATTACCGACCCTGAGTTTTACGATGGTGATTATTATGCACACAACACCGTGCCGCGCAGAGGCTTGCGCATCGCCCGCATGCTAGGCCACATCACCTACTTGAGCGATGACGCCATGGGTGAAAAGTTTGGCCGCAAGCTTAAAGACACTATCAAATATAGTTTTGATGTGGAGTTTGAAATGGAGTCTTACCTGCGTTATCAAGGTGATAAGTTCGCAGGCGAGTTCGATGCCAATACTTATCTGCGCATGACACGCGCGCTGGATTATTACGACCCCGCGCTAAATTATAATGGTGATTTAAGCCAAACCTTAAGCCAGGTGAAAGCCGAATTTTTAGTCGTTTCGTTCACCAGCGATTGGCGCTTCTCGCCCGCGCGTTCGCGCGAAATTGTAAAAGCCTTGCTGGATAATGAACTCACTGTGAGCTACGCCGAAGTCACCGCTTTGCATGGACACGATGCTTTCTTAATGCCCGATAAACATTATCACAATATTTTGCGTAGTTATTGCCAGAAAATTGAGGTGTGATCATGCAAAGCACAACGCAAAATAATGTAAATATTACAAACTTAAGCCAAAAATATAGGCAGGATTTTGCAATTATCGCGGGCTGGGTCGGGTTTGGCTCAAAAGTACTCGATTTGGGTTGTGGTGATGGCGAGTTGCTGGAGTACCTGCGCGACTCGCTTGAAGTGAAGGGTTACGGCGTAGAGAAAGATGACGCCAATTGGCTGGCCTGCCTGCAAAATGGCACCAATGTGATCCAAATGGACTTGGAAGACGGCCTGTCGGGCTTTGAAGACCAATCGTTCGACACCGTCATCCTCTCGCAAACCCTGCAAGCCATGCACAAAACCGAAGAAATTGTGCAGGAAATGTTGCGCGTTGGGCGCGAGATTATTGTGACATTCCCCAATTTTGGCTATTGGCGCAACCGCATGCAAATCACAACAGGCGGTCATATGCCGGTTTCAAAAAGCTTGCCCTATGAGTGGTTTAATACCCCCAATGTGCACCTTTGCACCATTAACGATTTTGACCAATTTTGTAAAAATCACAAAATTTCCATTTTAGAGCGCAAAGTAATTACCGATGGCAACGAAGTAAGCTTTATGCCGAATTTATTGGGTAATTTAGCCATGTATCGGTTAAAAGCCAAATAGTGACGACACAACCTTCCATCTGGCAATCGCTCATGAGCAAGAAAATGCTCATCTGTATTTTTACAGGCTTCAGCTCTGGCTTGCCACTGTACATTCTCATCAGTCTGTTGCCTGCTTGGTTGCGTAGCGAGGGTGTTAATCTTAAAGCCATCGGTTTATTCGCGTTAATTAATTTGCCATTTACCTGGAAGTTTTTATGGGCGCCTTTGTTTGACCGCTACACGCCGCCGTTAGGCCGCAGACGTGGTTGGCTGATTATTACGCAGGTTTTATTATTAGTTTCCATCCCCGTTTTTGGTGCATTTAACCCTAAACTGGATATTTGGACGATTGCTTACCTCGCCACAGTCGTTGCGTTTTTTAGCGCCAGCCAAGATGTTGTTATAGACGCGTATCGTCGGGAATTACTGATAGACGAAGAGCTTGGCCTTGGTAACGCAGTACACGTAAATGCGTACAAAATCGCGGGGCTGGTGCCAGGCTCACTTTCACTCATATTGGCCGACCACATGGCTTGGAGCAGCGTGTTTACTATCACCGCCTTGTTTATGATTCCTGGTATTTTGATGACGATATTTGTGGCTGAACCTGCGCTTAAAGAAGGTAGACCAAGAACACTGAAAGCCGCAGTAATAGAGCCTTTCAACGAATTTATTCATCGTAATGGCATGAGCACAGCGTTGATTATTTTAGCGTTTATTTTCCTGTATAAGCTCGGCGATAGCATGGCGACTGCGCTGGCGACGCCTTTTTATTTGGACATGGGTTTTAGCAAAACTGAGATTGGTTTAATCGCCAAAAATGCAGGCTTATGGCCAAGTGTAATTGGCGGTTTATTGGGCGGTGTTTGGATGTTTAAGTTGGGAATTAACCGCGCATTGTGGATATTTGGCGCAGTGCAAATGGTGGCAATTTTAGGTTTTGCTTGGCTGGCAAACGCTGCGCTTGACCCTGCTTTGTTTAAATCATTTTTTGAATTTGGCTTTTTCGGTATTGATTTTGCTGTGCAAGAAAGATTAGTGTGGCTTGCATTAGTGATTGGCGTTGAGGCGCTAGGCGTAGGCCTAGGTACGGCTGCCTTTGTGGCCTACATTGCCCACACCACGCACCCGATGTATACCGCCACACAATTTGCGTTATTTACCAGCCTGGCCGCCGTGCCGCGCACCTTTGCCAACGCGGCCACTGGCTATTTGGTGGATAATTTAGGTTGGTTTAAATTCTTTATTTTGTGTTTTATTTTAGCGATTCCTGGCATGCTTATTATGCTGAAAGTCGCGCCTTGGAATACGGTAAAAGAAAACGAAAAAGCACTCTGATCCAACATTCTTCGTTGCGTTCAGAATGACGATAAATTTTTTGTAAGGTTTCATTAAAATAAGCGACTAACTCCTATGCTATAAACCACAGCCCTTGGAGCGCGCACTTATGAAACTATCTAGCAAGTTTTTAATCGTATTCAGCATAATTAATCTAACCACACAATCCGCAATTGCTGCTGAATGTAGCGCCAAAAGCGGTGCACAGACTATCTCCTTACTTGAACTTTACACTTCTGAAGGTTGCAGCAGCTGTCCGCCTGCTGATAAGTGGCTAAGCAACTTGAAACCCGATCCCAGCAAAGTGATTCCCTTGGCATTTCATGTAGATTATTGGGATTATATCGGCTGGAAAGACAGATTCTCAAAGGCGGAATATAGTGGCAGGCAACGCAAAACCGCGGCATTTGCCGGTGCCGGCTATGTTTATACGCCACAATTTGTAATGAATGGCCGTGATTTTAGAGGTTGGGATAACTCACGTTTGAATCAATCTGTTGAGGCCTCTCAAAAACTAGCATCGCGCGCCAATTTAAGCTTAGATGCAACACAAGAAAATGGCAAAATTACGCTAAAAGCCAGCGCGCAAGCCGTGAAGCCTGCGGATGCCAAAAACGCGGATGTATTTGTGGCCCTTTATGAAAATAGATTGGTGAGCCAAGTGAAGGCGGGCGAAAATAGCGGCCGCGAGCTCAAGCACGATTACGTAGTGCGTGAGTTTTTTGGCGCATATCAAATAAATAATCAAAATGAATTTACGAAAAGTTTTACGCTAAGCCCGGAATGGAAAAACCGTGATGCTGGCGCGGTGATTTTTGTACAAAATAGCCAAACGGGTGAAATTTTGCAGAGTCTGGCGTTAAGATTTTGTAACGCCTAAACCTGCGTAATGAGGCTGTCATTCAGCCAGCTTGATAGATACTGCGCGGCTTGCACAGTAGCCTCTTCTTCCGAAGCATTTTCTTGCAGTTGTTCGCAAAGCTCGCCAAAACTGGCGCCTGAAATAGCCGACTGAATTGCTACAATTTCCGCTGCCGCTAATGAGCGGAAATGCGAATTCAGATCATGTCGCCAAATCAAGCAAGTTTCGTTGGTTTTAGCGATGCTTGGCGGTGTTTCATTTTTATCAAGAGCATTCCAAATTTGCAGGACATTCCAATCTAGCGGCAGTAATTGTACCGAAGGATGAAACACAAAATGCAAATCTGCCCATGCTTCGGGCGGAATCTCTGCTATATCCTGCAAAGTAAGTACTGGTGCGTCTTCAGCGTCAAACGCCAAGCTTAAGGCCCACTCGAAAGCTGCCATTTCTGCAGCAACAGGATGCTGCGGTAACGTGTGTTGTAAATGCATTTGCATCTTATCGCCAACCCAGCGCATATTGCGGTAAGTAGATGGATATCGGTCGATATAGGCACGCGCTGTGTTATCAAACAAATCGTCACCTAACATTGCCTTGAGCTTAGGGTAAGCCGTTGCCAGCGCCTCTATGATGCGAAAACGGTAAGCATCGTAATAAATGCCAAGGCGTTTTTCTGCACCCACCTTTGCATCATCAATGATGCTATTTTTAAAAGCGATGCCTTTATTTTCATCAATCAAGTAGGCTTGAAAATCAGCCTGTAATTTAGCAAGCTGGCTCATTTTACCTGCCCTGCAGGCCGCATGGATATTGCCTTGTGGGCAATGCTTCGCGCGACTTCCAGCTCTTCTACCAGCTCATTTAACGGTGGAATGTGGTCGTCGCGCTCTATCATGGTGGAAACCGCGCCAAACCGTGACAGCGCATGACCGTATAAATCCCATACCGGGTCAATGATTGGCGCATCGTGTGTATCAATAATATAGTCGCCGTGATTATGGTGCCCTGCCAGGTGAATCTGCTGCACACGATTGGCCGGCACGCCGTCTATAAAGGCTTTGGCGTCAAACTGGTGATTATAACTGCTGACGTAAATATTGTTCACATCCAGCAGCAGCAGGCAATCTGCCTGCTCGCAAACCTGCGAAATAAATTCCCATTCGCTCATGCTGGAATCAACATAACTGGCATAGCTGGAGACATTTTCCAGCAAGATTCGACGGCCTAGAAAATCCTGCACAATGCCTATACGCTCGACCACGTGCTTGACAGTTGCTTCTGTGTAGGGCAATGGCAATAGGTCGTGCATATTCTGGCCGTGCACACCTGTCCAGCACAAATGATCCGAAATCCAGGCAGGTTGTACGCGATCTGCCAATTGACGTAAATCGCGCAAATATTCTTTATCTATCGGGCTTGCAGACCCGATAGATAAAGATACTCCATGCATGACAACTGGATAGTTTTCGCAGATTTTATCTAAAAAATGCAGCGGCTTACCACCCGGCACCATGTAGTTCTCTGAGAGCAGCTCAAACCAATCAATCTTGGGCTTAGTCTCTAAAATATCATTGTAATGCGCCGTGCGTAAGCCTAGACCAAAACCTAAATCAGGTAATTTAGTATTAGGCAATGTTGAGGGATAAGTTATTAATGGATGCATAAAAAAGCATGCCGTCTCCTCCAATTATTAAGAGAAGGCATGCCACTCTTTAATGGCTACATTACTTTGCCACCTTTAGCACTACAGTCTGGGGCTGCCAACGCTAAAAAGCCGTGACCCTTGCATACGTTTTGACCTTTGCATGCATTTTCAGCCGTTTTACAATCACTTGTGCCTTTACATGAATTCACGCCGGCGCAATGCACCATTTCGCCTGAAGCGCTTTTATCCATAGTCTTTCCACTGGATGCACAACCTGACAAAATAAGTGCTGCTGCACCAACCGCCAATAAAGCGCCTTTACCAACTTTTGATGATGTTTCAATAGACATTTTAATTCCTCTCGAGAATGAAGTTTTAATAGGCAACTATCAACTAAAGTAATACTTAGCTATCGATAGTTACTTCGTTTAGTCGCGATAAATTAAAGAACCTTACATTTAATGTGAAAAAATTGTATATATAGTTCACTCTCAAGTTGGTTTTTATTGAGAAAGCTCGGCACTAGAAGTGGTGATATTTACTTCCTTGGCAGATAAACTTTCTTCTACCGTAGGTAAAAGCGCCAACTCCTCTTGATCTACAATTTTTTGTAGAGAATCGCCGCTCACCTGCAAATCTTTTATCCAAGCATTTTCACTTTGATCGTTGTCAAATTGCAGAATGTTCGCCACGGAGCGCATGTCCCAATCCTGATTACGTAGTAACTTAAGTGCGATTTCGTCTGATTCTGCCAATTGATCAGGTTTCATTTTCGCTAATGCAACCTCTGAGCCTACCATAGACGTTGCTGTTGAAGCGGCACTAGAAATTAAAGTCGTAGCTGTGGTTGCTTGTGCTGCCGCAGATGAGGCGCTAATCACCGCCAGCGCAGGAAACGCTATGCTTGCAAGCGCCGAAATAATGAGCTTGATAGAAGTGTTTTTAGTGTGATGCTTGCCAATCACGTGCCCCATTTCGCGCGCTATAATAAAACTAAGCGCATCATCGGTAAGTTCTAACTGCTGCAGGCCACGAAAAAGTACAATCTTGCCAGCTCCGTTAGAGGCAATGCCCGGGTCTTTTTTATCTACCACACTAAAAACAAACTGATGTACATGTTTATTAAGCGTTGGATACACTAAAAATGCAGCTGCTGATAATTGTGCCCCTAACTGCTGCACACGTGCATCAAATTCTTGTTGTAAATTGCAATTTTCAGCTTCACAAGGCACTGCGTTTGGCTTGGTTGCCAGACGTACACGCATATCTACGTCGGAATAAATGTTGCTGATGTTATCGGGCACAATCGCCTGCTCATTCTCATCTGCCTGCACTGCAGCTACATTGAGCGTTTGCGCCACAACAAGTATTGAAACAAATTTTTTAAATGGCAAAATGAATTCTTTAATAAATGAAAAAATTTATAAATACACTACTTATTAATCAATTAGGGTGATAATCAACAGTAAGAGGAGCATGGTCACTAAAACGTTCATCTTTGTAAATAGTTGACTGAAAAGCCCTTTTTGCAAATTCTGGCGTAGCAATCTGATAGTCTAAGCGCCAGCCTACATTTTTTTCGTAGGCAGCGCCGCGGTTGCTCCACCAGGTATAGCATTCATCTGTGGTTTCAGGATGCAACTTGCGGTACACATCCACCCAGCTTACACGATTGAACAAATCACTTAACCAGGCACGCTCTTCAGGCAAAAAACCTGAATTCTTTTTATTGCCTTTGTAATTTTTCAAATCTATTTCCTGATGCGCGATATTCCAATCGCCACAAATGACCACGTCGCGGCCATTCTTCGCAAGCGCCTCCAGATGCGGCATGATGCGGGCCATGACGCTAAACTTAAATGCTTGGCGCTCTTCGCCACTTGAACCAGAAGGCAAATAAAGCGATATCACGCTCAGGTTGCCAAACTGACACTCTAAATAACGGCCTTCGCTGTCAATATCTGCAATGCTCAAGCCCTCAATCACCGCATCCGGCTTAGTTTTGCAGTAAATGCCTACACCGCTATAGCCTTTTTTATCTGCATAATGAAAATAGCCGTAATAGCCCGCAGGTGCTAGCATTTCTGCCGTCATATCGGCCGCCTGCGCTTTGATTTCCTGCAGGCAAATCACATCAGCCTGCTGCTTTTGCAGCCAGGCATAAAAACCCTTGTTGGCAGCTGAGCGTATTCCATTCAAATTCGCAGTTATAATGCGCATATCTACTTTCAATTCATATTGTTATGTCACAAATTAGTCAAGAGTTTATCGCGTTTGCCGTTAAAAAGCAGGTTTTAAAATTTGGCGAATTCAAAACTAAAGCCGGCCGCTTAAGCCCGTATTTTTTTAATGCTGGCCTGTTTAATGATGGCGAAAGTTTATTAAAACTAGGCGAATTCTACGCCAATAGTATCGAAAAATCAGGTATTCAGTTCGATATGCTATTTGGCCCAGCTTACAAAGGCATCACTTTAGCGGCCAGCATTGCCATCGCGCTTGCCAAAAATGGTCACAATGTACCTTATGCCTACAACCGTAAAGAGACCAAAGACCACGGCGAAGGTGGCATAATCGTTGGAGCACCATTGCAAGGTCGGGTACTCATTATCGATGATGTCATTTCAGCAGGCACCTCAGTGCGCGAATCGATTGATTTAATTCAACAACACGGCGCGGAGCCTTGCGGCGTGGCTATTGCCCTAGATAGGCAAGAAAAAGGCTTAGGCGAACTTTCAGCGGTGCAAGAGGTTCAAACGCTGCATCATTTACCCGTATCTGCCATCGCCAATTTAAGTGACTTGCTGGAATTTGTGCAAAATCAACAAGATATGGCACAACACTTGCTTAAAATTCGGGAGTATCGCCAACAATATGGCATTGAAAGTTAAATATTAATTGGGCAATTTAAATTATATGCAAAAAATACTCTTTATTTTAGTGGCAGCCATATTTGCAATTTCAAATATTGCGCATGCTGCAAATAAAAATGAAGCTGCTACTTCAAACAGTGGCAGTGGTAAAAAAATCGTGAAATGGGTTGATAGCAGTGGTGTGACACATTATGGCGACAAACTACCTGCACAAGAAGCTGGCCGCAATAATGCCGAAATGAATAGCCAGGGGATGGTACTTAAGCACAATGTTAAAGTTGATCCAAAAAATGAAATATTAGATCAACAAAAACTTGATAAAGAACGTAAAGATAAAATTTTATTGGCCTCTTACACCAATGCCGAAGAAATTGATTTGGCGCGTGACCGCAATTTACAAACAGATCTAGCCGCCATACAAGCACTTTCACAGCAAAAAATAAGCACCGCTAATAGATCCGCGCGCAACAATAAGACTGCGCAAAATTTTCGCGCGCGTAACAAACCGCTACCACCATACTTAAGTGAGGAATTACGGCTGTCAAAAATAGAGTCTGCCAATATCGACAAACAAATGGTTCAACGTAAATTAAATATGGAAGCCACCCGTAAACGCTACGCAGAGGATAAAGAAAGATTTATCGCATTAAAACAACCTGCCAGCGTTGATTCTGGAGCAGGCTCATTAGAGGCCACGCTCATCAAGGCACCGACCGCTGCCGGCGTAGTATCGCCTGAACAACCAGCTAAAAAATAGCTAATTAATTAGCCAGTTTTTTCTTTAAGATTTCATTCACCTGCGCAGGGTTGGCTTTGCCTTTTGAGGCTTTCATGGCTTGTCCTACCAAGGCATTGAAAGCTTTTTCTTTACCTGCTTTAAATTCTTCTACCATGGCAGGATTGGCTGCTAATACTTCATCAATTATCGCTTCAATCGCGCCGCTATCAGATATCTGAACAAAACCACGTCTTGCAATAATCTGATCTACGGTTTCCCCCAAATTTTCAAAAGACTGACCTGCAATATCAGCTAACACTTCTTTTGCCATTTTCACCGACAAAGTACCATCCTTACAACGATTGATTAATTGTGCGAGAGTATTGGCATCAACAGGGCTATCAGCAATTGGGGTTTCGCTGACAAAGCCCAAACGGTTGAGCAAGGCTGACAATTCTCCTATAACCCAGTTGGCAGCCAACTTAGCATCTCCACAGCCTATCACAACTACTTCAAAATAATTAGCCATTGCTCTAGAATCAGTCAATACACTTGCATCGTAGCTACTTAAGCCATACTCAGCTTCGAACCTTGCCTTCATCGCCTCTGGCAGCTCTGGCATTGTTGCCCTCACGCGCGCTTTATCAGCTTCAGTGACCTCTAACGGCAACAAATCAGGGTCGGGGAAATAGCGATAATCGTTAGCTTCTTCCTTGCTGCGCATAGCTCTGGTTTCGCCTGTATCTGGGTTAAACAGGACGGTTGCCTGATGAATAGTTCCGCCATCTTCCAGCGTTTCAATCTGCCAGCGTGTCTCGTATTCAATCGCCTGCTGCATGAATTTGAACGAGTTGAGGTTCTTTATCTCGCGCCTTGTACCCAGCTTTTCAGAACCTTTCGACCGCACCGACACATTTACATCACACCTGAAACTGCCTTCCTGCATGTTACCGTCGCAAATATCTATCCATTGCACCAGCTCGTGCAGTTTTTTAGCATAGGCCACCGCTTCCGCTGCAGAACGCATGTCCGGTTCAGTCACAATCTCCAGCAACGGCGTGCCTGCGCGATTCAAGTCAATACCGCTCATGCCTTCCACCGCACCGTGAACAGATTTGCCAGCATCTTCTTCTAAATGCGCACGGGTAATATTGATGACTTTTTCATAAGCGGCGTTTTTACCTACTGCCGGTACTTGTATCGTCACCGCGCCTTTACCCACCACTGGCAACTCATACTGACTGATCTGGTAGCCTTTGGGTAAATCCGGGTAAAAATAGTTTTTACGCGCAAACACTGAGCGCGGGGCGATTTCTGCATTCACCGCCAAACCAAATTTAATCGCACATTCCACGGCTTGTTTGTTCAGCACAGGCAACACGCCCGGTAAAGCAATGCTCACCTCGCAGGCCTGGGTGTTAGGTTCTGCACCATATTTAATCGATGCGCCACTAAATATTTTAGTGTTGGTTTTTAGCTGGGTATGCGTCTCCAACCCAATGACGACTTCCCATTCCATATTATTTCAAACCTTCTGGCATCTGCGTATGCCAATCTGTTACTTGTTGATAAGCATGCGCCACATCGAGCATGCGTGCCTCATCAAAATAATTTCCCATCAACTGCAGTCCAACGGGCAAGCCTTTATCAAAGCCCGCTGGAATGCTCATACCAGGCAAACCGGCCAGATTGGTGGCGATGGTATACACATCCTGCAGATACATGGCGACAGGGTCATCGGCTTTTTCACCCGCCTTGAACGCTGTTGAAGGCGCAGTAGGCCCCATGATGATGTCACATTTTTTAAACGCCTGCTTGAAGTCATCCGCTATCAAATGACGAATTTTCTGGGCTTTAAGGTAATAGGCATCGTAATAGCCAGCGCTTAATACATAAGTGCCGATGAGGATGCGCCGCTTCACTTCTGCCCCAAACCCTTCGGCGCGGCTCTTGCAGTACATATCCATCAAATCGGTGTATTCTGCCGCGCGGTGCCCATAACGCACCCCATCGTAGCGTGATAAGTTAGAGCTGGCTTCGGCAGGCGCGAGCACATAATAAACCGGGATAGAAAGTTTGGTATTGGGCAGTGAAATTTCTACCGTTTCTGCACCCAGTTTTTTGTATTCCGAAATCGCGTCCAGCACCACTTTTGCCACGCCTGCATCCAGGCCATCGGCAAAATATTCTTTCGGCAACCCTATTTTAAGACCTTTGAGCGGCTTGTCACCTGACATGCCCACCAGGCCGCGTGTGTAATCTTCTTTGGGACGATTCAGGCTGGTAGAATCGCGCTCATCAAACCCTGCCATTACGTTCAGCATCATGGCGCAATCTTCGGCGCTTTTCGCCATTGGCCCTGCCTGGTCGAGTGAAGATGCAAACGCAATCATGCCGTAACGTGACACCAAGCCGTAAGTCGGTTTTAAACCGGTAAAGCCGCAAAGACTGGCTGGCTGGCGTATCGAGCCGCCGGTATCCGTTCCTGTTGCGGCGGCACAAAGCCTTGCCGCCACTGCAGCTGCGCTACCACCACTACTGCCGCCCGGCACACGGTCAAAATCCCAAGGGTTTTTTACGCCACCAAAATAGCTGGTTTCATTCGACGAGCCCATGGCGAATTCATCCATATTGGTTTTGCCCAAATTCACCGCACCTGCCGCGTCAAACTGGCTAATCACATGTGCATCATAAGGCGCAATAAAATTAGCCAGCATTTTTGAGCCGCAAGTCGTCTGCCAGCCTTTGGCGCAGAAAATATCTTTTTGCGCAAACGGAATCCCCGTTAAAGGCTCGGTATTCCCAGCTGCAATGCGCGCATCGGCCACTTTAGCTTGCGCGAGCGTTTTAGCTTCATCTAGCGCAATATAGGCATTGATGGTTGGATTAAATTGATGGATGCGATTTAGAAAAGTCTGCGTCATTTCAACGCTGGAAATTTCTTTTTTAGCCAGCATTTGGCTAAGTGTTTTTAAGCTGCTGTTAATCATGCTGTTTCTTACTCAATCACTTGTGGCACAAGATACAGACCGCCATCTACCGCCTGTTTAGCTGAACCATTGCCTAGAACGGGTGCAATTTTCTGAAACGCTTCACGCTGGTTAGTTTCGGTAACAACGTCTTCGCGCAAGCGCTGCACCACATCTTGCGAGTGCGACATCGGCGTAATGCCCGTGGTATCGACCGCTTGCATTTGCTCGATTAAGCCTAAAATACCAGAAAGTTTAGTGAGTGTGGCTGCAGCTTCTTGCTCATTAATTTCTAAGCGCGCCAAGTGTGCAATGCGTTTAATATCGGTAATGTTGAGTGCCATAAGATAAATTCGATTTTGTTTGTAACAATGTGTAAATGCATCTTAATTTTAAGTGCAATATACGTTATTATACCTTGATTTTAAAGCACAGCTTTAGTTGCAACTTGAGTCGCAATCAAAGTCATGTAAACGTTTGCGCAAAGCACAGGATAAAACAATATGTTCGGTTTCATCAATAGTTACTTTTCAAATGACTTGGCCATCGATTTAGGCACCGCCAATACCCTCATTTATGCACGCGGCAGAGGCATCGTATTAGACGAACCCTCAGTCGTTGCTATTCGCACTGAAGGTGGCCCAGGCGGCAAAAAGGTGTTGCTGGCTGTAGGTAAAGACGCCAAAGGCATGTTAGGCCGTGCGCCCTCTAATATTCAAGCCATCCGCCCCATGAAAGATGGCGTGATTGCCGATTTCACCGTCACCGAGCAAATGCTCAAATTTTTTATCCGCAAAGTGCATGACGCGCGCTGGTTTTCACCCAGCCCGCGCATTATTATTTGCGTGCCGGTCGGCTCGACGCAGGTAGAACGCCGCGCGATTAAAGAATCGGCCGAACGTGCCGGCGCAAAACAAGTGTTTTTGATTGAAGAACCTATGGCTGCAGCAATCGGCGCAGATATGCCCGTAGCAGAAGCCACTGGCTCAATGGTGGTAGACATCGGCGGCGGCACCACTGAAGTGGGCGTAATTTCGCTAGGCGGTATTGTTTATGCTAAATCTGAGCGCGTAGGCGGCGATAAATTCGACCAAGCAATTATTGATTACATTCGCCGCAATTACGGTATGCAAATTTCTGAACCTACTGCTGAAGCGATTAAGAAAAAAATCGGTTCGGCTTTCCCTGGCTCTGAAGTATTGGAAATGGAAGTGACGGGGCGCAACTTAGCTGAAGGCCTGCCACGTAAGTTTACTATTTCCAGCAACGAAATTCTAGAAGCGCTAACCGAGCCACTAAATTCGATTGTAGGTGCGGTGAAATCTGCGTTGGAGCAAACTCCGCCTGAACTGGGCGCAGATATTGCCGAAAAAGGCATGGTGCTGACAGGTGGCGGCGCGCTGCTACGCGATTTAGATAGACTGCTAGTCGAAGAAACCGGTTTGCCAGTAATTGTGGCAGAAGACCCGCTTACTTGCGTTGCCAGGGGTTGTGGCCGCGCCTTAGAGGAAATGGATAAACTAGGCAACGTGTTTGCAAATGAGTAAGCATAATTGCTGAATCAAATCAATCTATTGCAATTTAATCTAACGTGTTGGCATGCTTAAAGGCGTTCATCAAAAGCTAGAAGCTCAACAAACCCCAGCTTTTTTTGTTCGCGGCGCTAGACCATTTTCTCGCATGGTATTTTTTTGCGCACTATCAATTGTTATTATGGCGATAGATGCGCGCCTGAATTACCTCTCACAAGTGCGCCAGGCGTTTATTGCTGCATTGCATCCGTTGGAAGTGCTGGCAAACGCCCCTAGCGATTGGTATCGAGATATCAATAAATATTTCTCAGTACACAATCAACTGGTACAAGAAAATTACGCATTAAAACAGCAGGCATTTGAACATCAGATAATGCTGCAGCGCCTAAGCACTATTCAGGCAGAAAATGTTCATCTTCGTAGTTTGTTGAATGGCGATACTCCCATTCAACCCAAAGCAGTACTCGGCGAAATTTCGCACATGGGGCGCGACCCATTTACACATACGGTCGTGGTTAATCGCGGTAGTCACCACAGCATCAAAGCAGGGCAGGCAGTAGTTGATTCTAAAGGTGTAGTCGGCCAGGTAACGCGTGTGTATCCTTTCACCAGCGAAGTCACCCTGATCACTGATAAAGAACTTTCGATTCCGATCCAGATCGAGCGCAACCAATTACGTGCAATTGCCTTTGGTGAGGGCAACAATACGCTGGATATTCCCTATTTGCCCACCAATGTCGATATTAAGGTGGGCGATAAACTGGTAACCTCCGGTATTGATGGCGTTTACCCGGCGGGCTTGGCAGTTGCTATCGTCACAAAAGTACAGCAAAACCCTGAGTCGCCATTTGCCAAAATTGTCAGTACGCCTGTGGCTGGGGTAAGCAACCACTTGCAACTTTTACTGCTGGAATTACCTGTTGCAAAAGAAAGTGACGCTCCAGAGCCCGCGCCCATAGAGGCAGTAGACCCCAAAAAAAACAATGTAATCGTCAATAAACCTAAGGCTAAAACCAATGCGCCACACTAGCCCTATTGCCGTTTACCTTACTTTATTAATCGCATTGTTATGCCAGCTGTTTCCCTGGGTAGGGCAAGGTATAATTTTTAGACCCGATTTCATGTTGGTAATATTGCTTTACTGGCTATTACGCGCTCCCAACCTTTGTAATGTTGGTACAGCATGGTTTGCCGGCATATTAGTGGATTTGGCTACTGGCAGCCTGTTAGGTCAGCATGCATTAAGTTTCTCTTTAGTTGCATTTATTGCACTTAGTTATCAGCGCAGATTAGTATTGTTTAATGTTTGGCAGCTCACCGGTTACGTATTTGCTTTATTAGCAATCGAGCGTGTTTTGATGCTATTTTTAAAATTATTCGAGGGCAACGAAAATCCTGGCTGGCACTATTTCTGGCCTATTATCACTGGCTTGATATTGTGGCAATTGATGATATTGATGTTTGGCGGGCTGACACGCCCTAAAACTTAATAAAAACTCACAAATCAATGCGTTCTAGCACCGAACTTAGAAATCACCAAAACGAGCAACATAATTTCAAGCTGCGCCTTGCCGTGCTTGGGATTCTGGTGCTGGGAGCATTTGGTTTACTGGCAATTCGTTTTTATTATTTGCAGATTAGTCGCTACGATTACTATCAAACACTTGCCGAAAACAATCGCATCTCGATAGTACCTATCACACCTAATCGCGGCCTCATTTCAGATAGAAATGGTGTGGTATTAGCGCATAATTTTTTTGTTTATACGCTAGAAATTACGCCTTCTAAAATTAAAAATTTAGAAACCACCATCTCTGAAATCGCACAATTAGTAGAAGTAAGCCCCACTGACCTTAAGCGCTTCAACAAACAAAAAGCTGAAAGCCACAATTTCGAGAGCATTCTGCTACGCACGCATCTGAACGAGGTTGAAGCTGCCAAGTTTGCGGTCAATCGCTATCGCTTTCCTGGTGTCGAGCTCAAATCACGCCTATTTCGACATTATCCCCTAGGCAAGCAAGGCTCGCATATGGTGGGATATATCGGTCGCATCAACGATAAAGATATTAAAAATCTAGAGGAAGCTGATCTCCTTTCTAACTACAAGGGATCCGATCATCTCGGCAAAAGCGGCGTAGAACAATCTTATGAGTCAGCATTACATGGCACTACAGGCTTTCAACAGGTAGAAATTGACGCCGATGGTAGGGCAGTGCGCATACTTTCGAGTAAACCACCCATCTCCGGCAACAACCTCATCCTATCTATCGATAGCAAATTACAAGAAATTGCCGAAACTGCTTTTGGGGAACGCAGAGGGGCATTGGTAGCCATTAAACCAAGCACTGGCGAAGTGTTGGCCTTTGTCAGCATGCCCACTTTTGACCCTAATTTATTTGTAGATGGCATTGATTTTGATAATTGGAATTCACTTAATAATTCATTAGACAAACCTCTTATTAACCGCCCGTTGCGTGGCGTTTACCCACCCGGCTCAACTTTCAAACCTTTTTCGGCATTGGCTGGGCTAGAGGCCGGGATACGCCGCCCTCCTTATAGCATTCATGATAACGGCTATTTTACCTTACCTAACAGCACGCACAGATACCGTGATTGGAAACCCGGCGGCCATGGCATTGTGGACATGCGCCGTGCCATTACTATATCGTGCGATACTTTTTTTTATGGTTTAGCGATGGAATTAGGCATCGAAAGACTCTCTAACTTTGTGCGTCATTTTGGATTTGGCCAAAAAAGCGGAGTGGATATTTCGGGCGAAATTTCCGGCTTGCTACCCACGCCGGAGTGGAAAATGCGGCGCTACAAACAACCTTGGTACATGGGCGAAACGGTCATCGCGGGCATCGGCCAAGGCTACACTTTAGTCACGCCCATGCAATTAGCCCAAGCCACGGCCATTTTGGCCAATAAAGGTGTAGCCATGCGCCCGCATCTGGTAGCGGCCATTACGGATGCTAAAACAGGCGCTACTAGCCTCACAAAAGCAATAGTGAACGAAAAAATACCGCTGGACGAAAAAAATCTGGAGATTGTTAAACTTGGCATGATAGATGTAACCTTGCCAGGCGGCACAGCGGCTAGTGTGGGCGCCAATGCAGGCTACAGTATTGCTGCAAAAACCGGTACTGCACAGGTGGTTGGCATTAAACAAAACGAGAAATATAATGAAAAAAATATTAATGAACGCCACCGCGACCATGCTTTATTTATTGCTTATGCTCCCGCTGAAGAGCCTAAAATCGCACTGGCTGTGATTGTAGAAAATGGTGGTCATGGCGGCTCTGCCGCAGGTCCGATTGCGCGTAAAGTCATGGATTATTATTTGCTCGGTAAATTACCGACGATTGAACTGTCTACAGAACCGGGGACTCCAACCAGACCAGATGAAGCTACGACTCCAATCAAACCAGTTGAAAATGCGCCCGAGGAAGAACACTCTGATTGAGAAAAGCCATGATTAGTCAGCTTCTACAAGGCATTTTTAAACATATCGACTCCTTTTTGATGGGCTGTCTGTTATTTACAATGCTGGTCGGTCTGTTTGTATTGTATAGCGCATCCGGGCATAACTTTGAACGTGTCAGCGCGCAACTGGTCAACATAGCAGTCGCGCTAAGCATTATGTGGCTGGTAGCCAATATACAGCCGCAGTTTCTTGAACGTATTGCCGTGCCAGTTTATCTATTAGGAGTGGTTTTGCTGATTGGGGTAGCCCTGTTTGGTGATGTGAGTCATGGTGCGCGACGCTGGTTGAATTTAGGTGTTACTAAAATCCAACCTTCTGAAATTATGCGCATTGCTGTTCCTATGATGTTAGCCTGGTTTTTTGCTAAACGTGAAGCCAGTCCACGCATTGCTGATTTTGCTATTGCTGCAGTACTACTTGTTATTCCTGTAGTCTTAATTATGAAGCAGCCTGATTTAGGCACATCGTTACTTATCAGCGCATCCGGCTTTTTTGTAATTTTTTTAGCGGGCTTGAGCTGGCGTTTTTTAATCGGCGGCACGATTCTAACCGGTGCGCTTATGCCAATTTTCTGGTCAATGTTGCATGATTATCAAAAAAAGAGAATCGAAATTCTAATCGACCCATCACAAGATCCTTTAGGCGCAGGCTATCACACCATACAAGCAACCATCGCGCTGGGCTCAGGCGGCATGACTGGCAAGGGTTGGCTCAACGGAACTCAATCTCAATTGGATTTTTTACCCGAACGCACCACTGACTTTATTTTTGCAGTATTTGGCGAAGAGTTTGGCATGGCAGGCAATTTAATGTTGCTGGTGCTGTTTAGTCTGATTATCGCAAGAGGCTTGGTAATTGCCGCACAAGCCAAAAGTACATTTACACGATTACTTGCAGGCAGCATTACGCTTACATTTTTTACCTATGGTTTTGTGAACATGGGCATGGTGAGCGGCATACTGCCTGTGGTAGGCGTACCGTTACCGCTGATTAGCTACGGCGGTACCTCCATGGTAACCTTGTTGCTTAGTTTTGGTATTTTGATGAGCATACAAACCCATAAAAAATTAGTTGCCTCAGGTTAAAAGACCTGAAAGATAAATATTACGAGTTGAGAATTTCAAAATGAAAAAACAAAACTATTTGATTTTAATCTGTTGTGTTGGCTTAGTAGCCTGCGGTGGGAAAAGCACGGTTAAACCCACGCCCGCACCCCCTACAACAGCCAGTAAGCCCGCCACAACATCATCTACCGCTACAGCCAAGCCTGGCAGCTACTATTTAGACGATGGCCCTGGCGACAATCCACCCAAAGATATTGACAGTATTCCCAACGCCGCTCCTAAGAAAGAGCCCTTACTAGAGCGCGCCAACAAACCCTACAAGGCGCTTGGTGTAGTTTACACCCCAATGACCAGCTACCAGCCCTACAATGCGCGCGGAGTGGCCTCATGGTATGGCAAACGCTATCACGGCAGAAATACTTCCAGTGGCGAGGTGTACGATATGTATAGCATGTCAGCGGCACACCCCACACTGCCGTTGCCTAGCTACGTCAAAGTCACCAACCCTGCCAATGGCCGCTTTGTCGTTGTGCGTGTTAATGACAGGGGTCCCTTCAAGAGCGATCGAATCATTGATTTATCTTACGCGGCGGCCTATAAATTGCGTTTTTCGACACAAGGCAGCACTTTGGTGCAAGTGGAGGCCATTGATGCAAATAATACCTCTCCAAGCTATGTGGCCAGTTACACACAAGCTATAAACACTACGCCAGTAGCAACAACTACATCGGCTACAGCCACACCTGCCTTGACACAAACTGCCACTACAAAATCAGTCACCTCAGCTGTAGCTGACAACAACTCAAACATGCAAGCAACTGAATACTTTGTACAAGCAGGTGCGTTCAAGAACGAAACCAATGCAGAACTGCTGGTAAAAAAAATCCAAGACCTGGATATTGAGCAAAGTGTCGGTATTAACAAAGTGTATAATAACGGCCTGTACCGTTTAAAACTTGGGCCTTACGAGAACAAACAAGAGGCCGATAAAGTCGCCGCGAATATTCGTAGACAACTTAATATATCCACAATCACTACCAATCAATAACTGACTATTCAACTTATGCGCATACCTTTTAGTGTTTCATTGTTTATTTCTTTACTCATGTTGCCGTTGTCTGGATTGGCGGCACAGATCGCACCACCGCCCGCTTTAGCTGTTAAGGCCTATTTATTACAGGATTTTAATAGCGGTAGCATTGTTACCTCTTATAATAAAGATGAGCGCATTGAGCCCGCATCGCTCACCAAGATTATGACCGCTTACCTCACGTTCGACGCGATTCAACATGGGCATTTAAAACTTGATCAGTCGCTTCCTGTAAGCGAAAAAGCCTGGAAAATAGAGGGCTCAAAAATGTTTATTGAGCCAAACAAGCCTGTCACAGTAGATGAGCTTTTACATGGCATGATTATTCAATCAGGCAACGATGCATCAATTACACTGGCGGAAGGCGTTGCTGGTGCCGAAGAACAATTTGCCGACATGATGAACAAACAGGCCGCCAAATTGGGCATGAAAAATACCCATTACATGAACGCGACGGGTTTGCCGGACAAAAATCACTACACCACAGCGAACGATTTGGCCATATTAGCAAGCGCCTTGATACGTGATTTTCCACAGGAATATCGGCGACTTTATTCAGTAAAAGAATATACCTATAACAAAATTACGCAACCAAACCGCAATCGCCTGCTGTGGCAGGATGCCACTGTAGACGGCATGAAAACCGGGCATACTGATACCGCAGGCTACTGCCTGATTGCCTCTTCAAAACGTGGCAACTCACGCTTGGTTTCAGTAATACTTGGTGCAGCATCAGAAGCTATGCGCGCTTCTGAAAGTCAAAAATTACTCAATTACGGCTTTCAGTTTTACGAATCCACCCTAGTCTATAAACAATCGCAAACCATTAACACCTTACGTGTTTACAAAGGCAAAGATAAAACGGCGACGGCCACAATCGCCAAAGATTTTTACTTAACGCTGCCAAAAGGCGACTACGCGCGCGTAAAGGCCAATATGACCAGCCAACAACCCTTAATCGCACCAATTAAAGCTGGGCAAGAAATCGGAAAAATAAGTTTTACTTTAGACGGGAAACTGATCAACGAACAAAAACTGGTAGCCGCTACTGCAGTGGATGAAGCAGGATTTTTTGGCAGAATACCTGATAGCATTAGATTGCTTGTTCAATAGAACCGACATGTCCACAGACAAACAAGCCACTGAAAATGCAATGTCCCAGGAAACCTTAATCGAGTTTCCTTGCGATTTCCCCATTAAGGTCATGGGTGAAATGCATGCGGATTTCGCTAATGAAATGATTAAAACCATTCAAGGCGTGATGCCAAGCTTTGATTCAAGCCAAATTGAAATGCGTGGCAGTTCGGGCGGAAAATATATCAGCCTGACTTGCACGGTCTACGTGACATCCAAGCCGCAACTGGATGATATCTACCGCGCTTTGACTCGCCATAGCATGGTAAAAGTCGTGCTTTAGTAGTTTAGTTATGGCAGTGATTAGCCGAGATCTGGGCCGTACCGATTATCAAAACACGCTGCAAGCCATGCAGACATTCACCGCCGACCGCACCTCTCAAACCCCTGATGAAATATGGCTTACAGAGCACGATGCGGTTTATACGCTCGGATTAAACCGCAAGGATATTCGCTTTCCGCAAAATAATATTCCCGTCGTTTTGGTAGATAGGGGCGGTAAAATTACTTATCACGGCCCGGGCCAGGTTGTTATTTATTTACTCATCGATTTAAAACGCAGCAATTTGAAGGTGCGGCAGCTCGTCAACATCATGGAAACGAGTATCATTGACCTGTTGACGGAGCATCAAATTAACGCAGTCACAAAAAAAGATGCACCGGGAGTTTATATTGACGGTAAAAAAATCGCCTCGCTTGGTTTACGCCTAAAAAATAATTGCTGTTATCATGGGCTGAGTTTGAACGTAGACATGGATTTGTCCCCATTCGAAGCCATTGACCCTTGCGGCTATGCGGGCCTGCAAATGACGCAAACCGAAGACTTCGGCATCACCCAAACTGCACAGGAACTAGGCAAACAATTGCTGCAAAAATTATCAGAAAATTTGAATCAATGACAGAACCAACCTTAAAGAAAGTCGCAGGCGTCAAACAGGTTGACGCTGAAAAGACTGCGCGCATTCCTATCAAAATCGTTCCACAGCCTGTGCTGCGCAAACCTGAATGGATCCGCATGAAAGCGCCTGATTCGGTGCGTTTTCAAGAGATCAAACGCGTATTGCGCGAAAATAACCTGCATACTGTTTGCGAAGAAGCAAGCTGCCCCAATATCGGTGAATGCTTCAGCGGCGGCACTGCGACATTCATGATTCTGGGTGACATTTGCACCCGCCGCTGTCCATTTTGCGATGTGGCGCATGGCAAGCCATTGCCGCCTGACCCTGCAGAACCTGAAAATTTGGCGCGTACCATTGCGCAAATGCAGCTTAAGTACGTAGTCATCACCAGTGTCGATCGTGATGATTTAAAAGACGGCGGTGCGCAGCATTTTGTCGATTGCATCCACGCCGTGCGTGAACAATCTCCCAACATCAAAATTGAAATTCTAGTGCCAGATTTCCGCGGCCGCTTGGATGTCGCGCTGGAAATTTTACGTAAGGCACCGCCTGACGTGATGAACCACAATCTGGAAACCGTGCCGCGCCTTTACAAACAAGCACGCCCAGGTTCAGATTACCAGAACTCGCTTAATTTACTTAAAAAATTCAGTGAAATGTATCCGCACGTTCCCACCAAGTCCGGCTTGATGCTTGGCTTGGGTGAAACTGATGATGAGATTTTACAGGTCATGCAAGATTTGCGCGCGCATCATGTCAGCATGCTCACACTAGGCCAGTATTTACAGCCTAGCATGCATCATTTACCGGTGATGCGTTATGTAGAACCTGCTGTTTTTGATACATTAAAACAAAAAGCCGATGCAATGGGCTTTAATAATGCCGCAAGTGGCCCCATGGTAAGAAGTAGTTACCACGCCGACTTACAGGCGCATCTATTAACATAAGAAAGAAAACATGGTTCCACATTTAACCACCGCACTCAATGGTCCGCTGCTTAGCTTGGAAAAACGCATGCTCGAAGCAATGCCGAAAATTGAACATTGGTTTCGCACACAGTGGCTGGAATACGCATCGCCATTTTATGCCAGTGTTGATTTACGAAACTCGGGCTTTAAGCTTGCCCCTGTAGATACCAATTTGTTTCCCGGCGGCTTTAATAACCTCAACCCGGAGTTTTTACCCTTAAGCGTACAAGCGGCTATGGTGGCAATTGAAAAAATATGCCCTGAAGCCCATCGTTTACTCATCATTCCCGAAAATCATACGCGCAACACTTACTACCTGCGCAATGTGGTTGAGTTGGTCAATATCATGAAAGCAGCGGGTTTAGATGTACGTGTTGGCAGTATTTCACCAGAAATTACCCAGCCCACCACGCTGGAAACGCACGATGGACATAACCTATTACTAGAACCCATAGTACGCGTTGGCAATCGTCTCAAGCTCATTAACAAAGATCTTGGCGACTTTGACAGCTGTGCGATTTTACTTAATAACGATTTGTCGGCAGGCATTCCGGATATTCTTAAGAATCTGGAGCAAAATTTAATTCCGCCGCTGCATGCAGGCTGGAGCACGCGCCGCAAGTCGCAACATTTTGCCGCCTATAACCGCGTAGTTGCTGATTTTGCCAAGTTGTTAGAAATCGATGAATGGCTGCTCAACCCTTATTTTGAAACCTGTGGTGAAATTGATTTTCACGCACGGACGGGCGAAGAATGTCTGGCCTTAAAAGTTGAACAATTACTGACAAAAATTAAGGCTAAATATGCAGAATACGGCGTCACACAAGACCCGTTTGTGATTGTCAAAGCCGATGCCGGCACTTACGGCATGGGTATTATGACGGTAAAATCTCCCGACGATGTGCGCGATTTAAACCGCAAGGCACGCAATAAAATGTCGGTGGTGAAAGAGGGTTTACAAGTCAGTGAAGTGATTATTCAAGAGGGTGTTTACACCTTTGAAAGCATCAATGACGCGGTTTCTGAGCCAGTGGTATATATGATGGATCACTTTGTGATTGGCGGTTTTTACCGCGTGCATACAGGGCGTGGGGCGGATGAAAATCTCAATGCACCAGGCTCACATTTTGTGCCATTGGCGTTTGAAAAGCCCTGTACATTGCCCGATTGCGCCGACGCGCCGGATACTGTACCAAATCGCTTTTATGCTTATGGCGTGGTTGCCCGCTTGGCCTTGCTTGCCGCTGCAATTGAGCTGCAAGAAAACGATCCGCTTAATGAATAATACTATTTAAATATCATTATGAATTTGCTCTTCATTCTTGACCCTCTGAATAGTCTAAAAAGCCATAAAGACACCAGCTTGGCAATCATGCGCAAGGCTAGTGAGCGTGGGCATGCATTATATGTGTGCGAGCAGCATGATGTGTTTTTGCGTAAAGAATCAGTTAAAGTTAACGCCAAAAAATTTCAATTCGTAGATGCCTTAGATTGGTATGCACTCGATAAGCCTGAAGAAGCTTTACCTCAGCATTTTGACGCAATCATTATGCGTAAAGACCCGCCGTTTGATAACGAATACTTGTACAGCACCTATCTGCTTGAGTTAGCCGTTCAGCAAGGCGCTCGTGTCATTAATAACCCCAGCGCGGTACGTAGCTGGAATGAAAAATTATCCGTCGCCAAATTTCCACAATTTGCACCAGAATTTTTAGTCACAAGTAACAATAACTTAATTCGTGAATTTTTAGCAAAGCACCAAGATATTGTTGTAAAACCGCTCGATGGCATGGGTGGTAGCGGTGTATTCCGGCTCACACAGGCTGACCCCAATATTAGCGTGATTCTGGAAACGATTACCAAATTTGAAACGCAAACCATCATGGCACAACGCTATCTGCCCGCCATTAAACAAGGCGATAAACGTATTATTGTGATTAATGGTGAGCCATTGTCTTACGCACTGGCGCGCATCCCCAAAGCGGGCGAAACGCGTGGTAACCTGGCTGCGGGCGGCACCGGCGTTGCACAGCCGCTTACGCAGCGCGATTTGGAAATCGCCACAACCATCGGCAAAATACTTAAGCAGGAAGGTCTGTTTTTAGTGGGCCTTGACGTGATTGGTGAATATCTAACCGAAATCAACGTGACCAGCCCCACCGGCATGGTAGAAATTGCCGAACAGACCCGAAACTTTGATGCACCATGCAAACCTGCACAAGTTTTCATGCAAGCGCTAGAAGGAATTGGCAACTAAAGTTATAGTAGCGCCTATGCGCTTATTTCTCATTTTCTTCCTTGGCTTTTTACTGGCTAGCTGCACAAAACCAGAGCCACTCTACAACACCCAAAGCTATGTATTTGGCACGCTGGTAGATATCACCATTTATGGCGAATCAGAAGCAAAAGCGCAAATGCTTTCCAATAAGATTATCCGCAGCTTTCAGTCGCTGCATAATCGCTTGCACGCCTGGCACCCAAGTGAGCTTAAGACGCTAAACCAGGCGTTTTCACAAGGCAAAACACCCGTCGCCATTCAGCCGGATGTTGCGGCAATGATTACTGACGCAACCAAACTATCCATCCAATCTAAAGGGGCCTTTAACCCCGCTATTGGCGGGCTGATTGAAGCATGGGGGTTTCATCACGATGAATTCAAGCCGGTTAAAGTGGATGAAAATAAGATACGAAATTTAGTGCAATCCAACCCGAAAATGTCGGACATTATCATTCAAAATGGCAAAGTGTTTAGCAACAACCCAAGTGTACAAGTTGATTTGGGTGGTTATGCCAAGGGCTATGCGCTGGATATGGCACTGGCTTATTTACAAAAACAAGGCGTTAAAAATGCGCTCATCAATATTGGCGGAAATATTATTGCATTGGGTAAGCATGGCGATAACCCTTGGCGCGTGGGCATACAGCACCCGCGCAAGCCCAATGCAATTGCTACGCTTAATTTAAATAGCGGCTGGGCGATTGGCACCTCAGGCGATTATCAGCGCTATTTTGAGCTTGATGGTAAGCGTTACTGTCACGTTATTGACCCCGCCACCGGTTACCCAGTGCAAGGTGTTGAGTCGGTGACTGTTTTGATACCATCGCAAAGCAACGCTGGTACTTTATCTGACGTGGCCTCCAAGCCCATTTTTATCGCCAAGCCAGAAGCACATGCTGAAACTGCCAAAACGATGGGCGTTGAAAATTTTCTGGTCATCGAATCGGCGGATAAAATCTTAGTAAGCAAAGCGATGTCAAAGCGTATTACCTGGCTAGATAAAGAGGCTGCTAAACATGCCGTTCAGATTCAGCCATCATCCTAAACCGCTGATTGGTGATTGGCTGGTAATTATTGCCAGCTTCGCGCTGGTTATTTTCATGTTTCAGCAATTTTGGAGTTTTGAGCAAGCCAGCCAACTCAAAATCAGGCAAGGCAATCAAATTGTCGGCACATTCGATTTAAACCAGACGCGCGAACTGCGTATCAAAGGCCCGATTGGTGAATCGATTGTCGTTATCAACCAAGGCAAAGTGCGCTTTAAACAATCGCCCTGCCACAACCAGTATTGCGTCCATCAAGGATGGTTAAGCCATGCAGGGCAGGTGGCCATTTGTTTGCCCAACCAGATCAGCCTGCAATTAATGGGGGCAAAAAGCAGCTATGACTCACTCAACTATTAACGGCAAAGCCGTTACAACATCACGTAGGAGCGGCGACTCGCCGCGAAAATAGCCAGCCAACATGCCATATTATTTCATTATCCATCATTGCAATCGGCACGAGTCGTGCCCCCTACATTTTGTAGCGTATTAACTAAAACTATAGTAAACGTGAATGACTTAAGAACTATTTAAATTAAAACCATGCAAATTCAAACCACTTCAGCCGATCACCACATCGCCAAACTCACTGCATTGGCGATTGGTTTGCATATGATTGAAGCCGTCATTCCATCGCCATTGCCTGGCATAAAACCTGGCATCGCCAACATTGTAACTTTGTATGTACTTTACGAATATGGATTCGCTACAGCCGCCTGGGTAAGCCTGTTACGCGTATTTGCCAGCAGTTTGTTACTTGGGCAATTTTTATCGCCCACCTTCATATTAAGCCTATCAGGTGCTCTTTTGAGTCTGGCTGCCTTATCTTTAGCACAATATCTGCCAAAAAAATACTTTAGCGCCATCACATTAAGCATATTCGCGGCATTTGCGCATATTGCCGGGCAGTTAATAATCGTCAGGCTTTGGCTGATACCACATACGGGTGTGGTTTATTTAATCCCTATTTTTGCATTAGCGGCTTTAATTTTTGGATTAATCAATGGCTTAATTACCAGTAAACTAATTCAAAAAAATTAATTGTAAATAAAAAAGCCACCGTTAAATTAATCACAGTGGCTTTTTATTTAGCTTAACTACTACTGCTCGTCAATCAACTCACGCCAAATCACGCGGTGATTCGTAAACCCGGAAGCAGCTCCCCCTGTAAACGGAGGCTGCACTGCTGGGAACTGTGGCGTTGGGTTATCAGCAGTTACGATATTAACCACTGGCTTACCCTTCACATACAGCACATTAATCCCCACAATTGGTGCATTTGTTTTACTTGCAACGATATTGCCAGAAACTGCCGCACCTGTTCTGTAATCCAAGAAATTGAGCCATCCAGTACCTCCAGGTGAACAAATCGTGTTTGATGGAACTGTAGTTGGTAACAATAAGGTACCAAACACCAGTTGAGCTGGCACATTTTGTCGTTCTCCAGAATCTGGGAAATCTATATACCAACCTCTACCCGTGGCGAAATTAACCGTATTGGCTGGCTGCTGCACATGTCTTGTAGCGGTAGCGGTATCATTCACCAGCACTTGGTTTACCATTAAAGGGCTAACGCGTGGGTTGTCTAAGGTAGCAGGCGTTCCAGAAACATCATCGCTAATGGCGTAAATACTCTGCTGTTGCGTATCAGCTAGATCACTTATACCCAAATATCTACCAGTACCAACATATAAAATAGTTTTACCGTTAATTTCTGCCAACTCAGGACGTACGGTAATGGGCTGTACAGTTCCGCTTGGGTCTTTAAGCACAGCAACCTTAAATGGGTTTGTGCTTGATTGCGGGCTATTGATATCAAATCGCCATACATTACCCAATAAGTCACCACCGTAAACAAATGTTACCGTGTTATTAACAGCGCCATCGGCAACAAAAGCATTAATTTTAGCAAGCCCACTTGGAGTTGTAGAGCTACCAACACCAGTTTCATACTTAGAAATCACCGCACCAGTACCAGCATTTAGCACGTATAAATAACCTATACCAGGGTTGCTACCATTGGTGTTGTTGTAGCCAGATGTTAGCAATACCACCCAAGTGCCATCAGCTTTTTTTGTCACCATCGGGTTGCCGTAAGAATAACCTATGTCGCTATCATCAGCGGCATCAAACTCCCACAACAGCACTGGTGAATTAGGGTTGGTAATATCTAAGGCAAAGTAACCCTTACCACCACCATTTAAGCCCGCCACTAAGACTGTTTTCCATACAGCAGAACTAGCTGACGTACAATTAGCAGTACAAACATCGTTAACAACAATATCGCCATTCATATAATAAGTATGGGAGTTGCTATAATCGTTACTTGCAAGTTTCCACATATTATCAAGCACCATGCTTGGCACATAAGCCCACCGTTCCTTACCCTCATCTGCACTGGTATCATCAGCATTGATTGCATGTAACATGCCATCATTAGCGCCAATGTACACGGTACCAGGGCGGTCTGCATAGGTAGCTTTAAATGAGCCGACTGTAGAAGCGGTACCATAACCTGGGTCACTAAAATCAGCCGTGGGCACACCCACATATACTGGGGTTGAATCTACCAAATCGCCTAAAGTAGCTTCACGGAGCCGATATATTCTGTTATCAGCAGCTGTATCTGGAGGCGAATTACTTGCTCGGTCTTCAAAGCCGGTATTCCCTCTTAAGAAGTTAACTAAACTACTGGAATCAACCAAGGCTTTTTGATCAGCTGTAAGGCTACTCCACTGGCTTAATTTAGTAGCTAAGAATGCGTTACCAAAGTTAGCATTTTTACCAGCAGCACCTAAATTAGCACTGGTAAAATCACCTAAAACGCCATTTACATTCATGTAAATATTTCGTGTATCAGGATTTTCTGTAGCAATAGTATTATTTACTTTTGTTTGCATTGTGCCTGTGCACGAAGTGGAAATTTCTACCTTACAATTAGTACCATCTAATATACCTGGTGCAGCACAAGTTGCCGCAGTTGCACTAGGTGTTACACACTGATAGGTAGTACTGTTGCCATTTGCAGTAGCCACAATACTGCTCGGTGCGGCGCAAGTATCCTCTACAACATTCTCAAGACACCATCTGGCAGCTTCACTCACCTTACCAGTATCGGTATTAACGGATCTTGCCTCCAAATTACCAATCCATTTCACGCTGGTATAACTGGCCACGTAAGTATAGTTATCACCCGATACTTGGTTTAACGTACTAGTTGCCGCTGCAGCACCTGCACCTACTTTTGATTTTATGGAGTTTAAAGCCTCACTTAATGATGTAGCCAACTGGTTTGGATTTTTAGCACTAAAATAAGTGCCTTGTCCATTCACGGCAGCATGCCACAAATCATCCACAGCCGTTTGTGAGTCTGCTGCAGGTACAGGCCAATCAAGTGTGCCCTGTTTAAGTTCATAAAAATCACCAGAAGTAGCAGTTTTATAATCAGTGGTATAAGCTAAGGTCGCATCAACACCCAAACCTAGTGTAAAGGTTGTCATGTGTTGATTTATATTGTTATCTGTAGGGGTAACAAACACATTATTTGTACAAACATCACCCGTGCTGCCGTCTGGCCGTGTGCCGCCCCGGCAAATAGCATCTGTTGGAAATGTCCCCTGACGTAAATCGGTGTCATAGTAATACTTGGCTGCATCTGCCAAGCTGTTTGAAAGACCTACAGGACCCTCATACATAGGTCTTGGGGTTGTACCGCCATCCATGTTGCCCACGGAGCCGGAGCCACTAATATTCTTGACACTAGAAGCAGTGTCTGAATTCCAATAACCATCGGTAGTTAGCAAGGCAAAGTTTTGTTGGCAAGAGTATTGCACTGGGTCGTCTGAACCCACTGGCTTTTTACCTGCAAATATGCGGCCAACAGTTGTTAATGCAGTGCGTAAGGGAGTACTATTGCCTGGGTTTGCGGCCAACAATATGTCGTACCAATCGGCTTTTTGTGTGGCGTTAAATTGGTTGATAGGTAAATAATTAGAGCTAGGATTGTTGATGGTAATAAAACCCACGCGAAAACGTGTATCAATGGTTTTAAACGCACGGCTGGTGGATGTTTTCATCATTTGCATACGGGTGCGATAGTAACTATACCAGTTAGCAAAGTTGGTCATTTCCTGGTCATAGGTACAGGTTGTACCCGCGCCACAATCTGTTCGCGTACCTGCTTTAGCATAGGTTGGTGTTGTTGGCACAATATCCACACGGCTAAACGAGTTTGCTACCGGCGTGCCGCCAGAAATTTGGGTTAACGTGGTTGGGATTGTATATGTTTTGGGGGCTCCATTATCGCCACCAGCCAAAGGAACAAACGTACCAAAAGCCGGTGAATTTGTTAAAGTGGAAATGACAATCGCACCATTGCTTGCAGCACCTACTGCTGAAGCAGTAATAGTAATTTTAGGATTACTTGCACCATCCGAAACTGCCGTATACTCTGGGCTAGAGGTACAAGAGTTAATTTTTGTTACGATTGCTGAAGCTAATGCATTGCGTCTGGTAGAGCCACCTGGGCTACCTGAAGGCGTGTATGTCGCCTCGCCGCACCCTGCACCAGACCCACCCATGATCTCAATACCATTAACAGTAATGCTGCCTACTTTGGTTGTTCCGCTGTTGCCAACGCTTGTGACCTGAAATGAGCCAGTTGCTTTAACTCCAGCTGTTGCAGGTCCTGTGTACGATGTAGTTGTAACGACAATGGTGCCGGTAAAAGCGCCAGCTACTGCATTCGTAATTGTTACTTCGTCAGCTGACGCTGTCGCGGTAAAGTCTGGAGCGCTGGCGAATGCATTAATTGCAGCAGCAATATTGGTGGCCAGCGTGTTGCGCTGCGTATTATTGGTTGTATTGGTAATCGTTAACGCTGGGCTGGGCACAGCAGGAATAATACTAATACCGTTTACAGTAATGCCCGTCACGCTTAATGAAACTGGAGAAGCAAGACCGAGTGAGTCGGCATCAATTTTAATTTTCCCCGTTGCTGAGGTGGCATTAGTAATGCCTGACCATTTCGCAAAAGTATAATTGGTGGGCTCTAAATATTTGGCTTGGCAGTTAGTGCGCGCCGACGAATTACACCAGCGCAATGTAGCGGGGAAAGTGTAAGCGCCAGTAGGTACAGTTGAAACAACACAGCTGGTTAGATTTTTATTGGTACAGTATTCACCCGCAGCAACAGTGTAATAATAAGGGTAGCCACGTAACGTATAAGGATTGTTATATGAAGTGGAAGTTGTGCCGGTGTTGTTAGGGTAGATATATTGGCTGTTTTTCTTACATACCAACGGATTGATCAAATCAGCAGTACTTGCACTACTAGTATTACACCAAACACGGTCTGGGTAACCAGTTGAGTTGTTGGTAGATGTAGGCACTAAACTGGTATTAGTATTACTTTGAATGCCATAAGCGTCATTAGGCACTGCAGTCCAGCCTGAAGTATTGGCACTGGTCATCGATTTTTTTTCTGAGCCATCGGCATTCAAGCCAGGCGAATAGGTGATCGCAGGATTGTAATAGATCGAGTTAAATTCTCTCGCGTTATAAGGAGGATCTCCAAATGTACAGCCAGCACTGAATTCACCCGTTGTGCTTGTACTTTTACATTTGTTGCTGTCATTCACATAATCTGGCATGTAATCCCAGCCCATACTGCCGGAGTTATCCAATATATACATTAAGTTAGGTAGTACATTGCTCGTAGTTGAACTCACCAGCGGCGATGTGCCGAGATCCGTCGCAGCATTGACTGCGCCCGCTGAAAAGGCGAGTAGCGCCATGCTCAGAACTTGCAGGTTAAAAATCTGCAACAATTTGTTTTTAATTTTGGTTTGAATTGTGGATGTCATTTTGAGACTCCTAAAATAAATCTGATAAATAAATTAAGTAATAACTAAACTAATAAATAAAAGCCTGTAAATAACTTACAGTGTTTTTGGGCCCAGCGACGCGAACAGTAAGGCGATACGACACGGCATCTGAATTGCCTGTCGCTGCACCATAGCCACCACCACCGGAACCGCCACCCTCACTTTTACCGCCTTTGGAGTTAGCTGCTGCATTACCCGTACCTACCAGACAATGGTCCTGATCTGGTTTGCCAGTATTGCGGCACATCCGCTGCAATACATAACGCGCTTCATTTCCGCTTAAATCATACCCATCAGCAGGCACCAAAGCTGAGGTATTATTTCCCCATGTACTTGCAGCCTTAAGATCCATACCGTCATCGAAAGTGGCATAATATCCATTGGCAGCTGAGTTAATTAGCAAACCATTTTCACCTTGTAGATTTATATAGGTATAAGCCCTGGCAATACCTGTTTCTGCAGACATAATGGCAGATTGCTTAAACGCCAAATTGCCGGCTACCAATACGCCACTATCCACAGAGCGTACCAAAGCAGCCGCGGCCAGCGACATGGCTACCAGAGCAATCAGCGCAATAAACAGCACCAAACCTTTTTGCTTAGCTGCGCTATAGCTGTTGTGCATATACAATTTATTTAACATAAAATCACCATCTTTCATTACTTTAGCTTTCATAGCCGCTATAGCTGTGGGCTTGCAGCCAACATGTTTCGAAGCGGCACCACCACTTCGTATACGCGGTAACGATAGCGATTCCAATCTGCGCCGAGACTTGCAGCTAAATTAGGGTCCTGTTCATCTGGTGTATCTTTCCAGATACAAACTTCGGCAGGGCCGGCTGCACCTCCGCCACAGGTCTGGCTCACTACATCTTTTTCTAACAAGTTATTACGTGCTATCACCGCTATGCGCACGGCTTTAATACGGTTGCGGTTGGCCACGGTCGGATTTGCCCAAGTAGCGCCTGTCGCATCCACCCATCCATTATCTGGCACTATTTCACTATTAGCAGTAGCCGAAATACCGTATTGCGCCTGCAAACTCACAATTTCGTTAAGCACAGGCTGGCTATTTTTCCTAAGCTCGTTGCCAACCACATCAAATGTGGTAACGACATGATTACCTAAACAAGCCAGTCGATTACCTGGAGCCATCCCTGCATTGGAAGTGACATATATCGCAATTGGTGAATCTGGACTTGCTAATGTTTGCCGCAGTTGATTTTTATCGACAGGAGAATTTTTAGAAGTCACCCTTGTGGCTGTACAAGTGGTGTCGCCTGGGCTGGGGCTGGTATTTCTCGTCACCAGTACGAGATCATTCTCACGACAGCCCATATTGTTTTTAACCGCCACGTAATCGGCTCCACTGACCGATGAGATTCTAGTTGGCATAGCACCGCGCGCCGTAGTGTTATAGTGTATTGCAACGGAGTCGCTTCCCGTTCCGTTAGTTACGCCATCAATAATTCTAACCGGGGTAATAATATCCACATTAAGTACATCTGGCGTCCCGGGATCATTATCAAGATCCAGATTCATGGTAGGGGCTGGATTGCATTTAAGTGCAGAATAAACCTCACCTGCCTGCACCGTAAAGGCGTCTGCAGCAAGTTGCGCATTGTAAGCAGCCTCTGCCGCATCTTTCTCTACTTTTATTTGTGCATCAGTCATGCCAGTGTAATTTCTGTATGTGCGCGCATCTGCCGCTACCGTAATGGCAGGCATGGTGCCGCTAATGACAGGAATGCCGTAACCTGCAAATTGCAATTCACGCTGTACCATATAAAGCCCGATGCTGCCGCTGGTTTGCGCATCAGAAATGCCGGTGGTGCTGCGCTTGTTACCCTCAAAGGCAGCAAAAGTCTGCATAATCACCAAGGTGGCTATGAGGCCAATTACCAAACCTACCATCAGCTCCACAATGGTAAAACCTGATTGAACACACGTTTTTTGAATTTTTGTCATATCTACTGTCTCGCAGTAAAGATTGAGGTTATGGCTACATATTGGTGCTCATCAGCCACAGTCGCCTCTCTTACGCAAGGATCATTACCCTGCGGCGTATTCCATGTCACCTTCAAACGCAAACGACCATTGCTAACCGCTTTGGTACATAGCCAGCCGTTAGGCAGCGTTGGAACAGGCTGCGTTGCACCTTGCCCATACCCAAACGGATTAGCCAACAAACTGCCCATATACTGCTGCACCACATACGAAGCCTCGGCCCGATAAGTTGCATCGGCGGTGTTTTTCATCATCGCGCCCTGCAGGCCTGAAATAGCCAAAATGCCGAATGAGAATATCAGCACGGCTATTAATGCCTCTAACAGCACAGCACCTTGTTGTTTATGCAGTTTATGTAACTTGAAGCTACCTAAAGTTTTCATCATGCTTTTCTCAAAAAAATTTCTAAATCAACACTTGCTTTAACATTTACGCGGATCGGTGCTGCCGGCATTCGGGTCACACATGCGCACATTGCCACCGCCGCCGATTGTGACGCGCAAATTACGATCTGCCCCTGTCATGCTCATATCTACTTGTGTAATCTGGTTAGCTACAGTTGTAGATTTAACACCTAAATTAGTAAATACAATCTCTGTATTACCCCCAGAGTTAATTACAACATCAGAGGTATTGCCTTCTTGATTACTGCGGGTTTCTACTACGCCACCCACCAAATCTGCGCACTTGGCCGCATCAACACACTGGACTGTCCATGCAGAATTTGCACCTAAAGTAAATTTCACTGGGGTATTTCTCGTAAGCGCCTCGGAGCGCGCTTTTTGTATGCCATTTAGTATCGATTCCGTAGCAGTGCGCACCTTGGTGTTCTGAATCCAAGTGCGGTAACTGGGAATGGCTACCGCCGCCAAAATACCAATAATTGCCACCGCAATCATCAGCTCTATCAGCGAAAAACCAGCTTGTTTATTTTTAGACATTGTTAGCAAGTACCACTTGGTTTAAGAGACCAGCAAGCCGCATTGAATGAAGAACTTTTAACATTATCTTGGTCAATGTTGTAGGTATAGGCGGCCATGGTGCCAGTGCCTATCGCCTGTAAGGTGTAAGTTGTTGCTGAGGCTGGTGCCCCGCCTACACAAGAAAAGTTAAAAAACGTGGTGTTTGTCCCAGCAGGTGCAGCACATCGTGCAGCACACAACCTATAGTCGCGATTATCCTGAAAACATTGTTCCATGCGAATACGCATATCCGCCAGCGCACTGGTAGCTTCTACTGCACGTGCGCGTCTGACATATTCAGAGTAAGCCGGTATTGCAATAGAGGCTAAAATGCCGATAATTGCAATTGTTACCATCAGCTCGATTAACGTAAACCCTTTTTGTGTCTCTTTTAATGTATTCATTTTGTATACCCTTTTTCGGTTGATTGAATCATGCCAAAGCCTCTATGGCCATGTCTACTAGTATCCGATATTCGGACAATTTTGCAGAATGAGCGGTTAAACAGCCAGCATTCCGCCTTCCGCGCCATTCGATGATAAAATATCGCACTTAAGTTTTATTGCGAGATTGTGATGCCTAAATCCATGTCTAAATCAAAAATAAGTATTCTGATGTTATGCCTTGCATACGCAGTTTTAACCGGTTGTGGCACAAAAGGGCCGTTATATATTCCTGAGCAGCGCTACCCGCAAAAAGATAGTACTCAAGAAACGCCCAAGACCGTGCCGCAAGCCAATCCTGAAGCTACAACTCCAGCAAAAGCATACTAAAGAAAAATCTTAAAGAATATTATTACCGTGAATGTATTTACACTAAAAAGTGGCGAGTTGTATGCCGAAAATATTGCACTTAGCCAAATTGCCAAAGAATTTAATACGCCGTGCTATGTGTATTCTAAAGCTGCACTAACACATGCCTTTAAAAGCTTTCAGGAGGGTCTAGTTAATACTAACCATCTGATTTGCTTTGCAGTAAAAGCCAACCCAAACATTGCTATTTTAAATTTGTTTGCCGAGCTTGGTGCCGGCTTCGATATTGTCTCTGGTGGCGAACTGGCACGTGTTCTAGCCGCTGGCGGTGACCCGCAAAAAATCGTGTTTTCAGGCGTTGGCAAAACTGCAGATGAGATGCGTGCCGCTTTAAATGCTGGCATTTTTTGCTTTAATGTAGAATCTGCCAGTGAATTGGTAAGGCTAAATCTAGTGGCTAGCGAAATTGGCAAAATCGCGCCCGTGTCGTTGCGCGTTAACCCTAATGTGGATGCCAAAACGCACCCTTACATTTCAACTGGCTTAAAAAATAATAAATTTGGCGTGGCGTTTGAGGATGCGCTGAATGTTTACACACAGGCCGCCAGCATGCCTAATATTGCCGTGCATGGCGTGGATTGTCATATTGGTTCACAAATCACCGAGCTTTCGCCTTTTATTGATGCGTTAGACCGTGTTTTAGGTTTGGTAGATGCGCTAGAAGCCAAAGGTATTAAAATTTCGCATATTGACGTGGGTGGTGGTATAGGCATCACCTATAACGACGAAACGCCGCCTGAATTTGGCCTTTATGCCAAAGCGATTTTGGATAAATTAGCGAACAGGGATGTAAAGCTGCTATTTGAACCAGGCCGAGCATTGGTGGGCAATGCAGGCATATTGCTAACAAAAGTAGAATACCTAAAACACACCGAAAGTAAAAACTTTGCAATTGTAGATGCCGCCATGAATGACCTGATGCGCCCAGCCTTATATGACGCGTATCACGACATAGTGGCTGTAAATCCGCGCGCTGGCGAGACAACAAATTATGAAATAGTTGGCCCAGTATGTGAGAGCGGCGATTTTTTAGGCCATGACAGAAAATTAAACTTGCTAGAGGGTGATTTATTGGCTATAAAATCAGTTGGTGCTTATGGCATGAGCATGGCCAGCAACTACAATACACGCCCTAGAGCGGCCGAAATTATGGTGGATAACGATCAAAACTATATCATTAGAAAACGTGAAAATATTGCTGATTTATTTTCTTTAGAATCCAAGCTTCCATAACCCCCCAAATCCACGAAAACAGTTGCAGAATTTAGCACTTAGGCGTAGATTATCGTCAAGAGAATCGCTCTTACAATTATATTTATAAACGCTTAGGGAGAAGTATATGAAAAAACTGTTGTTTGTAGTCATTGCCATGCTCGCTTTTAACGCTGTGCCAATTGCATTTGCTGATGATGCTCTT
Organism: Methylotenera sp.; assembly: GCA_049687015.1. Lineage (GTDB taxonomy): Bacteria > Pseudomonadota > Gammaproteobacteria > Burkholderiales > Methylophilaceae > Methylotenera_A. Next base: position 15,030 of record JBAVIP010000002.1, on the reverse strand, counting down.
CCTGAAGTTCCACCTGTAGACGAACCCGCAATACCACCGATTGATGCACCAGCGCCTGATGACTCAAAATAATTAATTCATTATTACGATAATTCTAATTAACTTAGGGGGGAAGTAGAATGAATAGATTAGTAATTACTTTAATGGCTTTAATGATGTTATTTATTGCTGGCTGCGCTTCATCCGGCGGCGCCTCTGCTGGCGCTGGCGATAATGGCGGTTTGCCTGAAATTGCCGCTTATGATGATGAAGCAGTAGAACCATTGCCAGATATGGTTGCAGCAGAAATGTAATCGGATTTACTGGTTGAAATAAAAAAGCGAAGTAGGCACTTCGCTTTTTTTACGTCAAGATTAAAACTAATCAAAAATCACCGTTTTATTGGCGTACAGCAAAATACGATTTTCAATGTGCCAGCGCACTGCTTTTGACAGCACTACGCGCTCCAAATCACGGCCTTTTTGAATCAAATCTTCCACTTGGTCGCGATGCGAAATTCTATCAATATCCTGCTCGATAATGGGGCCTTCATCTAGCACTTCGGTCACATAATGGCTGGTAGCACCTATCAGTTTCACGCCACGCTCAAACGCTCTGTGATAAGGTCGCGCGCCAATAAACGCAGGCAGGAAAGAATGGTGAATGTTAATAATGCGTTGCGGATAGCGCGCCACAAAATCTGGTGACAAAATCTGCATATAACGCGCCAACACAATTAAATCAATTTGATAATCATCAAACAGCTTAAATTGCGCCACTTCGGCTTGTGGCTTGCTGTCTTTATTTACTTCAATATAGTGAAAATCAATGCCATAAAATTTAACCAAAGCCTCAGTATCGCGATGATTACTAATCACTAGCGGAATCTCGCATGCCAATTCACCACTTTTATGACGATGTAGCAAATCCGCCAGGCAATGATCATATTGCGAAACCATAATCGCCACGCGTGTTTTGTGTTGCGAGAGCTTGAGTTGCCAAACCATATTAAATTTACTTGCTATGGACACAAAAGCTGCATTAAAGCTAGCTTCATCTAAATTAAAATTGACCAAATCCCATTCCACCCGCATTAAAAACAGATTATTTTCTGCATCTTGGTGCTGGTCTGCGTGTAAAATATTGGCATTGTGCTGATACAAAAAATCAGCAATCGCCGCCACAATGCCTTTTGTATCGGGGCAGGTAATGAGTAAAGTTGCGGTGTTTTTCATGGCTTTGTTTTTAAAACATTTTGTTGAAAATTTGCGCAATTATACCTGATGCGTTAATGTAAGTTGAGATAACGATTTGAATACTATGCAATTAAAAGATGGCCAAAAAGTTGACATTACGCAAGCCAATACCATACACCCCGATGTAGTGCTCGCCAACCCGCGCGGCTTTTGTGCCGGCGTAGACCGTGCCATTATTATTGTGGAACAAGCCTTAGAGAAATTTGGCGCACCCATTTATGTGCGCAACGAAGTGGTGCACAATAAATTTGTGGTAGATGAGCTACGCGCCAAAGGTGCTATTTTTGTTAATGAGCTAGATAAAATCCCCGCTGGCAGCACAGTGATTTTTAGCGCCCATGGCGTTTCCAAAGCCGTGCGTATTGAGGCCGAATCGCGTGGCTTGACCGCTTTTGACGCCACCTGTCCATTGGTGACTAAAGTCCATATCGAAGTCGCCAAAATGCGCAAAGCCGGCTTGGAAATTGTGATGATTGGCCACAAGGGCCACCCGGAAGTCGAGGGCACGATGGGGCAATCCAATGAAGGAATGTATCTGGTAGAAACACCTGAAGACGTAGTAAATCTGAATGTGAAAGATACCGAAAAACTCGCGTTTGTAACGCAGACCACGCTTTCGATAGACGATGCGGCGCAAGTGATTCATGCGCTTAAAACCAGATTTCCCAGCATTCAGGCGCCTAAAAGCGACGACATCTGCTACGCCACGCAAAACCGTCAGGATGCGGTTAAAATCATGGCGCGCGATTGCGATTTGGTGATTATTGTCGGTTCGCCCAATAGTTCCAATTCCAACCGCTTAAGAGAAGTTGCACAAAATCAAGGGGTTGAAGCGTACATGGTAGATAACGCAAGTCACTTGAAAGCGGAATGGCTAATTGACAAAAATAAAATTGGCGTCTCCGCGGGTGCTTCTGCGCCGGAAATTTTGGTTAAGGAAGTCATCGCCAAGTTACAGCAACTTGGCGCAAATCAGGTGCAAGAATTGCAAGGCGTAGTGGAAAGTGTGGTGTTTCAACTGCCGAAAAATTTAACTTCTGCAATCAAAAAATGAATACAAATATTTTTGCCGTTAGTAAGTTTAGCCGGTGTAGCTCAGTTGGTAGAGCAGTTCATTCGTAATGAAAAGGTCGGGGGTTCGATTCCCTTCTCCGCACCATTTAATTCATGAAAAAATATAAAACGCCCATTTCCGCGCTGGTGTTGATTCATACACCAGATTTGCAAGTGCTGATAATGGAACGCGCGGATAAGGCGGGCTTCTGGCAATCGGTCACCGGCAGTGTGGAAGGTAATGAAACACCACGTCTGGCGGCGATTCGCGAGGTGTTTGAAGAAACGGGGCTAGACGCCAGCAACTATGATTTGCAGGATTGGCATGCATCTAATGCCTATGAGATTTACCCGCACTGGCGGTATCGCTATGCGCCAGGCGTAGTTGAAAACACAGAGCATTTATTTGGATTAGAACTCCCTGGAAAATTACCCATCAAACTAGCACCAAACGAGCATGTACGCTATGAGTGGCTAGATTGGCGCGAGGCGGCAAAGCGTGTTTTTTCATGGACAAATGTGGATGCACTAAAAAGATTAGGTGAGTTACATCAATTAACGTTATAAAATAAACGCTTTTAAAGTACGTGCGTTAAGTAAAAATTATGCAAACAGCTACTATTAAATTTGAGAAATTTCAGGCCACCGATGATGCCAATTGTCAGCGCCGCATCATGGCCGCGCGCGCTAAGTTAGATAAACGCTTGGTCATTTTAGGTCACCATTACCAGAATGAAAGCGTATATCGGCATGCTGACTATACTGGCGATTCACTAAAACTATCACGCTATACCGAAAATTTAGATGCCAAGTACATTGTGTTTTTGGGCGTGCATTTTATGGCTGAAGTGGCAGATATTTTAAGCCGCCCGGAACAAATCGTTATTCTGCCAGACCTTGCAGCCGGCTGCTCCATGGCAGACATGGCCAACTTAGCTAAAGTAGAACGTAGCTATCGTGAGCTCAGTAAAGTACTGAATTTTGACGATCAAATTACGCCTGTCACCTACATTAACTCTGCGGCAGATTTAAAAGCATTTTGTGGCGAACATGGCGGTATTGTATGTACCAGCACCAATGCCACTAAAATCATTGAATGGGGCTTTAAGCAACGCGAGAAAGTGTTATTTTTTCCCGACCAAAATTTAGGTAGATGGTCTGGGCATAAAATGGGTATTCCCTTGGAGCAAATGCCAGTATGGGATCCCGACCAGCCATTGGGCGGCCTGACTGAAGAGCAAATCAAAAACGCCAAAATTTTGTTATGGAAAGGCCATTGCGCGGTACATCAAATGTTCCGCCCGCAGAATATTATTAAGTTCCGCAATGAGCACCCCGATGGTTTTGTAATTTCTCACCCAGAATGTCCATTTGAAGTATGTTTACAATCCGATTATGTCGGCTCTACCGAGTATATTTTAAAAACTGTTTCGGAAGCCCCCGCCAACACCAAATGGCTGGTTGGCACTGAATTAAATTTGGTAAATCGCTTGGCCGAACAAATGAAACCACAAGGCAAGCACGTACAGTTTATGAGCCATGTGGTGTGCGAATGCTCGACCATGGCGCGCATTGACCCGCAACATTTGGCCTGGACGCTTGAAAACTTGGCCGAAGGCAATGTGGTCAATCAAATTAAAGTACCTGAACACGATGCGAAATTAGCGAAATTGACACTAGACCGCATGCTGGCGGCTTCTTGATTTGGCTAGCTTAAATATTGCCTGCCCACTCTGCCTGCCGACACCACACGAAATTTTGTGGCAAGATAATTTTTGCCGTGTTGTGTTATTAAACGATGCAGACTACCCAGCCTATTGCCGCGTTGAACTCATTGCTCACGTAAAGGAAATGACCGATTTGCTGCCACCTCATCAGGCTCGAATGATGAAAACAGTATTTGCAGTGGAGGCAGCGCTCAGGGAAATCACTAAGCCGGATAAAATCAACTTAGCCAGTCTAGGCAACAAAACGCCGCATGTGCATTGGCATGTAATTCCGCGCTTTGAAAATGACAAGCATTTTCCCAATTCGCATTGGGGAGAGGTAGTGCGGGAAGGCAATATCCATGCGCTTAGCGCGGCAACTAAAAAAATGCTCGCAGAAAAAGTGAAGTCGCATATTGAATGCGCCTTGTCGACTTCTTAAACTAATAAACGCTCAACCACTTTGCCATTGATTAAGTGGCTTTCGATAATCTCGTCAATATCTTCATTATCTACAAAGGTGTACCAGACCGCTTGTGGATACACCACCAATAGCGGCCCTTCGCCACATCGATCAAAACAACCAGCGCGGTTAATGCGCACCTTATCTTTGCCATTTAAACCCAGTTTTTTGACACGCTCTTTCATGCGGTCAAATGCCGCCTCTGCGCCTTTATCTTGGCAACAAGGTTCGCCGTCAGGACGTTGATTTAGGCAAAAAAATACATGGTATTGGTAGTAGTTAATCATTCTGAATGTAGGGCATCTTCCTGTGTAAATGTCCATGTCCTTGTGATACTTAAAATATCGGTATCTTTCTTTATATCTTCTGGAAAAGCCGCATAAGGTGCAGCCAATTCTACAATGCGCTTGGCCGCTTCATTTAAAACTTCGTGATCTGACTTTTGATCAATTACCACACTTTCCAGACTTCCATCAGCTTTAATCGACACGGTCATACGTAATTGTCCATATAGTTTTTGTGCTTTTGCCGCTTCCGGGTAATTCATGTTGCCAATGCGTTCCACCTTTTGCCGCCAAGATTCCACATACATGGCAAAGCGGTACTCTTTGGTGCGCGCGCCAATATACTTACGCTTGGGGCGTTTTTGATATTCATCCTGCTGTTTTGCGATTTGTGCCTGCAGTCTATCCATTTCTAAGCTTGCAGCAATCAAATCTGCACGATCCAGCGATTTTGCTTTAGCTTTTTGCTCGCCTTGTTCTGGCTCGGCCGAAGCCGCATTTTGTGTAGGATTCGATTCAATTTTTTTGCTGGAATTAATTTGTGTGAGCAGCTCTTGTGCCTGTTTTTCCAGCTCGTCCACGCGTTTTTGTTCTCGCGCTTCTTGCGCTCTTAATTTGGCCGATTTAGCCGCGCTACGCGCTTCAGAATTCGGTTTTAATTTAACTTCGGTGGTTTTTTCTGTAGGCGAGGGCAGCGCTGTTTTCATCTTGCGGTTTGCCTCAGTATTGCCGCCACGATCCAGATTGGCTTGCGCCAGCAATTCTGCTTTATCGGGCGCTTGCTTGGTTTTGGCATTTACCAAAACGACGTCTAACGAAGGTAAATGATCGGCAAATTTTTTAAGTTCGGGCTGAAACTTAATGCTTAAAATCACCACATGAATGAGAATAGAAACCCATATCGCGACACTAATTGCGCTAACAGTTTTTACTTTGCCAGCCAACGTCGCCAAAGCTACCACTTCTGTTTGTTTAAGGGCTGTACTCAAACTTAGATTTTTCCTACTTTAAGAATCATGAACTTAGCATATCAAGTATTTTCTGATGTACGCCGCCAAACCCACCATTACTCATCACCAAAATATGGTCTCCTGGTTTCGCTGCTTTGCAAATTTCACTGACTAACATACCCAAATCATCAAACGTTTTGGCTTTATTTGCAATAGGTTTTAATGCTTCGGCGGCATCCCAGCCCAAATTCGCACCATAGCAAAATACTAAATCCGCATCTTTCAGGCTGGCGGGTAGCGCGCTTTTCATCACGCCGAGTTTCATCGTATTTGAGCGCGGCTCTAGCACCGCCAATATGCGCGCCTTATCCACCTTGGCTCTTAGTCCAGCTAAGGTAGTTTCGATTGCGGTGGGATGATGCGCGAAATCGTCATATATGGTGATGTTATTCACCACACCTTTAGTTTCCATGCGTCGTTTTACGTTTTTAAATTCAGTTAACGCAGCAATACTGGTTTCTATAGCTACGCCACCATGGCGCGCAGCAGCAATGCTGGCAAGCGCATTCATGCGATTATGTTCACCCAGCAAATCCCATTCTACGCGGCCCTGCAGCTTACCTTTGTATAGCACATCAAAACTGCCATCACCTTTTGCGTTCTCCGCTTGCCAATCAGTGTCTGTTCCAAACTGCTCTACCGGCGTCCAGCAGCCTTTATCGATGACTCTTTTTAAACTCTCTTGTTTACCATTGCTCACAACCAAGCCATTTTGCGGCACAGTGCGCACTAAATGGTGAAACTGTTTTTCAATCGCAGCCAAATCTTCAAAAATATCGGCATGATCAAATTCTAGGTTATTCAAAATCACGGTACGCGGGTGGTAATGTACGAATTTTGAGCGCTTATCAAAAAATGCCGTATCGTACTCATCTGCCTCAATCACAAAAAATGGTGAAATGCTTTTTGTATCTTGTTTTGGCGCTTGCGGTAATCTAGCTGAAACCGCAAAATTTTCAGGTACACCACCAATCAAAAATCCTGGCGCCAAACCTGCAAACTCCAATATCCACGCCAACATTGAACTGGTCGTAGTTTTGCCATGCGTACCGGCCACAGCCAACACCCACTTGCCTTGCAGCACATTCTCCGCCAGCCATTGCGGACCAGAAATATATGGGAGGCCCTGATTTAGAATTTCTTCCATCAATGGATTGCCACGTGTGACCACGTTACCAATCACATAAATATCGGGGTTGAGCTTGGTTTGTTCAGGTGAAAAGCCTTCAATGAGTTCAATACCTTGCGCTTGCAACTGCGTACTCATGGGGGGATAAACATTCGCGTCACACCCCGTGACGCGATGCCCCGCCTGCTTTGCCAGCACGGCAATACCGCCCATAAAAGTGCCGCAAATACCTAAGATGTGAATGTGCATAATTAAATTAACTCAAATTCGGCGCAAGCCAGCACTCTAAATAATCTTTCGGCAAGTTTCTACGTTTTGCCATATCTTCCAGTTGATCGTTGCCAATTTTATCCACACTGAAGTATTTGGCATCTTTGTGGGCAAGGTAAAAACCTGAAACCGCTGCCGCGGGCTGCATAGCGAATGATTCTGTCAATGTCATACCAATTTCATTGCATTGCAATAAGTTAAACATGTCAGATTTCACGGTATGATCTGGGCAAGCAGGGTAACCAGGCGCAGGGCGGATACCTTGATATTGTTCTTTAATCAGCGCATCTACGTCTAATTTTTCATCCGCCGCGTAGCCCCACAAATCGGTGCGAATACGTTCGTGCATGTATTCAGCAAAGGCTTCAGCAAGCCTATCTGCAAGTGATTTGAACATAATGCCACTGTAATCATCGTGCGCATCAATAAAACGTTTCTCTATTTTTTCGATGCCCAAGCCTGCCGTTACAGCAAATAGGCCAATATAATCGGCGCAACCTTTTGGCGCAATAAAATCTGCCAAACACTGATTTGGCCGTGCTACGCCGTCAATCACGGGTTTCACGCTTTGCTGGCGCATGCCGTAATAAGTAAACGCGACATGGCTACGGCTTTCGTCGGTGTATATCTCAATGTCGTCATCATTCACTGTATTAGCTGGCATGAGCGCAATGACGCCATTGGCGGTGAGCCAACGCCCATCAATGATTTTCTTCAACATATTTTGCGCTTCTGCGAATACTTTAGTCGCGGCTTCGCCCACGACTTTGTCGCTCAAAATTGCTGGGTAACTACCGGCTAAATCCCAAGTTTGAAAGAATGGTGACCAATCGATATATTTGGCAATTAAGCTTAAATCGATATTTTTAAACACGCGCCGACCAATGAATTTTGGTTTTACGGGCGTAAACTCACCTGCAAATGAAAGCCTGGCTTTGTTTTTGCGTGCATCAGCAATCGTCAACAAAGGCACACCTTTTTTATTGGCATGTTGCGCTCTGGCTTTCTGGTAATCGGCTTGAATCTCGGCCAAATATGCGCCTCGCGTCTCGGGCGTGAGCAGATTTTGCATCACCGAAACCGAGCGCGAAGCATCCGGAACGTAAACCACTGGTCCTTCATAATGCGGAGCTATTTTGACTGCGGTATGCGCACGCGAAGTCGTAGCGCCGCCAATCAGCAGCGGCATTTTCAGACCATGAAAATATGGGTCACGTTGCATTTCTTTGGCGATATGCGTCATTTCCTCAAGTGAAGGCGTAATAAGGCCCGAAAGGCCGATAATATCGGCATTCTCAGCTTTGGCCATGGCTAAAATCTCGGCGGCTGGTACCATCACACCCATATTCACCACTTCAAAGTTATTGCATTGCAACACGACTGACACAATGTTTTTACCGATGTCATGCACATCGCCCTTGACGGTGGCAATCACCACCTTGCCTTTGGGCTTAGCTTTGAGGCCTGTGCGTTCTTCCTCAAGGGCTTTTTCTGCCTCAATAAACGGAATTAAATGCGCCACTGCTTGCTTCATAACGCGGGCGGATTTCACCACTTGCGGTAAAAACATTTTGCCTTGTCCAAACAAATCACCGACCACGTTCATACCATCCATGAGCGGGCCTTCAATCACGTGAATCGGCCTGCCGCCGCTTTGTTCAAACGCCGCGCGCGCCTCTTCGGTATCTTCCACAATAAAGTCGGTAATGCCATGCACCATGGCGTGTTCTAGCCGTTTATTCACGCTCACAGGATTTTCGGGCGTACCGCGCCATTCCAGCGTTGCAGCTTCTCTTTTACCACCCGCAACCAAAGTACCAGCGATTTCAATCATGCGCTCAGTAGCATCTGGTCGACGGTTTAATACTACATCTTCCACGCGCTCGCGTAGCTCTGGCGTTAGGTCATCGTATATACCCATCATGCCCGCATTCACAATGCCCATGGTCATGCCTGCTTTGATAGCATAATAGAGAAATACCGTGTGGATTGCCTCGCGCGCAGGTTCATTGCCGCGGAAGCTGAAACTTACATTGGAAACACCGCCTGATATTTTGGCATGCGGCAAGTTTTGCTTAATCCAGCGTGTGGCTTCGATAAAATCCACCGCATAGTTGTTGTGTTCTTCAATACCCGTGGCGATGGCGAAAATATTAGGGTCGAAAATAATGTCTTCCGGCGGAAAGCCTTGCGCGACCAATAAATCATACGCACGTTTGCAGATTTCAATTTTGCGTTCATAGGTATCCGCCTGGCCTTTTCCGTCAAACGCCATCACGATCACCGCTGCGCCATAACGGCGGCACAGCTTGGCCTGGCGTAAAAATTCTGCCTCGCCTTCTTTCATTGAAATAGAATTAACAATCGACTTGCCTTGCACGCACTTGAGGCCAGCTTCGATAACGCTCCATTTGCTGGAGTCGATCATAATCGGCACGCGCGCAATATCGGGCTCACTGGCGATTAAATTCAAAAAGTGCGTCATGGCCTTAACGGCATCCAGCATGCCTTCGTCCATATTAATGTCGATGACTTGCGCGCCATTCTCCACCTGATGCCGCGCTACACTTAAGGCTTCGTCATATTGCTCGTTGATAATCATGCGCGCAAAAACTTTGCTGCCCGTAACATTGGTACGCTCGCCTACGTTTACAAACAAAGAATTCTCATCAATGATAAATGGCTCTAAACCTGAAAGGCGCGTATATGGCGGCACTTGTGGGGGGTTTCTTGGCAGGATATTTTTGATTTCTTCATAAATCGCGTTGATATGCGCAGGCGTAGTACCGCAGCAACCACCCGCAATGTTGATGAAGCCACTTTCGGCAAACTCTTTTACCAAGCTTGAAGTGACATCGGGTGTTTCGTCAAAACCCGTGTCGCTCATTGGGTTTGGCAGGCCTGCATTGGGATAAATACAGACAAAAGTATCAGCGATATTAGAAAGCTCTTCGGCGTAAGGGCGCATGAGCGTTGCGCCTAAAGCACAGTTCAAACCGATGGTGAGCGGCTTAGCATGACGTACTGAATGCCAGAATGCTGTCACCGTTTGCCCCGACAAAATACGTCCTGAAGCATCTGTCACCGTGCCTGAGATCATAATGGGCAAGGTAAATCCCACTTCTTCAAAAAATGTATCAATGGCAAACAACGCGGCCTTACAATTGAGCGTATCAAAAATAGTTTCGACCATCAAAATATCTATACCACCTTCGACCAACCCTCGCGTTTGCTCTAAGTAAGAGTTCACTAACTGATCGAAGCTCACATTGCGCGCGGCGGGGTCATTGACATCGGGCGAAATACTTGCGGTTTTAGGTGTGGGGCCTAACGCGCCCGCTACAAAACGCAGTTTATCAGGCGTGCTATATTTATCGCACGCAGCTTTAGCCAGCTTGGCAGCCTGCACATTCATCTCATACACCAGATGCGCCATGTGATAGTCATCTTGCGCCACAGATGTCGCGCCAAAGGTATTGGTTTCGATAATATCTGCGCCTGCGGCCAAATATTGCTCGTGAATTTCTTGAATGATTTGCGGCTGGGTCAGGCTTAACAGCTCGTTATTGCCTTTAACAAACAGTTCACGCTCACCCGCTGGCGAGGCAAAATCCTTGAACCGCTCACCACGATAATCAGCCTCGGTCAGCTTATAACGCTGAATCATGGTACCCATCGCGCCATCCAGAATGAGAATGCGTTTTGCAAGCAACTCACGAAGTTTGGTTTCAGTGGTAGAAATTGGCAGCAGGGTCATGAAAAATTTGTCTTTAAAATTTCACTAATTTTATCACGAAGGTGCATTACTGCTGTGTGTCGCCGCGCCTATATTGCACTGCCTCGGCAATATGAGCAGGCTTTATTGCTGCTTCACCCGCTAAATCAGCAATGGTACGTGCAACTTTTAAAATGCGATGATAAGCACGCGCGGATAAGTTTAGGCGTGAAATGGCAGTTTTAAGTAAGGTCAACCCTGCATCATCCGGCTGACAAAATTTATCAATTTCCAAACTGCCAAGCGCAAAATTAGCTTTACCTTGGCGTTGAATCTGTATTTGTCTGGCTTTTTCTACGCGCGCGCGAATTGCATCGCTATTTTCTGCCACAGTTGCTGAGGTCAATTCATCTTCTTTTAGGGCTGGCACTTCAATGTGCAAATCAATACGGTCTAACAATGGCCCTGAAATTTTGGCGCGATACCGCGCAACATTATCGGGCGTGCAACGGCATTTGTTGTTGAAATGTCCCAAATAGCCACACGGGCACGGATTCATGGCAGCGAGCAATTGAAACGAAGCGGGGAAATCGGCTTGCCGCGCCGCACGCGAAATAGTGATGTGGCCACTTTCCAGTGGCTCGCGCAGCACCTCTAATACTTTTCTATCAAACTCGGGCAGCTCGTCTAAAAATAAAACGCCATTGTGCGCGAGTGAAATTTCGCCAGGGCGTGGAATGCCACCACCGCCCACCAAAGCCACGCCAGAAGCAGTATGATGTGGCGCGCGGTAGGGTCTGCGTTTCCAGTTTTCTAGCTTGTAATTACCGTTAAGCGATTGAATGGCAGCACTTTCTAAGGCTTCGCTTTCTGTCATGCTAGGCAAAATGCCTGCAAAGCGGCTGGCGAGCATACTTTTGCCCGTGCCGGGCGGGCGCTCATAATAACATTGTGTACCATTATGTAGAGGTGTAATATTAAGGCAATCATGCGAACTGCCTATTCATATATCCGAATGTCCACTGAGAAGCAGTTGAACGGTGATAGCCTCCGTCGCCAATTACTAGCATCAGCAACATATGCAAAAAATAATGATTTAAACATTGATAACACACCGTTAACAGATATAGGTTCAGGTTTTAGAGGCGAAAACTCACGAACTGGCACACTTAGTCGCTTTCTTTATGATTTAGAAGCAGGAAAAATTAAACCTAATAGTGTTTTACTCATTGAAAGTTTAGACAGACTTTCAAGAGATCGTTTATCAAGTGCATTAACCCAGTTTATGAGAATTCTTGAACTTGGTATTGAAATTATCACATTAAGTGACAATCAAAAATATACTAAAGCAATAATAGACCAAAATCCTGGTGCATTGTTTATTAGTCTTGGAATTATGTTCCGAGCAAATGAAGAGTCGGAAATAAAATCAAAACGCCTTACTGCCGCATGGGTAAATAAAAGAGCAAAAAGCAGTTCAAAAGTTCTTACCAAACTTTGCCCTGCATGGATGCGATACAACGAAGAAACACAGAAATTCGAACTAATCGAAGAACGTGTAAAGGTTGTTAAATCAATCTTTAATATGTGCATTAACACATTCGGCATATATAGAATTGCACGAAATCTGAATGAAAACAAAGTGCCGATATTTGGTAGAGGTAAATTCTGGCACAAGTCTTACATCACAAAAATTCTCAAGAACAGATCGGTGATTGGTGAATTTCAACCACGCGTACTAGTTGAGGGTAAACGTGTTAAAACAGACAACCCTATCGCCAATTACTTCCCTGCTATATTAGATGAGAAAACATTTATGTTGGCACAGGTAGCTGTTGCCAGAAGAACATTGAATGGTGCAGGTTGTAAAGGTACTAATTTCACAAATCTATTTGCTGGATTGAGTTATTGCAATTCATGCGGTTCTAAAATGTTGCTAAGGAATCGTGGTGGCACAGATCGCAGTTCAAAAAAATTATTATGCAGTAACCAAATAGTTCATGCTGGTTGCCAGATGTCTGAGTGGACTTTGGCTGATTTAGAGGAAATCATTTTCCGTCATCTTAAAGAGGTTAATTTCACAGATCTATTAGATGTTAAGAATGATGATAAAACTATGTCATTAGAAGACGAAAAATTGGCGTTGATTGAGAAATTAAGAGGTAAAGAACAAGATATTGAACGTGGAATCGACTCCCTTGTAGACTCTGACCTATTGCCTGACGTAAAGCAACGTCTACAAACTAAAATCAACAATCTGAGTTCTGAGATAAAGAATATCGAGAAGGAAATTGACGATATATCAAAACAAATCATGGATAAAGTTGAAAATGAAACTGTTTTCAGCACAATGGCATTAAAAGAAATGATTGAAGAACTAAAGACGCGACAAGATGATTATGAGTTTAGGTCTTCTGTAAATAATTTCTTATCACGTGCCATTAATAGGTTTGAGATGATAGATGCTAATGAACCTTTTATGCCATGGGATTTAGACGAAGATAGTCCGATTGTTAAATCTTATCGCCTTACTTATCCAATAAGAGCAACAAGAAGTTTAGATGAACTTGTCAGTACCGAAGATTTCAAGCAATTTTATAGAAGATATAACCGTGAAATTAGGATTCACTACCAAACTGGTGCTGTTAGAAATATTTTATTTGGTGCAAATATATCTTTTGGAAATGCCAATATGCAAGAAATATATTCAAAAGCAATTGCAAAAGTTAAACCTGTTACTGACACTGTAGTAACCGATGCTACAGACACTGTAATATCTGTTATTGATAAACCTATACAATGATCATAATAAACTGTGTGGCGACTGCTACTGACGTAAAAAAACCATAGATTTTTGGTCTATGGTTTTGTGTTATTTAGCAGAACTAAAATGATCCTTGTAATGCCAAATTGCCTGTCGGTAAATATAAGACGGTGTTGCCTTAATTTCTTTAGATATTTCTAGAATCCAATCATGCAGTTCAGTGGGTAATCTGATTGTTGCAGAGTGGTGTAACTGTTTTACTTTTTTTACCATATCTTTTTATTCCTTAATTGCCACTAGAGTTAAAGTGCCAGTGGTATTCATTGTTGCTTTAATTTCATTTATAAAATCTGCAAGGTCTAGTTTGTTGGTTATTTCTTTGACATAGATTTTTTTAATAGTGATTGTTTTAATTGCATTGATCAGGTCACTTTTAGTTTTAATATTAATTTGTATCATGTTATTTAGACTCATTAGTTGTTCTGTTATTTTTTTATACATATTTTAGGCATAACTAAACCTATGGAGTTTCACCATAAAAACTGCTTAAACATTTTGATATATAGTCGAGAACCCTCAGACATTCAAAATGTATTAAGTAAAACCTATAGAAAAAGTACGTTAAAAAAATCCTTACGCATTAAGAAATGAGTATCTTTCACTGAGTAACTCACACGCGAAGAAATATCTCCAATTTCAAGAACATTTACCATGTCACTGAAAATGCGTTTTTGACCAATAGTTTTGTGCCATTGCTTCCCAATGTATGCATTCACTTCTTGGTAACTCCGCTTTATATCAGCATCTTTGTAAGTGATGAGTAAATGTGCATGCAAATTACCATTGACCTTACCGTACTCTAAACAAGCAACAATATTGAGTTGTTTTTCCCTACGTTGATAACTGCGACCCAAACAAAAGTCATTGAGTTTATGTACTAGGTTGATTATCTGTTGCTCAAAATAGATTGTGTCTTTAACCCTTAATGAATTAACTGTTACGTAATAACCACCATAACTATCTGATAACCAAGTAGCGACTTCTGACGTTATTCGATTTGTATTGAGGTATGGTTTGCTAGTGTAATTAAATGAATTCATCCATATATTTATTAAAAAAATATGGAAAAACAGACAATTTACAAAAATAATTGTAAATATTTTTCAATTAAATTTGGTTAATTACCTCTTACCATTACTGATTTAAAATCAGACGTATAAAATTCGTGCATAATTTAAAAGTGTATGATTTTTTGACGTCAGGTTTATCAAAATGAAGATTGAAAAAAGAAAACTTAAGTTGCAGAAACTACTTCTTAAAATTGAGGGTGGTGAGGATATTGCACTACGAGAGTTAAAGAGTGTTTTAACTGATGACGAGTATCTACAATTTGAAGACATG
>JBAVIP010000001.1:0-1583 GCA_049687015.1 Methylotenera sp. | reverse complement strand
CCATAGTACAACTCATGTAGCGTAATGACAGATAAATAACTCTCTCTTAAATGGGCTAAAAAATCAATGACGCGTTGGTTTGGCTCGGTTGTCATTATTTCTGAAATAACATTGGTATCCAATAAATACGCTTTCATGGTTGGAAAGGTATTTCTCTATCGGTTTCTTTTCTATCGGGTAAGTTTAAATTGCCTAAGCCCTGCATATTTTCAAGCAACCAGTTTGTCAGTGTCAGTTTTTGCGGGATGTTACCTTGTTTTATTTTTAACAGCAGTTGATAAACCAATTCCAATGTTTGAGGATCTTCCACCGTATTAATTTCGTCTTTGAGTTGTTCTTTGGTAATCATGTTTTTTCCTTGTCTATGGTGTATTTAAGATTTTTCGCGTCAGCTCGATAAGATGGGATTTGTAAAACTCGTGCAATTCTTCCGCATTGGTTATGCCGAGTATATTATGCGGTATATCGGTATCATTAATGTAAATTGAACTACTTTCTAGGAGATACTTGGACGCCATATTGTTGCCGTAATTGCTGGACCTTTTGAATGACTTCCGCTGTGGCGGGCTTATAACCTTCTATAGCTTGGGTTGTTTGAATAATCTTTTTAAGTGCCGATAGGTTAAGCGGGTTTTTATTCATTGTTTAACGTCCTCTTTAGCTATGTTAATTTAGACCAAATGCACTTCCAGGCGTTTTCCTAATGCCTTGGCATATTTCTGCAAAGTCTCAATAGACGGCGAATGCTTGCCGGAGGCTAGTGAGTTTTCCAGCCTCGCCACCGCTGGAGCTTGGGTTCCCATGCGTTCGGCAACTTGCGCCTGAGTGAGTCCCGCCTCTTTGCGTGCGCTGAGCATTTCGTCGAGTATGGCGTATTCAATGGCGCCAACATCAAAAGCCGCTTGCACATCAGGATTTGCCAATAGCTGCTTGCGGAATGCCACATCATGGGGAGCAGGTTGATAAGTGTCGTTAGCCATTTTTAACCTCTTTAAGTCGTTTTCGGGCAAGTTTTAAAGATGTTTAATCAAATCAGCCAATATGCCGGGCGGTAATGACATGACCTGTTGCCTGATCCGTTCGTTGTAGTAGCTTATTGTATAGTTCATAATGCTATTATAACAAATTTGTTATTTTTATAGCTCCTAATTTCACTCTACACTTTTTAATTTTTCCAGCGCTGCTTGCAATACTCTAAGCTGCGCATTCAATTCCACCTTGCGGTTAAATTGTTGTTCTTTTTGCAAGCGGGCTTCCATTTTTCGGCATTCGTTTTGTTTACTCCGAATCTGCCCTAACCGTTCCACTTGCGCTTTGAGGGTTTCCCCTGCTCGCGGCAGCAGCGGCAGGAGTCGTCTTAGCATTTGCTCATAAAGTCCGGCTAAGTCCAGTGCAACGGGCAGTTCGGAGCGTTCTGTGTCGCTCTTGTGCCAGTCAGTCTCGAAGTAACTATCAACTACCCATTTACTGGCGTCGGCGTCACTGGGACGTTTGTAAGCGGCTTTAGATTTGATGCGGTCTTCAAAAGTGAGTTGGTAAATGATGGGGAAAGGAATGGCTTGGTCAATACAACGCAAGACATC